>NZ_JBEOXO010000001.1:0-798501 GCF_040296605.1 Streptomyces sp. NPDC002088 | reverse complement strand
GCGGCAGGGCCCACCGGATCGGGCGGGCCCTGCCGCACACCCATGCGCTCCTCAGCCCCGGAATACGTCCTTGGCCTTCTCCTTCGCCTGACGGGCGTCTCCCTTCGACTTCTCGGCCTGCCCCTTGGCAGCCATCGTCTCGTTGCCCACCGCGCGGCCGACCGTCTCCTTCGCCTTGCCCTTGAGCTGCTCCTTCTTGGCCTTGGCCTTCTGTTCTCGAGCCACTGTCACTCACCTCAAACCGCTGTCGACAAGCGATTCCACAGCACCGGGTGACCCTTGTCGCGGCGCCTAAACCCGAAGATCCGCTGTCCCAGGAGTCGGCCGACGGCGACTGTCAGTGCTTGGCCCTAGAGTGCTCGGCATGACCACCTGGATACAGGGATCCTTCCCCGGCCACGAGGTGAATGTCGTCTTCGCCCGGGGCCTGCCCCTCGAAGTTCTCACCCAAGGGCTCCGCGAGCGGCTTCGGGAACCCCTCGCGTTCGGCGAGGCGGACGGCTGGGCGTGGGCGGTGCACGACATGCTCAACTGGGAGGCCGACGACTACGACACCGTCAACTACAACAGCATGTGCGCGGACGGCGCGGAGATCGTCGTGTTCGTCACCGAGCCGTGCAGCGCGAAGGCTTTCCCGCCCGACTTCGCGTACCACCGTGGTGGCCGCATGATCCTGGGCTTCAGCTTCGATGGCCCCCAGTATCGGGTCGGCGAGAACCCCGACTACCTGTCCCCTGAACTCCTGGCCGCCCGCCTCATCGGCCCCGACGCGGCCTGCCCACAAGAAGGGGCCGACACCCACGACTGTTTCGACCACCACTACGACGATCACGAACGTCTCGTGAAGGCGATCGCCGACTTCTTCGCCCTGCCCTCACCACCGCTGTCTGTGCCGCTGTCTCCGTCCCCGGAGGTGACGGCGAAATGACCTGGCTCGCACCGAACACGTTCGTCACCTTCTGCAAGGGCATGACCCTGTCCACCCTGACCGCCGTCTTCACCGAAGCGGGGCGCCCTCCCCGTACCGCCGGTGAACTGTCCGGCTGGACCTGGGCAACACAGGACGCGTACACGGCCGACCACGGGCACAGTGCCTGGGAGCTGGCGCGCAACATCACGGGTTTCCGGTACGCGGACCGCGTGAGCGATCCGGATCATGTCGAGACCGTGTTCCTGGCCTCCACTCCCGCATGCACGTGCCCGCACGGTCAGAACTACATGGTCCCGCACTGCGCCGAGCACCCGTTCCAGTTCGCGTACAACCGCGGCGGGTTCGAGAAGTCGTACTTCAACTTCGGTGCACGACGCGAGTCACGGCGCAGCGGAAGCATGGCCGACCTGCTGGTACGCGAACTCCTGGACGCGGGGATCGTCGGCCGGGACACCCCGGCGTACGACACCGATCCCCACTTCAACGCCGACGGCGCCCACACCGTACGGATCATCGCCGACCATTTCGGCCTTCCGTCACCGCCGCTCGGCCGCCCCGGTGGCCGGCCGTCCGCGCCCTTTGCGGAGCGCTGACGGCCGACCGCTCGGCTCAGCCGCCCAGCGCCGCCAGAACCACGAGCTTGGCCTCGTCCTGGACCTGGCTGAGGTGGTCGGGGCCGAGGAACGACTCCCCGTAGATCTTGTAGACGTCCTCGGTGCCCGAGGGGCGGGCCGCGAACCAGGCGTTCTCCGTGGTCACCTTGATGCCGCCGATGGGCGCGCCGTTGCCGGGCGCCTGGGTGAGCACCGAGGTGACCGGCTCCCCGGCGAGGGTGTCAGCGCGGACCTGCGCCGGGGACAGCTTGGCGAGCAGGGCCTTCTCCTCACGGGTCGCCGGGGCGTCGATGCGTGCGTACGCGGGTTCGCCGAAGCGGGCGGTCAGCGCGGCGTAGTGCTCCGACGGCGTCAGTTCCGTGACCGCGGTGATCTCGGAGGCCAGCAGGGCCAGGATGATCCCGTCCTTGTCGGTGGTCCACACCGAGCCGTCCCGGCGCAGGAAGGACGCGCCGGCCGACTCCTCGCCGCCGAAGCCGAGCGATCCGCCGACCAGCCCGTCGACGAACCACTTGAACCCCACGGGAACCTCGACCAGTTGACGGCCACTGTCTGCTGCGACCCGGTCGATCATCCCGGACGACACCAGCGTCTTGCCCACCCCTGCGGCGGCGGGCCACTGCTCGCGGTGGGAGAACAGGTAGGAGATGGCGACGGCGAGGTAGTGGTTGGGGTTCATCAGCCCGGCGTCCGGGGTGACGATGCCGTGCCGGTCCGCGTCGGCGTCGTTGCCCGTGGCGATCTGGAAGCGGTCGCGGCGCTCGATGAGCGAGGCCATCGCGTACGGCGACGAGCAGTCCATACGGATCTTGCCGTCCCAGTCCAGTGTCATGAACCGCCACGTGGGGTCGGTGAGCGGGTTCACCACGGTCAGATCGAGCCCGTGCTGCTCGGCGATGCGGCCCCAGTAGGCGACCGAGGCCCCGCCCAACGGGTCGGCGCCGATGCGCACGCCGGCCGCGCGGATCGCGTCCAGGTCCAGCACGCTGGGCAGATCGGCGACGTAGGTGCCCAGGAAGTCGTAGCGGCCGGTGCCGGGGGCAGCGAGCGCCTTGGTGTAGGGAACGCGCCGTACGTCCTTGAGACCGCCGGCGATGATCTCGTTGGCCCGGTCCTGGATCCAGGAGGTCGCGTCGGAGCCTGCCGGGCCGCCGCTGGGCGGGTTGTACTTGAAGCCGCCGTCGGCGGGCGGGTTGTGCGAGGGGGTGACCACGACCCCGTCCGCGAGGCCGGAGGTGCGGCCCCGGTTGTGGGTGAGGATGGCGTGCGAGACCGCCGGAGTGGGCGTGTAGCCGTCTCCGCTGTCGATGAGCACGGTGACGTCGTTCGCCGCGAACACCTCGAGGGCGGTGACCCTGGCGGGCTCCGACAGGGCGTGGGTGTCGGCGCCCAGGAACAGGGGACCGTCGGTGCCCTGGGAGTCGCGGTACTCGCAGATGGCCTGGCTGGTGGCGGCGATGTGGTCCTCGTTGAACGCCGTCGACAGTGAGGATCCGCGGTGCCCGGAGGTACCGAACGCCACGCGTTGCCCCGGGTCGGCCGGGTCGGGGTGCAGCGCGTAGTACGCCGTGACCAGCCGGGCGACGTCGATGAGGTCCTCGGGTCCGGCCGGCCTGCCCGCTCGCTCGTGCGGCATCTGCCCGTTCCTCCGTATCGGTTGACCATGGGTTACGGGCCTCATCTTCCCCCGGCACGGCAGTGGTCCGCGAGTGCCGCACCGGCCGCGGGTGGGACGCCGCTGCCCGCCTTCGCTGACCCGGACGGCTCGGCTTCGGGCCCGTCCCGGTGTGGGAGCGTGTCATAAGTGGACATCGGAGAGTATCTGAGGGTCCTCAGGCGTCCCGGAGGGCTCGCGGCGTGGCACACGCACGCGAACCGACCTCACCTCACCGAGGTCACCTCTTGAACCAGCCGAAGGAGAGCCGGTCATGAGTACATTCCGCACCGCGCAGGCCGTCAGGACGACCCCGGAGGGCCTGCTGTGGGAGCCCAGCGAGCGCTGGGTGCGCGGCCGCAAGGGCAGCGTCACCGTTGTCGACAGCCGCCACCCCGTCCTCGTCTGGGAGCCCGAACTACCCGTCCCGCAGTACGCCTTCCCCCGCGAGGAGGTCCGCGAGGACCTCCTCCGCCCCGCGAAGAGCCCTCCGACGGGCCGGCACACCGGGTCGCGGATCTTCTACGACCTCGAGGTGGGTGGCGAACTCCTGGAGAACGCCGCCTGGACGTACCCCGCCGCCGACCTGGCCGGTCACATCGCCTTCGAGTGGTTCCGGCGATCGGGCCACGGCCTCGACCACTGGTACGAGGAGGAGGAAGAGATCTTCGTCCACCCCCGTGACCCGCACAAGCGGGTGGACGCCCTGCCCAGCAGCCGGCACGTCCAGGTGGAGATCGACGGCACGGTCGTCGCGGACTCCCGCCGTCCGGTGCTGCTGTTCGAGACCGGTCTGCCGGTGCGCTACTACCTGCCGCGCGAGGACGTCCGCCTGGACCTGTTCGAGGCCACCGACCACAGCACCGGCTGCCCGTACAAGGGCACCGCCCAGTACTGGTCGTGGCGTTCCGGCGGCGACGTACCGCCGAACATCGTCTGGAGCTACCCGCAGCCGCTGCCCGCGGTGGCGGCCGTCGCGGGACTTCTCGCCTTCTTCAACGAGGCGGTGGACATCACGGTGGACGGCGCACGCCTGGAGCGCCCGGTCACCCCGTTCACGGCGACTCTCGGCCCGCGCTCGTCGACGTAGCGAAGGGACTGGGCGGCTTGCGGACCGGTCCGCGGCACAGCGCCCGGCCAGGTCGCGAGACTCGGCCGGGCGTCGTCGGACGATGCGCAGGTCAGTCCGCGGACCGCACGGTGGGCAGGGCGAGGTCGACGGGACCGGTGGCCGAGCCGCTCTTGCAGGAGTCGTGGCAGTCCTTCTCCAGGCTGCAGCACAGCGAGCAGATCGCACCCGCGTGGAACGGGCAGTTCGCCATGTCGGGCCGCTCGAAGGTGTCCGCGCACACCGAGCAGGTCAGGGTGGCCGCCGACGGCAGGCCGTCCGCGGCGAGCAGCGGCTCTTCGAGGTCGTCGATGCGGGCGATGTAGTACTTGCCCTTGGTGAGCACCGCGAACAGCGGGGAGAGCACCATGGCCAGGACGAGCGCGATGAACGGCGAGTAGGCCTTGCCGTAGTCGCCGAACGCCTCGAAGTAGGCGGCGATGGAGACCGCCGAGGCGATGAGCATCGAGCCGAAGCCGACCGGGTTGAAGTTGTACAGGTGGGCCCGCTTGAACTCGATGTACGAGGGGCTGAGCTTCAGCGGCTTGTTGATGACCAGGTCGGCGACGACCGCGCCGATCCAGGCGATGGCGACGTTGGAGTAGAAGCCGAGGACCGTGTTGAGGAAGCCGAACACGCCGCCTTCCATCAGGGCCAGCGCGATGCCGACGTTGAGGAAGATGTAGACGACCCGGCCGGGGTGATGGTGGGTCAGGCGGGAGAAGAAGTTCGACCAGGACAGCGAACCGGAGTACGCGTTCGTCGAGTTGATCTTTATTTGGGAGAGGATGACGAAGAAGGTGGCCAGGCCCAGCGCGACAGGGGCGGCGAAGGTCTTGAACCCGGAGACGTACTGCTGAATCGGCTCGTTCGCCTTCGCGAGCCCCACGCTGCCCGCGATGTAGAAGGCGAGGAACGCGCCGCCGATCTGCTTCGCCGCGCCCAGCACCACCCAGCCGGGGCCCGCGGAAAGTACCGCGCCCCACCACTTCCTGGCGTTCTGCGGCGTCTTGTCCGGCATGAAGCGCAGGTAGTCGACCTGCTCACCGATCTGCGCGATCAGCGACAGGGCCACGCCCGCGCCCGCCCCGACGCCGAGCATGCTGATGCTCGACCCGGTCGGCGAGTTGCCCGCGAAGTGGGTGAACTCCGAGAACTTCCCGGGCTCCTGGATCGCGATGGACACGAACGGGGCGACCATCAGGACCAGCCAGATCGGCTGGGTCCACACCTGCATCTTCGACAGCGCCGTCATGCCGTAGACCACCAGCGGCAGGATGATCAGCGAGCAGATGATGTAGCCCACGGCCAGCGGTATGTGCAGGCCCAGCTCCAGGGCCTGGGCCATGATCGAACCTTCGAGGGCGAAGAAGATGAAGGTGAAGCTGGCGTAGATGACCGAGGTCAGCGTCGAGCCGAGATAGCCGAAGCCCGCGCCCCGGGTCAGCAGGTCCATGTCGATGGAGTACTTCGCCGAGTAGTACGAGATCGGGATGCCGGTCAGGAAGATGGTCACGGCGGCGGCGAGGATGGCCACCAGGGCGCTGGAGAACCCGTTGGATATGGCGATCGAGCCGCCGATGGCGAAGTCCGCCAGATAGGCGATGCCGCCCAGGGCCGTGGTCGCCACGACGTAGGGCGTCCAGCGGCGGAAGGACTTGGGCGCGTAGCGCAGCGAGTAGTCCTCCAGGGTGTCGTTCTGCGTCCAGCCGTTGTACTTCCGGCCGCTCGTACCGGACTCCCGGACGGATGCGTCCGCCACTCCCGGCGGTGCCTGGTTGTCGACAATCTCCGTCACGGTGCTTCCCTCTTCCGTAGACAGGGCCGCCGCCCCGGACGACCCGGGGCGGTCCACGGAAGATTCCAGCCGCATTGTTTCTCGACGGTTTCGCGTTCTTTAAATGGAGACTTCTTTTCAAACCCTTCCATGACGCGCGTAGAAAAGTGGCTGAGCTGGACTTTTGACGAATTGGACGGGCGATTCCTTCATTTCTGGAAGCCAGTCCGGCCACACTCGATCCGCCTCCAATACTTCCCCTGGAAAATATTTCTGCGGCGGGTTAATGTCAACGGGTGTGTGGGAGGGGAGGTCAGAGTTGGGCCACGATGTCGAACGCGAAGGCGTCCGCCCGCGCCAGATAGAGCCGCTGGTCGAGATGGTTGCCGCGCAGCCGCAGCGCTCCCCGCGGCCCCTCGTAGGAGACCGTGTCGCCGGCCGCGCACATCGCCCGTACGTCCAGCGACCGGGCCCCTTCCACCAGCGCCGCGAGCAGCCGCAGGCCCTCGAAACACGACTCGCCGAGACTGCCCACGACGGGCGCCTCGATCCCGAACCGCGCCGCGTACCGACCGCCGAAGTCCAGGCTCTCGGCGGTGGCCAGCGTCTCGAAGAACCCGGCCGTCGCCCAGAGTCCGTCAGTCGCCTCCGCGCCGGTGGCCAGCAGGATGTTCTCGTCCATGTGCGTACTCAGCCGCAGGCACCGCTGGTGCAGTCCGCACGCGGCGAACGCCCGGTTGAAGCGCACGGCGTCGTCCCCGACCAGCAGCATCAGCACGGCGTCCGCCTCGCACCGTTCGATCCGCCGCAGCACCGGCCCGAACTCGTGCGTCCCCAGCGGCACGAACACCTCGTCGCGCACCCGGCCACCGCAGGCGCGGGCGTACCGGCGGGCCGCGTGTGCGGTGACTCGTGGCCAGACGTAGTCGTTGCCGACCGTGCACCAGCGCCGCACGCCGGCGGACTCGGCCAACAGCCGCATCGCCGGGAGCAGTTGCGCCGCGTCGGTCTCCCCGGTGAGGAACACGCCCGGAGCGTGCTCGCCGCCCTCGTACTGGGCGGTGTACACGTACGGCACCCGGCCCGCGAGGCGCGGGACCAGCGCCTGGCGCACCGCCGAGGTGTGCCAGCCCACCACCGCGTCCACCGCGCCCAGCGACACCAGGGCCGTGACCTCGGCCGCCACCCGCTCCGGCGGCGCCCCGCCGTCGACCACCGCCAGCCGGACCTCGCGCCCCAGTACCCCGCCCGCGGCGTTGAGCTCCTCCGCCGCCAACTGCGCGGCCAGCTCACAGGCCGGCCCGAAGACCCCCGCCGGGCCCTGCAAGGGCACGACCAGGGCCACGGCCAGCGTCTCGCCCGCGCTGCCGTTGCGTACGGGCGGCCCCAGATGCACAGCCCACCTCCATGAGGGCAAGGGGGACGCGGATCCCGCTCTCGGCCCCGGCGCCCTCGCGGAGGCCCTTTAACCTGTCGGACAGTAGACCTACCGGAAGGACACCGGCAATGCGGTCCGTACCGTCGCAGGATCTCGCCCACCTCCTCAGCCACGCCGAGCGGCGCCTTGTCCAGCGCCTCGCCGCCGTGCTGGCCGAAGAGGGATGCTCCGTCGAGCAGTGGCGCGTCCTGTCGATCACGTCCGACGGCCGGGGCCACCCGATGACCGAGATCGCCGACTACGCGCTCATGCCCGCGCCGAGCCTCACCAAGCTCGTCGACCGCATGGTCGCCGGCAACCTCGTCTACCGCCGCCCCGATCCCGCCGACCGCCGCCGTGTCCTGCTCTACCTCTCCGCCCGCGGCCGCACCCTGCACGAGCGCGCCGCCGACCGCGTCCACGCCGAACAGACCGGCCTCCTCGAGGCCATCGACGACCACGGCGAACTCGCCCGGGCACTGCCCTTGCTGGCCGCCACCCTCGATGTGCGGACCGCGGCAGCGAACGCCCGGGGAGCCGCCCGGCCGACATCGGCCTGAGGGCCCCGGGCAACCTCGGCGCAGTCGGTCCCCCGCCTTGTAGTAGGCAGCATGGTGGCCAACACCTGCGCACCATCGAGCGCCTCCTCGACCGCGGCCTCGAGGCCAGTGAGCAGCGCACGACGCTGGACGTGACGCTCACCGCTCTCGACGTGCCGCGAGCCCGCTGACCGCACCCGTGGTCAGTCGTCCGTCTCGCGGCGCACGAACCAGCAGCCGAGGAGCAGCAACGCGCCCCAGACGGCTCCCACGATGACCGGTCCGCCGGACGTGGAGCCGTAGGCGACTGCCGGGATCGCGGCGACCATGGCGAACCATGTCATCAGTCCCCACATGGTGAGCGACTCGGGCAACTCCTCGCGCGCCCGGCGCAGGACGACGACGCCCACGCACACGCCGTAGACACCCGGCGCCAGCAAGGCGAGCGCGACTCCCACGGACAGCTCCGGATTGTCCCCCGGCGCGCGCAGTGTCATCGCCCCGAACACCATGAGTACGACGCCGAGGAGCGCGGCGAGCGATCCCCACACCCGCCGCCTCAGGGCACGACTGCGGCGGCGGACTTCCGCAGACGTTCCCGGCGTACGGCGCCTGCGCTCCGCCCGTTTCCGAGAGCGGCGGGCGGCCCGCACCCGAGCGTCTCGCCTGCGAACCTCACGCCGCCGGTCCACGCCGCGCGGCCCTTCCCTGGTACCGGTCATCACCGTGGCCCCCGGCCTCTTGGACAAGTCCCCCTCTGCTTGGACGCGGCGACGGCGTCGGTGATGCAGGTCGACCGCCCCGTACATCGCGATGTCCTCGTCGCGGATGTTCTGTTCGCCGGTGCCGCCGGGGTGCCGCTTGTGGACTGGACGATGCCGATGCCGGGTCCGACGAGTTCCAGGAACCGCAGCGGATAGGGTCGGGTGCCGTGAAGATACAACTGTGCGTGCTGCTGTGGGCGCGGCCGGGCGCGGCCGAGGCCCTGGTCGCCTATGAGGACAAGGTTCTGGCGCTCCTGAGCGAGCACGGCGGCCGGATTGTGCAGCGGGCCCGCACCGACGGCCAGGATCCGGCCCCGACCGAGATCCAGTTGATCGAGTTCGCCTCACAGGCCGGCTACGACGGCTACATGTGCGACGAGCGCCGCACGGCACTGGCCGCCGAGCGTGACGCGGCCGTCGCGCGCACGGACATCCATCCCGTCAGGTTGGTGTGAAAGACCGGAGTCGTCACCGTCTTCGCCCCTGCCTGCCCGTGGATCGGCATGCTCGCGATGGTCCTGGCCCCTGCCGCCATCGGCCTCGACGGTCACCTCGTTCCTGGACTCTCCGACCTGATCAGGTGAGATGGGCGAAGACCACCAGGTTCTCGGTGTAGTCCTTCACCTCACGGTCGTAGTCCCCCGCACAGGTGATGAGCCGCACCTGGGCCTGCGGGGTGTCGGCGTAGACACGCCGGTCGGGGAAGTCGTCCTTCTCGAACGTCTCGACGTCGTCGACCACGAACGACGCCCTGCGCCCATCTGCCCGTGCGATGTAGAACTTGTCACCCTTCTCCAGTTCGGAGAGGTCCGCGAACACGGCCGCGGACGTCGCCGTGTCGACGTGCCCGGCGATGATCGCGGTGCCCGCCTCTCCGGGGGACGCCCCCTCGGCGTACCAGCCGACGAGGTTGACGTCGGCGGCGGCCGGGGGTTGCAGGTGCCCCGAACTCCCGATGGCAAGATCGGTGAAGGGGGCGTCGACAGAGATCTTGGGGATGAGCAGGCGTTTCGGTCTGGATCTCGGCAGATGCTTTCCCACCGGATGCGCGGCCGACGAGGCCGACGCGCCGGCTTGTGTGGTGCGCGGTGGGTAAGCGGGATCGGACGACTCGTTCCGGCCGCTGATCATGAGCACCGCCAGGACCATGACAGCCGCGCCCCACAGCCACGTGGTGGTGGAACGGGTTCCCTCATCGGACAGCGCCGGCTGGGTTCCGGTAGGGGGAGGAGGACTGGCTGCCATGGGGACCACCTCACTCTGGCTCGGCAGCTGAGCGGGCACGACATGCGGAAAGCAGGCCGGGCCACCACGGAAGGCAACCGGTGGCGACCCGGCTGCTATCACGTCAGGCATGGTCAGGCCACACCCTCGCCCGCCTTCTTTCGACGCAACGCGTACACGCCGGTCGCTGCGACACCCAGGACGGCCAGCCCGCCGGCGGTGACGCCCGGTGCGGCCAGCGCGCCCCCTCCGGTGTGCATGCCGCCGCTGGGCTTGTCGCGCTCGTCGCTCCCGTCGTCCTTGCCGTACCCGCTGTCCTTCTCCTCGTCGTACCCGCTGTCCTTGTCCTGGTCCTTGCCGTACCCGCTGTCCTTGTCCTGGTCCTTGTCCTGGTCCTTGTCCTTGGAGGTCTCCGAGTCCTGCTTCGAGTCCGACCCGGAGCCCCAGTCGTCGCTGCTCAGCGCGGTCAGCGCACCGCCACCGGCGTGAATTCCACCGCGCGGCGAGTCGTCGCTGCTGTCCTTGTCCTGCTCCTTGCTGTAGGACGAGTCTTGGTCACTGTCCTTGTCCTGCTCCTTGCTGTAAGACGAGTCCTCGTTGTCCCAGTCGTCGCCGGCCGCGTGAGCCCCGGGTGTGGCGACCGCTAGGGCAGCCGTGGCCGCTGCCGTGGCGAGCAGCATGCGGGCAGATCGCATGTGAGGGTCCTTCCATCGCAGCCGGGCAGCTGGCGCTTCATCAGCTGACTTGACCCGGCCTTGACGTGATCTACCGTCAGTCACGCCGGTCGATCCCACCATTCAGGGCGCTCAGTCGGGTTACGCACCTGCCGCCCTGGTACTCGACCGCCTCCTCGCCCGATCCGTCGGGCCGGCCGGGTCAAAAAGCGCCGCCGTCGGCCTGCGCGGCGTACAGGAGTTTCGCCGTCAGGGCTGGGATCCGGGTGTGGTCGGTGGCCGTGAATGACGAGGTCAGCGCGATGATCTGACGATCGGCCTCGGCAGCGCACCCGTCGGTGAGCTGCCGTCCGAGCAGGGTGAGGCCGACCAGCACGCCGCGGCCGTCATGGGGCGAGGGAAGCCGCTGGACCAGCTCGCGTTTCTCGGCGCGGGCGACCAGGCCGGTCATGGACGACTCGTCAGGCCCAGGTGGCGGGCGAGGTCGCCGACCGGCGCCGCGCCATCACCCTGCCGGACGGCACCGACCCGGTCACGGTGGCCGCCGCGACGAACCCGGGGATATCCTCCTGGGTCGCCCTGCGCCGCCGTGTCGTCCTGCGGACCGCGGCGAGCGTGTTGGTCCTGCGCGCGACCGGCAGCGCCGGCCGGCTCGCCGTGCAGATCGCCAAGCACCTCGGTGCCGCCCATGTGGTGACCGCCGGCCGCGATCCCGAGCGCCTGCACCTCCTGCCCGGCCCGGGGCACGGACGAGACCGTCTCCTTGCCGGGCGAGCCGAAGCGCAGCTTGGAGCGCTCCCGTCACTCCCGGCCGGCGCGTCGTACTGACGCCCCGATAGCCGGTCCGCCCTCTCCCCTCCTCCTCCCTGGTTCCAAGCGAGCCGGATCCGCCGTCGCGTCACCACGGCGGATCCGGCAGGCGGGCCCGACTGCCCGGATTCCCCCGGCAGGAGTCAGCGGGCCGCCAGCAGCGCCTCCAGCGCTGTCGCCGTAGCTGGATGACGGGCCACCAGCGCCACGCCCTGCGGGCCGGGATCCGCCGTCTCCCAGGTCCCGTCGCAGCCCAGCAGGCTCGCCACGGCCTCGCACGTCGCGGGGTGGGCGGCGAGGAGCGCGACGCCCCGGCCAAAGTCCGCGCGCCGAGCCGACCGCACGGCTCGCGGCTCCTGCCGGTCCCGCCACGGCGGCACCCACTCGTCCAGCGCCGCGAGCCGGCCGGGGAAGATCCGGCCCGCCTCACGGATCAGCAGCGGGGCCAGCTCGGCGCCGCCGGACCGCAGGGTGGTGATCAGGGTCGGCAGCCACGGCAGGAGCACGGGATCCGGCAACCGTGCGAACGCGTTGGACACTGCTTCCACGACGAAGTCCGTAAGGCCCGGCACCGGCTCCAGGGCGTGCACGAAGCCGCTGAGGTAGCGCGGATAGGCCGGCACCACCAGGGGGTTGCCCAGCAGTTCGTCGCACCGTGTCCGCAGGTCCGCGCGAGACAGGTGCCCGAGCTGCGCCTGGGCCGCCCACAGCAGCGCCGTCTTCGACGGGTCCTGCGGATGCGACTGCGCGACCGCCAGCTCCAGCTGGGTCCGGTCGCAGCCCAGCGACAGCGCCAGGCTCTCCATGCTGAACAGGAAGCCGAGCATCGCGGCGACCTGCCGGACAGTCGCGTCCTCGTCGGTGAACGCCGTCGGCAACAGGGTGCAGTAGTGCGCGTATCCCGCCTTGACGAAGGACTCGATCCACGGCGGCAGCACGGGCTCGCTGGTGCGGTAGTACGCCAGCAGTCGGCGTACCCGGCGCAGCACCTCCGGCGCGCCGTCGACACTGCGTTCGGCCCCCAGGACCTCCAGGGCGCGGGTGCCCAGCTCGTCGGCGAGGCGGCGGCTGCGCAGGTACAGCGTCGCGTCCTCGACGGCCTCCAGGACGGTCGCCGCGGTCGCCTGCGGGCCGTACGCCGTGCGCCGAAGGCGCTGCTCCAGCACCTGCTCGATGCTCACGCCCTCATAGCCGAGTTCGATGAGGGCACGCTGATGGGTGCCCAGCGCCAGGTCCCACGACTCCTGGATCGGCCGCTCGCCGAGGCGCCGCTCCCCCATGATCGGGCGTGCGGCGCCCTGTGGCATCAGGTACCGCAGCATCCACAGCACGTCGGAGCACCGCTCCAGTTCCGGCCGGGAGGCGATGTCCAGCAACGCCCGCTGCACGCCGCGCTGCTGGAGCTTCAGATTCAGCGCCGTGAGCCGGTCGTGCACGTCGCGGGCCAGGGGTGGCAGCGCGTCGTAGCCGACCTGGCCGATCCGGTCGCCACCCATCATGATCTCCACGAGGCGGCGTACGTCGCGCCGGCCCGGCACGGTGTCCTTCTCGATGCAGGTGACGGCCGCGTCCTGGAAGTCGTACGGCGTGGGCTTGGCCCGGTCACGCATCCCCGCGAGCAGGATCGACGTCTCGAACACCGCGATGGCGTCGGCGGTGGAGGCGAGGTAACCGTTGCGGCGCGCGGCACGCACGATCTCCACCGACCAGCCGAGCAGCTCGGTCTCGTCGAGGCGGTCGAGGACGGGCGGTCTCTGCAGGAAGCCTGACAACCGGTCCGAGGGCGGAGCCATCGGCACCAAAGCGGCGACGGCCTTCTTGGCCCTGGACTTCTTCGTGCCCGCCTGTCCCGCCAGGCGGAACGGCTCCACGCGCGTGCGCCGCACGTTCTTCGCCCACACCGTGGCGGCGATGGAGACCGAGCCGGCGGCGAGGCCGAACTGCGCCTCGATCGCGGCGTGGCTGGACGGGATCAGGCCGTGCTGCCACTTGGTCGCGGTGCGAGGGCCGATCTCGAAGGTGTCGGCGCCCTGGACGCCGAACTCCGCGACGCGGCTGGCCGCGTGGAACGCGCCGCAGACGTAGAGGCAGTCCGCCGGATCCGTGCCGGTCGCGGTCAGGTGCTCGCGCATCCTGGTCCACATGAAGCGCTCGCGGTCCTCATCCACTCGCACTCGATGGTCGTCACCGGGAGCGAGGCGCCGGAAGAGGCTGCCGATCAGGAGCATGACCTGGCGGTAGGTGTCGTGGTCACTG
This sequence comes from Streptomyces sp. NPDC002088, assembly GCF_040296605.1. Taxonomy (NCBI): domain Bacteria; kingdom Bacillati; phylum Actinomycetota; class Actinomycetes; order Kitasatosporales; family Streptomycetaceae; genus Streptomyces; species Streptomyces sp. NPDC002088. Next base: position 784,733 of record NZ_JBEOXO010000001.1, on the reverse strand, counting down.
TCGCCGAGCGGCAGCTCGACGTACTGGTGCCACCATTCCGACCAGTGCCGCACCCGGCCGTGGCGCAGCAGGTGCTCCTCCAGTTCGGCGAAGCGCGGCCGCAGGTCGCCGATCTCCACGCCGACCGCGTCGCCGTGCAGCGCGGCCTCCTCCTCGGCCGGCGGGGCGTCCGACCCCCCTGGATCGGCGCCGAGCTCGGCGGACTGCGTTCCGCGTGCGTCCCACTGGAACACGTGGTCCGAGGAGCGGTCGACGAGGACCAGCTCCACGCCCGGCGTGTCGAGTGCGTAGGCGATCGCCTGGTATTCGGCCGACGCCTCGGTGATCGGCGCGACCACCGACAGCGGCGACCACTCGGCCGGGAAGCCGTCGGTCTCGGTGGCGAACGCCTGCACCGCCACCGGGAGCCGGCAGTTGCGCAGTTCGGTGAGCAGCGGTGCCATGTCCTCGCACAGTTCGAGGTACACGACCTTCGGCTGCTTCTCGCGCAGTCTGCGGGCCATCGCTATCGCCGAGGCGGGCGAGTGGTGACAGACCGGGAAGATCTCCAGCGGCTCGCGCACCGCGCGGTCGACGTCGTCGACGATGCCGAGGAGGATGCCTTCCAGCGCGCCGGGCCCGTCGGCGAACGCCGTGGCAGCTTCTTGGAGTTGGGTGCGCAGCGCGGTGAACGTCCCCTCGTTCGGGCCGCTCATGACAGGGTGGCGATCGCGTCGCGGCCGCCCTCCAGGAACTCCGGCCAGGACCCGCCCTCCTCCTTGCTGCGCGGCTCGACGACGCCGTGCAGGTATTTGTTCAGGATGGCCAGGTCCTCCGGCTCGCGGCGCGCCAGCGACCCCACGAGCGAGGAGGCGAGCGTGTGGGCGGTCAGCGCGCGCTCGCCGAAGAAGTTGCTGTGCAGGATCGCGTCCTCGAGCACGCCGATCTGCTCGGCAGTGGACAGCGCGGACTCGAGCTTCTCGTCGTCGCTGCCGGCCGCGGCCGCGGAGGCGCGCAGGTCGGCGAAGCTCTGCAGCAACACGTCCAGCAGCGTCGGCGGCACGTCCAGCTCGATCTGGTGACGGCGCAGCAGCTCCTCGGTGCGGAACCGGACGATCTCCGCCTCGCTCTTCTTGTTGGTCACCACCGGGATGCGTACGAAGTTGAAGCGTCGCTTGAGCGCCGAGGACAGGTCGTTGACACCCCGGTCGCGGCTGTTGGCAGTGGCGATGACGGAGAACCCGGGCTTGGCGAAGACGATGTTGTCGCTGTCCAGCTCCGGGACGGAGATGTACTTCTCGGACAGGATCGAGATCAGCGCGTCCTGGACATCGCTGGTGGAGCGGGTGAGTTCCTCGAAGCGGCCGATCGCGCCGGATTCCATCGCGGTCATGATCGGTGAGGGGATCATCGACTCCCTCGACTGCCCCTTGGCGATCACCATGGACACGTTCCACGAGTACTTGATGTGGTCCTCGGTGGTGCCGGCCGTGCCCTGCACGACGAGCGTGGAGTTGCGGCTGATCGCGGCGGACAGCAGCTCGGCCAGCCAGCTCTTGCCGGTGCCGGGGTCACCGATGAGCAGCAGGCCGCGGTCGGAGGCCAGGGTGACGATGGAACGCTCGACGAAGCTGCGGTCGCCGAACCACTTCTGCGAGATCTCCCGGTCGAGGCCGTCCGAGCGCTCGGAGCCGAGGACGAACAGGCGGACCATCTTCGGGGACAGGCGCCAGGAGAAGGGCTTGGGGCCGTCGTCGACCGACTCCAGCCAGTCCAGTTCCTCGGCGTACTTGAGCTCGGCGGGGGCGCGCAACAGGTCGGACATGTCAGTGCCTTTCTGAAAAATTCTTAAGCGAGGAACGTCTTGAGCTCGTGGACGAGCTTGCGGATGTGGCCGGAGATGACGGGTGTGCCGAGGTCCTTGAAGCGCTCCCGGAACCACGGGTTGACGCTGGCGCGGCCGGAGCTGGTCACCGAGCCGACAGGGATGAACTTGGCCCCGGAGCGGTGAATGGCGGCCATGCTTTCGAACAGCGGCTCGGTCCGCCATTCGTAGAAGTCGGAGATCCACACCACGACGGTGTTGCGTGGCTCGGCGATCTTCGGCTGGGCCAGCGCCATGGCAACCGTGCCGTCGGTGCCGCCGCCGAGGTTGGTGCGCAGCAGGGTCTCGAAGGGGTCGTGCACCCACGGCGTGAGGTCGAGGGCCTGGGTGTCGTACGCGATGAGGTGGACGTCCACCTTCGGCAGCCCGGCGAAGATCGACGCCAGGATGGTGCAGTTCACCATCGAGTCGACCATCGAGCCCGACTGGTCCACGACCACGATCAGCCGCTGGGGTGTGGTCTTGCGGGCGGTGTGCCGGTAGTAGAGGCGGTCGACGTACAACCGCTCCTCCTCCGGGCTCCAGTTGGTGAGGTTCTTCCAGATCGTGCGGTCGAGGTCGAGGTTGCGGAACACCCGCTTGGGCGGGACCGAGCGGTCCAGGGCGCCGACCGACGCCTTCTCCACCTGGGTGCGCAGCACGTCGGCGACTTCGTCGACGAAGCGGCGGATCAGGTCCTTGGCGTTGGCCAGGGCCACGCCGGACAGGTTGTTCTTGTCCCGCAGCAACTGCTCTATCAGCGACATGCTGGGCGTCAGCTGAGCCGCCAGCTTGGGATCGGCGAGCACCTCGCGCAGGTGCATCCGCTTGACGAGGTCGGCCTCGATGGCGCCGAGTTCCGGCCCGATCGCCGGAATCAACCGGCTGAGGTCGGGCGTCGTACCGCCACCGCCGGAGCCGGTCGGGCTCACGCCCGAACCCCTGCCCCCTCCCCCGGGGCGGCCGCCGCGCAGCTCGCCGGGCTTGCAGCCGAGGGCACGCTCCAGCCAGCCCGCGTCGGACTGCCAGCGCGACAACTGCCCCGCGGTGACCGTCCCGGAGGCGGAGGCGAAGACGTTGAGCAACACCTTCGACACCAGCGCGGCGCGCCGCACCTCGGCGGCACGATCGCGTGAGCCGTCACCTTCTTCCGTCTCGGTCTCAGGCTCGGTCTCGGGGACCATCAGGCCGTCGAACTCGGCGGCCAGTTCCGGGTGGCGCTGCACGATCGAGTCGACGGAGGCCTGCGGGTCGAGGACCGCGGGCGGCAGGCCGATGTCCTCGACGACGGCGAGGCTCGACGACTCCAGGGTCGCCTGCTCCTCGTGGTCGAAGAGACGGGCGAGCAGCCGCCAGTACAGGACTTGACGGCGGTTGTCGTGCGGGGCCGCTTCCGAATTCTGTTCGCTCGTCCGCTCGGTCATTTCCGCAGCAGCCTTCCGGCGCGCTCGCGCAGCACCACCACGGCGTCGGCGGCGGCCTTCTCCGCCTTGGCGCCGGCCTTGTCCGTCGTGCCGCCGGCCCATCCCCCGGCGTGGATCGCGACGGCCTTCTTCCGTACGGTCGTCTCGACGGCGAGGGGCTGGACGCCGAACGTCCCGGCGTCCCAGCGGAGCAGCCCGATGCACGCGCTCGAAGCCGCGACGGCCTCGGGTGTGAGCGGGCCGGCGGTCGGGATGCGGTCGGTGTCGACAGCGAGAGGGCGCCCAGCGACAGTGAACGTCAGTACGCCGTCGGCCTGTTGGCCGTCCGGTGCGGCGTGCTTCTGCTCGGTCTTGTGGACTGTGTAGCCCTCCAGGAACACGGGGACGGCGATGCGCGCCGGGTGCCGGTCCAGCGGTGCGGTCGCCGAGGCCGCCGCGGTGGGCAGGGCGACACGAGCGGCGGCGAAGGCGTCGGTGGGCTCGCCCGGACGCGCGTGCTCGTCGCTCCAGATCAGGTCTCCCTCGGCGGTGATCGGCATGTCGGCGATGTCCATCGAGCGGCCTTCGCCGGCGGCGGCCAGCAACGACATGTGTGTGCGGAGCAGTTGCCACACGCCCGCGCCGACGACCGTGTCCGGCTTCGGCACCGCGACACCAGCGCGCACCAGACGGGGCGGGGCGCCGTCGGCGGGCTCGAACACGGCGTGGACCTGCGCCTGTGCGGCGGTCGCGTGTTCGTGCACGTCGACGCCGAGGGGCAGCAGGCGGCCGGTGGCCGTACCGACGGCGGGCGCGTCAGCGGCACCGGGCAGCGTCAGGAGCATCGCCCGTGACCACAGGTCGGCCCAGCGGCGTACCGGGATCCGTTCCAGGGCCGCGCCGGGACAGGATGCGGCGAGTTCGGCGGCGAACCCGTCGAGGAGGGTCGCCAGGCGGCGCAGGGACGGGTCCGGGAGCATGGCGGAGACGACCTGTGCCGATCCGGAGACCACGTCGTGGTCGATTGCCTGCCATCCGGTGCGTGCCAGGTCGGAGAGCCAGGAGCGGGCGGCGGCAAGCAGGTTCGCGGCCTGCTGCTCGCCGAAGGTCGGGGCTGACTCCTCACCACGCGGCCGGCCGGTCGCCTCCTCGACGCGGGTCACCAGGGCGTCGTGGACGGAGCCCAGGAGTGCGGTGCGCGCGGCGGCGAGGGCGACGAAGTGGTCCTCGCCCGCGGCTCCGGTCGCCGCCTTCTCGGCGGCTTCGGCGACCCTGGAGGCCAGGGGCGTGCCCGCGACCGCCTGCGCGAGTTCCGTCAGTTCGGCGGCCTGGGCGGGCCGGGGGCGGAGCAGACCGCCGACGAGAGCCCGGTCGAAGGCGTCGACGGCGGCCAGGGCTTCGTCGACCCCTGGGATCGGTTCGGCGAGCAGGTCCGTGTGCTCCCCCACGCTCGCACCGAGCTCGCGCGGGGACACCCCCATCGCCACCGCCCTGGTCGGCGGGAACCACTGCATCTCCGGCAACGGGGCGGTGGTCGGCACGAGTTCCAGGTAGGCCAGGTGGCGCAGGAACCGGCTGAAGACGGGGGCGGCGGCCGTGCTGTCCGCCTGTGCGGGGCGGGTGCCGATCATGTCGGCGGCGAGGCTCTGTGCGCTGGGCTCCCCGTCCACGGACTCGACCCGCAGATAGCGGGCGACGCGCTCGGCGCCGTACTGCAGCACCGCCTCGTTGATCAGGGCGCGGATGTGGTTGCAGAACGAGCCGCGCGCTCCGCCACAGGGCCGGTTGTTGTTGGTGCTGCAGGCGAACGCGTACGTCCGGGCCGCGACCGACGAGACGTAGACCCGCTCGATGTCCGAGCCGCTGGACACCACGCCCTGCAGGCGTCCGTCGGCCAGTTCGACGAACGGGACCTTGGCGAGCTTGCGCGGCCGGGCGGGTGGGATCACCCGTGCCGTGCTGGACCTCTCCCAATCTGACAACGCGCCATCTCCTTTGCGCCCAGGGGACTGTCACCCCGGATCGGCGGGACACGGCTGAACATACTTGCGACCACTGACAATGCCGATCACGGACCGGATCGGGGCCACTGGGAAGGAGTTCGAAAGCGTCGGTACGAGACCGGAGCCGCCGCTGGTGGGCCCGCCCCCTCATGCCTCCGGATACAGGGCCTGCGCGATCCGTTGGTGGAGGTCGTGCTGCCCGTGCCCGGGAGGCGTGGGTGTGGCCTCGACGACCGCGTGGGCGAGCGCTCGGAGTTTCACGTTCGTCTGCTGGGAGTGACGACGCAGCACGCGCAGGGCGACGTCCTCGTTCACGCCGTACAGCGCCATCAGGACACCGCGCGCCACGTCCACGTCCTCCTGCGAGGCGCGGGCGCGCGCGATGTCCGCGTCGGCCGACTTCTGGGCCTGTTTCTGGACCGGTTCGGTGACGTCCACGACGAACCCCCGCAGCACGACCACCGAGCCGTCGTCGACGCGGCCGTCGCCCACCAGCACGGCGTGCCGTTCCTCCCCGTCACGGGTCAGGAGCCGGTAGTACGTGCTGAACGGCAGCCCCGTGCTCAGCCCCTGGTCCCACACCCGGCGGATGCTCTTCCGGTCGTCGGGGTGCACGTGCCGGTCCAGCATGTCGCCGGTCGCCGTCACCTCGTCGGGGTCGTAGCCGAGCATGCGGTACATCTCGTCGGACCACCACCAGGCGCTCTCGGGCACGCGGAAGAGGAACACGCCGGTGAGAGCCTCGGCCTCGTCCGGCGCGTCGTCCGGTTCCTCCATCACCGCGAAACCTCCTCCAGGGCGGCGGTCCGGCCCAGCCGCGTTCCGAGACCGGAACTCCGGACCGTACGGGGAGTCTCGCATCACCGCTCCTCGGACGCCGCCGGAACACGACGCCGGCCGACGCGAAGGGGAAGCCATGAACCTGCCATGATTGGCGCATGACACGGATACGGCCCCGGCTCGTCGCCGCCCCGCTCCTTGTACTGATCGCCGTCGCGGCCACCGGATGCGCCGATCCGTCGGCGGATCCCCGCGCGAATGGTCCGGGGGCTTCGGCATCGTCGTCGACTGCGGCGAAGGGCTACTGTCCGCTTCCCGAGGAAAAAGGGCCGACGCCGACCCCGTGCATCACGTTCGACTGGAACCAGCGGGTGGCGGAGAACCACGCGTACCGCTCGCCGATGCCCATCACCACCCAGCAGAAGGCGCAGGCCGCACCGCGTGCCGAGCGGCTGGCCTCGGCCCTGAAGAAGCTCGCGGCCACCGGGACCACGAAGGAAGGCCTGCGCACCGCGGCCGCCGACGCCCTCGGGATGCGGTCGGAGGAGATCGAGGTGCAGGGCGACAAGTTCGACCCGCTGCGGGACATGCTCGTCGGCGGCGGCGAAGGCCGAGTGTGCGTCAACGGCACGGTCGACAGCGCGGGCCAGGCAACCGCGGAGGTCATCGGCCGCACAGCCGACGGGACCTGCCTGCCGGGCCTGGGCGGACACTGACCTGCGGGGGCTCGACGGCCGGTAGCCGACCCGCCCGCAACCACCGCCCGGGCCGGCGCCGACCGACCCCCGGAAGCCGGTGGCCGGTAGACCGCCCGCCATCTCCCCCTGCACGGGCACCCACCCGCGACGGCTCGGTGGCCGGCAGCCGGTCCGGTCGTCACCGACTCCCGCTCGAAAACTGCCCCCGGGAGTCGGGCGGGTCCCGGCCTCGGTGGCGTGGTGGACGAGATGCAGGGCGGCTGCCGTAGCCGTGCGGGTCAGGTGTGGTGGGGCGTGGCGGGTGGCCAGTGGGTGGCGAGCCAGGTGGCCAGTGCGTCCGGCTCCGGCGGTTCTCCCAGGGCACGCAGTCGCCGGTGGACGGCCTGGACGAGGGCCGGACGCCGGAGCTCCGCGCCCGGCGTAGGGCCGAGCGAGGACCAGGCGAGGGCGAAGCCGGTCCAGGAAGCCGTGGAGTCGGGGGTGGCCGCGAGTTCGGAGCGGTACACGGTGCCGTACGTCAACACCCCGGATGCGCCTGTCACCACCGCCGCGTCGTTCGTGACCGAGGTGGGCGATCAGGGGCTCAAGCCGGCGTAGAACGGGACGGACTCTCAGCGCCTTGGAGGGGCGGATCGAGCGCCGACTGCCCCCGCCCTTCCGGGCGTTCCTCGAGGTGAGCCACGGGTGGCGGCACGCGGGCGGTCGCCGCCAGGTGGCACGAGGAGATGCGCCCGGTGATGAAGGACGTCAGTCCATCAGTCCGGCGGCCAGCGTCGCTCCGAGCTCCCAGCACGCCTCCACGTCGGCCTTGCCCGGCTCCCCGGTCACGGTCACCGGTTCGGCGGCGCGCCGCCAGCCGAGGCCCGTCGTGATCGACTCGATGCCGCGCACCGCTCCCGTGACGTCGTTGCCGCCGTGCACGTAGAAGCCGAACGGCCGGCCCCGGGTAGCGTCCAGGCAGGGGTAGTAGACCTGGTCGAAGAAATGCTTCAGGGCGCCGGACATGTAGCCGAGGTTCGCCGGGGTGCCCAGCAGATATGCGTCGGCGGACAGCACGTCCGACGCCGTGGCGGACAGCGCCGCCCTGCGTACGACGTCGACGTTCTCGATCTCCGGGTCCGTCGCGCCGGAGACGACGGCTTCGAACATGGCCTGGCAGTTGGGCGAGGGTGTGTGATGCACGATCAGCAGAGTGGGCACATCCCCGAACCCTGCCGTCCCGGCCTCCCGACCGCAAGCCGAGCCGGAAGACCGGACGCCGCGCCACGATCGCAACCGACGACGCGACAGTGCCCGGCGGGCCCGGCGTAAGGGCGGGCCAGGACGCAAAGGCCTCCTTCGGCTCCCCGTGCCGGCCCGAACGCGGACCGCCGGGCCGGTCCTTGACGGTCCTGGTGACGGCATGGCTCGCCATGTCGAGTCGTAGCGCGGGTTGTCGGGGCGAGGCGGGGCGTCCGGCGTGACGAACTCGCGCGCCGTCACTGCGTGCAGGCCCCTCGCGTCTCGCCGTCCACCACGATGTGGACGACGCCCCGGTGCCTCAGTCGCCGCCCACCCTGCCCATCTGTGACACCGGGATCCGTTCCAGGACGCCGCCCGCGAACACGTCGTACAACGGCAGCGTCTCCAGGTGGACGTAGCCGATGTGGCAGTCGCAGACGGTGAGGGGGCAGGGGCGCGGGCGGAGGGCCGTACGGTAGGAGCCGTCGTAGAGGTTGCCCAGTTCGGCTCGGACGAAGTGGCAGCGGCGGACCGTGCCGTCGCCGTCGACGGAGATCACGGACTCGCCGGTGCGGCAGGGCAGGCCCGCGCTGGCGTGCGGGTGGCGGCTGTAGGGAAAGAGCGGGTCCAGGGCGGTCCAGAGGTCGGCCTGTGCGTCGTCGTAGGTGTGGCCTTCCGCGGCGTTGACCCACAGGTACACGTGCTCGGGCAGCTCGGCGCGCAGGCGCCGGGCCGACTCCAGGTGTTCGGGCAGCCCGACGATGCCGACGCTGAAGCGGACCCCGTGGCGGACCAGTTCGTGGCACTTGGCCAGGAAGCGGTCGTACGGCGTCTGGCCCGGGTGGTACGTGCACCACAGGGCCAGCGTGTCCGGATCGGCGTCCGCCAGCCAGTCGGTGCGGCAGCTGAGGTTGGTCTGGATGGCCACGCGGCGGATGTGGGGCTGGTGGGAGAGTTCGGTCAGGGTGCGCCGGTACCAGGAGCGCACCAGTCCCTCGCCCCAGGGGGTGAAGAGGACCGAGAGGCGGTCGGTGGACTGGGCCATGGCCCAGTCGGCGAACCGTTCGAGGCAGGCGCGGTCCGCGCGGAGCTGCTCCCGGCTGTCGCGGCGCTTGGCGAAGGGGCAGTACGGGCAGTCGTAGTCGCAGGAGGACAGCGGGCCGCGGTAGAGGAGGGTCAGGTCCATCGGGTGCGGGCTCACTTCCTCTCGTAGGCGGCCATGGCGGCCCGCACGGCCGGTGAGAACAGCTCGGGGCCGATGGCGTCGGAGTGGGCCAGGCCCTCCGGGGTCAGGCGCAGGGTCGCCTGCGCCCGCGGGTCGCCGTGTTCCAGCCAGCTCAGGGCTGCGAATCGCTCCAGTTCGGTCGCGAAGTCGTCCGCGGGGGTGCGGCCGCCGAAACGGGCACGGTAGTCGGCGATCTGGAGTCCCTCGGCCTGCAGGAGCGACTGCAGCAGGTGGCGTCGGCGGGCCTCGTCGGAGTCGATGGGGCGGCCGTACTCGGCGTAGGCGAAGTCGGCGGCGGGGCGGGAGACGTAGTCGTCGATGATCGAGCGGATCTCGTGCATGCCGACGGCGTAGTCGAAGGAATAGTGCAGGCCCGCGGTGTAGGAGCGGGCCCCGCAGCCCAGTCCGATCATGCCGTCGGTCTGGCAGGCGTAGTCGTCCGCGCCCTGGGGCGGTGCGTCCGCGCGGCGGAACATGCGCATCGACTGCTGTTCGTAGCCGTGGGCGAGGAGGTGGTCGCGACCGAGGCGGTACAGGCGCAGGCGCTGCTCGTCCCAGGCGGGGTCGGCGTCGCCGACGCGGCGGCCCAGGCCGGTCAACGGGCGGATGTAGAGCGGGTAGAGGTAGAGCTCCTCGGGGCGCCAGGCCAGGGCCGCGTTCAGGGAGCGCAGCCAGGTCTCGTCCGTCTGCCCGTCGATGCCGTAGATCAGGTCGATGTTGAGCACCGGTATCCGGGCGTCGCGGACACGGCCGAGTGCCGTCTCGACGTCGGCCCGGCGCTGCGGGCGTACGGCCGCCCGGGCCTCGGTGTCGTCGAAGCTCTGCACGCCCAGGCTCAGGCGGGTGGTGCCGCGCGCGGCCAGGACCTCCAGTCGGTCGGCGGTCGCCGTGGCGGGCGAGGCCTCCACCGAGAGCGGTACGGCCCGCAGGTCGGCGCCCATGCGGCATTCGGCGATGTCGCACAGCCGCTCCAGCTCGGCGGCGGTGAGGAAGGTGGGGGTGCCACCGCCGAAGGCCGCGGTGGCGAACCTGACGGGTTCCTTCTCCCCCAGCGCTTCCCGCACGGCGGTCGCCTGCCGGTCGAGGGCGTCGAGATAGGCACCGGTCAGGCCGTCCGGGGCGCCGATGCGGGTGAACAGGTTGCAGAAGCCGCAACGGACCTCGCAGAAGGGGATGTGGAGGTAGAGGGAGAGGGTGTCCTTCGGTTCCGCTTCCCACAGCGTGCGCAGTCGGGGGCGGTCCTTCAGTCTTCTGTAGGCCGTCTTGTGCGGGTAGGCGTAGACGTAGCTCTGGTACGGGCTCACGTGGTGCGGGCGCTCGCTGCGGGGGCGCGGGCCGGTCACGGGGGTCACGGTCGTCATCGAGCGGCCTCCGCGGGGGCGGGCGTGGAGTCGAGCAGGAAGTGGGCGTAAGGCACGGTCCACACGGACTCGTGGCCGATGCGGTGACCGGTGTAGCCGTCGTCGCCGTACGCGGTGCCATGGTCGGAGCAGACGATCGCGAAGCAGGGGCGCCTGCTGCTCACGGCGGCGAACAGGCGGCCGATGTGCCGGTCCACGTACTCCAGGGCGGCGGCATGCGTCTCGCGGGTGTCCCCCGCCTCCCGGGTGGCGCCGGGCAGGTGGAACCAGTTGGGCTGGTGCAGGGCGGCCACGTTGACGAAGAGGAACAGACGCTTTTCGTGGGGCAGTTGGCAGATCAGCTGCTCAGCACGGGCCACCTGTGACTCGAACGATGTGGGTGAGGTGACCCCGAACTCCGGCTCCCAGTGGGACTCCTGGAACAGTCCCGGCAGCACCGAGCCGAGCGGGCCCTGCTTGTTGAAGAAGCCGACTCCCCCGATGCACACCGTGTGGTAGCCCGCCTTGGCGAGGCCGGACACGAGGTCCGGGGTGTCGTAGACGAAGGTGCGCTGCGCGGTGGTCTCGCTGCCCGCGAAGCTCGCCGCGAACAGGCGCGGGTGCGGTCCGGGGGCGGCAGGCGTCGGCAGGAAGCCGGCGAAGATCGCCTGGTGGGAGGCGTAGGTGAAGCTGCCCGGGGCGTGCCGCTGCTGCCAGCGGCCGTCGGGGAGGTGGCGGACCAGGTTGGGCATGCGGCCGGCCGCGGCCAGTTCGGCGGCGACGTCGTAGCGCAGGGTGTCGAGCGTGACGAGCAGGATGTCGTGGCTGCCGACGATCTCATTCATGTCGGGTTCGTCCGGGGCGGCAGCGGGGTTCGGCGGGGGTGCGCCGGGCCCGGTGGGCGGGTCGTGCGGGTCGTGCGGGTCGTGCGGGTCGTGCGGGTCGTGCGGTGCGGGCTTCGGTTCAGGCGCTGGCATGGGTGTTTCCTGTTCTGTGCTGGAGGTGCGGGCCGGCCTGCCGCGTGTGCGGGACGTCGGTATGCGAGACGTCGGTGTGCGGGGCGGACGGCGGGCGGCGCAGGACCGCGGCCACCTGGGCCGCATAAGTGTCGCGGCCCTCCGCTCCGCTCCCCGGCAGCCCCGTCAGCCGTGGCAGCAGGTCGCCGAAGGCGTTGACCTCGCCGACCGCGAACCGGCGCCAGCCGACGGCCGGCAGGAGGTCGACGCCCACGCACAGGGTGTTCGGGAAGCAGGCGGCGGCCCGTTCACAGACGGCCAGGGCCTCGGACCAGCGGGCTCCGGCCGCCTCGACGGCCTGCCGGGCCGCGTCGAGGTCGCCACGGCTGCCGCCGAGGTGCAGGTTGGTCAGGGGCGAGGTGCTGGTGCGCACCACGGCGTGGGTGGCCCGGCCGTCCACGACGACGACCCTGAGGTCGGCGGCGCGGCCCTGCTGGGATGCCTTGGGCAGCCAGCGTTCGAGGTGCAGTCCGTCAGGGGCCAGCGCGTCCACAATGGCGGCGATGTCCGGCTCCCGTTCGTAGCGGCGCACTTTGAGGGAGTTGAACAACCGTCCGTCCGGGGTGAGTTCGACGGATGTGGTGGCCCTGATCCGGCCGGTGCCCGACGCCTCGACGGCGAGGACACCGGACGCCGACGAGCCGTGCGCGGGCTTGATGAAGAGCCGCTGCATCCGGTGCTCGCGCATCAGCGCCCGTACGTCGCGCCAGCCGCGCACCGCCGCACCGGCCGCGCCTGCGGGTCCCGACGTGGGTGAGGGGGGAACCGGGACTCCCGCCGCGGCGAGGACAGCGTGGCAGCGCCGCTTGTCGAACAGGACCGCAAGCTCGTCCGGGTCGTCGAGGCGGATGCCGCCCCGCAGGCTGCGCACCGCGGTCATGAAGTGCGCGTACCAACGCGCCGAGCCCTCGACCCGGGTGGGGTCCTCGGTGCCTCGCAGCAGACGGTCGACGGCCGTGTTCTCACCGGGTGAGTCGATCCGTACGATTTCGTCGACGGCGAAGTCGGCTCCGCCCGAGCGCAGCACCTCCTCCCAGGACACGATGCGCGGGCCGGACAGCCCGGCCGCGCGCACCGCCTCGCCGAACAGCGTGACCCGGCGGTTCTCGGGGTTGCCGACGACCGCGAAGCGTGGCCGCGTGGCCTTCGCCGGGATCGCCTCATTCGCCGACGGCGACATAGCGCCCCTCCGCGCTGTGCGTTCGGCGCCGGGCCGGGGTGAGGTCGAGGTCCACTCCGTGCGGCTCCAGTGCCTCGCGCACGCGCTGGACCAGTTCGTCGCTCATGAAGTGGTGCCGGAGGTTCAGCGAGCGAAGGTGGGTGAGTGGTTGTCCCGACAGGAGTGCGGCGCCTCCCTCGTCGCTCAGCGCGCCCATGCTGAGGTCGAGGGACTCCAGTCCCGCGACGACGGGAGCGGCGGCCACCGCTGCGGCGATCTCGTCCTGGATGTCGCTGTTCTGCAGTCCCAGGTGGCGTAGTTCGGGGCAGCGTCCCAGGGCGCCGAGGAGCGGTTCGATGTCCTCCACGGTGCAGTCGCCGCCGTACCAGGTGGTACCGAGCCAGAGTTCCAGGCGGCGCAGGGCCGGGAACTCGCAGGCACTCAGGGCGCGTACGGGGGCCGGGGCCAGGCCGCCGGACTCGATCCGCAGGGTACGCAGCCCGTCGTGGCGCAGCGGCTCGATCACCAGGTCCTCGGAACCGCGCACGCCCAGCTCTTCCAGCTGGGGCCAGGCGCGCAGCACGCGGGTGACATCGCCCTGCTTGATCCAGGAGATCTCCGACTCCTCGGACTCCAGGTCCGCGAGGAACACCGCCCGCAGCCGCGGGAACCGGTGTGCCTCGGCCGTGAGCAGTTCCAGGACCGGGTCGATGCCGCGCTCGTCCCGCTTCCCCCACCAGGCTCCGACGACGAGCGCGGTGACCTCGTCGGTGCGGACCTCGTCGAGGAAGCGGCGCCAGAGCTGTTCGAAGGGCTCCTCCCAGTCGGCGATGAACTTCCAGGCGACGGATGCGGGTTCCGGCAATGGGGTGCGTCGGTCGTCCGTGGCGAAGGGAAAGACGTGCACGGGCAGACCGTGAAAACGTGTCAGGTGCGAGGGGTAGTAGCTCATGGGCGTGCGTCCTCACTCACCGACGGCGACATAGCGGTACACCGTGCCGTCGTCGTCCCGTTCCTCGTCGGCGTCGTCGCTGTCCAGGTTCAGCTCGACGCCCGCCGGTTCGAGCGTCTCCCGTATCCGCTGCTGGACGGGCTCGCTGATGTAGTGGTGGTGCAGGTCGAGTTTCTTCAGATGGGTGAGCGGCTGGCCGCCGAGCAGCGCGGCGGCGCCGTCGTCGCTCAGGGTGCCCATGGACAGGTCCAGCACCTCCAGTTGGGCGACCACCGGGGCGGACGCCACGGCCGCGGCGACCTCGTCCTGGATCTCGCTGTTGTGCACGGCCAGGTGACGCAGGCGCGGCAGGCGTGCCCCGGACAGGATCGGCTCCAGGTCGGAGGCCTCGCTGTCAGCGCCGTACCAGGACGTGCCCAGCCACACGTCGAGGTGCTCCAGCGCGGGCAGTTCGCTGCCGCCGATACCGCGCACGACGTCGACGGGAAGTCCGCCGGTCTCCACGTTCAGTTTGCGCAGCCCGGTGTGGCGCAGTGCCTCGAAGCGCAGGCCCGTTCCGCCCCGTACGCCGAACTCCTCCAGATCGGGGAAGCCGGTCAGCAGTCCGGTGACGTCCGTCTGGTGGATCCAGGAGATCTCGCACTCCTCGAAGACGATGTCACCCAGGAACAGCGCGCGCAGGGCGGGCAGCCGGTCGCGGGCGGCCAGCAGTGCCTCGACGACGGCGGTGGGGGCGCAGTCGTAGGCGTCCTCCCAGGCGCCGACGATCAGGGCGCGTACGCGGGTCGTGTCCACCGCGGAGCAGAAGCGGGCGAAGACCGATTCCCACTCCTCGTCGGCGTCGTAGGCGCCGCTGGTGATCCGCCAGGCGACGGACTCGGGTTCGGGCAGCTCCGTCGTCGCGTCGGGCCCGGGGAAGGTGAAGGCGGGGAGACGGTACAACTCCTGCAGGTGGTCACCGATGGGCATGCGGGCTGCTCCTGACGTGCAACGGTTGCGGTGTGCGGTGCGCAGCAGTTCTACCAACAGGCAGTGACAACGGCCCTCGCCAGGGTCGGTCGCGGCCCGTTGTCAGTGCCGGCTCGTACTGTCTGGGCATGGAGTCCGGTGCGCCGAGCACCGGGCGGGAGGGGAGATCCATGTACCGGCAGGGAGACGTGCTGATCGTGCCCGTCGCGGACGGTGCCGTGCCGGCCCATGTCCCGCACGCGCCGAAGGAACCGCGGGACGCGCGGGGCCGGCTCGTGCTCGCCCTGGGCGAGGTCACCGGCCATGCCCACGCCGTGGTCGGTCCGGGCGAACTGATATGTGAATTGGGGCAGTTCGGGCCGCTTCTGCTGCATCTTCCCGAGGGCGGACGGGTCGTCCACGAGGAGCATGCGGCGATCACTCTGCCCAAGGGGTGGTTCCGAGTGATCCGGCAGCGGGAGTACGTGCCCGGGTCCGTACGCATCGTGGCCGACTGAGGAGCGAGGTGAGGGACGGGGGCAGGACGGAGTGAGTGACGGAGTGAGTGACGGACTCAGGGCGGCGGAGAAGGCATTGACGACTCGACAGATGGCCACGGCCGGGACGATCGACAGCTCGGACAACTCGCTCGATGAACCGGGTGGGGCGGTGGCGGACGAGATCCAGCGCTGGCGCGAGTGCGCCGCGGCGTCCGTGCCCGCCGACCGCGCGCGGGCGGAGTCGGGCATCCTGCTGGCGTACCGGCGGGCCGGGCTGCGGGCGCCGGAACGGGTGGTGTGGGCCGGCTCCCCGCGTGAGGCTGTGACGCTGATACGGGCCCTGTCCGGCACGGACACGGGGGCGAGCGTGCGGGAAGCGGTGCGCACCGCGCCCTGGGCGGCGGAACGTCGCCGCGCGCACGAGCAGTTGGGTGCGGCAGGCTGGTCGGCACGCTGGTCGGCGACCGGGGGCCGCCTGTGGGACACGACGCAGGCGCTCGTCGAGCGGATCCGCAGGGGCGTGTTGGACGAATTCGCCGCCGACGATCCGGGCGCGGAGACGGAGATACGGCTGGTGCTGCTCGACGCCGTGCTCGGCCAGCACGACGCGCCGTGGCTCGCTGCCCTCAGCACGGACCAGTCGCCGCTCGACGGGCTGGTCCAGGTGTGCCGCAGCGCCGGCTGGTGGTGGCCGTTCGAGAAGGTCGCGGTGGTGTGCGAGCGCCCCGTCGCCCTGCACCGGGACGAGGCCGGCCGGCTCGACCGCGGTGACGGCCCGGCACTCGCCTTCCCCGACGGTTTCGCCCTGCACGCCTGGCGCGGGATGCCGGTACCGGCCGCCTTCCTGGCGGAGCTGCGTACGCTGACGCCGGAACGGATCCGCGCCGAGGAGAACGCAGAGCTGCGCCGGGTCATGCTCGAGCACTACGGCTACGACCGCTACCTGAGCGACTCCGGAGCCCGTCCCGTGCACCGGGATGAGACCGGCACGCTCTGGCGCATCGAACTCGATGGTGACGAGCCGGTCGTGATGGTGGAGGTCCTCAACTCCACACCGGAGCCGGACGGCACGCACCGTACCTACTGGCTGCGGGTACCGCCGACGACGAGGCAGGCCAAGGAAGGAGTCGCCTGGACGTTCGGCCTGGGGGCGGAGGTGTACGCGCCGCTGCGGGAGACGTGACGGGGCCGGCCGGCTCTCGCGGTCCGGCCGAGGTGTGCCACCCCAGATGATCTGGTGGCATGCTGCGGGACACCTGGGACCTGGAGCGAGGAGATGCAACGTGGGCAAAGACGGGATGGCCGGCGTTCTGGTCACCGGCGGGAGCGGGTTCGTCGGGAGCCATCTCGTGCGGCGGCTCCTGGAGCACGGCTACCGGGTGCACACGACGGTGCGCACCACCGCTGACGCCGCCAAAGTGGGACCACTGGCGGATATGCGGGACGTCTTCCCGGGACGACTTGAGCTGTTCGAGGCGGACTTGCTCGTGCGGGGCTCGTTCGACGAGGCGATGCAGGGCTGCCGGGTGGTCTTCCATGTGGCGTCGCCGTTCCTCATGCCGGAGAAGATCAAGGACGGCCGCCGGGACATGGTCGACCCGGCCCTGCTGGGCACGCGCAACGTGCTCGGGAGCGTGGAGCGGACACCGGAGGTCGAACGCCTGGTCTTCACCTCCACCGTCGGCGCGATCTTCGGCGACTACATCGACGTACGAGGCATGGACGACCAGGTGCTGGCGGAGAAGTACTTCAACACCACGAGCACGGTCGACAACAACCCCTACCACTACGCGAAGACCCTCGCCGAACGCGCGGCGTGGGACGCGGAGGCGGCGCAGGACCGCTGGCGCATGGTGTCGGTCAACCCCGGCCTGATCCTCGGCCCGTCCCTCACCCCCGCGTCACAGTCCGGCAGCCTGTTCCTGCTCGACGAGCTGTTCAAGGGCTACTTCTTCTACGGCGCGCCGGACTTCAGCTTCACAACCGCCGATGTGCGTGACGTGGCCGACGCGCACATCGCGGCGGCGGAGAACCCCGACGCGAAGGGCCGTTACATCGTCGCGGCGGAGACGATGACGTCGTTCCACGAGATGTCCCGCATCATCCGGAGACGGTACCCCCGCAGCCTCCGCCTCCCCCGTACGGCGCTGCCGCACTGGCCGGTCCGCGTCCTCGGCCCGGCCTTCGGGCTGACGCAGGACTACATCCGCAAGCACCTCGGCATACGGTTCCGGGTCGACAACGGCCGCAGCGTGCACGAACTGGGCATCACCTACCGCCCGATCGAGGAGACGCTGCTGGAGCACTACGAGACGTGGCGCCGCCAACGGCGCGCGTGACGCGGGCAGCGGGGCTGGTTGTCACAGCAGATGCCCTTCCCGCAGACACACCACCGTTCCGCTCGCCGCCGCCGCGTGCAGCGCGGCGAGCGTCGGCAGCTGGGCGGCGAGCGGCGTGTCGTGCAGCTCGCCGAGGGCGAACCAGTCGTGCCGGTCGTGTTCGGAGCTGAGCCGTACGGGTACGTCGTCGGCGAGGGTGCCGCCGTGGAAGAAGCAGTCGAGGACCGGGCCCGTGCCCAGCACGTCGACCCGGTGGTCGATGCCGATCAGGGCGGGTTCGGGCCCGAGTTCGATGCCGGTCTCCTCGCGCATCTCGCGGCGGGCCGCCGTCCACGGGTCCTCGCCGTGGTCGAGCATCCCGCCCGGCAGCCACCAGTTCCCGCTGTTGGGTTGGCCCGGCCCGTAACGCAACAGCAGGATGCGGCCGTCCCCGTCCAGCACCAGGACGCAAGCAGCAATGAGCGCCTGCGGCTGTGTCCTCACCCAGTCCTCGCGCGGCATCCAGTCAGCCACCTGCGCCTCCCTTTCACCGACGTCAACGACCTCAACGCCCCCGCCGGGCCCGCCGGGCCCGCCGGATGGACCCAGGACAGCACCGCCATTCCACCAGATAACGGTCGAAGTCAAGGGTCCGCTGTCCGTGCGCCGCGCCTACCCCGATCATGATCCCTATGTCTCACACCTCTCGACGAAGACTTCTCGCCGCTCTCGCGGCCTCTGCCGCGTCCGTGCCGCTCGCCGGAGCGGCCTCGGCTCCGGCCCGTGCCGCCGGGGACACCGCCGCCGTGGAGCCGTTCACGGGTCCGGCCGGTCTGTCCTCGGCCCGTTCCTCGGTGACCCTGCCCCCGCTGGACGCCTCCTACTTCACCCCGGTGACGCTGAGCACCCCACTCACCGCCACCGTGCTCGCGGGGACCCCGGCCCGCACCGAGGTCACCTCCGGCGGCAGGCGCGTCGCGCTGCTGACGCACGGTGCGCGGACCGTCGTACTGCCCGGCCCGCAGCGCACGTTCGCGGAGAACAAGCGGCCCTTCGTGGACGACTTCCAGCGCACTCTGCCCGACCTCTCGCTCGACGTGGCGGACCGGAAGTACTGGGGCACCTCTCCCGGCGGTGGCAGCTGGTCCACGCTCGGGCCGGCGGACACCGACTACTCGGTCGTGCCCGGCAGCGGCGTCGTCAGCCTCACCACCGAGAACTACAGCCGGCACGCCAGCCTGCGCGACGACGAGATCACCGACGTCGACGCCCGCTGCACAGCCCGGTTCGACAAGGTGCCCACCGGCCAGGCGTGTTCGTTCGGGCTGACCTTCGGCTACCAGACCACCCACAGCAACTACCGGGCCCGGCTGTCCTTCCTGACCTCGGGCGCGGTCGAGCTGCGCGTCGAGAAGGAGGTCGACGACACGGTGACCCAGCTGGCCTCCGCCCTCACGCTCGACACGAGTGTGCCCGCGGGGACCGACTGGACGATCCGGGTGCGTCGGGAGGGCACCCGGATCCAGGCCAAGGCATGGCGGTCGGCGTCGGCCGAGCCGACCGCGTGGGCCATCGACGTCACCGACTCCACCTTCGCCAAGGGCCGGGTGGGCCTGCGCGCCCTGGCCAACAAGGGCTGTACGAACCTGCCGGTCACGCTGTCCGTCAGCCGCTACGAGGTGGACGCCGCGAACTGGGAGACCCCGCCGACCGTCACGCACGGCGACTGGGTGCGGGTGCTGCCCGAGCCGTTCGACGGGACGTGGACGACGCAGCTGGAGCAGACGATCCGCGACTGGGCGGGCTCCACCGTCCCCGACGTCCTCGCCTACGCCGCGATGTTCCTCGGCGACGCTCCGGCGGTGACGGCCGGCGCCGGACCGGCCCAGGGCAAGCAGGTGCTGGGCGAGGCCGGGTACGGCTACCTCGACCCTCAGGGTTACCGCTACGAGGGTGCCGACTTCCACGAGTACATGAACGTGGGCTGGACCTTCCCCGACGGGACCTACACCGGACCGTCCAGCAAGCAGGTCGGCAACCTCGACTGCTCGGGCTACACGCGGATGGTCTACGGCTACCACATGGGCGTGCCCCTGGCCGCCGGCGAGGACACCTCCGGAAACCGGATTCCGCGCAAGTCGCGAGACATCGTCGACTACGCGCCCGGGGTGGTCATCGACCGCACCGACGGCACCAACCCGCCCGCGGCTGCGCTGCTCCAGCCCGGCGACCTGGTGCTGTTCAACGCCGACTCGGGCGACGACGACCCCGAAACGGACACCGTGACCGTCGACCACGTCGGCATCTACCTGGGCACGGACGCGACCGGCAAGCGCCGCTTCCTCTCCAGCCGCAAGACGGTCAACGGGCCCACCATGTCCGACCTGGGCGGCGCGTCGCTGCTCGACGGCACGGGCACGTACGCCACGAAGCTGCACACCGTGCGCCGTATCTGAAACCTGCCGCAGAGTCAGCCGATCTCCCAGAGGAACCGGTGGGTGTGAATCCCGAAGTACGGCGTAGACCACCTCTGGGCGATCGGCCAGGGCTGCGGCGAACAGCCCGGTGTGGGTGTCCACGTCCAGCTCGATGGTGTCGGGGAACATGAACGCCATGTTGCCGACGCCGCCCATGTCCACCAGCTCGGCGAACAGTTCCAGCGGCGGCCACCCGCCCCGGAAGAGGCCATAGGGAAATGAAGGTCACAATTACGTATCGGACATTCCGCTCTTCAACCTTCACACGAGCCGCACAAATTAGCTAAGTTGGCGTCAGGCCGCTCGGATCCCTCCGGCGAATCCCGCCGGGCCGTGCAGCCTCCGCCGAGTCCGGTGAACCACTGCGGCCGCCGGAGCCGGGGACCCAACCGATCTTTGGGGTGAATCGGCCCAACTGCCCTATGGGGCAAGGGCTGTAGGGCACGCCTTCCGGAACCCCCGCCCGAACCCGACAGCTAACTCGGTAGGCGGTGCACGGAAGGAGTACGTCGCCGATGGCGCCGGAACGCGACACGCGCCCCGAAGGTCTCGGCCTCCCCGGAACGGACGCGGTCAGCCGCGAGGAGATCCGGCGGCGGATCAACACCCTCTACGACCGCGCCGAGACCGACACGGGGAACTACAACGCCACCCGCGCGATGACGACGGGGACACGCAGGCCCGCCGCACCGCTGCGCGCCACTGAGCGCAGGCAGGCCGACCCCGCCCTCGACACTGTCGCCCGGCAGTGGTTCGACGTGGCGCGCGCCAAGTTGGGCCCGACGGTTGCGGCGGTGCTGCCGGCCGACAGGATGCCCGACCCTCCGGCCGCGGCCCGACCCGCTCGCCCGGCGGAACTCCCGGCCGCGGTTCCGGCGCCCCGTCTCGAACTGGAGGCACCCGTCAAACGCGTCCCGGAGCTCACCGCCGGGCCCATCGCCGCGCTGTCGGCCACGCCAGGAAGCCGGCGGGACGCCCTCCCTGCCCTCACGGCGCCCTACGCTCCTCCGGCTCTCCCGGCCGCGCTGCCCGCATCCGCGCCCGCGCCCGCCACCAAGTCACGGCAGTCCGCGCTGCGGACGACGAAGGAACAGATCCGGGAAAAGCTCACCACGGCGCGGGAGTTGTTGTCCCGGCAGATCACCCTGCGCAACACACCGCCCGCCGCGCTCGAAGCCGCGCCGACGGCCGAAGCCCTGTGGTCGGCCCCTGCGCAGCAGGATCCTCTGCGCGGCGAGGGAGGCGCGGGAGCCGGCTGGCTCACACAACCGGCGATCAGCCTCGACACCATCCCCGTCGACAGCGGGTACACGAACGCACCTGTCGACACCGGGCAGTTCAGCGTCCCCCTCGACAGCGCCCTCCTCGGCACCGAGTACACAACCGGACAGTTCAGCCTCCCTGCCGACACGGCGTACACGAACAGTCCTGTCGAAACCGGGCAGTTCAGCCTCCCCGTCGACACGCCATACACGAACAGCCCTGTCGACACCGGACAGTTCAGCCTCCCCCTCGGCACCGGATACGCGAACACCCCCGTCGACACCGGCCTGTTCAGCGTCGCCACCGTCCCCGTCGGCGTGCCGGAAGCGACGTACAGCGGCAAGGCCGCGAAGGCTCTCGATTTCGCCCGCGCCCAGATCGGCAGACCGTGCCTGTGGGGTGCGACCGGACCGGAGTCGTACGACTGCTCCAGCCTGACCCAGGCCGCCTGGAAGGCCGCCGGGGTCGCGCTCCCCCGCACGGCGATCGACCAGGCCCGCACCGTCGCGGCGATTCCGCTCACCGAGCTCCAGCCAGGCGACCTCATCTTCTTCTACGGCGATGTCAGCCACGTCGGCCTCTGCACGGGCAACGGCACGATGATCCACGCACCGGGCCCGGGCGCTTCCGTGCGCGAGGAGTCGATCTTCTTCGCCGGGCAGACGGCGATCCACAGCGCGGCACGGCCCGCGTGAACTTCGGGTTCGCGACAAGGGATTTGGGTGAGCTGGTCACGGTCCCGGCCGAGCAGGTCACCCTGTCCGACCTGCGAACGCGGCGCAGCTGGGTGGTCGAGCTCGCGCCCTACCAGCTGGCGACCGTATCGGTAACCCAGGCGTTGCGCGGGTGACGGGTCGGCGCCCGAGCGCGGGAACGGCGGAGGTAACGGCGGCGAGGACGTCGCGTGGGACACGTCTGCGGACAGCTATCGGCTGCCGACCGAGGCGGAGTGGGAGCGCGCCTGCCGCGCCGGTACGGCGGGCCCCCGCTACGGCCCCCTCGACGAGATCGCCTGGCACCGGGGCAACTCACGGGAGCGGATCCACCACGTGGGCGCCAGGCGGCACTGGAGCTGCCGGGCCTGCGTGCGACGGCGCAGCCACCCCACCTTCCGGGTCGACGTCGTCGGATTCCGCGTCGCGCGTTCCCTGGCGCGGGCGTGGACGGTCAGGGCTCCGACAGGTGCGTGCGCGAGCACATCCGGTAGCGGTTGATCGCCTTCTTCAGTTCGTCCAGCTCCGGCTCCGGCAGTGCGCCGTACTGAACGAACTCCAGAAGATGTTCGGCGACCGTGCGCAGCTTGGTGTTCGTGCGCTGTGAGACGTCCCGCAGGACCCGCCAGGCCTCTTCGGGCGGGATCTGCCCCAGGACGACGACGGCGCCTATGGCCTGGTCGATGACGGCGTGCGAGGCCACGGCCTGCCGGAGCTGCTCGTTCTCCTCCTCGAGCCGTTCGTTGTCCTGGGCGAGGTCGGTGACGGACAGCAGTCGCAGCGGATCTCGCCGTGAGGTCGCGAAGAAGGCCATGATCCCCCCTTGGTGAGCGAGCGGCCACGTTTACAGCTTCCCTCAGTCGGGCCCTTCACACGACCCGGCTCGCGTCACAGCCAGTCCTTGCGACGGAAGGCACGGTGGAGCAGGAACACCACCGAGATGAAGACCGCGCCGACGGCCGGGAGGCCGTACGTCCGGTCGAGCCTCGTGCACGGTCGTCCGTGGGTGTCCGCCGCTGGCCTTCCGCCGTCGCCCGATGCATCGTGGAGCCATGATTTTCATCGCCGTACGCTTCACCGTCCGTCCCGAGCGTGCCGACGAGTGGCTGTCGCTGGTGGGTCCCTTCACCGAGGCCACCCGCGCGGAGCCGGGCAACCTGTTCTTCGACTGGTCGCGCAGTGTCGACGACCCGAACAGTTTCACGCTGCTGGAGGCGTTCGCGGACGAGGACGCCGGGGCCGCCCATGTGCAGTCCGAGCACTTCAAGGCGGGGCTTGCCGCGATGGCCGGCGCGGTCGCCGAGACGCCCGAGATCATCAACGTGAACGTGCCCGACCAGCACGGCTGGGGCCCGATGGCCGAGCTCGCCCCGCAGGCGTGAGGGCGGTCAGCGTTCGGCCGAGACCGGCAGGTCCCATGACTCCAGGCTGATCAGCTCGTCCGCTGTGGGGTCGGTTCGCTGCAGAAGTGGCGCAGGGGCCGGCTGACAGAGCGCGGCGCCCGGATCGCTGGTACTGGTCCGGGCGCCGCCCCTGGTGGTCGTGAGGGCGTCACATGGAGCGCCGCCGGGTGCGGGTGAGCAGGACGACACCGGCGACCGCGAGGACGGCACCGACAGCCGCGGGCCACAGCTGCGCGCCGGTCTCGGCGAGGCCGCCCTGGACTGCCTGCGGTTCGGTCTGCGGTTCGGTCTGGGGTGGCGTCTGCGCGGCGGCGGACGTGTCCTGCCCGCTCTCGCCCGTGTCCTGCGCCTGCTCGGAGGCGGTCGTCTTGTCGGGGGCGGTGGTGACGAGGTTGCCGCCCTTGTCGTCCGAACCCGCCTGCGCCGACGCGTCCTTCGGGCGTGCGGTGGCCGAGGGGGACGAGTAGACCTTGGGCTGGGCCTCGCCGGGGTCGGTGGCGGTGGCGGTGAGGTCGGTGCTCGGCGTGTCGGTGGGAGGCGCCGAGGTCTCGTCTCCTCCGGTGTCTCCGGGCTGCTCCTCTCCGCCGTCCCCGCCCTTCGTGGGCTCCGGGGCCTGTGTCTGCTGCCCCTGGTCGCCGTTCCCGTTGCCGCTCCCGGTGCCATCCCCGTTCCCGGTGCCCGGCGCGGCGCCGGCACCGCACTGCCGGCCGCCGTTGATGCAGTCGACCATCTCCCGCATCAGGCCCTCGTCGAAGACGTTGATGAAGTCGCCGTGGTCCGTGACCGGCTTGTGCAGCTGCTCGGGGAAGGAGTCCACCGCGAACAGCGGGGTCGTCCGGCCGCCGTCCTGGACGCTCGGCGCGTCCACGTCGTACACGATGCGCTGCACCAGCTGCGGGATGGCCTGGAAGCCCTCCGGGCACGAGCCGTCGGCGGTGGCGAACGCCACGTGGGTGCGGTGGTTGGCGCTGTCGATGTTCCGGCCGTCCCAGCAGCTCTGGAACTTGAAGGTGCGCACGACGTCGCTGCCGTCCGGGCAGAGCGGGTACTTGTCCTTCAACTGCCGGTCCTCGAAGCCGGTGCAGCTCCACGACGCGTTGGCGTTCGCGGGGCCGTTGACGAACGCCTTGGCATCGCCGGTGATGATGCGCAGCAGCCGCGGCATGGCCGTGACCTGGCTGCGGGGGTTGCCCACGAACGTCAGCGTGACCTCATTCGGCGTGACGATCTCACCGGCGTTGCCCTCGGTGCCGCCCCCGGGAGCGCCGGCGTCTCGCTCCTGCGTGCCGTTCTGCAGGCGCAGCACGGGCCAGTAGTACGAGGACTTGTCGCCGTCGTCCTGGCAGCTGGTGTCGGCGTTCGCCAGGTCGTCGTCGCTGGCGAAGGCGTTGTTGGACTGGTTGCCGACGTAGTCGTGGAAGTGGTGGGCTCCATTGGTGACGCCCGGGGCGACGATGACGTTGTCGGAGTTGAACAGTCCCTCCGCGTTCACCCCGCACCTGGTGGTGAAGGTGCCACGGGAGGCGTCCGCCTGGGGGCTCGGGCCCGGCGCGTTGGGCTGGACGGTGGTGATGTCCGCGAAGTCGTCGACGACGGGGCCGTTTCCGGCCTGACCGCCGTTGCCGTCCTGGTTCTGATCAGGCCCCTGGCCTTGCCCCTGGTCCTGGTCCTGGTCCTGGTTCTTGTCCTGATCCTGCGTCTGGTCGCGCAGGGTGCAGGCCGCCAGGGTCTCCAGGCCCTCCGGACGGTCCCCCACCCGGTCGATGGCGATCGCGATGCGCTCGATCGTCGCGGTCCGCTTCTCCTTCAGCGGATTCATGATCGCGCTGTCGGCGAAGCCGCTGTCCTCCTGTACCGCGCGCGCCGATTGCTGCAGCCGCTGGTAGGCGTCGGCGATCTGCTGGTCCAGCAGCGCGAGTTCCTTGTCGACCTCCGCGCGCGCCGGGTCCGGCACCGCCGTCAGACGGTCACCGACGTCGGGGCAGTCGATCGTGCCGGGCCCCCACGCACCCTCCCCGGCACCGCCGTTGGCATCCGACTGCTGCGTGTCGCCGCCGAGGCCGCCTTCGGTCGCGGAGGCGTACACGTTCGCCGCGACCAGTCCTCCGCCGCCCAGTATCAGAGCGGCGGCTGCAAAGGTCGCGCGGCGTGCGCCTGTTGGGCGTCTGCGCGTGCTACGTCCCACGGAAGTACTCCTACGCGTCGTGGCCAGGCTCCGGGTATGGAAATCCCCCGTCCCATACGCAGTCCGATCCCGATGCGTTCAAGCGCCTCATGAATTCACAGCAACCTCATATGCCGTACAGGTGGCACTACCGGGAGTAACTGAAGGGGAACCCGCCATTCCAAGGTCCTGGTCTGCCGCATGCTTCCGGCCCGGGTGGGAACCCGGCCGGTGCTGTCCGCACCGACACGTCTGGAGAGCGCCATGAGTCTGTTGCGCCGGGTCGGCCGCCCGATGCTGGCCTCGATGTTCGTCGCGGGCGGTCTGGACTCCGTCCGGCGGCCCGAGCCGCTGGCGCCGATCGCCGAGCCGATCGTCCGGCCCGTCACCGCGCACGTGGCCGCCCTTCCGGACCGCACCGAACAGGTCGTACGGCTCAACGGCGCCGTACAGGTGGCCGCGGGTCTCCTGCTGGCCACCGGCCGGGTGCCGCGGCCGGCCGCCCTGGTCATCGCGGCCACACTCGTGCCCACCACATTGGCCGGCCACCGTTTCTGGGAGGCGGAGGACCCCGCCGAGCGGGCCCAGCAGCGCATCCACTTCCTCAAGAACCTCTCGATGCTCGGCGGGCTGTTGATCGCGGCCGACGACACCGCGGGCGCCCCCTCGCTGCTGTGGCGCGGCCGTCACGCGGCCCACGATCTGCGGCGCGAGGCGCATCTGGTGCGCGGCACGGCTCGTGCCACCGCCCGCCCGGCCGCCGCAGTGGGCGGCATGAGGGCCAAACTGCACGCCTGAGGTTCTACAGGGACAGGAAGAACAGGCGACACGGGCCAGGGAGACAGAGGGGCCAGGGCGACAGAGGCAGGGCGACAGAGGCGGTACGCACGAACTGCGATCATGTGCGATAACCGCTGAGTACGAGCGGGATGCAGGTCCCTCGCACCCCTTGCCCCTGGAGTTGACATGGCCCTCGACGTCGACGCGCTCCGCGCTCGGATCCCCGCCCTGAAGTCCGGCTCCGCCCGCTTCGACGCGCCCGGCGGTACCCAGACGCCGCAGCCCGTCATCGACGCCGTCGCGGAAGCGCTGGCCAGTCCGCTGGCCAACCGGGGGCACACCACCGAGGGCGAGCGGAACGCCGAGGCCATCGTCAACGCCGGTCGCGCCGCCCTGGCCGACCTGACCGGCGCCGAGCCGCGCGGCATCGTCTTCGGCCGCAGCGCCACCCAGCTCACGTACGACCTGGCCCGCACCCTCGCCAAGACCTGGGCGACGGGCGACGAGGTGGTCGTCACGCGGCTCGACCACGACTCCAACATCCGTCCCTGGATACAGGCGGCGGAAGCGGTCGGTGCCCGCGTCCGGGAGGCGGACTTCGATGCCGGCACGGGCGAGCTGCGGCCCGAACACATCGAGGCGGTGCTGTCGTCACGCACCCGGCTGGTCGCCGTCACCGCCGCGTCCAACCTCATCGGCACCCGGCCCGACATCCCCGCCATCGCCGAGCTGGCTCACCGCGGCGGTGCGCTTCTGCACGTGGACGCGGTGCACTATGCCGCGCACGCCGCCGTTGACCTGGCCGAACTCGGTGCCGACACCTTGGTGTGCTCCCCGTACAAGTTCCTCGGCCCGCACGTGGGCGTGCTGGCGAGCCGGCCCGAGCTGCTGGAGACGCTGCGGCCCGACAAGCTGCTGCCGTCGACCGATGCCGTGCCGGAACGCTTCGAACTGGGCACACTGCCCTATGAGTTGCTCGCCGGCGCCCGCGCGGCAGTTGACTTCCTGGCCGATCTGGCGCCCGGCCCGGAAGGGACGCGCCGGGAACGCCTGCTGGCCGCCTTCGCGGCGATCGAGTACCACGAGGACGCCCTTCGGGAGCGGATCGAGCGCGGGGTGGCGGACCTCGGCGGCATCACGGTGTACTCCCGTGCCGCGCACCGCACCCCGACCCTGCTGTTCTCCGTGGACGGCCATCGGTCGGCGGATGTGTCGCGGCATCTCGCGGACCACGGAGTCGACGCGCCGGCCGGCTCCTTCTACGCGCTGGAGGCCTCTGTTCGACTCGGGCTCGGCAGCGAGGGCGCGGTGCGTGTCGGCCTGGCCCCGTACTCCAGCGACGACGACGTCGACCGACTGCTCGCGGCACTGGCCACACTCGGCGCGTAGCCGTGTCGCGCGTAACGGGAGTACGGAGCGGGTGAGAACGTAGGAAAACAGGCCGCTCCGCGTCATGGTCGCTGGAGGTGGAAGGTGACCGTCCCGGAACCGCTGCCGACGTCGCAGTCGGTGCGACTGGGCGTGCTCCTGGCGATGGTCGGCGGCGCGCTCGACGCGTACACCTTCGTGAGCCGGGGCGGCGTCTTCGCCTGCGCGCAGACGGCGAACGTGGTCCTGCTGGGCATCGAGGCGGCGCACGGGCAGTGGTGGCGAGGGTTGACGCACGTGCCGCCGATCCTGGCCTTCGTCGCCGGTGTCCTGGCCGCGGAGTCGCTCAAGCATCCCCGGATGGCCCATGTCGTGCGCCGGCCCACCCGGGCGGCGCTGGCGCTGGAGGTCGTGGTGCTGGCGGGAGTGGGGCTGGTTCCCGCCGGCGCCCCGGACATGGTGGTCACCGTGTTGATCGCGTTCACCGCATCCGTGCAGATCACCACGTTCCGCAAACTCGTGGACACCGCCTACAACAGCACGATGACGACGGGGAACCTCCGGACCGCGACGCAGAGTGCCTACGAGGCCTTCGTGGGCCACGACGGGGAATCGGCGCGCCGGGGCCGCCAGTTCACGGCCGTGATCGTGGCGTTCATGGCCGGTGCTCTCGGCGGTGCCGCGCTCACCACGACCGTGGGTGTGCGCGCGGTGTGGGCGGCGGCCGTCCTGCTGTTCTGCGGGCTGGCGCTGTTCGTGCACGACGAGCGCACGGCCCGCAGGAAGAGCGTGGCGGCCGCCCCCACCGACGGCTCGGAATGAGACCGGGTCAGCCCTGGCGGGCCTTGAAACGCGGGTTCTTCTTGTTGACGACGAACGTCACGCCCCGTCGCCTTACGACCTGCGCCCCGGGCTTGGACTTCAGCGAGCGCAGGGACTTGCGCACCTTCATGGCTGCGTTCTCCTTCGGTTCGGTCGAGGCTCGGTGGTCAGCGGTGCCCCGCAGCAAAGGCTCGGGTCATCGCTCCTCACGGAAGGGGACGTGCGCCCCCGCCACCGGGTCGTACTTGCGCAGAACCAGCCGATCGGGGTCGTTGCGCCGGTTCTTGCGCGTCACGTAGGTCACACCTGTCCCGGCCGTCGACTTCAGCGTCACGACGGGACGGACCTCGTTGCGGGCCATGGGGTCCTCCTTTCACCGACATCGCACCCACTGATCGGTGCATGTCAGTCACGTGCGCTACAACAGCGGACCTCCCCGGGGCATTCCCGCCCGGGACGCGAGCCGCGCGGATGCGCGCCGGTGCCGGTGTGGCGCATTCTTTTCTGTGTCGCCGATCTGTGTCGCCGACGCGAGCGGCGCCAGGACGAGGTAGGGCCGATGACTGGGAGCGCCGGGCACGGGACAGGGACCCCCGGACGCCTGGCCGCGCTGCTGACCGAGGCCGCGACAGAGGCGATCCGCACGACCGCCGGGCGCATCTCGGGTGTCTACCTGCGAGCCGGCACACCCGGGCTGCTGCGGCTCGCCGTGCTCGCGGGGTTGCCGGCACCGCTGTTCCACCCCTGGTGGCGACTGCACGTGGCCCGGCCGTTCCCGGTGGCGGACGCCTACCGGCTCGGTGTCCAGGTGGACCTGCCCAACGCCACGGAGGCGATGCGCCGCTACCCGCAGTTCGCGGCGGGTCTGCCCTTCCAGTTCGGCTCCCTCTACATTCCCGTCGTGGGCGGGTCCAGCACGTTCGGCGTCCTCACGCTGCTGCGCCCCGCCGCCGCGGACGCCACCGAGCTGCTGGCGGACCAGGACCGCCTGGCGCGCCTGGCCGCCCGGCTGGGGGTGGCGCTGCGCCGCCTGGAGGGCGATGGACCACCTCTGACCTGGGACGACCGTCCACTGTCCGTACGGCCGCCGACCACGCGCCCGTTCTCGGGCCGCACGGCACACTTCTCCTGGGACCCGGTGACGGACCTGGTCACCCCGGACCGCGACGTGCACGCCCTCCTGAGCCTCCCCCCGGGAGAGTTCCCCGCCACCCTGCGCGACCTGGCCCGCACCCTCGCCCCCACCGACTCCCCCCAGCTCCTGGCCCTCCTACGGGAAACCGCCAAGGGCAGACCACCACCGCTGCCGGTGCCGGTACGGGCAGCGGACGGCGCACTACGACTGCTGGATCTGCGACCCCCGAGTCCGGGGCCTGGTTCGCAGGCCGGTTCGGGAGCTGGCCCGGGGCCCGATTCCGCAAGCGGTCCGGCCCCCCGTCCCGCGACCGATGCCGCGGCGCGTTCCCCGTCCGATGCCAGGCCCGGTCCCCCGTCCGCCTCCACCCCCGCCACCGCCCTCGCCAAAGGCGTCTTGCGCGACCCGAATGCCGACTCGCCCGCCGACGCGGCGGCCGGGCTGCTCCCCGAGGGTGTGTTCTGTCTGGACCGGCTGGGGCTGGTCGTGTACGCGAATCCGCGTGCCGCGCACCTGCTGGGGATGTCCAGGGCCCGGCTGCTCGGCCGCGCGGTGTGGGAGGGCGTGCCCTGGCTGCATCAGCCCGCGTTCGAGGACCATCTGCGGGGAGCCCTGCTGTCGCCGGACCCGGTGCACTTCCAGGTCCGGCGGCCTGCCACGGACGAGGGCCAGGAGTACGAGGGGGACTGGCTCGCCCTGTCCGTCTACCCCGGCCCGGACATCCTGACCTGCACCGTCGTGCCGTCGAACCGTATGGCCGAGCCCAGCGACCCGCTCCTGGAGGCACCGGGCGGCCCCTCGACCGACGACGGTCGCACGTCCGACGCCGCCCCCACGGCCCCGCAGTACCGGCCCATCGTGCTGGCGATCGCGCTGACCGAGGCGGTGACCGCCCGGCAGGTGTCCGCAGTGGTGACGCAGGAACTGCTGCCCGCGTTCGGCGGCCGTCGGCTCGCCATCTACCTGTTGCAGGACCGGCACCTCTACCTGGCCTGGGAGAACGGCTTCCCCGAGGGGTTCCTCGCCGCCTTCGAGGGCGTGGGGCTCGACGCCCGGCTGCCGGGCGTCGAGACGCTCACCACCGGCCGTCCGCTGTTCTTCGACTCGATCGAGCAGATGCAGGCCGCCTATCCCGGCATGGCGATCGACGCCACGCGGGGCGCACGCGCCTTCCTGCCGCTGATCGCCTCCGGGCGCCCGGTCGGCTCCTGCATCCTCGGCTTCGACGGTCCCCGCAGCTTCAGCACCGAGGAGCGCACCGTGCTGACCGCCCTCGCCGGGCTGATCGCCCACGCGATGGAGAAGGCACAGCGCTACGACACCGAGGCCGCCCTCGCCCGCGGGCTCCAGCAGGCCCTCCTCCCCCGACGCCTGTCATCGCATCCGCAGGTGGAGACCGCCGGACGGTATCTGCCCGGCACCCAGGGAATGGACGTAGGGGGCGACTGGTACGACGTCGTCGAGGCAGGGGACGGGCTGGCCCTGGTGATCGGGGACGTGCAGGGGCACGGCGTCCAGGCGGCCGCAACCATGGGGCAGCTGCGCAGCGCCGTCCGTGCCTTCGCGCTCGGCGACCGTCCGCCCGACGAGGTGATGAGCGGTACCAACCGGCTGCTCATCGACCTCGATCCCGGCCAGTTCGCCAGCTGCTGCTACCTGCGGCTGGATCCCGCCACCGGCTGGCTCCGGGTCGCCCGGGCGGGGCACCCGCCTCCCCTGGTGCGCGGCGCCGACGGCCGTACGCACGCCTTGGACATCCCTGGCGGTGTCGTCCTCGGGGTGACCCCGGACGCCCACTACCCCGTGATGGAGCTGCTGCTGGAGCCCGGCGCGATCCTGGCCCTCTACACGGACGGGCTGGTCGAGCAGCCCGGCTTCGACATCGACGACGGCATCGGTGCGCTGCGCGTGGCCCTGGACAACGCCGGTTCCTCCGTCGGCCGCCACGGAGAGCATTCGCTGGCGGATCTCGCGGACCGGCTCACCGCGACGGCCCGGCACGCCGCCGACCGGCCCGACGACATCGCGATCCTGCTGGCCACCCGCCATGTCATGCCCCGGCCGCCCGGCTGACACCACGACCGACCGGGACAGGTCAAGGAACGGAGGCGTCCCCTGCTGACGCCACGGACCAGCCAGGCCGGTACGCGGACAGCGGCCTCCGCAACGCACCCCCGCCCAGACAGCCCGCCGCACAGACAACAACCTCCACAAACTCACCCCCGCCCAGACAGCCCGCCGCACAAACAGCAACCTCCACAGCTCGCCCCACCCACCAGACAGCCCGCCGTACGGACGCGGTGGCTTCCACAGCGGCCTCGCGGACCGGCCCGTAGGCCCCGCCCGGCGGGGATGCGGCCTGTAACAGGGGGTGCCCCTCGCCACCCGGGGCCCGGCAGTGTAGACATGGCACATGGTTCGACTCCTGGGTCGAGCGGAGCCTCGGTCAACCCGTCCCGGCGGTCAGCGCACACAGCGCGCTCCAGACCGCGCCGGCCGCACGCGCGAGCGGCAGCGGCAGACGCGGTCGGCCCCGGTGGACCGTACGTCGGCCGGGCACCGGGACGGCGGGAGCCGATCGCGGTGGGAAAAAGTCGCGGGACTGCGGTCCACGCTGGGCGGACGCAGCCTCGCCGCGCAGGTGTTCGTACTCAACGTGGTCATCGTGCTGCTGCTGGTCGTGGCCGCGGTGGTGGCGCTGGTGCTCCAGGTGCGGCACGACAGCACGACGGAGGCGCGCAATCGTTCGCTCGCCGTGGCCGAGACCTTCGCCAACTCCCCCGGGATCAGCGAGGCGCTGCGCAGCCCCGACCCCACGGCCGTGCTCCAGCCACGCGCCGAGGCGGCCCGCAAGGCGGCGAAGGTCGACTTCATCGTGGTGATGAACACCGACGGGGTCCGCTACACCCACCCCAAGCCGGACCGTATAGGCAAGAAGTTCGTCGGGACGCTCCAGCCCGCGCTGGCCGGCGGCACCGTGGTCGAGGAGATCGACGGAACCATCGGCCGGCTGGTGCAGGCCGTGGTGCCGGTCAAGGGGACCGACGGCTCGGTCGTGGGCCTGGTGTCGGCCGGCATCACCACGGCACACGTCGGCGGTGCCGCGAACCGGCAGCTGCCGCTCGTGCTGGGCGCCGCGGGCGTGGGCCTCGCCCTGGCCACGGCAGGCACCGCGTTGGCGAGCAGGCGGCTGCTGCGGCAGACCCATGGCCTGGGACCGCACGAGATGACCCGGATGTACGAGCACCACGACGCGGTGCTGCACTCCGTACGGGAAGGGGTGATCATCGTCAGCGGCGAGGGCGATCTACTGCTCGCCAACGACGAGGCACGCCGGCTGCTGGACCTGCCCGACGACGCCGAGGGGCGCCACGTGCTCGACCTCGGCCTCGATCCGGACACCGCAGGCCTGCTCGCTTCCGGCCGGGTCGCGACGGACGAGGTGCATCTGGTCGGCGACCGGCTGCTGGCGATCAACCAGCGGCCCACGGACCTCGAGGGCGGCCCGCCCGGCAGCGTGGCCACACTGCGCGACTCCACCGAACTGCGCGCCCTGTCCGGCCGGGCGGAGGCGGCGCGGGAACGCCTCGACCTGCTCTACGCCGCCGGAGTGGGTATCGGCACGAGCCTGAACGTGACCCGGACCGCGGAGGAGCTGGCCGAGCTGGCTGCCCCCCGGTTCGCGGACTTCGTCACCGTTGACCTGTTCGACGCCGTCCTCGGGGGCGAGGAGCCGGAGGCGGGCGACGCGCTGCGCCGTACGGCGTCGAGCGGCATCCGCAAGGACGCCCCTCTCTACTCGGTCGGCGAGCAGATCCGGTTCGTCGCGTCCTCGCCGCAGGCGCGCAGCCTCACCATCGGCCGGGCCGTCAACGAACCCCGGCTGGATCAGGCACCGGGCTGGCGCGCGCAGGATCTCGAACGCACCGAGCAGGTCGTGGAGTACGGCATCCACTCGCTGATCACCGTGCCCGTGCGGGCGGGGGCCCTGGTCCTGGGTGTGGTCAGCTTCTGGCGCTCGGAGCAGCCGGAGCCGTTCCACGAGGACGAGGTGGCCCTCGCGGAGGAGCTGGTCGCCCGCGCCGCGGTCTCCATCGACAACGCCCGCCGCTACACGCGCGAGCACAGCATGGCCGAAACGTTGCAGCGCAGCCTGCTGCCCCGCAGTCTGCCCGAACAGGGCGCCTTGGACCTCGCCTACCGCTATCTGCCCGCGCAGGCGGGGGTCGGCGGCGACTGGTTCGACGTACTGCCGCTGTCCGGCGCCCGGGTGGCGCTTGTGGTGGGCGACGTGGTGGGCCACGGTCTGCACGCGGCGGCCACGATGGGCCGGCTGCGTACGGCGGTGCACAACTTCTCCGCCCTCGACCTGTCGCCCGACGAACTCCTCGCCCGGCTCGACGAACTCGTCGGCCGTATCGACCAGGACGAGGCGGAGGAGGGGGCCGGCGCGCCCGTCGCCGGTGCGACCTGCCTGTACGCCGTCTACGACCCCGTCTCCCGGCGCTGCACCCTCGCCCGCGCCGGCCATCCGCCGCCGGCCGTGGTCCAGCCCGACGGCGCTGTCACCTTCCTCGACGTCCCGGCCGGACCGCCGCTGGGTGTCGGTGGCATGCCGTTCGAGACGGCGGAGGTGGAGCTGGCGGAGGGCAGCCGGCTCGTGCTGTACACGGACGGGCTGGTCGAGGACCGGGAGCGGGACATCGACACCGGTCTGGAGATGCTGCGCACCGCCCTGACACGGGCCGAGGCATCGCCCGAGGACACCTGCCGGGTGGTGCTCGACGACCTGCTTCCGGCCCGGCCGAGCGACGACATCGCCCTGATCGTGGCCCGCACCAGGGCACTCGGCGCCGACCGCGTCTCCGAGTGGGAGGTGCCGATGGACCCGGCGGCGGTGCAGGACGTACGGGCCCGGGTCACGCGCCGGCTGGCGGAATGGGACCTGGACGAGCTGACCTTCACCACGGAGCTGATCCTCAGCGAGCTGGTCACCAACGCGATCCGCTACGGCGGTGCCCCCGTCCGCGTCCGCCTGCTGCGCGACCGCAGTCTGATCTGCGAGGTCTTCGACAGCAGCAACACCTCGCCCCATATGCGCCACGCGGCCATGACCGACGAGGGCGGCCGCGGCCTGTTCCTCGTCGCACAGCTGGCCGACCGCTGGGGCACCCGGTACACGCCCAACGGCAAGTTCATCTGGGCGGAGCAGCCGCTGCCCTGACACCCGCCACCGACCCATAAACAGCGCTTATGAGCCCATAGACCGGACCCGCGTACCTACTAAGGTTTGCCTTAGTTTAGGCTTCCCGTCGAGTAGCTTGTCACCGCTCGAAGGGAACCTGATCATGCCCCGCCCCCTGCGGGTAGCCATCGTCGGAGCCGGCCCCGCCGGGATCTACGCCGCCGACGCGCTGCTGAAGTCCGAAGTGGCCGCCGACCCCGGTGTCTCGATCGACCTCTTCGAGCGCATGCCCGCCCCATTCGGCCTGATCCGCTACGGCGTCGCCCCCGACCACCCCCGCATCAAGGGCATCATCACGGCCCTGCACCAGGTGCTCGACAAGCCGCAGATCCGCCTCTTCGGCAACGTCGACTACCCCACCGACATCAGCCTGGACGACCTGCGCGCGTTCTACGACGCCGTGATCTTCTCCACCGGCGCCACCGCCGACCGGGAGCTGCGCATACCCGGCATCGACCTCGAGGGCTCGTACGGCGCCGCTGACTTCGTCTCCTGGTACGACGGCCACCCCGACGTGCCGCGCACCTGGCCGCTGGAGGCCGAGAAGGTCGCCGTCCTCGGCGTGGGCAACGTCGCGCTCGACGTGGCGCGCATCCTGGCCAAGACGGCGGACGAGCTGCTGCCGACGGAGATCCCGCCGAACGTCTACGACGGCCTGAAGGCCAACAAGGCGCTGGAGGTCCACGTCTTCGGCCGCCGTGGCCCGGCGCAGGCAAAGTTCAGCCCGATGGAGCTGCGGGAGCTGGACCACTCCCCCAACATCGAGGTCATCGTCGACCCCGAGGACATCGACTACGACGAGGGCTCCATCGCCACCCGGCGCGGCAACAAGCAGGCCGACATGGTCGCCAAGACCCTGGAGAACTGGGCGATCCGCGACATCGGCGACCGGCCGCACAAGCTGTTCCTGCACTTCTTCGAGTCGCCGGCGGAGGTCCTCGGCGAGGACGGCAAGGTCGTCGGCCTGCGCACCGAGCGCACCGCCCTCGACGGCACCGGCAACGTCAAGGGCACCGGCGAGTTCAAGGACTGGGACGTCACCGGGATCTACCGCGCCGTGGGCTACCTGTCCGACAAGCTGCCCAAGCTGCCCTGGGACATCGACTCGGGCACGGTCCCGGACGAGGGCGGCCGGGTCATCGAGGAGAGCGGCGCGCACCTGCAGTCCGTCTACGTCACCGGCTGGATCCGGCGCGGTCCCGTGGGCCTGATCGGCCACACCAAGGGTGACGCGAACGAGACGGTGTCCAACCTTCTGGACGACCACGCGAACGGCCGCCTGCACGCACCGGCTTCGCCCGAGCCCGAGGCCGTGGACGCGTTCCTCTCCGAGCGCGACGTCCGCTTCACCACCTGGGAGGGCTGGTACAAGCTGGACGCCGCCGAGAAGGCGCTGGGCGAGCCCCAGGGCCGGGAGCGCGTGAAGCTCGTCGAGCGTGAGGACATGCTCAGGGAGAGCGGCGCGTGAATCGCTTCACGCCGGCCGGCCGCGGGTGACCGCAGCCGGCCGACACCGACGGGTCCGGAGGCAGTTCTGCCGCCGGGCCCGTCGTTTTTGCCGCCCGCCCACCGAACGGCTGTTGCCGTCCGCCCGCCGACGGCTGTCGCTGCCCGCCCGTCAGACGGCGTCCAGCGCCGGGGCGAGGACGGCGAAGGCCCGGTCGGTCAGGTCGGCCGGGTCCTCGGTGCCGTCGCTTCCGCTCCAGCGTTCGAGCACCGCGTCGAAGGCGGTGAGCGCCATTCCGGCGGCGAGCCGCGGGTACAGATCGCGAGCGGGGTCGCGGTCCAGGCGGTGCGCCAGCTCCGCCGCCAGGTCGTCACGCCACTGCGCCTGGCGCTCCAGGAAGCGCGCGTACAGGGCGGGGGTGCGCAGGATCAACCGCACCACGCGCAGGGCCCGTTCGGCATGGTCGGGATGGTCGGCGCAGGCCTCGACGGGAGCCAGGACAGCATGCCTGAGCGCCACGGAGGGCCGCTCGTCGCGCGGGCGGGCACAGAACTCGGCGTGAATGTCGGCGCCCATGCCGGCCAGGAACTGGACGACCACATCCTCCTTGGACGCGAAGTACCGGAAGAACGTCCGCTTGGACACGCCCGCGGCGGCCACGATCTCGTCGACAGTGACCGCGTCGAACCCCCTCAACGCCAGCAACTGCAAGGCCGATTCGGTGAGTTCGTTCGCAACGAGCTGCCGCTTGCGCTCGGCCAGGCTGATGTCGGGGCGAGAGGTCACCGGACCACAATACCTGGATGCCACACATGACGTCGAGTGCCATCTTGACACTTGGTGTCATGCGCGGCAGCGTATGCCGCATGACGAAGCAGCAGCAACGCTGGACCGCCGACCAGATTCCGGACCAGACCGGGCGGGTGTCCGTCATCACCGGGGCCAACAGCGGCCTCGGTCTGGCCACCGCCCGGGCGCTCGCCCGCAAGGGCGGGCGGGTGATCCTCGCGGTACGCGACGAGGACAGGGGCCGTCGAACGGTCGCGGAGATCACCGCCGAACAACCGCACGCGCAGCTCGAGACACGCCGCCTCGACCTCGCCGACCTCGACTCGGTGCACGCCTTCGCCGACCGGGTGCGCTCCGATCACCGGCGTCTGGACGTCCTCGTCAACAACGCGGGGGTGATGGCACCGCCGCGCACGCTCAGCGCACAGGGCCACGAACTGCAGTTCGCCTGCAACCACCTGGGCCATTTCGCGCTCACTGGCCTGCTGCTCGACCTGCTGGGCGCGGGGCGCGAGCCTCGTGTGGTCACCGTGAGTTCGCTCAACCACCGGCAGGGACGCCTGCGTTTCGACGACCTCACCGGCGAACGCGGCTACTCTCCCATGGCCTTCTACAACCAGTCGAAGTTCGCCAACGCCGTCTTCGGCCGGGAACTCCACCGCCGCCTGGCCGAGGCAGGCAGCCCGGTGCGCAGCGTGCTCGCGCACCCCGGGTACACCTCGACGAACCTCCAGACGAGCGCACCGGTCGGCCTCGTGCGCGTGCTGTACGGCCGCGTCCTCGCCCCGCTCGCGCAGTCCCCGGACCGGGGCGCGCTGCCCCAGCTGTACGCAGCGACCGCCACGGACGTCGCGAGCGGCGACTTCATCGGGCCGGACGGCAGAGGCGAGCTGCGCGGCGCACCGAAGCGGGTACGGCTGTCCGACGCCGCGGCCGACGCCGGGACGGGGCGCCGCCTGTGGGAGGTGTCGGAGCGGCTGACCGACGTCCGGTTCGCGTTCTCGGCACCGGTCTGAGCACCGGCCCGCCGAACTCGAACAGCCATCCCCGAAAACTGGTGGGTCCCGTACCGCAGTCCTGCTAACTTCCCCCGGTGTTCACCCTCCAAGAGCCTCCCTTCTTCACCCGTCTGCGTGACGCACGGCGGATCCTCGTCGCCGGTGCGGGCGGCGGCTTCGACGTCTACGCCGGGCTTCCGCTGGCCCTCGCCCTGCGGTCGGCCGGCAAGGAGGTCCACCTGGCCAACCTGTCCTTCGCCGACCTGTACGGCCTGGATCCGGACGTGTGGCTGGAGCAGGACGTCGCCGCCGTCCGCCCGGACACGTCGGCGCGCGGCGACTACTTCCCCGAGCGCACCCTGGCACGGTGGCTGGAGCAGCAGGGCCTGCCGGCCACGGTGTACGCCTTCTCCCGTACCGGCGTGACTCCGTTGCGAGCCGCGTACCGCGCGCTGTTGCAGCACCTGGGGGGCGTCGACGCGATCGTGCTGGTGGACGGCGGCACCGACATACTGATGCGCGGGGACGAGCACGGACTGGGCACGCCCGAGGAGGACATGGCCAGCCTGGGCGCGGTCGCCGGACTCAACGAGGTCGAGCACCGGCTGGTGGCGTGCCTCGGCTTCGGCGTGGACGCCTACCACGGGGTCAACCACTCCCTGGTGCTGGAGAACCTGGCCGCTCTCCAGCGCGAGGGCGCCTATCTGGGGGCGTTCTCCCTGCCGTACGACAGCCGCGAGGGCGCCCTCTACGTCGATGCGGTGGCTCACGCCCAGCAGTGCACGCCGGACCACCCCAGCATCGTCAACGGGTCCATCGCCGCCGCCGTACGAGGCGAGTTCGGCGACGTCCGCTTCACCGAGCGGACGAGGAACAGCCAGTTGTTCGTCAACCCGCTCATGGCCCTGTACTTCTGCGTCGACGCCCTCGGCCTGGCCGGCCGCCACCTCTACCTGGACCGGCTCGAGAACACCGCCCTCACCCGGCAGGTCAGCTCGGCCATCGAGGAGTTCCGCGACGCACTGCCGAGGCAGCGCCCGCCACGCGCCTTTCCTCACTGAACGGGACCGCCGTCCGGGCCAGGCCCGGACAGCTGGTCTACGGTGGTGGAGTTCCGGGCGGTTTCCGCATGCGCGGAGCTACGAAGCCGTCGAGGTGGCCGGGGACGCGGCCGGGCGCATGCTGGGAGCCGTCCGCTTGAGGAGTTCGCGGGCGTGCATGACGCGCAGGCTCACCACGGTCGTCGCGGCGAACGCCATGACTCCGCAGCCGATGGACACCCCGCCGGCGAGCGCCGTGTGCGGGTCGAGTCCCATGCCCCGCTCGAAGAGCGGTGTCGTGCCGGCCGGCAACACTGGGGCCAGGCACAGGGTGCGGCGACCGTATCGCCCCGGAACTCGGCCGCGGGCGGTGGTGCGACGAGTTCGAAGCGGCCGTCGACGACCCGTCTGCCGGAATGCGCCGGTGCGGGAAATCTGACGTCTCGCGCATGCTGTGAGTGACCTGAGTCCGGGTAGATCTCCTTCAGCGGCTCTTCCGCACGACACCTCCCGACCTCCCGCGAAGGACATGTGGTCTTGGCTCTCACGTACCCTGACGCACCCTCAGCTCGTCGCCCCGGTCGGTCCTGGACGATCCGGGTGACGGGTCATCGCGACCGCACCGCCTCTGTCAGCTGCTCCTCGCCTTGCAGCATGCCTCCTCGTTCCCGCGACGTCGCCGCCCTGCGCCGGTTCGCGGAAGCCCATGCCGCCGCCCATGCCAGGGCGGCGGCGGTACGTCCCGACGCCGCCTGCTCGTGCCGTCAGCAGCGGTGCGTGCTGCACGAGGGCACCCGGGTCACCTGTGGGGGCGTGGTCGTCCTCGTCCTGCGCCACGATCCGTCGGTGGGCCAGGTGTGGACGCTCAGCGAGGTCTGCTCCGTGTGTGCCCCGCTGATGCCCCACACCCGGGTGCTGGGCCGGGCGGCACCGCTCGGGCAGCCGCCCGAGCAGCGCTCCGCGCCCGTGGCCCCGGCGCCTCGGGCGGCGCCGCCGCGCCTCGTTCCCGGCGGATTCAGCGGGCCGCCCGTCGGCGACAGCGCCGACCGAGAGACGCGCGGCCGGCGCGGCCGGCGCTGATCCGGGGCGACACGCTCAGAGTTCCAGGTCACTCTCGATCTTGCGCAGTTGGTGCCGGGCCATCGCCAGGTTGGCACGGCCGGAGTCCAGCACGAGGTAGAGGAACAGCCCTGCGCCATCACGGCCCTTGAGCAGGCGGATCAGGTGGTACTGGGTGCTGAGGGTGATCAGGATGTCCTCGATCTCGCCCTGGAGACCGAGGTGTTCCATCGTGCGCAGCTTGGCCCGGACGACGTCGGTGTTGCCCGCCGCGGCGACCTCCAGGTCGAAGTCCTTGCCGCCGCCGATCGTGCCCAACGCCATGCCGCTCGTGTGGTCGACGAGGGCTGCCGCGGTCGCGCCGTCGATGGAACTCAGGCATTCCTTGAGCGAGGTCTCCAAGTTGGCCATGCGTCATGTCCTTCCAGATCAGACAGTGGTCAAAGGGGTGAAGGAGTGGGATCGGGCGTGCAGTGCTCTCAGCCACCGGTGTCCGGCCGGAGCCGGTGCCGGGACTGCTGCGGTACGCGCAGCGGCAGTGTGCCGAGGGTGCGGCCCGGATCGGCGGGTGCCGTCGCGTCGCTCGCCGCGAGCGTCCGCCCGGGGGTGTGCGCGACTGGGTCGGCATCGGCCTGGGCCGCGACGAGTTCCGCGATGCGCGCACCGCTGCGCCGGCCCTCCAGATGGAGCCGGCCGACGTTGGCGCGGTCGTCGGCGAGCAGCGTGAGCACGGCGGACGGACCCGCCGCGTATGTCGCGACGTAGCCGTCGGCGCCGCGTACCAGCAGCTCGCAGAACTCGCCGCGCCTGGCGGTGTCCACCATGCGGTGGGCGACGCCGAGGGCTGCCGCGGTGAGGGCCGCCAGTCCTTCCGATTCGGCGTCCGGCAGGTCCTGGGCGAGAACGAGTCCGTCGGCGCTGGCCGCCAGGGACCCCGTCAGCTGGGGTATCCGGGTGCGCAGTCGGCGCAGTTCGCTCAGGACGTCGGCCTCGACGGCCATGAACAGTCTCCTTTCGGCACGCTGTCGGCGCGCGCGGATCACAGTGCCTCCAAGGCGTCTCGGAGCCGGCGCAGCAGGGCTGTGTCGACCTCGTCCTGGGTCGCCGTGTGCCAGGGAAGGCTCGGGTCGGGTGGCACGGGCTGGGCGGATACGGCCGTGACGAGTCCGTCGGCGGCGAGGCGGCGCAGTTCGACGAGGGTGGGGAACGTCCGCCAGGCCAGCGCCGACGCGATCTCGGCGGCCGTACGCACTCCGTCGACCTGTGCCAGCGTGCGGCCGCGCCGGGTGGGCAGCGCCTCCGCGCGGGCTCCGGGGACCCGCACGAGGGGGGCGCTGTCGATGTCGGGCTCGGGCCAGATGCGTTGGAGTTGCTCACGCCGCCGCTGCGATTCGCGTACGACGGTGTCCACCGGTACGGGACGCACCGCACCGAGCCAGTGCGCGATGCCGGGCCGGAAGCGCGGGGTGCGGCCGACGTGGCCGAGGGCGAAGTAAGCGGCGTCGAACAGCACCCCGAGGTGGCACAGCTCCAGCGCCCCGGCGGCGAGCCGTCCGTTGTCGACGAGCTGACGGCCGACGCGCCCGCGCGTGCCGCCCTGGTCGAGTGCCTCCCGCCAGCCGTCGGGGTCGACGGCGCCGCTGCCGGTGAGCAGCAGGCCCAGGTCGGGGGCGAAGGGGGAGTCGACGTGCGCGACGTCTCCGGCCAGGAGGTAGAAGGTGCCGCGATCGCCGGTGAGGGCACCGGTCGCGCGGTCGGCGGCGAGGGTCTCGAGGGAGTTCAGGACCGTGGCGTCCGTCAGCAGTGACAGGCTCATCCGAGCACCAGTCGATCCGCCGTCTCGGCCAGCCGAATGCGGGCCAGGGCCAGGTTTCCGGCGGTGCGGTCCAGCCACAGGTGCAGGAAGACGCTGCTGTCGAAGGGTGTGACGACGAACCGGAGCACGTGGTAGGAGTCGGCGGTCGTGACGATCACGTCCTCCACGGGCGGTGCCAGGCCCGGGTCCGGCTCCGGCCGGTCACCGCCGCCCGCCCGGACGAAGGCACGGCCTTCCAGGGCGGCGCGGGCGAACTCCGCCGTCTCGACGGCCGTCGCCTCGTGGTCTCCGCCCGATGCCTCACCGACCACGCCCAGGGCGAGCCCGCTGATCCAGTCGACCACCGACGCTCCCCGAGCGCCCGGCACACGCATGGCGTCCAGCAGACTCTCGTCGATTCCGGGCATGCAGGAACCCCCTCCCCGCACGGATGTACCGCGAACGTGATGCCGAGACTACGGAATGTGTCGGCTCCGGGGAGGTCTTTTGGCATTTTCCAGTGGAACATGCGCCGCGGCTTCCCTCGCGTCCACGGACCCGTCACCACGCCGGCGGCGACCGGGCCACCGGCCAGTCTTCGCCAACCGTCGCCGCTTCCGCCACCGACCGCCCGGCAACCACCGGAGCTCCCACATCCCACTCCGTCGGCGCGACGTCTTCGGCGACATTCTCCGCCCGGTGGGTCGGTGCGAGCGGCTGCCGCCGAGCCCGGGTCCCCGGCACGCCCGGTCACGGGCGGCGGGAGGGGCCGCGTACTGAGGGTGAATTCAGCCGTTTGCCCGCCACCGACGAGCAGGTGGCAGCAAACCCAGCCGGGGCCGAGGTGCGCGAGGCCGTGTGCTCCTCCATGCCGGAACGGTCCGGTGTGCCGACGCGGGCCGGGCCCGAGGCGGAGGCCGTCTTCAGCTCTCCTCCCCCGTGGAATGCCCGGGGAGCACTGCTGCTTCGGGATCGATGACGGTGGCCGCGTTGTTCACCGCGGTGGCAGCCTCGCCGAAGCCCACGGAGATGAGTCGCGCCTTGCCCGGGTAGTCGGTGATGTCCCCGGCGGCGAACACGCGGGGAACGCCGGCGGCCATCCGGCTGTCCACGGCGATCCTTTGGGCGCGCAGGGTGAGCCCCCAGTGCTTGAACGGACCGAGGTCGGCAGCGAGACCGAGAGCGGCGACGACGGTCTGGGCCGGCAGCAGCCGGGGGGCCTTGGTGGTGACGTGCCGGATCTCCACCTGTTCCAGGTGCGTGGCACCGTGCAGCGCGCTCACCTCGAAGTCGGTGATGATCCCGATGCCGAGGGCGCGGACTTTCTCGACCATCGCGCGGTGGACCCGGAAGCGGTCCGTGCGATGGACGAGCGTCACGGAGCGGGCGAACGGAGCAAGGGCCGCCGCCCGGTCGAACGCGCTGCGGCCGCCGCCGACGACCACCACGTCCCGGCGTCCGTACGCCCCCACGACACCGCCGCCGTCCTGTTCACCTCGGGCACCACGGGTATGACGCGAGGCGTCCGCTGCCCGCAGGCCCAGTTCGTCTGGTGGGGCCGCAACGTCTCGGCCGCTCTGCGGCTCACTGACGACGACGTGCTCTACACCTGTCTGCCGCTGTTCCACACCAACGCCCTGAACACCCTGGCGCAGGCCATGACCGTGGGCGCGACGTGCGCCGTCGACGGGCGTTTCTCCGCCACCCGTTACTGGTCGCGGGTGGCCGACACGGGTGCCACCGTCGTGTATCTCCTCGGGGCGATGGTGCCGATGCTGCTGGCGCAGCCTCCCGGCCGCCAGGACCGCGGGCACCGGGCATGGCGGGGCCTGTCACCGGCGACCCCGGCCTCCGCTTGGGAGCCCTTCCGGGAACGCTTCGGTGTCACCCTCGTCGACGGCTTCGGCTCGACGGAGACGAACCTCGTCATCGGGGCCACGCCCGACGAGTACCGCCCCGGCTACATCGGCACCGTGCGGAAGGGATTCGCCGCCCAGGTGGTCGACGAGAACCTCGCTCCGGTCGCGGACGGGACCGCGGGCGAACTCGTCGTACGCAGCCATCAGCCGTACGCCTTCTCCCCCGGCTACCTGGGGGATCCGGAACAGCAGCGCGACTCCTGGCGCCGTACCGGCGATCGCGTGGTCCGCGAACCCGACGGCTGGTTCCGCTTCGTCGACCGGATCAAGGACGTCATCCGGCGCCGCGGCGAGAACATCTCCTCGTACGAGGTCGAATCGGTGGTCCAGCGGCATCCGGCGGTCGCCGCGGCCGCCGCCTTCCCGGTTCCCTCGGAGCTGGCCGAGGACGAGGTGATGGTCGCGGTGGTCGTCCGGCCGGGCGGTGTGCTGGATCCGGAGGAACTGGCCCGGCACTGCGCCTCTCAGCTCCCCGAGTTCGCCGTGCCGCGGTACATCGAGACGGTGCCGGCGCTGCCGCTCACCGAAACCGGCAAGGTCCGCAAAGCCGTACTGCGGGAACGCGGCGTCACACCCCGCACCTGGGCTCGCGCCGCCCGCAGGGCCCACGGAGCTTCGGCCGGATCGTGACCGGCGTCGACGGCGCGCGACCGTCAGCGCATGTACAGGCCGCCGTTGGCGCCCCAGCACGCTCCGGTGACCGCGTCCGCGTGCTCGGCGGCGAGCAGCACGGCCATGTCGACGATGAACGCCGGGCGCCCGAGCCGGCCCACCGGCATCGATGCCTCGATCCCGGCGAGCTGGTCGGGGTCGACCGTGTCACGGACCACCGGAAGGTCCTGCGGTCCCGGGGAGATGGCGTTACCGTCACTCCCTGCGGGCCGAGTTCGCGGGCGAAGACCTTGGCGGGTCAGAGATGCGGCCCGGTCCCTGAGGAGCGTGCGAGGGCGCCCGGTTGCGACAGCAGCGCCGCCTGAGCGCTCCGCTGGAAGC
Organism: Streptomyces sp. NPDC002088; assembly: GCF_040296605.1. Taxonomy (NCBI): domain Bacteria; kingdom Bacillati; phylum Actinomycetota; class Actinomycetes; order Kitasatosporales; family Streptomycetaceae; genus Streptomyces; species Streptomyces sp. NPDC002088. The sequence continues at coordinate 739,917 of NZ_JBEOXO010000001.1, read as the reverse complement.
GCGGTGACGAACCCGCGGGCCGGTGGGGGCTGGCCGCGCCCACGCGGCGGAGCCGCATATCGACACAGCCCCGCGCCCCTTACCGGGGCGCGATACCGCACCGGACTTCGTCAAGGCTGCTTAGTGCTCACCCGGTTCGGCGACCGGTGAGCAGTCAGGCGGCCCTGATGTCCGCTCAGACGCTGATCCGGTGCAGCAGGACGTCCCGTACCAGGGTCCCGAGACTCTCGGATTCGGTCTTGGCCTTGATCCGGGCCCGGTGCACGTCGACGGTCTTGACGCTCGTGCCCAGGCTGCGCGCGATCGTCTGGCTCGGCATGCCGTCGACCACCAGTCGCAGCACCTCGCGTTCCCGTGGCGTCAGGGATTGCAGCCGCTCCTGTACACCTCTGCGACTGGTCTGCTGGGCGAAGGCGCGTTCGGCTTCCTGCAACTGCGCCTGCACCACCTCCAGCATCCGCTGCGACTGGTAGGGCTTCTCCAGGAAGTCCACGGCGCCCGCGCGCATGGCACGCACCGACATCGGGATGTCGCCGTGGGCCGAGCAGAAGATGAGGGGGGCCGGGTAGCCCCGCTCGGTCAGTCGCTCCTGGAGCTGGAAGCCGCTGAGTCCGGGCATCCGGACGTCGACGATGACGACAGCCGGCTCGTCCGGGTCGAACTCCTGCAGGAAGGCCGTGGCGCTCGGGTAGGTGAGCGCCAGGATGTCCACGCTCTGCAGGAGGAAGACCAGGGACTGCCGCAGGTCCTCGTCATCATCGATGATGTGGACCGCGGGGTAGGTTGCACACTGCATCGCTGTTCATCCCTCGATCGGTGAGAGCATCCGCCCGGATGCGGCCGGCTAGGGCCGCATCAGCACCGAAGCCGACGGGTAGCTCTCGGCGAAGTTCTTCGGCAGCGGAGTGATGAAGACGTTCTCCGTACGGGTCCGGGTGATCTTCCAGACTCCGTCGATCTTCCGGAACGCGTTGTTGAGCCGGCTCGACCGCAGCAGGGACGTTCCGTCCGAGAAGAGCCACGGCTGCATGTGGATCCACTGGCCGGTGGCCTCGTCGCCGTCGACGTGGATCTGCTCCGAGGTGAGGTAGTGCGCGTTCAGCAGCAGCGCGGGGTCCTGCTTCTCCCCCCAGAAGCCCTCGAAGTGGCGCCGGATCGCGGCGGCGCCCTCGGCGCGGCCGAACTGGTTGTCGTAGTACTCGCCGACGCCCTCCCACACGGCGTCGGCGGAGTAGAGGTCCATGATCAGATCGATGCGGTGGGCGTCGTCCCGGACACCGAACTCGGGGCACGGTGTGTCGCACAGGAACATGTACCGGGCCTGGATCCGGCGGATCTCGGCCTCGGCCTCCAATACCTCGATGCGCTGGGCCAGTTGGGCGATCGTGGCCTCTACAGTCATTGCGTTCTCCTTGCAGTACAACAGCCCGCCGGCAAGGTCTGTGGGGGCTGGCTCCATATGGCCGAAGAGTCGGCTTCGGTCGGGTGTGTGTGTAGGGGGGCGGACAGGTGGGTGTGGGTGTGCGGCCGGGGGCCGTCCTCAAGCGCCTGCGGGCGCGAGGACGATGTCGAACCGCACCTTCGACCACGTACCGTCGACGACAGGCCCGTCCGGGGTGGCCGTGCCGACGGGCTGCTGCTCGAAGTCCTTCACCAACGACTCCTTGACCCCGAACACGGCGTCGGAGTCGAGCAGTTCGTCGCCCCGCACGAAGATGTGGGTCACCAGAGTGCGGCAGGCCTGATGGCTCACCATGAAGTGCAGGTGAGAGGCCCGCATCGGTGAGCGCCCCGCCGCTTGCAGCATCTCCCCCACCGGCCCGTCGTGCGGGATGGGGTACGGCGTCGGCGTGATCGCCCAGAAGCGGTAGCGCCCCTCGTCGTCGGTGTGCAGGTGCGCCCGCGCGGCCGTTCGGTCGTCGTCGTACTGGACGTCGTACATCCCCTCCTCGTCGGCCTCCCACACCTCGATCCGCGCGCCCGCGAGCGACTTGCCGTCAGTGTCGGTGACCGTTCCCTCGACCCGGCAAGGCTGGCCGACCGCGCCGCCCGAGGTGTCTCCGCCGAGCGGCACCTCAGGCGCCCCCTCCACGAAGAACGGTCCGAAGACGGTGGCCTCGGTGGCGTCGCCGTACGCCTGGTTGTTGACCGTGATCGTCTGCATGGAGGCGCCGAGGACATCGGAGAGCAGGATGAACTCCTGCCGCTTGTCGTCGGTGATGTGGCCGCAGCGGGTGAGGAAGCGGATCGCCTGGTCCCACTCCTCCTCGGTCAGCCGGACGTCGCGGATGTAGGCGTGCAGATGGCGCACCAGGCCGGTCATGAGCTGCCGCAGCCGCGGGTTCTCGCACGAGTCGAAGGAGCGCACGACGCGCTCGACCAGCTCCTCCTCGCGGGCCTGCTGCTCTGGGCTCACGGTGCGTTCGTCGGAGCGGGTCATCGGGGTACGTCTCCTTCCCAGGCCGCACGCAGCAGTGCGGTGAGGTTGTCGGGCGTGACGGGCGTGGGGTTGTTCGCGGGGGCGGCGGCCAGGATCGGTTCGACCGCCTCGGCGATGCCGTCCTCGGGCATGCCGTAGTCCTTCAGGGCGCTCGGCGCGTCAACTCGTGCGCGCAGGGCGGCCAGCCCCTCGATCGCGCTGGGGGAGCCGAACGCCTCCGCGATCCTGCGTTCCGCTTCGGGGGCGTTGGCGGCGTTGAGGGCCAGTACGTGCGGCAGGACGACGGCGTGGGTCTGCGCGTGCGGCAGGTCGAACATCCCGCCGAGCACGTGGCAGATCTTGTGGTGCAGGCCCGAGCCGGCCGAGGCGAAAGCGACGGCGGCGAGGTAGGCGCCGTAGAGCGTCTGCTCGGCCCCCTCCAGCCGGCCCAAGTCGGCCTTGACCTCGGGGAGTCCCTGGCCGAGCCCGCGGATCGCCTCGCCGGCCAGGACGCGGTCGATCGCGTCGGCGCGCGGGCCCCACATCGCGTCAATGCCGTGCGCCAGGGCGTTGAGCCCGCTCGCCACCGCCAACTCGGCGGGCAGCGTGAGCATGAGCGAGGCGTCGTACACGACCGCCCGCGGGAGCACCCTGGCGTCGACGCCGGTCGTCTTGGTCGTCCCCCGGGTGAGTCCCCAGACGTTCGTGGCCTCGGAGCCGGCGTACGTCGTGGGGACGGCGACGATCGGCAGGCCGGTGGTGAGCGCGACCGCCTTCGCCAGGCCGGTGGCGGAGCCGCCGCCGATGGACACGAGGGCGTCGGCGGAGCACTTCTCCGCGGCTTCACGGGCCCGTTCGGCCACCTCGACGGGCACGTGCATCACCACCTCGTCATGGACGTGCGCCACCGGCAGCCCGTCGGTGAGCGCGTCGGTGAGCGGCGCCGACGACGGAGCGGCGACGACCATGATGCGTGCGGCGCCGAGTCGGGCGACCTCGTCGCCGATCGCACGGGCCGCTTCGTGGGGGGCGAAGACGACTCGCTGCGGCAGGGTCTCGTGAGCGAATCTCATTCGGCTGATCCTTCCGTGAGTGAGCACGGGCGGCACCACCGTTCGGTCCGCTCAGCGGACCGTGGAGGAGGCTGTTCGCTGTGGCCGTCCATTTCGTCCTTTCTTGCACCGTCGTGTTTCGCGAGCAGTGCCCGCTGCTCCGGCAGGCCACGTCAACCGCCGACGCGCTCCAGGAAGTCCAGCACCACCGTCGCTATTTCGGGCGCCTTCAGCTCCATGAGCGGGATCATGCCGCCTTCGACCTCGTACACCTCGACGGACTGTGCGTTGATGTACGCCTTGGCCACCTTCTCCGTGTGCGGGTAGGAAACCGAGTCTTCGGTCGCGGCCAGAAGGAGCACCGGCGCCGTGACCCTTTCGACCCGGTCCTCCATGACGTAGCGGGCGCAGGCCAGGTGGCCCTCTCGTGGATCGATGCCTGGAGCGAGCGTGTCCCGGATGCAACGGTTCAACAGGTCGGGCCGGTCCGCGGGGTAGAGGCACTGACGCGAGGCCCACAGCTGGAGGAGGTGGCTGCCGTCCCCCTGGGTCTGTGCCGTGTCGACCTTCGGATCGGTGTGGGTCGCACGGAACTCCGCGTCGGCGTACTGTGCCGCCGACAGGATCGCCGCAGTGACGCGGTCCGGTACCGAGGAAGCGATCTCGGAGGCGACGAACATGCCGGTGTGGTGCCCGAGGACGGCGAAGGCGCCCAGGTCCAACGCGTCGGCGAGCGCAAGCACCCCGGCCGCGTACTGCTCGATCGTCTGGGGCGCCGACGGCTTCGCGGACTGGCCGAAGCCGTACATGTCCATCGCGATCACGCGGCGTCTGCCGGCGAGCAACGGCTGCAGTTCGGCGAACTCGTCGAGGGAGCGCGGCGTCTGGTGCAGCAGGACGATCGGCTCTCCCTCTCCGGCTTCGGCGTAGTGCAACTGCCCGAGCGGTGTGTCGGCGTATCGGTAGCGGACGGTGATATCGGACATGGGGCTCCTTCCTCAGGGCAGGCTCGCGGTTTCTCAGGGCAGGCGCGCGGTCAGCCGGTCCATGTCCGGCCGGTGCGTGCGGCACGCGCCCCTCGGCGAGCTCAGGACAGTGCGCTCTCGATCCAGCCGCCCGTCGCGAGCAGGACGTCCTCGCCGCGCCACCGGCCGACCGTCTGGATGCCCAGCGGCAGACCCGCCGCGTTGCGCAGGCCGGGCACCGTCACCACCGGAAGTCCCAGAGCCTGCCAGGCCCTGCTCAGCGCGGGATCGCCGGTCGCCGACAGACCGGCCGGGGCCGCGCCGGGTGCGGCCGGACCGACGATGGCGTCGTACGACATCAGCAGGTCGGTGATACGGGCGGATGCGGCGGCGATGGTCCGCCGCGCGGTCGCGTAGTCGCCGTCCGCTGTCGCGGCGCCGGTGCGCAGGAGCTGTGCGAGCGGCTCACTCAGCCGGCCCGCCGCGGAGAGCTCCTCCGCGCGCTCCCGCGCCGCTTCGTAGGCCATCACCACGGGCTGGGCGGCCGTCACCTCGGCGACGAGCTGCTCCTCGGGGAAGTCATCGACCACGGCTCCCGCCTCGGTCAGCCGCTTGCGGACGGTCTCGACCGCCTCGCCCATGTCGTCGTCCACCACGCCGATCGGCTCCGCCGTCCACAGCAGGACTCTGCCCGGACGTGCCTTTTCGAGGGCGGCGGACGGGGTCGCGGTCAGTGCTGACCAGGCCACGGCCAGATCGGAGACGCCTGCCGCGTAGTAGCCGTGGCTGTCGAGGTTCGGGCTGAGGCCGACCACCCCGTCGACGGGGTACCGGCCATGGCTCATCACCAGCGACGCGACAGCGCAGTACGACGCCGGACGGGTGACCGAACCGGCCGTCTGCGAACCGACCGCGAGGGGGACCTGCCCGGCGGCGACGGCGGCGGCCGATCCGCTGGACGAGCCGCCGGGGGTGTGTCCGGGTACGGCCGGGTTGGTGGTCGGGCCCGGGGAGAAGTAGGCGAACTCGGTGGTGACGGTCTTCCCGGCGGGGACGGCGCCGGCGGCCCGCCAGGCGTTCACGATCGCCGCGTCCGCACCGGCAGCGGCGGCGTCGGCGCGCAACTGCGATCCGCAGCGCGTGGGGAAGCCCGCGACGTCGATGATGTCCTTCACACCGAGCGGCACCCCGCCCAGCGGTCCGGTCGCCGACGCGACGTCAGGTGCGGGGTCCTGGACCACCCAGGCCCGCACCTCCGGCTCGGTCTCACGGATCCGGGCCCGAGACCGCTCCAGCGCGGCCGCCGCGGTGGTGCGGCCGGTGGCGAGCTCTTCGACCAGCTCCCTCAGCGACCAGGGCTGCCACGGGCTCATGCTTCCTCCCAGGCCGCGTCGGCCTCCCAGTAGTCCATTCCGCCGGCGCTGACCCCGTGGCGCCACGGTGAGGTGCGGCGGAGCCTGGGCTCGATCTCGGCGGTGACCTCGTCGGCGGCGCCGGGGCCGTCGGCGGGTACGGACCAGTGGACCCAGTTGAGTTCTCGGCCGTCGGCGTCGTGGGTGAACAGGTCCACGTGGCGCCAGCCGTAGCCGAAGGTGTCGTTGTAACAGGTCAAGGTCATCCGGTTGTCGTCCGGCATGTGTGCCCTCGTCATCAGGCGCTCAGCGGCGCGTTGATCGGGTGGAACCGGCGCTGGAAGTAGACCAGGCCGCCACCGTTGTCGTCTCCGACGATCACCCGGTTCGCCTCGACGAACATCACCGAGTGGGAGCCGCGTGCGGTGATGCTGGTGATGCGGCCGACGATCGAGGCGGCAGACCCCTTGAGCACGGGCACGTCGGCGATCGAGTGGTCCCACACGTCACCGGAGACGGAGAACCGCTGGTCGGCCGGCGTGCCGCCCGCGAAGGCCAGGGCCACCTCCTGGTGCTCCGGGGCGAGCACGTTGATGCACAGGCGCTCGTTCGCCTTGAGGATGTCGTGGATGTAAGTGGACTGGTTGATGCACACCAGCATGGTCGGCGGCGTGTCGGTGACGGAGCAGGCCGCGCTCACAGTGATGCCCGCGCGGCCACGGGGCCCGTCCGTGGTGACGACGTTGACACCCGCGGAGAGATTCGCCATCGCTGCGCGGAACTGCCGTTGCGTCGGGGTCGGTTGGGTGGTGCTCCTAGCCACTGTTCCTCCTAACGGGACCGGGGCACCCGAGCGAACCCGGGTACTGCGACGTTAGGGCGGAGCGGCCTTGCCGGGATATCAAGAGTTCCTCTGCCGTCGCTGAGGATTTCCCCTACGCCTCGGGGACGAGAGGCAGCGTGAAACCGAAGACGGAGCCGCCTTTCTCGCGATGTTCACTCCAGATGCTGCCGTGTTGGCGGGTGATGATCCGGTGGCTGAGCGCGAGCCCGATCCCGCTGCCGTGCGCCTTCCCGCTGAAGGACTCCGTGAACGGGTCGCGGCGCAGGCCCCGCCCCCGGTCGGCGACCGTGAGCACACCGTCGTCCGCACCCTTCTCCGTCACGAGCAGCACCTGTCGGGTCGCAGGCTCGCACTCCGCCATCTCGTCGATCGCGTTGAAGCAGAGATTGAGGACGACCTGGCCGGTGAGGACGCGCTCGCAGCGGACGGGCACGGTCTCCTCCGACAGGCCGAGCTCGATGCGCACGCCGACGGGTTCGGCCCGCAGCCGGATGAAGGGAAGGCACTCCCGGACGATGTCGTTGAGGTCGACGACCTGCTCGACGTGCTCCAGGTGGCCGACGAACGCCCGCAGGGTGTTGACGATCGTCGCCGCCCGGTCGATCTGCCGGCTCGCGCTCTCCAGGCCGTACTCCATCTGGGCGCCGAGCTGCCCGTCGAGTTCGCCGCTTGCCCGCAGGGCACCGGTACGGGCACGTATACCGGCGAGGAAGTTACCCGCTGCGGCGAGTGGCTGGCCCAGTTCGTGGGCGATGGCCATCGCCATGTCACCCATCGCGTTGTACCGGGCCAGATAGTTCTCGCGGTGCTGCTCCAGCTCACGCAGCGCCTCGTCGCGGACCCGGCCGGACACGTCGTGCAGGATCATCAGGTAGACGTCGGCCGCCGGCTGCGGCAGCCGCTCGACGCTTCCCTCCAGCCACACCGGCTGCGCGTCGGGCTGGGCGACCTCCAGGCGCACCGGGAGGATCGGGACGGCTCCCGCCACGATGTCGTCCCACGTCGCCGGCCCGGCGCCGGTGCGGATCACGGCGAACGCCGTCAGGCGGTGTCTGACCGGGGATCCCCGGTGGCCGGTGAGGCCGAGGTAGCCGAGTGCCGTGTCGGTGGCCGACACGATCACACCGGACGCGTCCAGCATGAAGGCGACGGTCGAGGTGTGGCGCGTGAGCGTCTCGACGTACGACTCGGCGAGCCGCTGCTCCGCGTCGGTCCGCTGCTCACGCTCGATGTCCCGGTACTGCACCATCACCGCAGGACCCCGCGCCAGCTCGACGCGGACCGCGAAGGCGTCGGTGGGGATGACACGGCCGGACCTGGATCGCAGGTGCCACTCGACCCGGCTGGCGCCGTGGTCGATCGCCTCCTGCAGCATGGCCCGCGCGACGACCCGGTCGTACTGCCGCGCCGCGCTGCTGATGTGGTTGGCGCGAAGGTGGATCATCTCGTCGAGGCTGAACTCCAGCAGCGCGCAGGCGGCCGGGTTCGCCCAGAGAATCTCCTTGGTCTGCGCGTCATGGAGCAGGACGCAGATGTCCGAGGCGCTCATCATCGCGACGAAGTCGGAGTCGGCCAGCTCCGGTGCCCTCGAGTCGACGTTCATGGGGGTCAGCGTAGGTCGGCCCGCTCCCCCGCCGCATCGGGGTCTACCTGCGGCCGCCTGAAGAAATCCCCTACGCCCGGCGAAGTCATTACCAATTGGCTGACTCCCGGCGGCTCCTTAGCGTCGTGGGCACCGACCACAGAGGAGCACAGCAACCATGCCACAGACGTCGGCCCCCGTGACCTGGGAGTCGGTACTCGCCGAACTGGCCGAGCGCCGCGGCGAGTTCCACGCCCAAGGCTACGTGCCGCGCGACTTCGTCGAGAAGCTCATGGCGCTCGGCGTCTACCGCGCCTCGGCCCCCGAGCGGTTCGGCGGCGAACCACTGCCCCCGGCGGAGTTCATCCAGATCGTCGAGCGGGTCGCCAAGGTCGACGGCTCCACGGGCTGGGTGGTCGCCTTCGGCTCCGCCCTCACCTACTTCGGGTCGCTGCCGCTGGAGACCCAGGCCGAGATCTACAAGAACGGCCCCGACGTCGTCTACGCCGGCGGCCTCTTCCCCGTCCAGCCGGCCACACCGACCGACCGCGGCTATCTGATCGACGGCCACTGGAAGTTCGCCAGCGGTTGCATGGGCGCGGAGCTCATCGGTGTCGGCATCCCCGGTGACGACGACAGCGGCAAGCCTCGGGCCGCGCTGCTGCGGCCGGAACAGGTCGAGATCGTCCAGGACTGGGACGTCACCGGTATGCGGGCCTCGGGCTCTTTCGACGTCGTGGTCCGCGGCATCGAGGTGCCGCGGGAGTGGACCTTCATCCGAGGCGGCACGTCCAACATCGACGAGCCGCTCTACCGTTACCCTCTCATCGGCTTCCAGGCCCAGGTCCACTCGGCCGTCGGCCTCGGTGTCGCCCAGGCAGCCCTCGCGTTCGTCCAGCAGGCCGGCGCCCGCACCGGCATCACCGGCGCGCCGCCGCTCGCCGCCCGCGCGTACTACCGCACCACGTTCGCCAAGGCGTACGCCGCCCTGAACTCCGCGCGAGCCTTCTACCTCGACGTCGCCGACGAGGTGTGGCAGACCGTCCTGAAGGGCGACGAGGCGAGCCCCGGGCAACTGGCCCGCATCCGGCTGTCCTCGGCGAACATCGCCGACGTCTCGGCCCAGGTCGTACACGACCTCTGCGCGATCTCCGGGGCCGGGATCATCAACAACAGCCACCCCCTGCAAGTACTGCGTCAGGACGCCCAGGTCCCGCAACTCCACGCGACCCTCGGCCAGGCCATGTACGACGGCGCCGGTGCGGTTCTCATGGGGCAGCCGCCCACCATCCCGGGCTTCCTGCGAGCCGCTCCCTTCCCCTCGATCCTGGAGGAAACACTTCGATGACTGCTGAGTTCACCGCGGAGAACGTCTACGACCTCGCGCCGCCCGATCTGGTTCTCGAGGACCGGGTGGCGGGCCGGATGTACACCGATCCGGAGCTCTTCGAGCTGGAGATGACGAAGATCTTCGAGCGGACCTGGGTGTGGGTGGCGCACGAGAGCGAGCTGCCGAAGGCCGGCAGCTTCAAGTCGACGTACGTAGGCCGCCAGCCGGTCATCGTGGCCAAGGACCGCAAGGGCAACGTCAACACCCTCCTCAACCGCTGCCGCCACCGCGGAGCGAGCCTCTGCGAGAAGAGGACAGGCCAGGTCAACGGGTTCACCTGCCCTTACCACGCCTGGTCCTACGGCCTCGACGGCAAGCTTCGCGGCATCCCGTACCCGGAGGGCTACGAGGGCGTCATGGAGAAGGGCGACATGGGGCTGAGGAAGCTCCGCACTGAGTCCTACGGCGGCATGATCTTCGCGACCTTCGACGACGGCATCGAACCGCTGGAGGACTTCCTCGGCGATGTGAAGCTGTGGCTCGACCGGTTCATGAAGCAGGGCGGCGGCTATCCGCTCAAGGTCCTGGGCACCCACCAGTTCAAGTTCCGGGGCAACTGGAAGATCCAGCTCGAGAACACCACGGACGGCTACCACTTCCCGATCGTGCACCGTTCCTGGATGGCGTCGGTGGACTCCGAGACCGCGGACATGATGTCGTTCATGACCGACCCGACGGCGACCACCCACAATCTGGGCAACGGGCACAGCGTCATGCAGATGGTGCCCGAGCACTCCGACCTCGACGCCGACGACGGCACCGAGCCGCTGCAGCCGCGCTTCGCGGGCCTGGTCGCCGAACTCGGCTCGGCCGGTCTCGACGACGCGGCGGTCCGCAAGCTGGTCCGCGCCATGCACGGCACCGGCTTCAACCTGAACCTGTTCCCGAACGTGTCGATGTCGAACTCGTTCCTGCGCGTGCTGCGCCCGATCTCGGTCGACGAGACCCTCATCGAACACGTCGCCCTGGGGCCGGCCGGCCCCGCCGAGATCGTGGACCCGGTCAACCGGGAACGGCTGCGCATCCACGAGCACTTCCAGGGCCCGTTCGGGTTCGGCACCCCCGACGACGCCGAGGGCTGGGACCGGGTCCAGCGAGGAGCCCAGGCGGCACCCGAGATGCCGATCATGGTCAACCGCGGTCTGGCCCGCGAGACCAAGAGCCCGGAGGGCTGGGTGACCTCCCACGTCACCGACGAGAGCGGTATGCGCACGGCCTACACCAAGTGGAAGCAGATGATGAGCGATGACTGAGACCCTCGAGACCCCCGCGAAGCGCCTGGGCCTCCTGCTGGCCGACCCCCGCGTGATCCGCGCGATCGAACTGGTCTGGCACGAGGCCGACCTGCTCGACCGCAAGGAGTACGACACCTGGCAGGGCCTGTACGCCGAGGACGGCCACTACGTCATCCCGATCGATCCGGAGACCGAGGACTTCGCGAACACCCTCAACATGGTCTACGACGACGCCCGGATGCGGCAGATGCGTGTCACGCGGATGACCGAGGGCTACGCCATCGCCGCGGTCGACTCCGCCCGCACCGTGCGCACCGTGTCCCGTTTCGTCGTGGAACAGGTCGCGGACGAGAAGGTCGTGCTGCGCTCCTCGCAGGTCCTCGTCGCCTACAAGCGTGGCCATCACGACCTGTGGGCCGCCGAGGTCACCCACACGATCCGGCTCTCGGAGACCGGCGACAGGATCGCCCTCAAGGTCGTCCGGCTGGTCGACGGCGAGGACGCCGTCCCGGCGGCAGGGTTCCTGCTGTGAGTCTGGGTGTCCGGGTCGCCGAGGTCACCGAGGTGACCCCGCAGATCCGCACCCTCCGGCTGATCCGTGAGGACGGGGCGGCGTTCGCCCCGTACGAGGCCGGTGCGCACATCGACGTGACCGGACCGACCGGCGTGCTGCGCCAGTACTCCCTGTGCAGTCCCCCGGACGAACCCTCGTCGCTGCTGATCGCGGTGAAGCGGGAGCCGGACTCCCGTGGCGGCTCGGCCGCGCTGCACGAGGTGAGCGCGGGCGACCGCGTCGAGATCGGAGAGCCCCGCAACCTGCTCTCGCTGGCCGCGGGCGCGGACCGGCACATCCTGGTGGCCGGAGGCATCGGCATCACCCCGCTGCTGAGCATGGCCTACGAACTGCACGCCCGGAGCTCGGACTTCGAGCTGCACTACTTCGCCCGCTCGCGGGAGGATGCGGCGTTCGTCGACCTTCTGGAGAGACGGGCCGAGTTCCGCGACCGGGTCCGCCTCCGCTTCGGCGTACCCCGCGCGGACCAGCCGGCGCTGCTGGCCGGGGTGGCGCAGGGACTGACACCGGTCAGCCACGTCTACACCTGTGGCCCGCAGGGCTTCATGGACCAGGTCACCTCCGTCTTCGCGGCCGTGGTCGGTGCGGAACACGTCCACGTGGAGCACTTCGTCGCCACCGAGGTCGACACCAGCGGTGACCGGCCCTTCACCGTCGAACTCGACACCGGCGAGGTCTTCGAGGTCCCGGTCGGCAAGTCGATCCTCGCGGTCCTTGAGGAGAACGGTCTGGAGGTCTTCAAGTCCTGCGAGGAGGGTATCTGCGGCTCGTGCGTCTCCGGAGTCCTCGACGGGACTCCGGACCACCGCGACCACTGCCTCTCCGTCGCTGACAAGGCCTCCGGCACCCAGATCGCCCTGTGTGTGTCGCGGGCCCTGTCCGAAAAGCTGGTCGTCGAGCTGTACTGACGCCCCCTCTCCTTCAGGCGACCGTGTCAGTCGATCACGCCGCATGTCCGTCGTCATACCGCCGCCACGGGCCCAGTGCGCGGATGGCCGGGCTGCCTTCGCAGCCCGGCCATCCGCGTACCGGTCATCGCCCGTCTCTGATCCAAGGACATCTCATGGCTTCAACTCGGGACACCACTCGCTCTTCGACCATGCTCAGGCTCGGCATGGCAGCCGGTGTCGGCACATCGCTGGAACTCTACGACTTCACCATCTACGGCACCGCCGCCGCGCTCGTCTTCGGGGAGGTCTTCTTCAAGACCGACGACGCCTGGTTCGGCACCTTCATGAGCCTCGCCACCTTCGCCATCGGTTTCCTGATGGCGCCGATCGGTGCCGCGATCTTCGGGGCGATCGGTGACCGCCGAGGGCGCCGGGTCGCGCTCTTCGCGGCGTTCGTCCTGATGGGGCTGGCGACGCTGGGCATGGGCGTCCTGCCGTCATATGCCTCCGTCGGCATCGCCGCTCCCATCCTGCTCGTCCTGTTGAGGCTGTGTCACGGGGCGGCACGCGGCGGGGAGAACTCCGGCGCCGCGGTCTTCGCGATCGAGCACGCGCCCGAGAGCCGCCGGGGCTTCTACGGATCCTTCGTCGCGATCGGCTCTCCGATCGGCACGATCCTCGCCAACCTGGCCTTCACCCTGGTACTGCTCCTGCCGGACGACTCCGTGACCAGCTGGGGCTGGCGCATCCCCTTCCTGGTGGGCGGTCTGGTCATGGTCGTCGGACTGTGGATCCGTCAGGGGGTCGCGGAGAGCCCCGTCTTCGAGGAGATGGCAGCCGGCAAAGAAGGCGAGGGGAAACAGGACAGCGCCGCGCAGATGCCTCTGTTTGCGGTGCTCAAGACCAACTGGCGCCGCGTCGCGCTGACCGCCGGCGTCAACATCGGCCTCAACGCCACGACCTTCGCCCTGGTCACCTTCATGCTCTCCTACGCCACCGCGGACGCTCCCGAGGGCCTCGGCCTGCCGCGTCAGCCGATCGTCAACGGCAGCCTCGTCGCGCTGGCCTGCCACGCCCTGGTGAACGTGGGCGCCGCCTGGGTGTCCGACCGCATCGGCCGCAAGCCGGTCATGATCACCGGTGCGGCACTGTCCGTCGTCGCCGTGCTCGTCATGTTCCACATCACCTCGGCGGGCACCGTCGCCGCCGTCAACACTGCCGTCATCACCGGCTTCTGCACCACAGGCCTCCTGTTCGGCCCCCTGTACACCTTCTTCGCCGAGCTCTACCCCGGTGAGCAGCGCCAGTCCGGCCTCGGGGTCGGCTTCCATGTCGGCGCCGTTCTCGGGGGAGGGATCTCGCCGCTGATCGCGAACAGGATCATCGCCGCGACAGGCAACGCACTCAACATCGGTTACTACTTGGCAGCCCTGCTGGTCATCTCCCTGATCTGCCTGTTCCGCCTCCCCGAGACAGCACCCGCCCGGGCACACAAGCGCCTGGCTCAGGCGCCCTCCGACCCTGTCCCGGCCGTCGCCGACAGGGTGGATGTGACACGGTGACGCTGCCGGCCGGTGCGGCTGACTCAGCGACCGGCTGACATCGCGACTGTCCTGTCGGGGATGTGTCGGCTCGCCGACCGAGGGCTCGCCCCCGCGCGCCGTTCACGGCCCGACGGCATACGCCTGCGACCAGTTGGGCGGAGAGGAACGCCCGATCGGGCGGCGCCGTGCCGGCTCCTGCCTGCGGTAGTGGCACAGCAGCCATTGCGCCCAGGTCCTTCCTCTCCAGATCAGCCCGGGCGGCTCGACCCCGGTCTGCGGCTCTCGCCGAGTCGCCGGCCGGGGTCCAGTCGTAACGAGAGGTCACGTGGCCGCCTGAAGGATGAGCCGGCCCTGCCTACTTGAGGAGGAGGGTGACGGCTCGATTGTGTTCTTGCGACCCGCCGCTTGCAGGAAGGCCGTACCGGCTGGGCGGTCTGCCTGTTCGACCGGATGTCCCACGAACCCAGCGAGCGTGCGTGGGGGCAGTACTCGGCGTCAGCGAACGACGGCGTGAACGGGACCACGGAATTCCGGCCGAAATTCCGACCCGAATCCCGAATCCCGAATCCTGGAGGGTTATTCGCCCATTCACGGATGACGGGCCGACCAAGGGGCGCGATGCCGTAATCCACGAGGGGCTTGCTGCCCAACGCACTCGCAGCATAAACCGCGATATCGGAAATAACGATTCGCCAGACAGGATGCCTTGCGAAATGTAAATCCTACTTCATGATTTACTGGAACCCCTTGACTCTCCGTGCACATCCCGAGACCATGGGTGACGAACCGGCTGCGATCGGTGAGGAATTACCCGGTTTCGGGTCACCGTCCGTAGCGCCACCACAGGGCGTACTCATGACGCCCCGGCAGAGACGGGTGTGGACGCGTTCAGTCTGACACCTTCTCAGAAATTCACTGGTTTCCGTGGTCGCGGAACTCAATTGCCGAATTCACTGCCGTTCTTCAATCGAATTCGGCTGGGAAATTCACTGGGGTGGGGATGAAATATGCCGGGCGGTACACCTCCGCAGGAAAGGTGCGGGACGTGCCGCGTCGTACGTTCAGTTGTTTTCTGATCGGCGAGAACTCGATGGTCGCCGCGTGCGCCGAGCTGCTGGTGGAGCGCGGCCACCGGGTGCTCGGCGTCGTCACCTCCGATGACAGCGTCCGGGAGTGGGCCGAGCGCGATGGCCTGCCCGCGACCGGCTTCGGCCCGGATCTGGCCTCGCGTGTGGCCGCCGCGGGGCCGTTCGACTACCTCTTCAGCATCGCCAATCTGCGCATGCTCCCGGAACAAGTACTCGCCCTGCCAAGGAAGTTGGCGATCAACTTCCACGACGGCCCCCTTCCCCGGCACGCCGGACTCCATGCGACAACGTGGGCGATCCGCGAACGGGCGACCTCCCACGGCATCACCTGGCACGTCATGACCGCCCGGGCCGACACCGGCGACATCCTCCTGCAGCGGCCGGTCCCGGTGAGCGAGGAGGACACCAGCCACACGCTCAACGTCACGTGCTTCGAGGCGGGTGTCGAGTCCTTCGGCGAGTTGATCGACGCCCTGGCCGAGGGGCGGGCCGAGCGGCGGCCCCAGGACCTGTCCCGATTCACCTACCACGGCCGCTTCGACCGGCCGGTGGGCGGCGGGTTCCTCTCCTGGGAGCGGCCCGCACGCGAACTGGACGCCGCCGTGCGTGCCACCGACTTCGGGCCGCACCCCAACGCCTTCGGCACCGCCAAGGCCGCACTCCCCGCGGGACCGGTCGTGGTGCGCGGCCTCGAGGTGCTGCCGACGGGCTCGGGGCGGCCCCCCGGGACCGTGGTGGAGGCGGGCGGCGACGGCGTCGTGGTCACGACTACCGATCACGACGTCCGCCTGACCGGGCTCGCCTCTTCCCGGGGCGAACCGCTCACCGCCTCGGACCTGGCCGACCTCGGCTGTCTGCCGGGGTGCCGACTGCCCGCGGCCGATCCGGTGCTGCTCGACGCGGCGACCGGAGCCGAGGCGGCCCGGCTGCGGGCCGAACCGTTCTGGGTACGACGCCTCACTGATCTCTTACCCGCCGACCTGCCGTACCCCGACACATCGTCGGCCCGCGCGGTCGTCCCGCGCACCGCGTACCGGATCGCCCTCCCCGACCAGGTGGAGCACGCGGCGGCAACCGCCGGGCTGGGCCGTCAGCAGTGGCTGCTCACCGCTTTCCTGGCCTTCCTCGCCCGCATCGGGGTGGAGACCGGGACCGATGTACATCTGCGCCTCCCGGACGGGAAGACCGGGCATCCCGCGGTCGAGGCGCTGTACAGCGCATACGCTCCGCTGCGCCTCCCGGACCCGGAGGGGCGCACCATGGCCGACCTCGGTGCGGAGGTGGGGCGGCGACTGGCCGAGGCGACCCGGCGCGGTCGGTACCCGCACGACCTGTGGATCCGGTACCCGCGGCTGCGGGACCGCCGGCCGGCGCAGCCGGGGCTGCCCATCGCCGTCGAGTTCGTCCGGGACACCGCAGGCCCCGCCGCGCCGCCCGATGGCACGGCACTGCTGATCCGCATCCCGCTCGGCGACGGGCCGTGCCAGTGGGTGGTCGCCGAGGGCGCGTTCAGCCAGGGCACGGCAGGACCGACCGCGGAGTACGCCGCCGCGTTCCTGCGGGCCGCCGCGGCGGCGGGTGATCGCGAGGTGACCGCGATCGAGCTGGGCGGACAGCAGGCGCGACGGGTGGTCGCGGCGGCCAACGACACTGCCGCCGACTTCCCGTTGCACTGTTGCGTCCACCAGTTGGTCGCCCGGCAGGCCGCGGCGCGCCCCGACGCCCCGGCAGTGATCTTCGGGGACACAGCCCTGGGCTTCGGCGAGCTCGACCGCCGGTCGTCGCTGCTCGCCGGTCATCTGCGCGCGCGGGGCATCGGGCCCGGCCGGATGGTCGGGGTGTACCTGAAGCGTTCCGCCGACCTCGTGGTGGCGCTGCTGGCCGTGATGAAATCCGGTGCCGCGTATGTGCCGTTGGACCCCGTCTACCCGCTCGACCGCATCGCCTACATCATCGGGGATACCGCACTGGGCCTGCTGGTCACCGAGTCGGACCTGGCCGGCGAACTGCCCCCCGGTGGCGCCGACGTCCTCGTCCTCGACCGGGCGTGGCCCGAAGCGCTCGCGGGCACCCCGGAGCCAGGGGCGGACGTCGACTCCACCACGGACGCCTACGTCATCTACACCTCCGGCTCCACCGGACGCCCCAAGGGCGTGCGGGTGAGCCACCGGGCGCTGACCAACTTCGTGTGCGCAATGGCGCGCGAGCCCGGCTTCACCGAACGGGACCGGCTGCTCGCGGTCACCACGGTCTGCTTCGACATCGCGGGCCTGGAGCTGTACGTGCCGTTGGTCACCGGAGGGCGCGTCGAACTGGCGTCGGCCGAGACCGCGGCGGACGGCTTCCTCCTGCGCAAGCTGCTGGAGGCGAGCCGGCCCACCGTCATGCAGGCCACCCCCGCCACCTGGCGGATGCTCCTCGACGCCGGGTGGCGCGGCCGGCCCGGCGGCGAGGTGCTGCGGATGCTCTGTGGCGGCGAGCCACTGCCGGCCGATCTCGCCGACGCGCTCCTGGCCCGGGGCACGCGGCTGTCGAACATGTACGGGCCCACGGAGACCACGATCTGGTCCTCGGTGGCCGAGGTGACCTCGGCCCGCCGGATCACCATCGGCCGACCGATCGCCAACACCCGGTTCCACGTGCTGGACCGGTGGCGCCGGCCACTGCCACCCGGCCTGCCGGGGGAGCTGTACATCGG
This sequence comes from Streptomyces sp. NPDC002088, assembly GCF_040296605.1. Lineage (NCBI taxonomy): Bacteria > Bacillati > Actinomycetota > Actinomycetes > Kitasatosporales > Streptomycetaceae > Streptomyces > Streptomyces sp. NPDC002088. The sequence continues at coordinate 722,284 of NZ_JBEOXO010000001.1, read as the reverse complement.
CGGCGCCGGGGTCGCCTCGGGATACCTGAACCGGCCGGAACTCACCGCCGAGCGCTTCGTACCCGACACCCTCGGCCCGGACGGCGGGGCGCTGTACCGTACGGGGGATCTCGTCCGCCAACTCCCCGACGGGCAGCTGGAATGCCTCGGCCGCGTCGACGACCAGGTCAAACTGCACGGCTACCGGATCGAGCCCGGTGAGATCGAGGCCGTGCTTCGCGGCCACCCGGCGGTGGCCGAGGCCGTGGTCGTCGTCCGCGAGGACGCACCGGGGGACCGGCGGCTCGTGGGCTACGTCGTACCACGCGAACCCGGGGTCGCGGCGGGCCTGTTGCGGGCGCACCTGGCCGCCCTGCTCCCCAGCTACATGATCCCCGCCGCTTTCGTCGAACTCGGCCGGCTGCCGCTCACCGCCAACGGCAAGACCGACCGCAGGGCACTCCCCCGACCATCCTGTCCTGCCGGATCCGACGGGCCGGACGGGGACGCCGGCGACCGCGCCCAACGTGCCGTCGCCGAGATCTGGCGGGAGGTGCTACGGCTGGACCGGGTGGGCATGGACGACAACTTCTTCGAGGTGGGCGGCGATTCACTGCTGCTGATGCGCGTCATGGCCCGCCTGAAGGACCTGAAGGACATCTGCCCGCGGCCGCCGACCCGGGTGGAGATGTTCCGGTACCCGACCGTCCGCTCGCTCGCCCGGCACCTGGCGGGTACGGACGGCCCACCGGGACCGGTCGAGGCGTCACGGGGAAGGTCGGGGCGAGGCGCGCTGGGCGAGCTGCGCGGGCACCGCCGAGGACAGCCGGTGCATCGCCCGGCCGTCGGCTGAGGCTCTCGGGCGGGCCGGACGACAGGGCTCGGGCGACCTGGCGGACGACGCCCGAGCCGCCGGCCGACAGATCGTCCGGATCACCGCAGAGTCCCACGGCCGCGCGCACCTACCGGACCCGGACCACACGAGGAGGATTCCATGCGCATGTGCACCATCTGTGCCCTGAAGGACGGCCATCCCGGTATCACGCTGGGCGACGACGGGGTGTGCAGCCTGTGCAAGCTGGACATCGCCGGCGACCTGGTGGAGAACTTCGCCTACACCAAGAGGGTCTTCGAGGAGTTCACCCGCAGCGGTCCCAACCCGCACGGGGAGCACGACTGCCTGTTCATGTACAGCGGCGGCAAGGACAGCACCTACATGCTGGACAAGTTCGTCAACGAGTACGGCAAACGCGTGCTCTCCTACACCTTCGACGTGCCCTTCGAGAGCGCGCACGCCGCCGACAACATCCGACTCGCCCGGGAGCGGATCCCGGCGACCTTCGTCCTGGACTCGGACGACGACACCATCAAGAAGATGATGCGGGAGGTCTTCAACCGGCCGGCCGCGAAACCCGGCAAGTATCTGGACGAGAAGCTGCCGTGCGTCTCGTGCCGGTCCTTCTTCGTCATCCGCGCGATCCTCTACGCATTCCGGCACAAGATCCCGTACATCGCCCTGTGCGCCGATCCGCAGCAGATCCTCACCATGGAGTCCGACGCGCGTGAGGTGATCCGGGGGTTCTACCGGGCCTTCGGGGCGCGGCTGACGGACGAGTTCTTCCGAGGCGAGGTCGAGCAGCTGCTCTTCGCCGATGAGGCCGACATCCCGAAGATCGTCTTCCCGTTCATCGCCATGCGCTACGCCTACGACCCGGATCGCATCGTCGCGGAACTGAAGGCCAAGGGGCTGTACGCCTCCTCGCCGATGGAGACGCACTGCACGCTCTTCCCGCTGCTCAACTACTACGCGTTCAAGAATTGGGACTGCATGTTCTACAAGCTCAACGCGGCCACTCAGCGGCGCGCGGTGCACCGTGACGAGACCTACGACCGCTCCACCTTCAGCATCGCCTTCCCACCCGGTGCCGATCTCCCGCGGATCGAGGAGCGGATGAAACGCGTCGTGATGGAGATCGCGGAGGGCCGGGGAGACCCCACCGAGCACGAGCGTGAACTGATCGGGATCTTTCGGGAGTTGGAGGCTCCCGAGGAGGCCGCACGGTTCGTTGCACACGAATTCCTCGGCATGCGGGACGTCGCCGCCGAGCTGGACATCGCGCTCTAGGGCCGTTGGGGGAGAGATGACGCACAGGGCCGACGACATCAAGGACTGCGACGTGGCGATCGTCGGGATGGCCTGCCGGTTACCCGGCGCCGACTCGGTGGACGCCTTCTGGCGGAACCTGCGGGGAGGGCGGGAGAGCACGACGTTCTTCTCCGACGAGGAACTGCTGGCCGCCGGTCTCACCGAAGAGGAACTGTCCCGTCCCGGTTACGTCAAGGCGGGGCAGATCCTACCGGACATCGAACTGTTCGACGCCGAGCACTTCCGGATCCCGGCGGACGAGGCCGAGATCCTGGACCCGCAACACCGCCACTTCCTGGAGTGCTCGCTGACCGCCCTGGAGGACGCCGGCTACGCCCCGGCCACCTACCCCGGCGAGATCGGGGTCTTCGCCGGGGCGGGTATGAACACCTATCTGCTGGACAACCTCGCCGACCGGTACGCCGACGGGTCCTCCGTCAACCGCTACCGGCTCATGCTCGCCAACGACAAGGACTTCCTGGCCACCCGCGTCTCGTACAAACTCGATCTGCGCGGCCCGAGCCTCAGTGTCAACACCGCGTGCTCCACGTCGCTGGTCGCGGTGCACCTGGCCTGCCTCAGCCTGCTGGCCGGGGAGTGCGGGCTCGCCCTCGCGGGCGCCGTTCACCTGCGGGTTCCGCAGTACGAGGGGTATCTCCACCAGGAGGGGATGATCTTCTCCCCGGACGGCCACTGCCGCGCCTTCGACGCCGACGCCCAGGGCACGGTGATCGGCAGCGGGGTCGGTGTCGTCGTCCTGAAGCGGCTGAGTGACGCGGTGGCCGACGGCGACACGATTCACGCCGTGATCAAGGGCACGGCGATCAACAACGACGGTTCCACCAAGCCGGGTTACACCGCCCCGAGCGTCGAGCGCCAGGCGGCGGTGATCAGGGAGGCGCAGCGCGTCGCGGACTGCCCGCCGGAGACGATCTCGTACGTCGAGGCACACGGCACCGGCACCCCGCTGGGCGACCCCATCGAAGTCGCCGCACTCACCGAGGCGTTCGGCGGCGGCCGGACAAAGGAAGACAGTCCGCGTACCCTGCTCGGCTCGGTCAAGACCAACATCGGCCACCTGGACACGGCCGCCGGTATGGCGGGACTGATCAAGACGGCCCTGATGCTGCGCCACCGCACGCTCGTGCCGAGCCTCCACTTCAGGACCCCGAACCCCGACATCGACTTCACCGCCGGGCCATTCACCGTCGGCACCGGGACCGCGACATGGCCGGCCGGTCCCGGGCCCCGGCGGGCCGGGGTGAGTTCGTTCGGCGTCGGCGGTACCAACGCCCACGCCGTTCTGCAGGAGCCGCCCCCGGCACCCGCGGCAGCGCCGGGCCGCGCCGCCGAACTGCTGGTGCTCTCGGCCCGTACCCCCGAGGCACTCTCCCGCGCCACCGGCGAACTCGCCCGCCACCTCAGGCACCACCCTGGACTGGACCTCACCGCGGTCGCCCACACGCTGGCCGTGGGACGCGGCCACCATGTCCACCGGCGGGCGGTGGTCTGCACGGATCTCAAGGACGCCGCGCTCTCCCTGGCGGTCCTCGACCCCGGCCGGGTGCGGACCGGGTCGGGCGAAGAGGGCACCGCACGGTTCGCCTTGGTCTTTCCCGGCGGCGGGAGCGAGCCGGTGCCCGGCGCGCTGGACCTCTACCGCGAACTCGCCGTCTTCCGCGACGCGGTGGCCTCGTGCGCCACCGCCCTGGACACCGGGCGCGCCCCCGATCCCGAGGCGCTGCTGACGGGCGGGGAGGGCGCGCACATCGCAGCGTTCACCACCCAGTACGCGCTGGCCAGGGTGTGCCGGGAGTGGAACGTGCGGCCGGGCGCCCTGGTGGGCTCGGGGCCGGGGCAGGCCGTCGCGGGATGCCTGGCCGGAGTCCTCGACCTGCGTGCCGCGCTCACGCTCGTCGCAGGCGGCGAACTCGGCTCCCGCCGCCTGCCCGAACCGGGGCTCCCGCTCAGCCTGGGTTCCGGCCGGGACTGGTTGCCTTCACACCAGGCCGCCGCGCCACGGACCTGGTCCCGGTCGTCTGCGGCCGGGATCGACCACCAGGCGACCGCCGCCCTGCTGAAGGACGCGGGGCTGGTCGCGATCGACCTCGACGTCTTCGGCCGGGCCGGGACGTGCGTCACCGAGGTCCTGCTGCACGCCCTGGCGGAGGCCTGGACCTGCGGCGCCCAGGTCGACTGGTCCGCCTGGTACGCCCCGGGCAGGCGCCGCCGAGTGGGACTGCCCACATACCCGTTCGAACGACGTCGGCACTGGGCCGAGCCGATCGCCCGCCGGAGTGCCACAACTCCGCGGGCCCCGGAGCCGGACTCCGGCACGCTGCGCCGACGGATCGAGACAGTCGCGGGCCCCGAACGCAGCGCGCTGCTCCAGGAGTTCCTGCGCCTCCAGGTCGCCGACATCCTCGAACAGGACGACGGCGAGCTGCCCGGCGTGGACGAGAACCTTTTCCACCTCGGTGTCGACTCACTGATCCTCATCGACGTCATCGCCCGGCTCGGCACCGAACTGGGCTCGGCGGTGAACCCGTCGTTCGACGACGCCCCGACGATCCGTGGGCTCGCCGACCAGGTGGCCCGGGCTCTGTCCACGGAGGCGACAACAACGGGGCGGAACGGATGACCACCGCACACGCGAAGCCGACATCACCGGCGCAGTCGTCCGACGGCCCGGGGACGGCCTGGGCGATCGCCGGTACGGGCCTGGTGACCAGCGTCGGCGCGAACACCCGGGAGGTCTTCGAGGCGCTGTGCGCCGCCCGGACCGGCTTGGGCGAGCTGCGGGCCTTCGACACCACGCGGCTGCGGACCCGGCACGCCTTCGAGATCGGCGACCGCCCCGGGCCCGACACCCCGCGGCTGGCCACCCAGTGGCTCTGCCGGGCGGTGGCCGAAGCGGCGCGGGACGCCGGTCTGACCGAGGACCTGTCCGACGTGCCGATCCTGATCGGCACGGGCCTGCGGGAACTGCGTTCGGTGGAGCTGGCCTGGCTCGGCCGGGCCTCGTTCGACCTGGAAGACCTGCACTTCGGCCGGGCGCTGCGGGAGCGGTTCGGCGCCTGCGACACCCACACCTTCGCCGGGGCCTGCTCCGCGTCGCTGTACACACTGGGGCTCGCCGCCGACCTGCTCGCCGCCGATCGGGCCGACACGGTGGTGGTGGCCGCCGCCGACACGATCACGGCCAGCATGTACGGCCTGCTGGACCGGGTACAGACCGCGGCCCCGCGAGCCGTGCGGCCCTTCGACCGGGACCGCCAGGGTCAGCTGCTGGGCGACGGCGCCGTCGCGCTGGTGCTGCGCCGCAACGGGCCGGGGCGCGCCGTACTGCGCTCCGTCGGCCTGCATTGCGATGCCCGCCACGTCACCGCACCGGACGTAGAGGGGATGCTGACCACGCTCCGGCAGGCGCACGAACGGGCCGGGATCGGACCGGCCGACGTCAACCTCGTCTGCGCCCAGGGCACCGGAACTCTCGCCAACGACGCGGCCGAAGCGGAGGCGCTGGCGCGCGTGTTCGAACCGTGCGGCCATGGCGGGGGCCCGCTGGTGACCGCGGTCGAGGCGATGACCGGGCACACCTCCGGCTGCTCGGGGCTGCTCGGCACAGTGATCGCGGTGGAGAGCCTGCGGACCGGTCGGGTGCCGCCCACCGTCGGTCTGCGCGACCCGATCGGCCCGGCGTCGGTTCTGCGGTTCACCACGGAAGGGCCGGTCGAGGCACCGGGGTTGACGACCGCCCAGGTCAACGCGTTCGGCTTCGGTGGCCTCAACGCAGCCGCGATCGTCGGGAAGGCGGCCTGAGATGGGGCCTGAGCAGCGGACTGGGACGCGACGCGGGACGGCGACCGCGCTGGTGACCGGGGCCGGTGTCGTACTCCCCGGTGTCAAGCACGCGGCGGACCTGCTGGCGCCCGAACCCCTCGAAGGTGCCGGACGCGTCGGCCCGGAGCGGCTGCCGAGCGGCAGAGGTGCACGGAACAAGGACCGCGCGACCATGCTCGCCTTCGCCGCCGCGACCTTGGCGCTGGCAGATGCCGGGCTCCTGGACGACGAAGGGCTGTGCGTGCCGGGGGAGACGGTCGGCACAGTGGTCAGCTCCAACCTCGGCAATCTGGACACGGTGTGCCGAGTAGCCGAAAGACTCTCCCGCGATGGCACCGCGGGCATCTCCGCGCTGGACCTCCCCAACGCGTCCAGCAACGTCATCGCCTCCAGCGTGGCCATCCGGTTCGGGCTGCGCGGCGCCAACTTCACGCTGTGCAACGGCGCCACGTCGGGGCTGGACGCCGTCGGCTGGGCCACGCTCGCCGTGGAGACGGGCCGAGTGGCACGGGTGCTGGTCATCGGCGTGGAACCCGCCAACGCGGTGGTCGAGCAACTGGCCGGGGGTGACGCCCCAGCCCGGTTGCTGGACGGCGCGGGCGCTCTCGTACTGGAGTCGTCCGCCTCCGCCGAAGCCCGCGAACGCGGGGCACGTGCGGCGGTCGCCGGATATGCCAGGCGGCGGGATCTGACGACCACGGTCGGCGTGGCGACGAACGGCCGCGCCCGGGTCGGCCTCTGGCTGCCCCCGCAGGGTGGGGCTCGGGCCGAAAGAGCCCCGGCCGGCGTGGGGTTCGGCGACGTCTGCGATCTCGGCCGGACGCTGCCGTCCGCCTCGGGCGCCCTCGGGGTGCTGCAGTGTGCCGCGGCCACGGCCTGGCTCGCCGATCCGGGGCGCCATCGCGACGCCGAGCCCACCGCACTGGCCGCGGCGGGGGGCGGCGCGACGGACGACGCGGCCGCCGCGGTCCTGCTCACCACCACTTGAGCGGCCGTGGCGCCCATCGCCACCGGGCCACCGATACGGACCGGCCCAGCTCTGAAGCACCGACGTCGGGCGTCATGGGAGGAAGCGTCGTGGGAGGAAGCGTCGTGAGAGGAAGAGGAGCACGATGACAGAGGTACTGATCACCGGAGCCGGAGCCGTCTCCTGCCTCGGCCTGGGCGTAGAGGCCATGTGGCAGGCGCTGTGCGCCGCACCGGACAGCCGCCCGCAGCGCGTCGGCGACCCCGGTGCCCGGGTTCGGGTGCCGCTCTTCCACCTCGCCGAGACCGGCCCGCCGCCCGGCCCTGCCCCGGACCGGGACACGGACCCGGACGCGGACGTCTACGGCCGGGCCTCCCGCCTCGCCCTGACCGCGGCCCGCGAGGCCGTCGCCGACGCCGGGCTCACCCTCGAGGAGACCGCCCGCAGCACCGTGGTCATCGGCACCGGAGGCGGGAACACCGAACGAACCCGGCGTCCCCTCGACCCCGACCTGCCCTACGCCTCGAGCCACACGGTCGCCTCCGCGGTGGCCACCGCGCTGGGCTCGACCGGCGGCGCGGCGAGCGTCGCCAACGCCTGTTCGGCCAGTGGCTACGGCCTGGGCATGGCGATGGACATGATCCGCGCCGGGGAAGCCGAGGTGGTGGTGGCCGGGGGCGCGGAGGCGTACGCCAGGGTGACCCTGGGGTGCTTCGACCGCATGGGCGCCGTCGACCCGCATGCCTGCCGTCCCTTCCACCGCGACCGCAAGGGGACCGTCTTCGGTGAGGGCGCCGCGGTCCTGGTGCTGGAGTCGGCCGACCACGCCCGCCGCCGAGGCGCCCGGCGCCACTACGCCAAGCTGGCGGGCGCCGGCTGGAGTTGCGACGCCCACCACCTGACGGCGCCCGAACCGCAGGGCGAGGAGATCCGGCGGGCGATGGCCGAGGCGCTGGCCGACGCCGGCGCGTCGGCGGAGTCGGTCGGCTGCGTCGTACCGCACGGCACTGGGACCCGGCTGAACGACGTGGTGGAGAGCAGGGTTCTCGGCGCCGTCTTCGGCGAGCGCGTCGCCCGGCTGCCCGTCTTCAGCCTCAAGGCGCTGACCGGCCACACCGCCGGTGCGGCCGGGGCATTGGGGGCCCTCACCGCCGCGCTCGTCCTGGATCGCGGGACCGTTCCGCCCAACGTGGCGCTCGGCGACGGCCAGGATCCCGACTGCCGGCTCAGCTTGCCGCAGGGCACACCCGTGAGGCTCACGGGTCGCCACGTACTCGTCAACGCCTTCGCGTTCGGCGGCAACAACATCTCCCTGGTCCTGGAAGGAGCCACGCCATGAGCGCAGCGGAACTCGTCGTGACCGGGATCGGCACCACCTCCCCGTGGGGCCGGGACCCCGCCCGGCTCGCCCTCGACGCGGTCCGCCCGCCCATCACCGGCGAACCCTGGTTCGACCTCGCGGCCGAGCTGGGCGGGCGCGGCTACAAGTACCTGCCGCCGTCGTGCCGTTACCTGCTGGCCGCAACCCGTCGGGCGCTCGCGGACGCGGACGACCCGCTCTCCCCGGTGCCGGAGAGCCGGCGGGGGATGGCGGTCGGCACCAACAACGCGGTCACCGCCCTGCTCGACGCCATGGACGAGACGATGACCACCTCCGGGGCCGAGAAGCTCAGCCCGGCGACCGCCCCGTTCTTCGCCACGAACACCATCCCCAGCCGGGTCGCCATGGAGCATGGTCTCAAGGGCTGGAACCTCACCGTCACCACACCGCAGACGGCAGGTCTGGAGGCCGTGCTCGCCGGGACCCGGGCCGTGACCGCCGGACGGTCCACCATGTTCCTGGCCGGAGCCGTGGAGGAGGCCCTGCCGCCGCACCAACCGGGCCACGACATCTCGGAGGCGGGCGCCGCCGTCCTCGTCCTCGAACCCCGGGCCGCGGCCGCCGCGCGCGGCAGGACCGGCCACGGAACCTGTCGTGTGGTCACCTTCTTCCTCCCCCACGCCTCCCCGACCGCCCCCGTGGCATCGCACACCGCCAGGCAGGCCGTCGGCGATGCGTTCGCCCGTCTGCTCCCCGATCCCGAGGCGGCCCCGCCCACCCGCCTCATCGCCGACGACTCCCCGGTGGGCACCGCCGTCGCCGAGCAGATCCGCTCGCTCGGTGCCGAGGTCGATGTGGTCCCGCCGGGCGCCGGGGCGCTGCTGCCGATGCTCCACGTCTCCCGCGGCCTGGCCCGCCCCGGCCCCCCGCACCTGGTGGCCACCGCATGCCGTGACGGCTCCTGCGCGCTGGCTCTGGTGAGCCCGGAACGGGCGGCGTAAAGGGAGGCGCCGCGGGTCCGCCCGCTGCCCGCTGCCCGCAGACAACACCCGAGAACCATCATGACGAGGAGAGACAGATGACCAATGACACCGCGATCAATGCCACCGCCGTCGACATGGAGCAGCTGCGAGCGATCATCGCCGAGGTCCTCGATCTCGACGTGGCCGAGGTGACCGACGACGCCGAGTACGTCAAGGACCTGGGCCTCGACTCCCTGCTGGCGCTGGAGATGCAGCTCGCCCTTGAGGAGCGGTACGGCGTCTCCATCACCGAGGAGGAGCTACGAGGGGCCAAGTCACCTCGTATGACGCACGAATTGCTCACCGAGAAGACAGCTGCGAAGTGATGCCGAGGTGACCGCCTACGTCGTCGCCCACGTACAGGACGTCACGATGAGCCTCGGATTCATCAGGTACCTCAAGCGGGTCGGCACCACGCTCACCCCCTATGACGGCCGATTCCTCGCCCAAGGGGGGACGGCCGAAGAGCTGGAAGGCCGCTGGCCGGGGCGCACCGTCGTCATCGAGTTCCCGGACCGCGAATCCGCCAGGAAATGGTTTTACTCGGCCGAGTACCAGGAGCTCGCAGAGCTGCGCAGGGCCGACTCCGTCAGCGACATCGTCGCCGTCGACGGCGTGTGAGCCCACCTTGTCGCGCGGCTCCGATTCCCCGGGGCCGCCGAACCCTCAACCCGGAAGGACCATGACCCATGGGAACCGCAGACACGATCAAGGACTTCATCGGCAACATGGCCGATGACTACAAGACGGCGTGGGACGAACTCCTCGACCGCGACGATGACGACGACAACGACAACGACAACGACGGCCTCCTCGGCCTCCCGGTCCACTCCCTGGCCGCCCTGCCTCCGGCGGCGCTGCAGAGCGTAGCGGCGATGGCGGCGTTGCAGGGCCTGGGCGGAAGCGGCAAGAAGAAGGACAAGGACAAGAACAAGAACTCGAACCCGTTGGCACAACTGGCCCTGCTCTCCGCGATCAACCCCGGGGCCGGGGCAGCGGCCGCGGCCAACCCGCTGGCGGCACTGGGGGGTGTGGCCAACCCGCTGGCGCTGGGGGGGGTGGCCAACCCCCTGGGTGCCGTCGGCGGGTTCACCGCACCGGTCCAGGCGACCGCCGGGGCCGCGGAGGGCCTGGCCGCGCTTCCTCAGCAGCTCCAGCAGCTCACCGAATTGCTGAACACGCTGGTCGGCGCGTTGAAGAGCATGCAGCCGCTGCTGGGAGCCGCGGGGGCCGCCGGAGGAGTCCTCTCCCAGGTCGTGCCGGGGGCGAAGGGCAGCTGACCGCCCCCTGCGCGGAGGACGGACGCCACGACAGGGCCCGAGTGTGCCAGGCCGGTAACCCTCCCCGTACCGGCCTGGTACCACCGCGCACCCGGCCGACACCGGGCACGCGGACATCAGCGGACTTCTATGGACATGGTCTGGCGGACGAGGAAGGGGGCCCGCGGTGGCCCGTATGGTTGGCAACCGGCTGCGGACCGTGGCCAAAGTGCTCGGACACCTGATCGCCGAGGACGTGGGGTGGTCCCGCGCCCACCGTTCCGAAGCCCACAGCGGCCTGGAGCGCGAGCAGCGGCGCGCCAAGGCCGTGCGGCAGGCGCTGGAGAGCCTCGGGCCCTTCTACGTGAAGATCGGCCAGATCCTCTCCACCCGGCCCGACATGGTGTCACCGACGATGATCGCCGAGTTCGAGAACATGCACGACGAGGTCGACGTGCAGCCGTTCCACGAGTTCGAGCCGGTGCTGGCGGAGAACCTCGGGCCCAACTGGAAGCGGTTGTTCGACGACATCGACACGCTCCGTCCGCTCGGCGCAGCCTCGCTCGCCCAGGTGCACCGGGTCACGCTGAGCGGAGGGCGCCTCGGAGTGATCAAGCTGCAGCGCCCCGGCATCCGCGAGACGGTCCTCGCCGACATGGCGCTGCTGCGCCGGGCGGCCCGCATGGTCGCCCGCGGGGCACCGCGGTTCAGCTCGGTCGTCGACCTGGAATCCATGCTCGGGAACATCTTCGACGCGATGGAACCGGAGTTGGACTTCACCAAGGAAGCCGCCAACATGGACCAGGCCCGCGCCTCGGTGGGCAAGTTCCGCTACCTGGCCGTTCCGGAGGTCGTCGCGGCCACCCCGGGCGTGCTGGTGCAGTCGATGGCACCCGGGACCTCGGTGGGACGGATCGACCCTGCCACCCTGGGCGACCGGGAACGCATGGCCATCGGCCGGGAACTGTTGGCCTTCATGTACCGCGGCTACTTCATCGACCGCTTCTACCACGCCGATCCGCACCCCGGGAACGTCTTCGTGGCCCCGGGAGGGCCGGCCACCCTGATCGACTGGGGCATGGTCGGACGGATCGACCAGCGGACCAGCATGCGCCTGCTGCTCGCGCTGGCGGCCGTGGGGCAGAACGACGGGCACGGCCTGGCGAAGGCCTGGACCGAGATGGGCCGCACCACCCCTTGGTCCGACATCCCCGGCTTCTCGTCGGACATGGCGGCGCTGGTCCCGAAGGTCGCCTTCGCCTCACTGGCCGACCTCAACTTCGGCGTCGTGCTGACCTCGTGCCTGGAGAAGGCCTCTCGTCGCGGCATCGCCTCCAGCCCGTCCATCTCCCTGCTCGGCAAGTCCTTCGCCAACCTGGAGGGATCGGTCCGCCGCATCGCCCCCGAGCTGGTGATCCGCGACGTGTTCGAGAAGGAGATCTACGGCATCATCCTGAACCTCATCAGGGAGACGCTCTCCCCGCAGCAGATGGCCCGCCGATCCCTGGAGGGCCTGCTGGCCTGCACCACCGCCGGTGAGCAACTGCGCGCCCTCGCCGACGACATGTCGAACCGTCAGATTTCGGTCCAGGTCAGTCAGGTGCGCCGCGGCCGCGCTCTGGGCGGCGAGAATCCCTCCTCGCAGTACCGCGGCCTGCTTGTGCTGGGCGCCCTCGCGCTCTACGTGAGCCGCCGCACCTCGGGGCGCTCGTGACGGTGCCGACCCGCGTTGCCGCGCCCGGTGACCAGGGTCCGAGGCGGGGCCGAACAGTACGTGGCGCATGGCTGATCCCCGGTGCCGCGGCCTTTACGAGGCTCGTAGCACCGTCGAACATCGCAGGGCACGTGGCACCAACGTGGCGCGGTCGCCCCCGGACGCCCGCCGCCGCGGCCGACGACGCATGGAAGGACACGCTTGTGGACACAGTTCACCCGGGGAGTTCACCTGGGGAGCGGCCGGAGGGTTCCGGTGCCGGGCCGCCCTACGGGTGCCGGCCTCACGGCATTGTGCACGGCCAGGGAACGGGCTCGTCTCCGACCGCGCCGGCCTGCTGAGTCACCCGCCGACAGACGTGACCTGTCGGCCCCGTTCCCGCTCGGAAGGGCACAGAGACCCCGACGCGGATGGTGGGCGGGCCCCGATCGCCTGACGATTGTCGGGGCCGGGACGTACCACGGACACGAGTGAACGCCGGTGGGATGGAGTGAACACCGCGCGCCCCGTGTGCGGCACGTGCCGCGCCGTGCCGCGCCCATCTTCGCCGCGGCCGTCAGCCGTACCTGGGACGGCCCGCTCGGGGAGCGCTACGGCAGGATCGAGTCGACGTATCCCCCGTCGACGCGGACGGCCCCGCCAGTGGTGGCGGACGCGAGGGGCGAGCTCAGGTACACGACGAGGTTCGCGATCTCCTCGGGCTCGATGAGCCGCTGGAGCAGCGACTGCGGGCGGTGGTCGCGCATGAAGACACGCTGTGCCTCGTCCCAGGGCAGGTCGCGGTCCACCAGCTGGTATACGAAGTCCTCGACGCCCTCGGTGTGCGTCGGCCCGGCGATGACGGAGTTCACCGTGACGCCGGTACCGGCCGCCTCCTTGGCGAAGCCGCGGCCCACCGCGAGCAGGGCGGTCTTCGACATGCCGTAGTGGATCATCTCGGCGGGAATGACGACGGCCGAGTCGCTCGCGATGTACAGCACGCGGCCCCAGCCGCGCTCGGTCATCCGGGGGAGGTAGGCGCGCGTCAGCCGGACGCCCGCCAGGACGTTGATCTCGAAGTAGCGGCGCCACTCGTCGTCGCTGATCTCCAGCGCGGGGCGGGGGCCGAAGATGCCGAGGTTGTTCACGAGGATGTCGACGTCGGGCAGTGCGTCGACCGCGCGGGCGGCGCCCTCTTCCGTGCCGACGTCCGCCGCGACGGGCACGAACGCCCCGTCCGGCACCTCGGCCCGCAGGCCCTCGACGCTCTTCGCCAGCCGGCCGGGGTCGCGGCCGTTGACGCCCACCCGGGCTCCGGCGCGGGCCAGGCCCGCTGCGATCGCCGCTCCGATGCCCTGGGAGGAGCCCGTCACCAGCGCGGTCCGTCCCTCGAGGTCCAGCTTCATGGGTCACTCCTTCGGATGTGCGGCCGACCGGTGTGCTCCTGCCCACCTTCTCCGACGATTCACGTCTTCGCAGGACGACCCCCGCCTGATCGTGCGCGACCCGCGGCGACATACTGGCAGTCGCACGTCGTCCCCGCCCCAAAATGGACTTATGCCGACCTCTCCCACCGCGCACCCCACCACTCCCCCCACGGTCTGGCTCGTCCGCGGCCGCCATCTCGGACCGGCCGCGGCCGACGTCCTGCGCAAGAACCTCCAGCTGCTGAAGGACACCGAGGTGATCCTCGACTTCCTGGAGGTGCCGGAGTCCGAGAGCCGTGCGGACGAGCGGATCTTCGAAGCCCGCTGGCTGACCACGCCGGACGTGACCGTGCGGGCCCGGCTGACGCTCACGGAGGACTCCGCCTTCGGGCAGGACTGGACGCTGGTCGCGGAGGCGGAGCAGCCGTGGGACCAGCGCTGGCCCTCCCCCGCCACCATGTTCTGGCCCCAGGAGCGCGACACCGCCTGGGACCACGAGGCGGCAACGCGCCTGAGGTTCCTCGACAACAATCCGCTCCCCGAGGACGACAAGGAGCTACGGCGCCTGCTGCGCACCGCGGTGCGCGGCAGCTGGGCCGTCCACGTCGTCGTCCACGAGGCCATGACCCCCGACCAGCGCGGGCGCCGCCCGCTGACACCGCTGCTCGGGCCCGGCCTGCACCATCGCGTGGTGGAGCACCGCGCCGCGCCGCACCAGCTGCGCGCCGTGAACTGGGCCCTGCGCGAGTTCGGTGTGGAGCTGCCTCGCGGCGGCGCCGTGGTGCTGCCCGGAACCCCGGCCGCGCCCGAGTACGACGCCGCCGGCTTCGCCGTACGCAGTGTCTTCCTGGACGGCTCGGAGCCGACCGACCTCCTCGACGCGGTGACACGTTTCGTTGCGTTGCCGAGGCCGCTGCCGACCGGTGCCGACGCTGCCCTCACCGCGCTGCGGGAGGACTGGCGGCTGCTGACGCTGGAGGAGGAGCTCGACCGCGAACGCAAGCTCGTGGCGATGTACGCCGAGGCGCTCGATGCCATGACGAAGTCCCGCGACCTGTACCGGGAGGCCGCCGAGCGGGCCAACGAGGCGCTGGCCGTCTACCGCGAGTCCGCGGGCGGGGTACGGCCCGTGCCCGGCAGGCAGGGCGGTTCCCCGCTCCAGCAACTGACCCGCACCCTGGAACGCTTCAAGGGCGGCCCGAAGGGCCTGCGCCCGGCGAAGACCGCCGACGCCACGCACGAGGGAGCCGGGACGGAGCCTCCGGCCGACCGCTAGGGCGGGTCAGCGGAACAGCGGGAAGGCGACTTCGCGCGCCATGCCTGGGCACTGACCGAAGGTGCAACTCGACGCCTCCTTCGGCGACTTCGCGGAGTCCGACCTGGCGGCCTACCACGTGCCTCGCACGGCGGTCGCCATCGGCAACGCCGTCCACCACGCCACCGGCGTCCGCCACCGCGAACTGCCGCTGACCCCCGACCGGGTGTTGAAGGGCCTCACCGGTGCCCCCTGAGCGCGCAGCAGACGCGGTGTCGACCGTCGATCGCCCCTGCTCCCCGTAGCGCGTCTCGCCACTCGGGTGAAGCAGCCGGGTGAAACGCCTGCCGGAAACGGGCTTTCCTCCAACAAAAACGGGCATTCGACTAGCAAAGAGGGGGAAACAAAAGCGGGGGAAAGAAACGGGGAAGACCAGACGCGGCGCGGTACACCGCGCGAGGGAGGGTCCGTGGATTCGACCACCACGTACGTCACCGTCGCCGTGGTAGCGGCAGTGGCCCTGTTCGCCGTGGCCGTCGGCGTACTGGTGCGGCTGGTCCGTGCCCGCCGGGGCCTGCGGCGCGCGGGACTTCCGACCGGACCGCGCTGGGTCTTCTGGGGCGCGATCCTGTATTTCGTACTGCCGACCGACGTGCTGCCCGATCCCGTCTATCTCGACGACATCGGCGTGCTCCTGCTCGCCCTTCGCACCCTGCACCGTTCTCCCGACCGCACCGGTGCCGAGGGCTGACACACCGGCGCTCCAAGCGCCGATCGTCACACAGAGTAAGGAAACCAATCACTCGTTCGATTCGTATAAGTACCTGGGGGGTCGCTGGAGGACAGCGGGCCGAGTGATGTGGCCGGGCGACACCGCTTGATCGAGGCAGTACCGAAGAGGGAGAGACCATGCAACCGTTCGCGCTCAACTACGCACGCCCGGCGGCGGAGCTGGAGTTCGCAATCCCGTATGCCTACGACTCCGGACGGCAGTTGAACGTACTCTTCGACGGCCGGATAGCTGCTCGCGACCACGCCCTGCTGAGAGAACTGGGGACCACGACCTCGACGGCGGGCTCCAAGACCCACTTCGACGACTGAACACGAGCCGCCGACAATGACCGTACTGATCCTGACCTGTGAAGAGGACGTCACAGCGGACATGGTGGTCGTCCACCTGAACGCGACCGGCGTCCCCGTGGTCCGGCTCGATCCGGCCGACCTCACCAACGGCGTCGCGCTCTCCGGCGAGTACGTCCACGGCGCCTTTCGCGGCCATCTGTCCTCCGCGGGCCGCCTCGTGAGCATCGACGGCCTGCGCTCCGTCTGGGTGCGCAGGCCCGGCGCCCCGGCCTCGCGCGCCACCGGAGCCTCCGCCTGGCTGACCGAGGAGTCCTCGCAAGCGCTCTACGGCCTGCTCCGCGGCAGCGGAGCACGCTGGATGAACCACCCCGACGCGGCCGTTCGCGCCCGGCACAAGCCCTGGCAGCTGCGGCTCGCCCAGCACACCGGGCTGCCCGTCCCGGCCACACTGATCACGACTTTCCCGCAGGCCGCCCGCGAGTTCGCGGACCGCTACCCGGACCTGGTGGTCAAGCCCGTCTCGGGCGCGCACCCGCAGGATCCGCCCAGGGCGGTACCGACCAGCCGGGTGGCTCCGGACGCCGACTTCACCGCCGTCGCCTACGGCCCTACGCTGCTGCAGCGCCGGGTCGCCAAGCGTGCCGACATCCGGCTCACCGTCGTGGGCGACCGGATGCTGGCCGCCGGCAAGGCCGCCGACGCGGACGCCGACCCCGACCAGGTGGACGTCCGCTACGCCTCGTCCGCCGTGCCGTGGCGTCCCGTCGAGGTGCCGCCGCGCATCGCCACCGGTGTGCGCGCCTACCTCCGCGAGGCGGAACTGGCCTACGGCGCTTTCGACTTCGCCGAGGACGCCGACGGGACCTGGTGGTTCCTGGAGTGCAACCAGTCGGGCCAGTTCGGCTTCGTCGAGGTGGACACGGGCCAACCCATCGCCCGCGGCATCGCGGAGTGGCTTGCCCAGCCCGTGCCGGAGCCGCGCCCGGAGCACGTGAACTGCTCCGGTATGGCGAACGGTTGAATGGTTCGACGATTGATCAGTGCGGCAGTTGGCCGGGCAGCAGGGCCGTCCGCTGCCACCCGGCACCGGGCGAAGACCGGCGCGAAGACGGGTCGGGGTAACCGAGCGCGTGCGTGGGCCGCAGCACGAGTTCCAGTTCCCTGCTGACGCGTTCGGCCTCCCGGCGCACCTGGGTGGGCACATCGCCGCGTTCCGCGATGAGTCGGTCGTAGATGGGGGAATCGTGGAACACCCGGCAACGCGCCTTTCGTCTGCTACGCCTCGTGCGCTGCTGCGCCTCGGCCTGGCTGCCGAGTCTAGGCGCCCGCGCCCACCTGGGTGTTAATTCCGGGAGAGAACTGGACAGTCGCCGACAGACCGGGCTTCCGACCGGGCCGGCAGCCTTCTGACGACCTTCGGGTCCGGAACGAACCCGGAACCCTCTCTCTCGGTTTTCGCTCCGGATGCCCGGGCCGGCACCGGGCATGCACGACGCCCGAAACCAACCGCTTCCAAATGCCCAGAAAGCAGTTGAACAAGGGCATGCTCCTCTGAACGAACGGTGTACGCCATGCCCCGCTCCAGCCGCTTCCTCTGCGCCCTCTACCTCGCCACCAGCGCCGGGCTGGCCTGGGCCGCCGTCCTTGAGTTCCGGTACGGGTCCGCGTGGGCCGGGTGCCTGTTCGCGGCCGCGAGTCTCGTGCCGGTCATCGCCGTGCTACGTGAGAGCGTCCTGTGCGACCACCGCCGGGCCACGGCCCGGCTGCGCCGGCTGAACGCGGCGCCGGCCGCGCACGCCGGCACGGCCCTCGACATCGCGGTCCGGTCGCAGCTGGACGCCGCGTGCTGCGAACGCTGGTGGACCAGCCTGGGCACCGACCACGACTCGGCATGCCGGGACCGGACCCGCAGGAGCAGCGCGGCGTGACCGGCGTTCGGCCGTGCCGTCAGGCAGCGGGTGTCTCACTCCCCCAGCGCGCGGGCGAGCTCCGTCGTGGCGCGGGCGACCTCGGCGTCGTCCTCGGCCAGCAGGCGGCGCAGCTCACCGCGGCGCGCGCGAACGGCCTGCCGTGCCTTGCGCTCCCACACGACGTGGTTCTCGCGGTGGTTGAGCAGTTTGGGGTAGACGGCGGCCGTGCTCTCCCACTGCCGGGCATCGGCGATGTTCTTCAGCAACTGGATGATCTGTGCGCGGCATGTGACGTGCGGCAGTTGGGCGAGTTCCCACAGGAAGGGGACCGTGGCGGCGGTGGCCTGCTCGACGACGAAGCCGTACTGGCAGATGCGTTTCCGCAACTCGTCGAGCGCGCTCCGAGCCGTGTTGGCGTCGCCCCAGGCGACGCTGTTGAGGAGCAGCGGGATCGCGGCAGCAGAGCCGGAGGAGTCCTTGATCTCGTGCCAGGGCACCTGTCCCAGCGCCATCAGGGGCGCGGCCCTGGCCACTCCCTGTGCGGGCGTGTCGCGATCTGCGCGCTTCGTACTCGGCTGTCCGGTCGGAGCGGGGCGCATGGCAGGGGGCCTTTCCACGGCAGTCGTGTCAGGTGAGGAGACGGGTGGACAACTTGGCCCAGACGGTCTTGCCCGCGGGGGGTCTGGCGGTCCAGCCCCAGTCCTCGGACAAGGCATCGACGATGCTCAGGCCGCGTCCGCTCTCCGCGAGAGCGAAGTCGTCGGCGGGCGGGTGCACGGGCGGGTTGTCGGCGTGGTCGGAGACGGTCAGCAGCAGGTGCGCGGGGGCGAGGTCCAGCCCGAGCCGGACGTCCGGGTCGCCGTCCACCGCCTGGGGCACCGCGTGCTCGGCGGCGTTGGTGGCGAGTTCACTCATCACCAGCAGCACTTCGTCGGCGCAGTGGTCGAGTGACCAGTCGTGCAGCGTGCCCCGGGTGAAGGCGCGGGCGCGGGCGAATCCCTCGCTGTCGCAGGTGATGTGCAGCGCGGCCGAGACACGGGAACCGCTCGGTGAGCCGACTCCCGGAAGCGGCCGTTCTCCGGGGTGCGCGCAGTGGACCGTTCGCACCGGCGCCTCGGTGATGCCGGTCCCGCCTGACCGTATGGCGGCCTCGCGCAGCGGCCGGACCACTCTGGGCGCAGGTGACGACACGACATCCCCCTGAGGTGAGGTCAGGTTCACGGCATCCACATCCACACAGGGGTTGACGCCGCAGCAGCTATTATCCACGCTTACGGCGCCCGCGTGCAATTGCACGAGAAATTGCGCGAAAGTCAGCCGGGCGGACGTGAAGCACGGCGAAGAACGTGAACAGCAAGGAGACTTCGGTGCCAGGAGTGCGGAACGGGGTGCGCGCCAGTTCGCTGGACGCCTACTGGATCAAGAGCCGGCACAGCAACGCCGAGGGCAACTGTGTCGAAGTCGCCGCACTGACCGAGGGAGGCATCGCGGTGCGCAACTCCCGTGATCCTGACGGCCCCGCGCTCGTGTACACGCCGTCCGAGCTGGCGGCGTTCCTGGCGGGGGCGAAGGAGGGGGAGTTCGACCATCTGCTGTGAGCCACGCTGCTGTGAGCCACGGCAACTGCCGGGGGCGCACCGGAGCGGAACCCAACTCCCTTACTTTCGCGTTCGATACGAAGGGGACCGGAGGATTGCGATAGGGTAATCGCCACGTCTGCCGGTCCACTGGGAGCCAGGATGTCCGCCGAGTCGCATCGCATCTCCCGCCTCGAACCCTATCTGGACAGACCGGAACCCGCGCCGACTCTGCTGAAGATGCTGGTCGGTGTCCAGCTGGCCGGCTTCCGTGAGGACGCGGGCCTCGCCCAGGACCAGGCGGCACGCGCCCTGGGGTTCAGTGGGGCGAAGCTCTCACGCATCGAGTCGGGCAAGGGCCGCAGGCCGCCGACGGAACGGGACGTCCGCGCGCTGCTGGAGCTGTACGGCACGGACGCCTACGAGGCCTCGGTGCTGCTCAAGCTGCTTCAACGGGCGGGTGAGCCGGGGTGGTGGCAGCGCTACGACAAGCGCCTGATGCCGGAGTGGTTCGACCGTCTGGTCGGGCTGCAGGAGGCGGCCGCCACCATCCGGACCTTCGAGATCCAGTACGTGCCCGGCCTGTTGCAGACGCCCGCCTATACCCGGGCGGTGGTGGAGCGGGGTCTGCCGAACGTGCCGGCCGGCGAGGTGCAGCGCCGGGTCGAGCTCCGTATGCGCCGGGCGCAGCTGCTGTCACGGGCGGACGCCCCGCAGCTGTGGGCCATCGTCGACGAATCGGTCCTGCTGCGGGTGCTGGGCGACCGCGCGGTGATGCGCGAGCAGCTCGCCCACCTCCTCGAGATGGCTCAGCGGCCCCATGTGACGGTCCAGGTCGTCCCCCTCGACGTGACGCACGCGTCGGCACCCGCCATACCGATCACGTATCTCCGTTTCGGCGGCCTGGACCTGCCCGATGTCGTCTACCTCGAGCACATAAGGAGCGCGAACTTCCTCGAGGACCGCGACGAGACGGAGGAGTACCGGCTCGCGCTGGACCGGCTGGCGGACGAAGCCCTTGACCCGCGCGATTCACTGAGGCTGCTGCGCGACACGATGGAGGGGCGCTACCCGCGCCCGTGACGGTGGTCGGCGCCCGGGCCGCGCGCCTCACTTCCGACGTCGCGCGCGGCCGCGGGTCGCAGTGCGTTCCGGTTCGTTGTGGTCGGTCGTGGCTCAGCGGAGCCGGGCCACGCCGCCGAACTCGATCCACTCCTGGGTGAGCTGGCGGGGAGCGACCTCGCTGTCCGGCCGCCAGGTGGACACCTCGACGAGCCCCGGCTCAAGGATGTCCATGCCCTCGAACAACTCGGCGACGTCCTTCTCCTGACGGACCCGGCCCCAGTGTCCCTGGGTGGCCTTGTCCATGAAGTCGGTGACGAACTCCCGGACCTGGGCATCCTCGCTGACCAGCTGGCACATCAACAGATAGCTTCCCGGCGCGAGCCGTTCGGTCACGCGGCGGACGACCGCCTGCGGACCGTCGGTCTCACTGTCCGGGATGCAGTGGAAGACCGAGTTGAACAGCACGGCCACCGGCTGCGAGAAGTCGATCAGGCGCTGGGTGTCCGGGTGGGAGCAGATCTCCTCGGTGGCGCGCATGTCGGCGTGGATGACGGTGGTGCGCTCGTCCTGCTCCAGCAGCGCCCGGCCGTGGACCAGCACCATCGGGTCGTTGTCGACGTAGACGACATGCGTGCTGGGTTCGATGCGCTGGGCGACCTGGTGCACGTTGTCCTGGGTGGGCAGGCCTGAGCCGTGGTCGAGGAACTGGCGGATCCCGTAGTCGGTCGCCAGCGTCTTGACGACCCGTTGCAGGAAGCGCCGGTTGTTCACGGCCAGCCGGCGGGTGCTGGGGACGACCTTGTCGAGCTCTTCGCACGCGGCCCGGTCCGCCGCGTAGTTGTCCTTGCCGCCCAGGTAGTGGTCGTACATCCGCGCGGCTGTCGGCACATTGGCGTCGATCTTCGTGGACAGCTGATTTTCGGTGTTCATCGCTCCCCCAGCTCCGTGCCGCGCCAACTGGACCGGCCTGACAGACAGTACATCTTAGGGACTTGACCTTCGGCGGTTCCAGCCCACGACGTAAAGACCCTGCACTGGTGGTGGGTTGCTCGCACAAAAGGTCAACAGGCCATCGCGAACTCATGTGTTGGGGCGGCGGCTCGGACCGTCACTGATTCTTCACCTGCCGGGCACGCATCAGCGGTCGCGATCGGAGCACCCGCATGGTGTCGCCTGGTCGAGGGGATGCCATGGTCCTGGTCGCCGTACTGTTGTTGCCGCTCCTGTCCGTCCTGCTGATCGTGCTGGACCGCGTGGAGGACCACCTGTTCGATCCCGCTCCCTCAAGGCGGCGGCATCTGCGCCTGGTGCGGGGCGGCCACCGCGACGCGGCACCCGGCCCGGCGCCCGATGCCGACGCCGAGACTCCCCCGGCACCTCGCGCGGCCTGAGCCACGGGGTCGGCGGGCGGGGTGCGCGGCAGCGGTCTCGTGTGCGAGGCTCGCTCACGACCGGCCGCCGCGACGGCACCGGTCGGCACCTCGTCCGGCACCGTGGAAAGGCGACGGCATGCGCATCGGACTGCTCGGCACCGGCCCCTGGGCACACATGGTCCACGCCCCCGCTCTCAGCGCACACGCCGAGGTCGACTTCGCGGGCGTGTGGGGCCGTCGCCCCGACGCGGCGAAGGAACTGGCCGACCTTCACGGCACGCAGGCCTACGACGACGTCGACGCCCTCTTCGCCGATGTCGACGCCGTGGCCGTGGCCCTTCCTCCGGACGTCCAGGCGGCCCTGGCGGCGCGGGCCGCGCGGGCCGGCTGTCATCTGCTGCTCGACAAGCCCATCGCCACGACCGTCGAACAGGGACGGGCCGTGGTCGAGGCGGCGGGCGAAGCCGGTGTCGCCTCGGTGGTCTTCTTCACCACCCGCTTCCGGTCCGACTCCGAGGCCTGGATCACCGAACAGGCACGCGCGGGCGGCTGGTTCACCGGCAGGGCGCAGTGGCTCGGCTCGCTGTACACCGGCGACAGCCCGTTCGCGGCCTCGCCGTGGCGGCGGGAGAAGGGCGCTCTGTGGGACGTGGGCCCGCACGCCCTGTCCGTGCTGCTCCCGGTACTCGGCGACGTCCGGCACGTGGCGGCAGCGGCTCACGGGCCCGGGGACACCGTCCACGCGGTCCTCCAGCACGTCGGCGGCGCCTCGAGCACCCTGACCCTCAGCCTCACCGCACCGCGCGCCGCGGCAGGGGCGGCCGTCGAATTCCGGGGCGAGAACGGGGTGACCCTCCTCCCGGAGAGCCCCGAAGGCCCTCTCCCCGCCTTCACCCGCGCCATCGACGCCCTCCGCGAAGCCGCCCGCACGCGCGGCCCGCACCCGTGCGACGCCGCGTTCGCCCTCCGGGTCACCGAGATCCTCGCAGCGACCGAGGCGCTGCTGACCGCCCACGGCGACTGAACGGGCTGTCCACCAGGTCCGGCGAGGGGGCGTCGGCTGCGTCCCGTACGAGCAGGGGCCTGCCTGCCGCAGACCTCCTCCCACCGCGCCCGGTGCTCGTCGTCGTCCACGTCCGCGAGGGGCAGCTCGCACACGAACAGTTCCCGGACGGGACCGTACGCGGGACCTGCGGTGAACCTGCCGGGCAGCCAGGGGAAGTCTGTCTCGTCGATCAGCATCTCCCCGGCCGGAGCGGTGCCCGGACGTGCGGCTCGCGGCCCGCCGTAGGAGCGTGGTGGTGTGGGAAGCCTGCGCGCCATGTCACCCCATCGGGACCGGCGGGGCTGGCTGCGGGGTGCGCCGCCGCCCCAGTGGGTGCGGGTGCTCCCTCCCGCCCTGATCGCCGGCGTGGTGGCCGCCACGCTGCTGAGCCCCGATCCACTCGACATCGGTTTTCTCCTGGGCGCCATCCCGCCGCTGGCCGTGCTGTCGTACGGGCCGACGGCGACCGCTCTCCTCGGCCTCGTCTCGGTCGCGGTGCTGATCGTCCCCGCGTTCCGGCTGGACCGTCCGGGCAACGCCGACCTGCTCACCATCTGCTTCGTCGCCCTGCTGAGCATCTTCGTGTCGTTCGTGCGCAGCCGCCGGGACACCCAGCTGGATCTGGAGCACACGGTCGCCGAGGCGGCGCAGCGCGCGGTCGTGCCGGCGGTTCCCGAACGGGTCGGGCCGGTGCGCTGCGCGGCCCTGTACCGGGCGGCGCAGCGCGGCACACTCGTCGGCGGGGACTTCTTCGACGTACGGGAGGGTCCGCACGGCGTACGGGCCGTCCTGGGCGACGTGCAGGGGCACGGGCTGGCGGCCGTGGCGACGGTGGCGCTGCTGATGGGGGCGTTCCGGGAGGCGGTGCTGGACCACCCGGACCTCGAGGCGGTCGCCGGCCGCCTGGACCGCCGGCTGCTGCTGGACGCGGCGCAGGACCGCCGGGACGAGCTGTTCGCGACCGCCGTGCTGCTGGACTTCTCGCCCGGCGCGGGGGCCGTGCGGATCGTGACCTGCGGCCATCCGCCACCCCTGCTGCTGCGCGACGGGACGGCCGCGGAGATCGGGTGCACGGCGTGGCCGCCGCTCGGTCTCGGGCTGCCCGACACGACCGCGCACGACGCGATCACGGTGCGCCTGCTGCCCGGAGACCGGCTGGTCCTCGCCTCCGACGGCGTCTGGGAGGCCCGGGACGCCACCGGCGCCTTCTATCCGCTGCCCGAGCGGCTGGGCGCCCTCGCCGCCGAACACGCCAAGGACCTGGCGGCCCTGGCGGACCGGGTCTGGGCCGACGTCCTGCGGTTCTGCGGTGCGACGACCGCACGCGACGACGTCACGATGCTCGTTCTCGCTCCCGAGCCGCCGCGCGGTCGCTGAGGCCGGCGGGCGGCGCCTCCTGCTCCCCTCGGCGTCGGGTGCGGCAGCTGCCGGTCCAGCCACCGCGGTGTCCACCGGGCCCTGCTCATCATCCATGGGACGCCACTTCGATCACCCAGGCATGCCGGGCCCGTGACAGGGCACTCGTGCCTCCGGATGCGCACCGGGCCCGCACGATGAATGGTGATAGTGGACCCGGTGCCGGCACCGGGCCGAAGCAGTCCCCACCGGACCCGAGGAGCAGAGATCATGGAGACGTCACAGCCCGACGCGTCCCGGCCGTCCGAGGACCGCGTCACCCCGGACAGCCTGCTCCACACCCGCACCGGCACGGAGGTGGCACCGGAGGACCTGGTGCTCGCCACGGGCCGGGACCTGACCCCCCGCAATCTGGAATGGGCCCAGCGGAAGCTGGACCGGGAGGGCCCCGCCGCCATGGAGAAGCTGCTGCCCTAGAAGCCCGGTACCCAAGCCCGGGTACACCCTTTCGAAAGGCGCCTCCGGGCTGACAGACTCCTGAGGGTGCCCGACTTCGACATGCTCGTCCTCGGTTCAGGACCCGGCGGCCAGAAGGCCGCCATCGCCGCCGCCAAGCTCGGCCGCCGGGTCGCCGTCGTCGACCTCCCCGACATGGTCGGCGGGGTCTCCATCCACACCGGCACCATTCCTTCAAAGACGCTGCGGGAGGCGGTGCTGTACCTCACCGGGCTCACCCAGCGCGATCTGTACGGGCAGAGCTACCGGCTGAAGGACGACATAACCGTCGGTGACCTGACCGCGCGTACCCAGCACGTGGTCGGCCGCGAGGTCGACGTCATCCGCAACCAGCTCTCCCGCAACCACGTCGCCCTGTACGCGGGTACCGGCCGCTTCGTCGACGACCACACGGTCGCCGTGCGCGAAGTGACCGGGCAGGAACGGCTGCTGAGCGCCGAGCACATCGTCATCGCGACCGGCACCCGGCCCGCGCGGCCCGACACGGTGGAGTTCGACGGGCGGACGATCCTCGACTCGGACAACGTCCTGACCGTGGAACGGGTCCCGCGGTCCATGGTGATCGTCGGCGCGGGCGTGATCGGCATGGAGTACGCCTCCATGTTCGCCGCGCTCGGCAGCAAGGTCACCGTGGTCGAGAAGCGGGCCGGGATGCTCGACATGTGCGACGTCGAGGTCATCGAGTCACTCAAGTACCACCTCCGGGACCTCGCGGTCGCCTTCCGGTTCGGGGAGACCGTCGCGGCCGTCGAGCGTCATCCGCGCGGCACCCTCACGGTCCTGGAGAGCGGCAAGAAGATCCCCGCGGACGCGGTGATGTACTCGGCGGGCCGGCAGGGTCTCACCGACGAACTCGACCTGGACAAGGCGGGACTGGCCGCCGACGCGCGCGGCCGGATCACGGTCGACGAGCACTACCGCACCCAGGTGCCGCACATCTACGCCGTCGGCGACGTCATCGGCTTCCCGGCGCTGGCCGCCACGTCGATGGAGCAGGGGCGTTCGGCGGCCTACCACGCCTGCGGGGAGCCCGTCGGGCAGATGCACCACCTCCAGCCGATCGGTATCTACACCATTCCGGAGATCAGTTTCGTGGGCCGGACCGAGGACCAGCTCACCGAGGACCGCGTGCCGTTCGAGGTCGGCATCGCCCGCTACCGCGAGCTGGCCCGCGGACAGATCATCGGCGACGCGCACGGCATGCTGAAGCTGCTGGTCTCCCCGGAGGACCGCACGCTGCTCGGCGTGCACTGCTTCGGCACCGGCGCGACCGAGCTGATCCACATCGGACAGTCCGTCATGGGGTGCGGCGGCACGGTCGACTACCTGGTCGACGCGGTGTTCAACTACCCGACGCTCGCGGAGTCCTACAAGGTCGCGGCCCTGGACGCCACCAACAAGCTGCGCCAACTCGACCGGATCGGGGACTGACCGGGCGACTCGTCCTTCCTTCCCCGAACCGGGCCACGTCTGCCGCCGTCTTGCCAAGGCGACCGCGGGGGCTATCATCACTCGCACACTCGGTGTGACCGTCCGCCGACGCAGCGGCTGAACGGTAACCACCGGCTCTTTCGCCGCCCCTGACCCGAGGCCAACCCTCTCCGGTTCAGGGCGGCCGCAACCCCCCACCCCTCATACGTCGTCGGGGCCAGGTCGCCTCGCCCTCGCGTCGTGCACGACGGAAAGCAGCACAACCATGAGCAACAGCAGGGGCAGAGGGCTGCAGGCCAACGCTCTCGGTACGTTCGACACGGTGGTGATGGCGGTCGCGGGCAGCGCTCCGGCGTACTCGCTGGCCGCGACCACCGCGGTGCTGGTCGGCGCGGTCGGTCTCGCCAGCCCCGCGGCGCTGCTGTACTGCGCGATACCCATGCTGGGCATCGCGCTGGCCTTCAGCTACCTCGGTCGCATCGACGTGAACGCGGGCGCCAGTTACTCGTGGGTGGGGCGAACGCTCCATCCCTTTCTGGGTTTCATCAGCGGCTGGGCCCTGGTGATCTCGGCGACCATCTTCATGGTGGCCGGCTCGCTGCCCGCGGGGTCGATGACGCTCGCGCTCTTCGACGAGAGCCTCGCCGACAACACCGCGCTGTCGACGGTCGTCGGCGCGGCCTGGTTCCTGGTGATGCTGGGCGTGGTGCTGGGCGGCGCCCGGCTCACGGTCCGCGCACAGCTCGTCATGTCGGGCGTGGAGCTCGCCATCCTGGCCCTGTTCGCGGTGCTCGCGCTCTTCCACTCGGGCAACGCCCGCGCCTTCGACTGGTCCTGGCTGGGCTTCGGCCACTTCGACGGGGTGGCGGGGTTCGCGTCGGGCGCGCTGGTGGCCGCGTTCTACTACTGGGGCTGGGACGTCACCAGCAACCTGAGCGAGGAGACCCGCAACAGCCGTCGTACGACGGGACTCGCGGGCCTCATCGGCGTGGGCATCGTCTTCCTGCTCTTCGAGGTGTTCACCATCGCGGTGAACGTGATCCTGTCCGCCGAGCAGATCGAGGACAACGGCGCCAACGTGCTGGGCGCGCTCGGCGAGGAGATCTGGCCGGGCTGGGGCGGCAAGCTGCTGATCGTGTCGGTGATGCTGTCCACCATCGCCACGCTGGAGACCACGCTCATCCAGGTCACGCGCTCCCTGTTCGCGATGGGCCGGGACCGTACGATGCCGGCTGCGCTGGGCCGGGTGCACCGCACATGGAACACCCCCTGGGTCGCGATCGCGGTGGTCGGCGGGGTGGCGCTGGCGATGTTCGTCGTCTCCAACGCGCTGGGCTCGGTGGGCGAGATCCTCTCGGACGCCATCTCCGCGATCGGTCTCCAGATCGCTGTGTACTACGGTCTCGCGGGCCTCTCGGTAGTCGTCGCCTACCGCAAGATGCTGCTGAGGTCGCCGGCCAACTTCCTGCTCGGCGGGGTGTGGCCGCTGTTCGGCGCCCTGTTCATGTTCTGGATCTTCGTAGAGTCGCTGGGCGACCTGAGCGGTGCGGCCGTCGCGATCGGCATCGGCGGGCTGGCCGTCGGGCTGGTCCCGATGTTCTGGTACTGGAAGCAGGGCAGCGACTACTACCGGCCCGCCCGGCTGGACGCCACCCGCACCGTCGAGACGGAGTACGTCCCCGACGGCCGTGCTACCGCAGGATCGGTCGCCCATGAGGGTCTCCCCACCGACTTCTGAGGGGGAACCCGATGGCGCGAGACCGCTTCGCTCCCGACTTCGACCCCGACTGCGGGGACGCGCCCCTCACCTCCGCCCGGCACGACATCGTCATCGGCCGCTGGCAGGGCCTGCGGGACCTGCTGCGGGCCACCGGGTCCGACTGGCAGGCACGGGGTCACCGGGTCCGGCTGCTCGCGCAGGCCTGCGCGGGGAGTTCGACGGTGGAGACCTGGCTGGCCGCCGAGCCGCACAGCGTCGACGCGCTGGTGCTGCGGGCGGCGACGGAGACGGCCCGGGCGTTCAACCTGGCCATCGCCGCGGGCCGGGGCGTGCCCATCGACCAGCAGCGGGTCGACGCCGCGGTGCTGGCGTGCCTGCGGGCGGCGGAGGCCTGTCCGCAGGACCCGACGCCGTGGATTTCCCTGATCTCTGTGGCCCGGCTGTATCCGTCGGGCGTGCGGCGCCAGGAACTGGCGCGCTGGTGGGACGAGTTGCACCGGCGCGACCGGTACAGCGTGGAGGGGCACCTCCAGGTGCTGCATTACTACTCCTCGCGCTGGCACGGCACGCACGGCCTCATGTACGACTTCGCCCGTGACGCGGCCGGTGCGGCGCCGCCCGGCTGTGCGCTGCCGGTCCTGGTGCAGTACGCCCGGGTCGAGGAGTACCGCTACGCTCTGGACGCCGCGAAGGGCAGGCAGGCCGCGGTGGGTCTCGGGCAGCACTGGAGCCACGACGGCGCCGTGAGCGACGTACGGCGCACCTGGCAGCGCTGGATCGCGGCCCGCGCGGACGGTCCGATCGAGCCGGGTGAGCTGCGCGACCTCAACTACCTGGCGCACGCGGCCTGTCTGGCGGGCACCGAGGATGTCGCTGCCGCGCTGCTGCGGATGCTCGGCCGGCGCGCGACGCGCACGCCGTGGTCGTACACCGGGGATCCGCGGCAGCAGATCCTCAAGTGGCGCAAGGAGCTGGAGCTGCGGGTGTGACGGCGGGGACGGTCCTTCGGCCGGCACACCGGCGGCCTCCAGGAGCCGCCTCCACCAAGTCGTCCGGCACCACCTGGAGTTGACCCGCGAACCGGTCAGGAACAGAACCGGACAGAAACTCACGGCGCGGCGTTCGGCCCGTCCGGCCTGCTCCGGCGCTGTTCGACCATCTCGCGGCTGAGCTCCTCCGTCTCCGGCTCCGGCAGCCGCTCGAAGCCCTCCCCGGTGATCACCGAGACGATGGGGAAGATCCGCCGGTTGATGTCGGGGCCGCCGGTCGCGGAGTCGTCGTCCGCCGCGTCGTAGAGCGCCTGGAGCGCGGCCAGGGCGGCCTCACGCCGGGTCATGCCCGCGTGGAACAGCTTCTTGAGCGCGCCCCGGGCGTAGGGGGAGCCGGAGCCCTCGGCGTGGAAGTCCGACTTCTCGTACGCGCCGCCGGCGACGTCGAAGCCGAAGATGCGGCCCCGTCCGCCGTCGCGGGCACCGATGTCGTAGCCGGCGAGCAGCGGGACGACGGCGAGGCCCTGCATGGCCTGGCCGAGGTTCTGCCGGATCATCCCCGCCAGCCGGGTCGCCTTCGCGCCGAACGTCATGGGAATGCCCTCGATCTTCTCGAAGTGCTTCAGCTCGACCTGGTACAGCTTCACCATGTCCAGCGCGAGTCCGACGGTGCCGGCGAAGGCGACGGCGGTGTGGTCGTCGGCCGGGTGCACCTTTTCCAGGTCGCGCTGGGCGATCATGTTGCCCATCGTGGCCCTGCGGTCGCCGGCGATCATCACGCCGTCGCGGTAGGCGAGGGCCAGCACGGTGGTGCCGTGCGGGAACCGGTCCGGCGCGGCGCGGACGCCGTCGGGGAACGGGCGGCGGGTGGGCAGCAGTTCCGGCCGGTGCGCCGCCAGGAACTCACTGAACGACGAGCTCCCCGGGGTGAAGAAGTCCGCTCCTAAACGGCCGCCGCTGTCATTCGATGCCATGCCACTCCCCCTCGCCTCCGGACCTTCCGACACCCCACTACTACCTGACACGGCCCGGCGGGAAACTCCTGCCCTGTCGAGGTCGAAGAGGCGGGCCAGGATTTCTTCGGGTTCATCGGTGACACACTCTGCTGTGTGCCCCTGACTTTCGACGACCTGCTCATCCGCGCCCGCGCGCTGGCACAGAACGGCGGCCGCCGGGCGATTCTCGGTATCGCGGGGAGTCCGGGCGCGGGCAAGAGCACGCTTGCCGAGTGCCTGGTCCGGGAGTTGAACGGGGACGGTCCCGGCTGGGTCGCGCATGTCCCCATGGACGGTTTTCATCTCGCCGACGTCGAGTTGGAGCGGCTCGGCCGCCGGGACCGCAAGGGCGCGCCGGACACCTTCGACGCGGCGGGCTACGCGGCGCTGCTGCGGCGGCTGCGGGAGGAGCCGGACGGGGACGAGATCGTGTACGCCCCCGGGTTCGAGCGCGTCCTGGAGCAGCCGCTCGCGGGGGCGATCCCGGTACCGTCGACGGCCCGGCTGGTCGTGACGGAGGGGAACTACCTGCTGCTGGAGACAGGTGCGTGGGCGCGGGTGCGGCCGCAGTTGGACGCGGTGTGGTTCTGCGAAGTATACGAGCAGGAGCGGATCCGGCGGCTGATCGCCCGGCACGAGGAGTTCGGCAAGGAGCACGAGGAGGCCGTGGCGTGGGTGCTGGGGACGGACCAGCGCAACGCCGACCTGGTGACGGAGACCCGGGGGCGAGCGGACCTGGTGGTGCCCATGGCTGCGCTGCCGGCCGCGGGGGCGAGGGGCTGAACGCATGGGCTTGGACATCACCGTCCTCGCGGTCGACTGGGAACAGCTGGCCCGGACCCCGGTCGGCGGCAGGGAAGAAGTGCTGTGGGAAGCGGCTTGCCCCGACACCGACCGGGACGCGGAGCCCGAGGTCGGCTGGGTGTTCCCCGCGTCGCCCGAGGTGCCCTGGTGCGGCCGGTACGAGTTCCACAGCACCACCGGCTCCTACAAGCCGCACTTCTGGGCCGGGGAGGCCTGGGACGACGTACGTGGGTTCGCCGATCCCGCGCTGCGGGAAGCGCTGGACGGTTTTCTCCTGGACCTGAGCTGGGACGGGGAAGGCGTGGACGACATCCCGCTCTACCCGGAGGAGGGCTTCTTCCCCGGGGATGCCGAACCCTGGCGGCCGCGGCTGCTGGTCGCCTGTCCGCCGCCGACGGTGTCGGCGCTCGCCACGCGCTGGGCTCGGGCCGAGCCCCTGTTGGAGCGGTTGCGTGAGGCGTACGGAGTCCATGCCGCGTCCCCGGGGCGCTGGATCGCGGACTTCGACGAGTTCACGGTGCTGCTGCGCGAGTGGGCCGTGGTTGTGGGTGAGACCGAGCGGCGGGGATGGGGGCTCCTCGGCCTGCCCGTCTGAGGAAGCCGATCGCGAGCGCTTTTCTCACGCGCGCAACGTCAGCTCCGGTTCCCCGGACGCGTCGCCCGCCACCTCGCCGATCACCGCGGTGAAGGCTTCCGTCCGCACGGTCAGACCGTCCTCGTCGAGCTCGAAGGCGGGCGTGAACGGGCCCTGCGGGCCGTAGCGCACCGCGAACACGTGCAGCTCCTCCGGCGCGCCGGGGGCCGGGTCGGCCTCCAGGGCAGTGGAGGACACCAGGTGCCGCCAGCCCTCGTCGGGGTTGCCGTAGCCGCGTGGATCGGCGGCCAGGGCGAAGGCGGCCTGCTGCTGGGTGGTTTCCGTACGGGCGTCGAAGTGGTCGACGCCCTCGGACCGCGGGTGCGTGAGCCGCAGGGCACCCGCGCTCGTCACCTGCGCCTGCGCGGTCCTGCGTACCCGGTCCCCGTCGTCCGTGGCGTACGGCAGGCCGGCCAGCAGGTACGGCGTCCCGGCCAGCCGTTCCACGGCGACCGTCAGCCACAGGCTCGTGCCGTCCGTGACGTACAGGGACCGCACGTGCCGCAGGACGTGGTCGCGGCCCACGACCGGCTTGGTGACCAGCTTGGCCGTCAGGCCGTCCGCGCGGACGTCGCGGACGCGGACCTCGCCCATGGGGCGGCACATCAGGAAGCCGTCGAGTACCGGGCCGAAGCCGTGCTGTCGGTTCACGGCCGCGGCGAGGTAGTACGTGCCCGCGGCCTCGACCACGGCCGGGGTCATCCGGTCGTCGAAGGCCACCGAGACCGTGCCCGCGCGCAGGTGGTGCCGCGCCGTCGACGCGGACGGCGTCCGGTGCCAGCGCGTGCTGTCCTGGATCTGCCAGACCAGCATGAAGGCGAAGTGGCCGTCGATGCCGCCGTCGGCCTTCACCGCGTGGCGGCTCCAGCGGCTGTCGCCCCGGTAGCGGCCCAGGTCGGAGCCGACGCGCCGGCCGAAGTAGCGCAGGCCGAGGACCGACTCGAAGGCGGAGTGCTGTTCGCTGTAGCGGGGGCCGCCGTTGTCGAAGCCGCCGTTGGTCAGCCGCGCGTCGATGTAGCGGGCCAGCGCGTCGCCGTCCTCGGCGAACATCTCCGCGCCGCTGACCCGGTGCGCCTGGGCGAGGAAGGAGAGGGAGATCGGGCCGTAGTTGTTGTCGTACGCTCCGCCGTGCTCGGGGGGCAGCAGTGCGCCCCGGTCGCGTACGCGGTGGGCGCGGATCTCGTCCGCGTAGAGGGTGAGCGCGCGCGAGCGCACCGGCTCCCCCTGCTCGGGCGGGAGGTGGCGGGCCAGCATCAGGCCGCCCACGATGCAGCCGATGGCCTGGTTGCCCGCCTCCTGCGGATTGAAGAAGGTCGCCTCGGTGAGCCAGCGCCAGTAGCCGTGCGCCACCGCCAGCAGTTCCGCGCGCTGGGCGTCGTCGACGAGTCCGTCCGCCGTGTCCAGGACGTTCACCGCCTGGAGCAGCGCCCACACCGTGCTCGGCCAGTCCCCGATGGGGTGCGCGCCGGCCTCGAGGACGTAGCGGGCGTACGGCAGGCCCGTGCCCCGCGCCCTCAGGTTCGGGTAGCCGGGGTTGTCCTCCCGGTACACCCGCTCCCGGAGGTGGAAGGCGAGGCTGCGGCGGACCGCCTCCGGCAGGCGCGGGTCCTTGGAACGCTGCCAGGCGAGCGCCAGCAGCGAGGTGACGCCGAGCGAGGTGTCGCCGATGTCATCGCCGCAGTCGGGGTGTTCGAGGTTGCCTTCCGAGGTCAGGCGGGCCAGCGCCTGCTCGGTGATGTCGGCGAGGACGGCGTCGTAGGCCTGCGGGGTGTCGGGCAGGTCGTGCAGGGGGCCGCGCTGGTGGAGGAGGTGCACGGGAGGGGGTGTGAGGTGCACGGGGATCAACCCTTCATGCCTGGGGTGGCCATGGCGTGGTTCGTCGGGGTCACACGACAGGTGCGGGCCGGCGGGCGTGCAGTGCGACGGTCAGTGTGTGCGGGCCATGTCCACCGATGTAGACGCGGTTCCCGGTCGTCGCATCGGTGCCGCCCACCACGGTGTAGTCCTGACCCGGGTCGTACCGCAGTACGTCGCTCCGGTCCGGCCCGGCGAGCGGTCCGCCCGCCTCGACGTCGGCCTCGATCCGGATCTCGTCGTCCCCGACCCGGTAGGTCATCGGCCCGCCCGTCAGGCACCAGCGTCCGTCGCCGATCGGCACGGCGCCCTCTGGCACCCCGCCCGGCCTGAAGGTCAGTTCGAGGGCCCAGGGCACCGGTGGTCCGCTGATGTCGATCCGCAGGTCGGCACCGTCTTCCCGCAGGTCCACCTCGACGCGGGTCGTGTGGGAGACCTCGTCCTGAGGGCGGTCCGGGAAGGCCATCGAGGCCGAGAAGCGTCCGTCGTCCACCAGTCGGTAGACGCCGTCGTCCCGCCTCTCGTCCTTGGGGAGCGGCTGGTAGTAGGCGGCCGTGAGGGTCTGGGTGAGCCGGTAGCTGTTGTCGGCGGGCTGTTCCATGTCGGCGGCGCGGAAGGGGCCCAGGTCGAAGAACCCGCGCGAGAGGCGGACCGCGTCGAGGACGGCGGCGCCGGCGAACAGGCGCAGGAAGGTGGGGTTGCAGGCGAGGCCCGAGCGGATGCGCCGGTGCTCGGGCACGTCGGAACCGCCGTACAGCACCGTGTGCGCGGTGGCCGAGGCGCGTGCGGCGAGGCGTGCGGTGGTGAGGTACCGGTCGCGCGGGAGTGTCTCCGCGGCCGGGGCCGGCAGGACACGGCACAGGTCCGGGGTGAGGAGGGTCTCGGCGAGCAGGTCGGGGTCGTCGATGCCGCCGGCGGCCGCCAGCCGCGCCACCCGGGCGAAGTCGCCCCGGCCGGTGCGGATCGCGAGGAGCCGGTAGTGCGGCAGGTAGGGCGCCAGCGGGAACGGGTGGTTCTGGTCCTGTCGTCGCGAGTGGACGGTCTCCACCGTGCCGTCCGGCCTGATCAGGTCCAGGGTGGTGGCGAGGTTGCGTTCGACGGCGTACAGCAGGTCGGCGCGGCCGAGGACCTCGGCCAGCAGGAGCAGCGACGGGTTCGACACGTAGGCCGCGTAGTTGGCGCTGCGTTCCGAGTACAGGCCGTCCTCGTCGATGTCGACGCCCTCGGCGAGCCACTCCTCGACGCGGTCGAGCAGCCGGTCGTCCGGGAACGACCGGTGCAGCCGGGCCAGCGCCGCGGACAGCTCCCAGCGGTGGTTCGGGGTGTGCACCCCACCGGTGAGGAGACTGCCGGTGGCGGCGCCGGCGATCTCGGCGAGCGCCGCCGTGACGTCGCGCAGTTCCGGGCCCGCGCCTGCGGCGAGGACGTGCGCGTCGCACACGTCGTTGACGGTGAAGCCGGAGTCCGGCGGCGACTGCACGTTGTCGCCGCCGGCGAAGAGGCCGGTGCCGGTCTGTGTGGCCCGCAGGGCACGCAGGTGGGTCGTCGCGGCGGCGACGGCCTGTCCGCTGCCGTGCAGTTCCGAGTCCGGGGACCGGTATGCCGCGATCAGGGTCTTCACCCGCCGCGCCAGACCACGGTGCGGCACACCGGCGGGTTCCTCGTCGGGGCGGGCCGCCAGCGGGGCGGCCGGCCGGTCGGCGGCGCGGGCCGCCGCGCGGACGAACTCGTGGTCGAGCGGGGTGGGCACGGTCAGTCCTTCAGTCCGGCGTTGATGTCGGCGCCCATGACGTAGCGCTGGAAGACCAGGAAGACGAGGATCAGCGGGATCATGGAGATGACCGAGGCGCCGAGCAGTACCGACCAGTTGATGTTCTGCGCGCCGACGATGCTCTGGATGCCGATC
Source organism: Streptomyces sp. NPDC002088 (assembly GCF_040296605.1). Lineage (NCBI taxonomy): Bacteria > Bacillati > Actinomycetota > Actinomycetes > Kitasatosporales > Streptomycetaceae > Streptomyces > Streptomyces sp. NPDC002088. Next base: position 687,114 of record NZ_JBEOXO010000001.1, on the reverse strand, counting down.
TGCACGGTGAACTTGTTCGGGTCGTTGAGCATCAGCAGCGGCCAGATGTAGTCGTTCCAGCGCCACTGGAAGGACAGGATGGCGAGGGTCAGCATGATGGGCCGGGAGAGCGGCACCATGATCCGCGCGAAGATCGCCAGCTCACGCGCGCCGTCGATGCGTGCGGCTTCCACGAGTTCGTCGGGAACCGTCAGGAAGAACTGGCGGAACATGAAGCATCCGGTCGCGGTGAGCACGGCCGGGAGGATGATGCCGGCGAACGAGTTGTAGAGGCCGAGGTTGCGGACCACCAGGAACTCGGGGGCGAGCATGACCTCGGACGGCAGCATCGTGGTGGCCAGGATGCAGATGAAGAACGCCTTGAGCCATCTGTTGTCGTACTTGGCCAGCGCGTACCCGGTGCAGCAGCTGACGCCCACCGTGAGGATCGTCGTGATCACGCACACGATGGCCGTGTTGATGAAGTACTGGGAGAAGTTGGCGCTGTCCCACGCTGCCTTGAAACCCGACAGGGTGGGGTTGTGCGGAACCAGCGTCAGCGGATAGGAGAACAGGTCGCTGGACGGCTTGAGGGAGCTGAGGATGAACCACAGCACCGGAAACCCGTACAGGCAGGCCAGGATCCACAGCAGTGTCGTCGGGGCCACCGCCCGCCGGAGCCCGCCGCTGGCCGCCCCACGGGGCCGCTTCTTGGAGACGGCTCGTTTGGGATCGGCGTCGACCGGACGTGGCAAATCTGTGGTTGTCATCGGTTCTCCACCCGCCGGTTGACGATCAGCTGGATGATCGCGACGGCCATCAGGATGAGCATGAGCACGAACGACGCGGCGCTCGCGTAGCCGATCTGGCCCCGTTTGAAGCCGGTCTCGTAGATGTACTGGACGAGCAGGTTGTTCGACGTGCCGGGTCCGCCGTTGTTGAGGGCGACGAACACCGGGTATTCCTTCATCGCGTTGATCGTGTTGAGCAGGATGACGATGAAGGAGGTCGGCGCGATGCTCGGCAGCGTGATGCTGAGGAACTGGCGCCAGGGGCCGGCGCCGTCGAGCGAGGCCGCCTCGTAGTAGGACACCGGCACGTTCTTGATCGCCGCGATGAACAGCAGCATCGAGAATCCGGTCCACGCCCAGGAGGCCGCCATCACGACCACTATCAGCGAGAGGTCCGCGTTCGACTGCCACGGAACGGCGCTGCCGCCGAACTTCTCGATGACGTAGTTGACCAGTCCGAAGTTCTCACCGAACATCCACCGCCACAGGACACCCACGACGATGGGCGACAGAAGCCAGGGGATGAAGAAGATGACGCGCGCGACCGACCCGCCCTTGGCGTTCTTGCTCACCACCAGGTTGGCGGCGAGCAGCGAGACCACGAAGTTCAGCGGTACGAAGAGCACGGCGTACAGCAGCGTCCGGCTCAGCGCGTCGTAGAACGTGGAGTCCCCGAACAGGTTGTTGTAGTTGTCCAGTCCGATGAACTGGAACGCCCCCACTCCCGTGTAGTTCGTGAACGAGTAGACGAGCCCGATCACCGCCGGCCAGACGAAGAACAGTGCGAAGAGCACGACATTGGCCGCGATGAGGACGAGCGGCGCAAGCGTGTACTTGCTGCGTCTCCTGGACGGGCTCGGCGGGCTCGCGGACACGTCCGAGGCGCGTTTTGTCATCTTCCTGACTCCGTGCTGGTGGAATGGATTCCTGGGGCTCACGCCATGAGCCCGGCCTTGGCTGGGCGGCCGGGCCGGGCGGCGGTGTCGAGACCCCGCCGCCCGGCCCGTCGGCCTACGATCAGCCGCCGACCTGCTGGTTGTAGCCGGCGACGATGTTCTCCAGGGCCTTGTCGGCCGACTGCTGGCCGTTGATCGCCTTGCCGAGCTCCGTCTTGGTCGGGTCCTCTGTGAGGCTCTTGCCCTTCAGCACCCAGTTCGTCTGCGCGCCGTTGAAGTAGCCGGAGATCGGGGCGTAGAGCGGGATCGACTCGTTGTACAGCTTGAACGCCGCCTGCGCCGCCTCGGACTTGAAGGGGTACGTCGGGTTCAGACCGCTCTCGACCGGCAGGAACCCGGACGCCTCGCACAGCGCCTGGTAGTGGGCCGGCTCGTACAGCCAGGACAGGAACTTCTTCGCGGCGGCGGACGCGTCGGCGTTGTTGTTGAAGCCCACCGTCATGCCGCCGCTGTTGACGTCACTGGCCTGCACCGGCTGGGCCGGAGTCGGGACGCTCGCCCACTCGAACTTCTTGATGCTCTCCGCGAAGGCGGGAACCTGCCACACGCCGGACCAGTAGGCGACGACGTCACCGCTCTGGAACATGGCCGACGGGTCGGCGCCGCTGGTCCACACCGACTTCGGCATGGTCTTGTCGTCGTTCCATCCGACGAAGGTGTTCACGGCCTTCTTGGTCGCGTCGTCCACCGAGAACTTGCCGGAGTCGTCCGCGTGGACGTACTGCCCGCCCATCTCGTAGACCATGGCGCGGAGCCGGGACGGCGACTGGTCGAACGTCAGGGAGTACTTGGCCTTGGTCTTCTCGCGGACCTCGTCCGCCGCCTTGATGAAGTCGGTCCAGGTCCAGGTATTCTGAGGCGAGGTCGGGAAGGAGACGCCGGCCTTCTCGAAGAGCGACTTGTTGATGTACAGGCCGGACGCGGTGACGTCCGAGGGGATGGACAGCACCTTTCCGGACGAGTCCTTGGCGAGGAAGTTGGCGTTGATCTTGTTGGTCTTGTTGTTGGCGATGGAGCTGAGGTCGATCAGCTTGCTCGACCAGATCGGGTCCAGCGCCGGCACGGCCGCCACGTCGGGCAGGGAGTTCGCCTGCGCGGCGTTGTGCAGCTTCGTCGCGTAGCCGTCGTAGGGGATGTTGACGAGCTTGACGTTGACGCCGGTTTCCTTCTTGTACTGCGCCACCATCTTCTTCCAGCCCGCGTCCTGCCCCGGCACCGTGGAGATCCAGAACGTCAGCGACTTGGAGGTCCCGCCCGAGTCGGATCCCGACCCGCAGGCGGAGAGCAGCAGGGCACCTGCCGTGGCCACGGCAGCGAGGGGAACCAGGCGGCCTATGCCGCCGCCGAGTCGGCGGGAGCGCCGCACACCCACATTGGTCATCTTCGATCCCTTGTTTCGTCATAGGGGACGGAGCACGGCGCCGACCGAGGCGGCACGGGTGCGGTTTGCAGAAACTCGCTTTCCGAGGGCGCGGCCTCGCCCGGCCGCGTCATCCTGACGGGAGAGGGTCCCCGGCCGCTGTGGCCGTCGCCGCACAAGCACGCCCTGGTGCGGTTGCCGTACGTCGAGTACGGGCGGGAAGCTCACCCCAAGCCGGTGTCCCGACCGGCTTAGAAAGCGCTTGTCCGGACATTGGCAGACCGAGCCGGAGCCCGTCAATCCTTGGCTCCCGCGGCCTGGGTCACGGTTTGGATTCCCCCGGCCACCGCCAGGCGGGCCGCACCGGCCACGGTGCCGTTGCCGCCGACCTCGCTGCCGACCACCTCGGTGGGCCAGCTCAGGCGGGCGAGCTCGGCGCGGACGCCGGGCAGAAGCTGTGGGTTCGCGCCGATGCCGCCGCCCAGGACGATCAGGCCGGGGTCCAGGACCGCCGTGGTCGCGGCGGCCAGGCGGCCGACCTCGCGGGCGTGCGTGTCGACGTAGCGGCGGGCCGTGGCATGCCCGTCGCCGGCCAGGGCGAACAGTTCGGCGGCGTCCCGCGGCGCCGGGCCGTCCTCGTCGGTCCAGCCGGCGGCCACGCGGCGCATGAGAGAGCCGGCACCGGCGTACTCCTCCATGCCCTCCAGTACGGCGTCCTGCCCCTGCGCCCACGGGTAGGGCAACCGCGCGATCTCACCGGCCGCGCCGCCCGCACCGCGCAGCACCTGCCCGCCGACCACGATGCCGAGGCCTATGCCGTGGCCGACCTGGAGGTAGCCGAAGGTGTGCCGGCCACGGGCCGCGCCCTCGTGGAGCTCGGCGAGGGCGGCGCAGTTGACGTTGTTCTCGATGTGGACGGCGGCGCCCGGCGGAAGGTCGAGGGCGGCCACGGCGGCGGCGATCGCGGGTGTGGCGGGTAGGGCGATCGCGGGAGGGACAGGGGCGGCGGAACAGGGGCCCGTGCCGGCGACGTCGCGGACCACGTCCGGCACGGCGATGACGACAGCCCGTACCGAGCCCGGTTCCAGCCCGTCGAGGACGGCGCGGACGGTGTCGCGGGGGCGGGCGTCGGTGGGGGCGGTGATGTCGGTGGGCGAGCTGTCGCCGCCGTACGTGGTGCGGGCGGCGATGACCGTGCCGTCGAGGGCACAGGCGCGGACCGCCGTGTGGGTGGAGCCGAGGTCGACGGCCAGGACGCTGCCCGCGGCGGGGCCCAGGCGGTAGAGGGCGGCCGAGCGGCCTGTGGCGCCGTGTGCGGTGCCGGAGCGGGTGGCGAGCCTGGCGCGCTCCAGTTCGGCGACGGCCGCCGACACGGTCGGCTTGGACAGGCCCGCCAGGGCGGCCAGCTGCGGACGGGTCGCGTGGCCCGCCCCGGCCAGCACCGCGAACACCGCGCCCGCGCTCTCGCTCAGGCGCGGCCCTGCCACCATGTCGCGTTCCACAGCACCCCCATCAGATGGTCGGCAGCGCACTCCGACGGATTGTGTCCGCCAAGTTACGAATGATTGAATGTCCTGACAGCACGCGGTCACCACCGCGTGGAGCTCCTCGGGGCGCACGCCGCCCCTGGGCCGGGTGTTGGCCACCCCTTGACGCACCCTACTTCGTTAGTTAACTTCCTAACGAACTTCACGGTACTCGCCTGCCGTGGTCCGTCAGAGGCCCGTCCCGGGGCTTCCCGACTTCTTCGACTCCCTTTCATCCAGGCACGGTTCGCCCGCCGTCGCAGCGCAAGGCAGCACAGCGCATCGCAACGACGAAAGAGGATCCGTGCAGGACTCCACGCCCCTTGCGGTCGGCATCGACGTGGGCGGCACCAAGACGCACCTCCGCGCGCTCGTGGGGGACGACCTGGTCGCCGACCACGTCCGCACGAGCGGTGGCTGGCGGCCCCACGACCCCGGGGCGGCCGCCGGCTGGCTGGCCGAACTGGTCGGCGAGGCCCTCCCGGCAGGTGCGGTTCCGGCCGCCGTCGCCGTGGGGGGACACGCCTGCGAGACCCCGCGCCAGTGCGCCGGGATCCGTACCGCACTGACGGGCCTGCTCGGCGTACCCGCCCTGGTCGTGGGCGACGCGGAACTCCTCGTCCCCGCCGCCGGGTTGGACAAGGGCGTCGGCCTGGTCGCCGGCACCGGTTCCGTCGCGGTGGGCCGACTGCCCGACGGAAGCCCCGTTCAGGTCGGTGGCTGGGGTGCGGTGCTCGGTGACGAGGGCGGCGCGGCCGGCCTCGTCCGCGAGGCGGCGCGGGCCGCGTGGGCGGCGCACGACCGCGGTGAGCAGCCCGACGCGCTCGCGCTCGGGCTCGTCGCCGCGCTCGGCGTACCCGAAGTACCGGGGCTCGGCGCGGCCTTGGAGAGCGCCACGGACGTCTCCGCCGAGTGGGGCCGGCACGCTCCGGTCGTGTTCGCGGCCGCCGCCGGGGGTTCGGCACTGGCCCGCACGGTGATAGCCGAGGCCGGCCGGTCGCTGGCCGCGCTCGTCGCCCGGCTCGCCGACCGCGGGGTCTTCGTGGACGACGTGGTGGTCGCGGGCAGCACGGTGCTCTCCCAACCCTCGCTGTACGACGCCTTCACCGCCGCCCTCGCCGACGCCGTGCCCTCGGCCCGGCCGACACCGTTGCGGGTGCCGCCGGTCGACGGGGCGGTGGCGCTGGCCCGTTCGCTGCGGTGAGTCCCCCTCAGATGGCGCCCGTCCGGCGGTATTTCGTGTTCGTTCCTGTGCGACGCGGACGGCTCGTTCACCCGCAGGACGCGTCGCGGCCGCCGGGCCACCTCCGACGGGACACGCCCCGGCCGTAGATCTTCGCTCGTACGCATCACCCGACTCATCTGTCACCGGCCGGAGCACGCATCGGTCACCGCACAGAACTCCCCACGAGTCACCTCGATCGCACGATCGCACGACCTCCCCAGGCCGCCCGGCCGAAGAACTCAAGAGAGGCACACGCATGCCGACATCCGCCGTGAACCGCAGACAGTTCCTCAGGACCTCCCTGGGCGGGTCGGCGGCGCTGCTGGCCGCCCCCACCTTCACCACCTGGCTGGCCGCCGCCGACGCGAAGGCCGCCACGGCCCCGGCGGCGTTCGTCGACGACTACAAGACGAACGTCCTGACCAACCTCACCCCCGAGACCAACGCGGTGGTGCGGATCCTCGGCGGCATGTCCGAGGTGTGGAAGACCGGCTCCGCCTGGAACACCGGCACCCCGCTCCAGCCCGAGGTGCTGCGCGCCAACATGCGCTACTGCGCCCGGATCACCGGCGCCCGCACCGAGGCCCAGGCGAAGGAGGCCTTCCTCTACGACCGGCAGCACCAGAGCTACGCGATGATCGGCGGCCTGGGCCCGCTGGCCGAGCTGTACCGGTCGGGTGCCAAGGCGGTCACCTCGATCACCAGCGCGCCGGACTCCACCCCCGCGACCACGATCAGCGACGCCGTACCGGCCGACGCGCCCGCCGGTTCCGCGCTGGGTGCGGGCTCGTACACCTCGGACCTCGGCCAGGTGGCCAAGCTGGTCGACACCGTGCGCGGCCCGTACGCCTCGGGCAACCCCGGCAAGTACGCCTTCCAGTACCCGCGTCCGTGGCGCATGAACGAGGACAGCGAGGTCGTCGACACCGGGAAGACCGACGCGCTCGGCTACCCGGTCTACGACTCGAAGGTGGTCGTCGCCCCGCAGCTGCTGCGGCAGCGCAGCACCGCCCCGGTCGACGACGGCGGCTTCCCCAGCGGCCACACCAACGCCTTCCACCTGGCGGGCCTGGCCTACGCGTACGCGGTGCCCGAGCGCTTCCAGGAGCTCGTGGCGCGGGCGTTCGAGCTCAGCCACACCCGGATCATGGCCGGGATGCACTCCACCGTCGACGTCCTGAGCGGCCGCATCATGGCCACCGCGCTGGCCGCCGCCACGCTGGCCGACCCGGCGAACGCGGACCTCAAGGCCGCGGCGCGCGCCCAGGCCCTCGCGTACTTCCAGCAGAAGACGGGCACGACGGCGGACACGCTGTACGCCTACGCCCACGCGGCCGGAACGGACACCGACCCGTACGCCGACCGGGACGCCAACGCCCGGGCGCTGGAGCCCAGGCTGACGTACGTGCTCACCCGGCACGGGCGGGACGTGCCGCTGACCGTACCCAAGGGCGCGGAGGTGCTGCTGGAGACGCGGCTGCCGTACCTGGACGCGGCGCAGCGGCGCGAGGTGCTGCGCACGACCGCGCTGCCCTCCGGGTACGTCCTCCTCGACGGCTTCGAGCAGTGGGGGCGGCTCAACCTGTTCGCGGCGGCCGACGGTTACGGCTCCTTCGACTCCGACGTGACCGTCACGCTGGACGCGGCGGCCGGCGGCTTCCTCGCGGCCGACAGCTGGCGCAACGACATCGACGGGCGCGGCGGGCTCGTCAAGCGCGGCACCGGAACGCTGACGCTGACCGGCGCGAACCAGTACACGGGCGGCACCGTGGTGGCGGACGGCACGTTGGTCGCCGGTTCGGCGAAGGCACTGGGGCACGGGGAGGTCCGGGTCCTGGACGGGACGCTGCGGGCGAGCGGGCCGGTGCGGGTGCGCGGGGCGTACGTCCAGGAGTCCGGCGCGGTGCTGGATCTGACGCTGCGCAAGAACCACGGGCCCGTCCTCACGGTGGCCGGGCGCGTGCTCCTCGGCCGGGGCAGCGTACTGTCGCTGCGCCTGGACGCCGAGCGTCCGCCGGTCGCGGGCACCACCGTTCCCGTGATCGGTGCCCAGGTGCTGCGCGGCCAGTTCGACCGCGTGGAGCTGAACTCCGACACGCTGCGGGCCGTACCTGTCTACACGACGGAAGGTCTGTCGGTACGTCTCCTGAAGCGGTGACGCCCGCAGTGGCGGGAGCTGGTGCAGAGTAGGCCCATGAGGCGGCTCCGGATCACTCCCGCCACCGCGCGGCCGGCGGGGCCGCGGGGCGGATGATGGCGAGCGAACAGCAGGCGGTCGTTCTCGACCGTGACGAACACTCCGCCACGGTGACCAGCCGCGAGCCGGCCGGCCGGTTGCGGCGACACCGGCGGTGGCTGCGACGGCACCGGCGGTGGCTGCTGCCGCTCGTCGTGGCCGTGCTCCTCGCCCAGATGGCCGTGGCGATGGTCACGACGGCCGTACGGCAGACCCCGACCATCGACGAACCAGTGTACGTCGGCACGGCCGCCGTCTATCTGCGCGAGCACAGCCTGCGCTACAACCCCGAGCATCCGCCGCTGGGAAAGCTGGTGATCGCGGTCGGTGTGGCGCTCGCCGACCCGCACGTCGACACATCCTTCGCCGGCGACCAGGGCCAGGTCGGGCGCCATCTGCTGTACGAGTCCGGCAACGACCCATGGCGACTGATGCTGTGGGCCCGGCTGCCGGTGATCGCGCTGACGCTGCTGTTCGGCCTGGCCGTGTTCGGCTTCGCCCGGGACCTCGTCGGCGCGGCGGGCGGGGTGGCGGCGCTCGCCCAGTACGCCTTCTCCCCCGATGTGATCGCGCACGGCTCCCTGGCCACGCTCGACGCCCCGGCGACCGGGTTTCTGCTCACCTCGGTCTGGCTGCTGTGGCGGGCCCGGCGACGCGCGCTGCCGTATCTGCCGCTCGCCGGGGTGGCGCTGGGCGCGGCCCTGGCCACGAAGATGACCGCGCTGCCCGCGGTTCCGGTACTGCTGGCGCTGGCCGCCGTGTCCCTGTGTCACGGACGTCCCGCGGAACGGCGCAGAGCGCTGCTGCGGGCTGCCGCAGCCGCGGGCGTGGTGGCGCTGGCCGCGGTCGCCGTCGTATGGGCGGCCTATCTGGTGGTCGATCCCCGGCTGCGGTGGACGTCCCAGCAGCACATCCCGGCCGTGCACGGCCTGCGCGGACTCCTGGTGCACCTGTTGCCCTTCCCGGAGGCCTACCGGGACGGCATGCGCATCCAGTTCGGTTTCGAGAACGAGCCCTGGCAGGGCTTCCTGTTCGGCCGGCTCTACACGGGCTCGCTCTGGTACTACCTGCCGGTCGCGCTGCTGGTGAAGACGCCTTTGGGCATGCTCGCCCTGTGGGCGGCGGGTGGGGTCGCGCTCGTGACGGTACGGCGGCTGCGGCCCGCCGCACCGTATCTGCTCGCTCCCACGGCCGTGCTGCTGGCTGCGGCCGTGCAGGGCTCGCGGAACTTCGGTACGCGCTACGCGCTCTTCATGCCGGTGTTCCTGGCGGTGGCGGCGGGCTGTGTCCTGGCGGTGCGGTGGCGGTGGGGGCCGGCGGTGACAGGGGCGCTGGTGCTGTTCGTGGCGGTCAGCTCGCTGCGGACGTATCCCTTCTATCTGCCGTACTCCAACGAGGCGTTCGGCGGGCCGGCCAGGACGCATCTGCGGCTGCACGACTCCAACGTGGACTGGGGCCAGGACCTGGGCAGGCTGGCGGACCGGCTGCGCGAGCGGTACCCGGGCGAGCGGATCTGGCTGGTGTACAAGGGCAGCGGTGTGCCGTCCTTCTACGGCATCCACGCGTCCGATCCGCGCACGGTGCCCGCCCGGGACGTGCACGGGCTGCTGGTCGTGTCCGACTCCGCGGTGGCGAAGGCGAAGGGGCGGCTGGCGGAGCTGGTCGACGGCAGTCGTGCGGTCGACCAGGTCGGTCACTCGATCACGATCTACCGGCGATGACGCTCCTGGTGTGCCGCATGCTCGAATGGCTCGAACAGGGGGCACCCCCATCGGCGTGGTCGTCGCACTCGCGGCGCAGCGCGGCGAGGAGTTCGACGGGCTCCTTGCCGACGATGCGGACCCACAGGGCCGCCCAGTGGTGTTCCAGGATCAGTTCCAGTGCGCTGAGTGCACCCATGTGCGGTCACCTGCCTGCTCCGGCGTCGCTGTTCCTCGGCGTCGGGTGCCCGGGCCGGGCCCGGACATCCCCCGCGCGTCCCGGTCGGCGGGACCTGCGCCACAAGCCCTGGTCACCACGGTGAGTGAGCTATGTTGAGTCCCTGTGGGAGACAAAGAAGACACGCCGGTGCCCTCGTTGCAGCAGGCACGCGCACAGGCCTCAGCGATCACGTCGGGGAAGACGGCCCCCACGGCGGAGGCCTCCCCCACCTCCCAGCTCAGAACGCTCTTCGACGGGCCCCATCTGTCCCCCGGGCAGCGGCGCATCGCGCAGTACCTGATCGAGCACATCACCGAGGCGGCCTTCCTTTCGATCACCGATCTCGCGGAGCGCGTCGGCGTCAGCCAGCCCTCGGTGACGCGCTTCGCCGCCGCGGTGGGCTTCAGCGGTTACCCGTCGCTACGGGAGAAGCTCCAGGCGATCGCGCTCGGCACCCTGGCCGGCGGACCCGGAACGGCCGAGGTGAACCGGAGCAACGAACTCCAGGCGGCGGTCGACGCGGAGATCGAGAACCTGGAGAACCTGCGCCGCGACTTCGCGGACCCCGACCAGGTCATCGAGATCGGCCGCGAGTTGTCGGAGTCGACGCCGCTCACGGTCCTCGGGCTGCGCATCTCCGTCTCGCTGGCCGAGTACTTCGCGTACGCGGCGCGCCGCATCCATCCGGACGTCCGGCTGGTGACGCGGGGTGGCAGCGTCGCCTACGACGCGCTGCTGCAGTCCCGCGAGGCGGGCGGCACCTGGGTGCTGGCGTTCTCCATGCCCCGGCACGCCCACGAGACCCTCGCCGCGGTCCGGGTGGCGCGCAGCGCCGGGCTGCGCGTCGCGCTGATCACCGACCTGGCACTGGGGGAGCTCGCCGACGAGGCCGACGTCACCTTCGCCACGGGCACCGGCTCCCGGCTGGTCTTCGACTCCTACGCAGCGCCCGGCGTGTTGGCCGCCGCGCTGCTCCAGGCCATGACGGACGCCGGACCCGAGCGTACGCAGGCGCGGCTGGAGGAGTACGAGCAGATCTCCGAGCAGCACCAGTTCTTCCTGCGGGAGTGACGACGGCGCCCGACGGCACGCACTCGGCCCTGGTCAAACAGCATCAAGATGCGGATCATTCAACACATATCGCGCATGAAAATTTTCATGCGCCTTGCAAAGCCCACGGCATATATAAATACTGCTCACGGCCGCACCCGCCCCGAGGCCGCCGTCCCCTACCCACGTCGGCGCCGGGGCGCCCGGTCGGGCGCCGCCTGCGCGAGCGCCCGTGGCGGCCCCGGTCATCCCCTAGACCGGGGCCGCCCCACAACGTCGGACCACCCGCCCCGACGCCGCACACCCGGAAGCGATGATCATGACTCTCACGACGACGCACATCAGCCCGGACTGGCCGTGCCAGGTCAAGATGCCCGGCAGCTACGACTGGGAACGCTCTGCGGCCAAGTGGCTTCGGGAACTGGTGCCGACGCGCTACGCGAGCTACCCGGTGCTGCTCCGTCACCCCGTACTCCTGGCCCGGCACGCGCAGCTCCAGGTCCAGCAGGAGATCCGCGTCGCCCGCACCGCCCTGCAGACCGCGCGCGCCGACCTGCCGCGGCTGGGCCTGCCCGAGTCGGTCATCGAGCACACGATCAAGTTGTACGCGGCCGAGGTTCTGCAACTCCAGCACATCGCGCGCAGTGTCCGGACGGTCACCGAGGCGCTCGCCGACCACAGCACCGCCCGCTGACCGCCGGAGCCGGGTCCGGCCGCATGAGCGGCGCCCTGCGTGGCACCCGTGGGGACCAGGAGCACCACCCACACGAGCACCACCCGCGCACGACGGCGCGAGCCGGTGACGACCGTCCTCACCTGGACGGTGCGCCCCGGCCGTGCTGTATCCACCGCCCGGCCACGGATCCGGAGCCGGGAGAGCGGCGGTCGCGCCGCGCCACGGGTTTGATCATCTGCCAGGCCTTCGATTCGCCCGCCTCAGCCGCCGCCCGTACGTGACTCCAGGTCACGACGGGTGTCGTCACCGTAGACGCCGGACTCGTCGCCGCGGATGCCGTACCAGAGCTGGAAGCGGGCCACCGCCGCGGTGAGGTCGGTGCCGTAACGGCCGTCGGTGGCTCCGTGGTCGTAGACGTTCGGGATGCGCAACAGGCGTTCCTGGAGGTCGGTCACCTCGGAGCCGGTGTCGCCCTCGCGGAGGGTTCCGGCGCCGTCAGGGTCGGTGGACACCGACGGGACCGGCGCGGAGGCGGAGGCGGACGGGCTCGTCGCGGCGGCGGTGTCGTCGTTCATGCGGGGCAGCAGGAGGGCGCAGCCGAAGCCGACGAGGGCCGCCGCCGTCACGCCGACGGCGGCGCGGCGCAGTCCCGGCCCGCTGCCGCGCGACTGCCGGTCGCGGACGGGCGGCAGTTCCTGTGTCTCCTCCTCCGCCGCGGGCGACGCACCGCGCAGCGGCACGGAATCGTAGGCGGCGTCCTGTGTCGTCTCCCGGAACAGCTCCGCGAGCGCATCGGTGCGGCGGGGGCGCAGCACCCGGATGGGTTCGAGGACCGGGCGGTCGTACGGCTCCCCCGGTTCGGGCGGTGTCGGCACGCTGCTCTCCTTCGGTACCTCGGATCCCCCGGGGAGAGATACGCGCGTACCGCCGCCCGGGTTCAGCCGGTGAGGAAGCGGCGCAGGGATTGCGTCAGCGCGGCCACGAAGGCGTCCCGTCGGGTCTCGTCGAGGGCGTCGAGGGACAGGTAGGGGTTGAGGTCCTCCAGCTCGACCAGCAGCAGTCGGCCGTCGGGAGCGCGGCAGGCGTCGACCCGCTGGATGCCGTGCCCGATGGTGTTCCACGCGATGAAGCCGCGGGCGAACTCCAGGTCCTCGTGGGTGGGCTCGTACGGCTGGAGCTGCCAGCGCCGGTCGGGGTCCGGCGCGTACAGGGCGTACTGGAAGTCGTCGTCGACGAAGTAGAACGAGACCTCGTACGTGAAGTCGATACAGGGCTGGACCAGGACCGTCCCGTCGGTGAGGCCGGGCAGGCGGTCGGCGGTGACCGTGCGCAGACCTATGGAGTCGGCGCCGAGCTTGGGCTTGACGACGTACTGGTCGGCCTCGGGCAGCAGGTGCAGGTCGTCCGGGCGGTCGACGGTGGGGATGACGGGGAGACCGGCGGCGCTCAGGTCGAGGAGGTACTGCTTGCCTGCCATGTCCGCCCTGCCGGTGAGCGGGTTGTAGACGCGGGTCCCGCTGCGCAGCGCCCGCTCGCGGAAGGCGTCGTACTGCTCCTGGTACTCCAGGACGGGGCCGCTGTTGCGGACGACGACGGCGTCGAAGGCGTCCATCAGGGCGGCGGCGTCCCGCGGATGGCACAGGGCGAGGTCGAAGTCCGCGCGGAGCCGGGAGGTGAGGAAGATGTCCTCGTCGCAGTAGCGGCGTCCGCGGGCCGGGTACGCCAGATCGGTGACGTAGAGGACTCGGGGGCGGGCGGCGGGCATGCGGGGTCTCCTCGGGGGCGGGCGTCGGGCCGTGCAGGAAGGTTACGCCGGTCTGCCGGGAGGTTTCACGGGGAGCACTCAGTTCCCTCACGACAGGGAACTGAGTGCCATCATCGCCGACTGAATGCTACGTTCCCCTCCATGAGCTCCAGCAGCAAGGCAGCGGCCGCGGCCGCGAAGCCGCCCATGCGGGACGCCCTGATCGCGGCGGCCTTTCAGCTGTTCCTGGAGCGGGGCTACGAGCAGACCACGGTCGACGACATCGTGGCGCTGGCCGGGGTGGGACGGCGGTCGTTCTTCCGCTACTTCCCCTCCAAGGAGGATGTGGTCTTCCCCGACCACGAGCGGTGCCTGGCCGACATGACGGCCTTCCTCGCGGCGAGCGGCGACGAGCAGGAACCGGTGCGGCGGGTCTGCGACGCGGCCCGGCTCGTGCTGCGGATGTACGCCGAGAACCCGGCCTTCTCCGTGCAGCGTTACCGCCTCACCAAGAAGGTGCCGGGACTGCGGGCGTACGAGCTGTCGGTGGTGTGGCGCTACGAGCGCGCCCTCGCCGCATACCTGCGAGGGCGCTTCGCCGACCGGCGTGACGGCACCCTGCAGGCCGACGTGATCGCGGCCGCCGTGGTCGCCGCGCACAACAACGCGCTGCGCTCCTGGCTGCGTTCGGACGGGCAGGGCGACGCCGGCGCCGCGGTGGACCACGCGCTCGGCCATGTGCAGTCCGCCTTCGGCAGCCCGCCGGGACTGCCCGCCGGCCGGCAGCCGGGGACCCCCGAGGACGTCGTCGTGGTCGTCTCCCGACGCGGGACACCCCTGTGGCGGGTGGTGCAGGAGATCGAGACGGCGCTGGGCGGCGGCTGACCCGCCCGGATTCGGGGTACGGAGTGCCTTTACGTGTGGCACTGAGTGCCATACGCTGTGGCTGTGCACGGTGGCACGGTGAACCGGGCACGTGCGTGCTCGGGCGATCCGCGCACGCGGGATTCCGGCCTAGCGCAGGGAGTTGACCAGCGTGTACCACCACTCAGGAAGCGCAGTTCAGCAGGGAGCCGGCTCCGCCACGGGCGTGCTCGAACCGGCGACCGCTAGCTCGGAGACGATCCTCTTCCAGCGCTGCACCTGGTGCGCCACCACCATGTACCACCGGCTGCTGTGTCCGGCATGCCAGGGCGGTGACCTGCGGACCGAGCGCAGCGAGGGCATGGGGACGGTCCGCCACACCACGGTGGTGCACCGCAACACCCCCGCCGCGCGCAATGTGTCGCTGATCGAGATGGCCGAGGGGTTCGTCGTCCGGGGCCGGGTCATGGGCCCGCTCATCGGCATCCACAGCGGCGACCGCGTGCGACTGTCCACGGCCAAGGACCCGGTCCGGGGCGAGCCGGTCTTCCAACTGCTCGACGAGCCCTTCCGGGCTTGGCACTGACGGGCCGTCAGATCCTGGCGGAGTCGAGGCCCGGGATCACGTCCCGCGTGCGTACCGGCCGCCCGGTCTCGAAGCACCGGTTGGCGGCGAGCCCGACGGCCAGGGCGAGCGCACCGTCCCGTTCGGTGGCCGGGTGCTGGGCCGGCTCGGCGTCGGCCTCTGGTCCGAAGGGCACGTCGAGCATGCGGCTGTCGCCGGCGGCATCTGCTCCGGAGGGCCCGTCGAGCATGCGGCCGGCGTCGGCCTCGGGCCCGAACAGCACGTCGAGCATCCGCCGGTCTCCGCCGCCGTGGGCCTCGTGGTCGACCGCGACCGGGATGTCGACCGGGGGCTGCCACAGCGGACGGAGGGCGAGCCGGACGCCGCCCCCGTGCAGCGCACCCGTGTGGGACCCGGCCCGGATCAGGGGCGGCTGCCAGCGACTCTCCTCGACCTCCAGTTCCAGGCGGCCGGCGCTGCCGTTGAACATCACCCGGTAGCCCTCCCACGGGGAGTAGGCCGTGAGGTGGTACGTCATCGTCGCGCCCCGGGCGTAGCGGACCAGGACCGCCATGTCGTCCTCGATGGTGACGGGGCCGCCGAAGACGTTGCGGTCGCGGAGGTAGCCGTCGTCCTGTTCGGCGTCCAGGTAGAGGGCGCGCAGGGTGTCGTCCGCCGCCAGGTCCAGCGCGAAGGGATCCTCGGCCGCCGCACCGGCGCCGTGAGCGCGCTCGTAGTCCCGGCGCAGTCCGTGGCGTACGCCGGCGTCGGGGCCGTAGAAGGCGAGCCGTCCGTAGCCGAAGACCTCGCTCGGCCGGTCGCCGAGCCACCAGTTGACGAGGTCGAAGTGGTGGCTCGACTTGTGCACCATCAGCCCGCCGCTGTTGCGCTTCTCCCGGTGCCAGCGGCGGAAGTAGTCCGCGCCGTGGCGCACGTCGAGCAGCCATTCGAAGTGGACCGACAGGACCTCTCCGACCGCGCCGTCGGCGAGCAGGGCGCGGACCTGCTCGTGGACGGGATTGAAGCGGTAGTTGAAGGCGACGGTCAGTGAGTTGCCGGTCTCCCGGACGGTGTCGAGGATGCGGGCGCAGCGCTCGGCGTCGACGGTCATCGGCTTCTCGGTGACCACACGGCAGCCCGCTCGGAGGGCGGGGACGATGTAGCGGTCGTGCTCGGCGTCGACGGTGGTGACGATCACCTCGTCGATGCCCTCCTTGGCGAGCATCGCGGTGAACCGCTCCGGCTCCCACTCGGTGGCAGCGGGTTCGCCGGCCGCTGTCAGCAGCCGGTTGTGGAAGGCCATCCGGGTGGGGTTGGGGTCGCACAGGGCGGCGACGCGGTGGGCGGGGCGTTCGGCCAGGGCCTGGGTGAAGGTTCGGGCGCGGTGGCCGGTGCCGACGACGGCGGCTCGGAGAAAGCGATTTCGGCTCATGCAGGTGCCCTGTCCCCTCGGACGGCGGGTCATTCATCGGTGGCCGATTCCTTGCCCTCGTCCAACCGAATCACCCGCCACAGACAACCTCCAGATTCCGTCTGCCCTCCTTCGGCAGGCGAGGGTCCCCGGTTCGGACGGGGTGCCCGCGCCCAGGTTGGAGGAGGGGAACATCGCTCCGTGTCCGGCGAATCAGCCGCTGACGTGGCGGGTGTCCCTGTCGGAGGCCGCCGACACGGAACTGAAAGCCTCCTTCATGGTGAGGCCGGGGCCGGAGGGCGCGGAGCTGTCCACGAAGGACGTCGACCCGAACTGGCTCAGCGACACCTCCGGCGAGTCCCCCGACCCGGAGCGCCCGCTGTCCAAGGTGGACTACCTCTACCTCTGGGTCTCGATCCCGGCGGGGCAGACCAGCGCCGAGCTGAGCCTGCCCACGGTGAAGGACCAGCTGACCGAGCCCGCCGAGTCGGTGCGGTTCCAGTGGGTCGACGACTCCGGTGAACCGGGCGACGGGCCGGTGCTGACCCGCACGGTGCTGGACACTCCGTAGTACGGAGATCCGGAGAGGGCCGGCCGCCTCACGCGGTCGGCCCTCTGTCATGGTGTGAGGGTGACCCGGATGCCGACCGTGCCGTCGAGTCCGCGGCGCAGGCGACTGCCCAGGAGGGTGAGGCGGCCGAGGAGCCCGTACTTGCGGGCGATGAGCTTGCGGTAGCGGGCGGTCGTCTCGGCGTCGCAGATCTCGGCGGTGGCCGGGACCGGGTCGCCGGTCGGGTTGCCGCGCAGGTCGCACGGGCCGACGAGGACGTCGCCGCGGGCGCGGATCCGCTTCACCTTCCAGGAGTCCGCGGTCGTCCAGGCGCCGAGGGCGTGCTCCCCGTCCCGCACGACCCACACCGGCGTCGGGACGCCGGTGCCGTTCTTGCGGTAGCTGGTGATCAGCAGATACTTGCCCGCGCCGAGCCGGGCCACCGACGAGTCGTCCATGCCCGGCAGTCTAGGCACCTGCCATGCTCACCACCTAGGCAGAACCGGGCGGGATTTTCAGCGGGCCCGGTGAAGAAGTTCGAGGTAGCGCCGGGCGAAGAGGTAGGCATCACCCGGCCAGCGCGCGGATACGTAGGTGCCGTCCTGAACGACGAAGGCGTGGGTGTCGTCGGCGGAGGTGCCCCGCCGGGTGAGGACGCGTGGGCCTCGCTCGAACTGCGCGGCCGGGTCGGCCAGGGCGGAGCGCACCTCGTCCTCCACGTAGGCCGGGTAGGTGCGGTAGTAACGGCCGAGGCGCCAGGCGGTGCTCAGGTAGGCGGAGCGTTCCAGGTACTTGGGCAGGCAGGTCGTGCGCCGGTCGGCCAGCACGCCGCGGCCCGTCGCCGGGTCCTGCGACCGGGCCAGGACCAGCACGCCGTGACAGATCGCGCCGACCGGCCGCCCGAGCGTCCAAAAGCGCGCGACCTGTCGTCGCAGCTCCGGCGAGCCGAGGTACTGCCGCATGCCGGGCGCGTGGCCGCCCGGCAGGAGCAGCCCGTCGAAGGCCGTCACGTCCAGGTCCGCCCAGGCGGCCGTGGCGGTGAACTCCGGTGCCGCGGTGAGCTGCTGGTAGAACCGCTTGGGTTCGTCCGCCGCGCCGAGCTGCCCGAGGATCACCCCGGTCAGCAGGCGCGGGTCCGCCGCGGGTCGGGTGCCGGCCTGTTCGGTGGCGAAGACGACCTCATGTCCCGCGTCGGTGAGCAGCCGCCAGGGCACGGCCACCTCGGTGACGTCGAAGTCGCGGTCCGGGAGCGGGATCAGCACGCGCATGCCGCCATGATGACAGCATGCGCGCGTGTCCATGACAGAGACGGTCGGGCGGTCGGCAGTCGGACGGCGAGACAGTCGGACGGTCAGCCGTCAGAGGGCGAGACGCTCAGGCCAGTGCCGCCGCCATCCGCCGTACCGCTTCCGTGATCACCTCGGGTGACGTGCCCAGATTCAGGCGTACGTGGCCGGCGCCGCCCGTCCCGAAGGGAATCCCGGAGTTGAGCGCCACCCGGCCGCGGTCCAGGAACACGTCCGCCGGATCGTCCCCGAGGCGGAGCGGCCGGCAGTCGAGCCAGGCGAGGAAGGTGGCCTCGCTCGGTCGGTACGTGATCGCGGGCAGGTGCTCGGCCAGCAGCTCGGCGAGCAGGCTGCGGTTGTCGTCGAGGCCGGCCAGCAGGGCGTCCAGCCAGGCGGTGCCGTCACGCAGGGCGGCGGTGTGGGCGATGACGCCGACGTGGCTCGGGCCGTGGCTCACCTCCTCGGGCAGCCGGGCCAGGTCGGCGACGGCCGCCGGACCCGCCACGGCCAAGGCGGCCTTGAGCCCGGCGAGGTTCCAGCCCTTGGACGCCGACATCAGGGACAGACCGCTCTGCGCACCCCGCACACTCAGGTACGGCACGAAGTCCACACCCCCGGCCACCAGCGGAGCGTGGATCTCGTCGGCGACCACGCGCACGCCGTACCGCTCGGCGAGGGCCGCGACGGCGGTGAGCTCGTCGGCGGTGTGCACGGTGCCGGTCGGGTTGTGCGGGCTGCACAGCAGGTAGGCGGCGCGCCGTCCACCGGCTACGACCCGCCGGAAGACCTCCTCCAGCCTGCCGAAGTCGATGCGCAGGTCCGCGCCGAGGGGGGCCTCGCACAGCCGCCGGTCCATGTTCCCGACGAACTGGAAGAACGGCGGATACACGGGCGGATTGACGACGACGGCGTCCCCGGGCCCGGTCACCAGCTTCAGCATCTCGACGACGCCCAGCATCACGTCCGGCACGATCGCGGTGCGCTCCACGGCGAGCCCGTCCCAGCCCCACCGCCCGGCGGCGAAGGCGGCCAGCGCCTCGGCGTAGGCGGTGCCCGCGGGGTAGCCGGTGTCCCCCAGCGCCATCGCGTCGGTGACGGCGCGCACGACCGGTTCGGCGAGCGGCACGTCCATCTCGGCCACCCACAGCGGCAGCACGTTCTCGGGGTAGGTGCGCCATTTCATGCTCGTACGGCATCGGAGGCGGTCGAGGGTGAGTGCGCGCAGGGGATTCGGTTCACCGGGCGTGACGTGCGGGATGCTTGTCATGGGGCACAAGATAGGGGGCTGCGCGGTGAGCTGGAACGAAGCGGTCGAGGAGCGGGCGGAAGGCGCGGGGGCGTTTCTCGAGGCGGCCTGTGACGAGTCGGGCTCGGACGGCGAGAACCTCACCGGCGGGAACACCGATGTGTTCGCGCACGCCAGTGTGGGGATTTCCGTGGAATCCGCCGCCGCGTACGTGCAGGAGATACGGGACCGGATTCGCTCACCCGCCGAGGAGTACAAGGCGAACCATCTGCTGCGGGAGAAACACCGGGCGGTGCTGGAATGGCTGCTCGCGCCCTCGGGGCCGATTCACGGTCATGCCCATGTACACCTCACCGAGAAGGCGTTCTTCGTCGTGGACCGGACCGTCGGCCTGCTGCTGGACGAGGGCAGCGGAGAAAGTAAGGGCGCGAGCGACGAGGCTGTCGCCCTGTTCCGGGCGGGGGCGCGGGCCTTCGGGAGCGCGGGGTGGCGGGAATTCCTGGAATCGGCCAACCAGTTGCTGCGGGTACGGAACGACAGTGCCCCCGGCGTGCCGGTCGAGGTGTTCTTCCGTACGGTCGGCGCCTTGCGCGACGCTTGTCCGAGCGGGGATTCGGCGCGCGTTCTGGAGCGGCTCGCGCAATCCCGGTCCCGTGCGGAGTCGTATCGGGCGCAGATCCTCGACGGACCGCCACTGGTTCCCCTGCTGAATCCCCTGCTTCCCGCCATCGTCCGAACCGCCGCGTACTGGACTGCCGGGGGACAGTCCGTCCGTCTCGTGCACGACCGGCAGAACATGCTGACACCGGAACGCATCGCCTGGATCGAGGAGACGGCCCGGCGCGACGGCATCGGCCTCGGCGGACTGCGGCTCGTCCACTCACGGCTGGACCCGCGGGTGCAGCTCGCCGACTTCCTCGCCGGTATCGCCCGCAGGATCGCCTCCGACGAGCTGAACGGGCACGGCGACCCGGTGCTCACCGCGCTGTTGCGGCCGTACGTCGGCGCGACCTCCGTGTGGGGCGACGAGCGGAGCTGGGCGCGGCTCGGTCCGGCCGCCGCGGACGCCGTGCTCCCGGCGCTGTCCGAACCCTGATCTTTCACGCGTCGACGGCCTGCTCACCCTCGTGGCGAGAACGTGATCCCCCTCGCCGCGAGGACGTGATCGCCTTCGTGGCCAGGACCTGAACAACCTCGCGGCGACGACCTGATCGACCTCGCGGTGAACACGGCCCGTCCAGCGCACGTATGGAAGTCAGGGCGCTCAACGACCGGAGGGCCCCGTGGTGTTGAAGCCGCGCGTTCGGGGTTCGGGAGCCATGCATGAGGCACGCACGACGACGGGTCGTCCGGCGAGTGACGAAGGTGGCGGCCGTCGGCGGACTCCTTCTCGGAGGGGTGATGGTGACGCAGGCCGTGGCGAGCGAGACCCCCGCCACGTCCGCCGTCCCGCGCAGCTCCGCGGACTCCGTCGCGGAGACCGGGGCGCAGCTCGTGTCGCGCCTGGGCACCTCCCGTACGGCGGGCAGCTGGATCGGCGCCGACGGGAAGCCGGTCGTCGCCGTCACCGACGAGGGCGCGGCCACCGAGGTCCGCAAGGCGGGTGCCGAGGCCAAGATGGTGGGGCACAGCATGAACGAGCTCAAGTCGGCGACGACGACGCTGCGTTCGGCGCCCCGGGTGGCCGGCACGGCGTGGTCCGTGGACTACCGGACCAACAGGGTCGTGGTGCAGGCCGACCGCACCGTCTCCGCCGCCGACTGGTCCGCGTTGACCAGGGTCGCGGACGGCATCGGCAGTTTCGTCCGCATGGAGCGCACCACCGGCGAGTTCACCACGCGCCTCAACGGCGCCCAGCCGATCCTGTCGACCGGAGGACGCTGCTCGGCGGGCTTCAACGTGACCAACGGGCAGAGCGACTTCATCCTCACGGCCGGCCACTGCGGGCCCACCGGTTCGCTCTGGTTCGCGGACAACCAGGCCACCCAGCAGGTGGGCAAGACGGTCAGCGGGTCCTTCCCCGGCGGCGACTTCTCGCTGGTGCAGTACGCGAGCGGCCGGGCGGGCGACGGCGCCGACGTCGTGGCCATCGGCAACGGCAACGGGGTGCGGATCACGGGTGCGGGTGATCCGTCCGTCGGGCAGCGGGTGTTCCGCAGCGGCAGCACGAGCGGACTGCACGACGGGCAGGTGACCGCGCTCAACGCCACGGTCAACTACCCCGAGGGGACCGTCACCGGCCTGATCGAGACGAACGTGTGTGCCGAACCCGGGGACAGCGGCGGGCCGATGTTCTCCGAGGGGATCGCTCTCGGGGTGACCTCGGGCGGCAGCGGGGACTGCACGACGGGCGGTACGACGTTCTTCCAGCCGGTGACGAAGGCGCTGTCGACGCTCGGGGTGCAACTGATCGTGTCGGCGCAGACCGCCGGCGGCCAGAGCGCCACGCCCTCGTCCTCCCCCACCCCGGCCCCGTCCGCCTCCGCCACGCACAGCGCGATCGCCCCGGGCGCCGCCTCGCCGGGGTCGTCGGCTCCGGTGACAGGCGGCGCGGAGGCGTCGACGCTGCTGTCACGGCTCACGGACCCGAAGAACGTCGGCCCCGGCCTGCTGGTGATCGCGGGGAGCCTGGTCGCACTGGTCGCGACCCGGTACATCCGCGCGGAGCAGGACCGCAAGGCCTATCAGCGCTACTACTCGGCGACGTGGGGCTGAGAGTCGGCCGATGGCCGGCAGGACGGTGGCCACCTCGGCGACCGTCCCGCCACGCGAGCGTGCCGGGAGAGGAGACATCGCCTGCAAAGTCGACGATGCCGTAGTCGACGGTGGAGGACAGTGCGAGAAGGGCACCTGTTCAGTCAGGCGTTCCCCGGGGTGGCGCTCCGATTCTCGGCGGACAGTTCCGGAGAGGCGGCGGTCAGGCCGCCCGTACCGACTGCGGGGCCACGGCGGCCCACTCCGAGACGAGCCGCTGGTACTCCTCGCGCTGCTCGCCGCTCAGTGTCCCGCCCGACCGGAGCCACAGGGCCCGGATCTCCTCGTTGACCTCCGCCGCCGATCGCTCGGATACGGGTTCAACAGTGGTGGACATGCTGTGAAGCATACGGCTCCCGACGTGAAGGCCATGTGAGTAATCGGGAATGATTCGGGCATTTCGGACCGTGTTGCTGATCACGTACATCTGCCGGGAGCGGCGAGGACCAGATCGGCGCGCTCGGCCTGGTCCTCAACGCACTTGTGCTGTTCAACACCCGCTACTCAGCGCAGTACGGCCGCCAGTAGGTCGACCCCCAGCGCCGTCAGATCGGGCAGATTGACGGTGTAACGGACGTAACGACCGTGCCGCCGGGCCGTGAGCAGGCCAGCGCGGCGCAGGACAGCAAGGTGGCGGGAAACCTCCGGGGGTGAAAGTTCCCAGGCGTGGGCCAGCTCACCGGTGGTGTGCGGGCCGCGGGCCAGGGTGCGCAGCAGCCGCAGCCGTACCGGATGCGCGAGTGCCTCCAGCCGTAGCGTGACCGTTTCCAGCGATACCGGCTCCGGTGGACTCGGCTCGGCGACGGGGTACTGCACCACCGGCTGCCACCCGGGTGCGTGGACCGCCACCAGGTGTGGGCGGCCGAAGACGCTGGGGAGGAAGGTGACCCCGGTGCCGTGGGCGGCGGTCGCGTTGTCCTGCAGCTTGTCCACGATGATGCAGGTGCCGTCCGGCGCCAGGGTCACGGCGCTGGAGACCGATGCGAGTGCCGCGCCGATGCCCTGGCGCTTCAGCAGGTCGTTCTTCAGGCGCAGGTCGGTGGCGAGTTGCACGGCGACGCCCGTCCAGGCAGCGTCGAAGAAGGCCTCGGCGCACTGTTCGAGGGTGTGACGCACCCGTGCCCGCACGGCGGCCGGATCCGCGAGCAGCCGTTCCGCGAAGGCCTCTTGGAGCGCGCCGCGGGCCTGGGCCAGGTCCAGGGCACGGTCGCGCGCCGTCGCGTCGGTGAGCGGCGACGGCGCGGCGAAGTGGACCCGGTTGCTGCCGCACGTGGTGATGAGCGCGGCGGTCACATAGGTTTCATCGTCGATCCGGTCCACATCGTCCAACTCCTCGGCGAGGGTCGGCCGGGGACGAGCGGGGACCAGGAAGTCGGCTCGTGAGGAACGCCAGAGGAACTCCGCCTCCCTGAGCCGCTCGGCCAGCTCCGGCCGCAGCCCGGCCCAGACGTCCCCGGCCCAGCCGGCGAGCTGCGGGTGATGCGCGGGTTCGGCCAGCACGTGCAGCATCGCGGTCAGCTCGGCCAGCGGGGAGGCAGCGAACCGCAGTCGCCCGGACGGCAGGCCGCCGATGTCGATCCTCAACGTCATCCCCTCATCATCGATGCTCGGATGGCCGACGGCCGCGTCGATTGACGGTGTCCGTCAACCGACGTGGCCGGCCCGGCGGCCGAACGCACCGTTGGCGCCATGGCAACCACCACCAAGCTCCAGCCGCGCGCCCTCGTCCGTGCCTCCGGAGGCCCCCGCTATGCCGTCGCCCTGGCCGTGGATGCCCTCGGCACCGGCATGCTGCGGCCCTTTCTGCTGCTCTACGGGGTGACGGTGCTGAGGCTGTCCCCGTCGGCCACCGGCATCGCCATGACGGTCGGCATCGTCGTGGGTCTGGTGTGCATGCCCGCGGTCGGCCGATGGCTTGACCGGGGCGCACGCAGCGCGGTCGTGGCAGCGTCGATGCTGGTGCGGGTGCTGGGGGTGGCGCTGCTGCTGGCCGCCCCGGCGGGGCACGTCCGGCTGTTCGCGACGGCGGCACTCTTCCTCGGCATCGGCAACCAGGCATGGCCGGCCGCCCATGCGGCCCTCGTGGCCACGGTCGCCCACGGCCGCGAACGCGACGCCGCTCTCGCGGCAGGCCGCGCCCTGCGCAACGCCGGCCTGGGCGCGGGCGGTCTCCTCGCCGCCGCGTGCCTGGCGGGCGGCACCGCCGCATTGCAGGCGCTGGCAGCCGTCACCGGGCTCGCCTATCTCGCCGCGGCAGCCTTGGCCTGGTCGGTCCACCTGCACACGCATCCGGCCGCTGCTCCGGCCGAGGACAGGGCCGACGGGCCCGCACCTCGGATGCGCGCGCTGCTGGCCGCCAACGTGGTCTACGTCTTCTGCCTCAACGTCCCCGAAATCGCGCTCCCCCTGGTCCTGGTGACACAGTTGCACGCATCCCAGGTGTGGTCGGCAGCCATCTTCGTGGCGAACACGGTGCTGGTGGTCACCCTGCAGGTGCCAGTCACCGTCCTGATGTCCCGCTTCTCCCGGCGGACCGTGCTGGCTCTCGCCGGCGTGGTACTCGCCGCGTCCTACCTCGGCTTCCTCGCGGCCACCTCACTGGGACACGGCTGGAGTGCCCCGGCCGTCGCCACGGTGTCCGTGGTCTGCACCATCGGCGAGATCATCTATGCCGGCAGCGCCACCGCGCTCGTCACCGCCCTCGCCCCGGCCCATGTCCTGGGACGCGCCCTCGCCCGCTTCCAGCTCTCCACGGGCTTCGGTCTCGCCGTCTCCCCGGCGGCCATCACCGCTCTCGCCTCCCGCGGCGAGGCCGCCCTCTGGGGCAGCCTCGCCGCCGCGACGCTTCTGTCCGCCTCCGCCGTTGCCACCGAGAAGGATCAAGGAACGGGGCTCAGCGGTTGCTGCCGCCAGGCGCGAGCAGGCTCGTGAGCTCGGCGATCGCCTCGGGGGACGGCTTGAAGCAGCGGCGGACGTTCTCCGGCTTCTTGTGGCGGGACTTCGCCATCAGCATCAACAGCGAGGCGCCCTGTTCGCCGAGGTGGGTCAGGGCGGAGTGGCGGTACTCGTGCAGGTCCCAGCCCGTGCCCGGTCCGCGCCGGGCGGTGTGCTCGTCGAGCAGGGCGCGGGCCTGCCCGTAGGAGAGACGAGCCAGGCCGGTGTCCGGGCACACGTCGCGGGGGCGGACGACCTTGCCCGGCCCCGGGCGGCGGTGGGTGACGAACACCGGCCCGCGGGTGCGGCCTTTCAGCAAACGGGGCAGCAGCCGAGCGGTACCGGCATCCCAGTACACGGGCTCCAGCACGTAGTCCTCGCGAGCCTGGCCCCGGCGGCGGGCGCGCCTTCCCCGACCCGTCCCACCAGCACATCGCGCCGGAGCTGCGGGCCGCCTTCACGTCCGGTTCGGCTCCGGTGCACGACCCGATCCCGGCTGCCGCGGGAGTTCGACGACCTGCACAACGGGCACGAGGACGGCCACCACTTCCTGGTGGACGACTTCGTGACCGTCGTCAACACCCGCACCCTGCCGTCCGTGAACGCGTGGGTGGCCGCCCGCTACACCCTGCCGGGCATCGTCGCGCACGAATCCGCGCGGCACGGCGGAGTACGGCTGGAGATCCCGGACTTCGGGGACGCGCCCGAGGCGTGAGCCGCCCGGACGGGCCGGGTGCCGTCAGGTGCCCGGCTTGCGGCCGTACACGAAGACGTCGTCGCCCTTCTTCAGCAGCGACCAGTACTTCTTGGCGTCGGTCTTGGTCATGTTGACGCAGCCGTGCGAGCCGGGCGGGTTCCACATGCTGACGCCGACCGAGTGGAAGGCCTGGCCGCCGTCGAAGAACTGGCTGTAGGGCATCGGCACGTTGTAGAGGCTGGAGACGTGGTCGATGTCACGCCAGTAGATCTTCTTCAGGCCGGTGCGGGTCTCGTAGCCGTTGCGGCCGGTGCGGACCGGGACGGGGCCGTAGACGAGCTTGGTGCCGTCCTGGACCCAGCTGAGCTGGAGCGTGAGGTTGACACAGGCGATGCGGCCCTTGTTGGTCGGGCACTTGCCGTCCTTGTCGGGCTTCTTTCCGACGGCCTTCTGCTTGTTCATGAGGTCCATCACGCCCCAGGTGACGGACCCGGCGTAGCCGATGTTCGGCGTGATGCCGTGCTTGGTCTGGAAGGCCTGGATGGCCTTGCAGTCGGCGGACGACTGCTTGCCGTCGACCGGCCGGCCGAGGAACTTCTCCACCTGCTTCTGGTACGGACCGGTCTGCGTCGTACAGCTCGCGGCCTGTGCCGGTGCGGCGGTGAGCGCGAGTGTGAGCGGGGCCACCAGTCCGGTGATCCCGAGTGCGACGGCGCCCCGTCTGCGTATGTCCCCCATGGCGGACCTCTCCCCTGCGTGTTTCCGGTGATTCCTGCCTGCTAGACCGGTGTGCGGGGGTGTCGGTTGTACGGCCGTTCGAGCTGTGACGAAACGGTGAACTTCGGCAGCTCCAGGACACCGAACGAGTGCCGCGCGCCCTCACTGCGGTGCGGCTTTCCTGACCGGCGACGGTGCCGGTGCCTGCTGCTGCGGCAGTTCGCGACGCGTGCGGACCGGCGAGAGGAAGACCGGCAGGAAGGACACCGCCAGCAGGGCGCCGCCGACCCACAGGGTGGCCCGTACGCCGGCCAGTTCACCGATGAGGCCGGAGACGGCGGCGCCGACCGCCAGCGCTCCCGTCAGGACAAAACGGAACGTGGCGTTCATACGGCCGAGGAGGTCGTCCGCCGTCATCCGCTGGCGCAGGCTCACGCCGAGGACGTTGTCCATGCCGGTCTTGAACATCGCCAGTATCCAGCCCGCCCCGGCGATCCACAGCCAGGGGCCGCGGCCGATCAGCGGCACCAGCAGCCCGGCCGGCGCGAGCACCGCACCGGCCAGGCCCAGGATCCGACCGTGTCCGATGCGCCGGGCGAGGGGGCGGGCGCATCGGGCGCCGAGCAGGAGGCCGACGCCGCCGGCCGCCCAGTACAGACCCAACACGCCTGCGGACAGGCGGAGTTCGCGAACGAACAGGATCGGCAGCATGGTGTTGACGATCTGCGAGCCGAGGTTGGTGAGGGCGGCGGTGGACGCGAGGGCGCGCAGCTCCGGGTTGCCGAAGACGTGCCGCAGGCCTTCGGCGACCTGCCTGCGCAGTGAGCTCCGCCCACGGAAGCCGGGCGAAGCCTCCTTGTGGCGGATCGCGGTGAGCTGGAGCGCCGAGGCGAGGTATCCGGCCGCCGCGCAGAGCACGGCCACCGGCGCGCCGAGCAGTTGCACAAGGCCGCCGCCCGCGCCGCGCCCGGCGACGTTGCTCACCGCCTGCAGGCTGACGACGGCGGCGTTCGCCTGCACCAGGGCCTCGCGGCCGACGAGTTGGGGCAGTGTGCTCTGCGAGGCGACGTCGAAGAACACGGACGCGCAGCCGTTGAGCAGGACGACCGCGTACAGCTGGCCGAGAGTCAGTGCGTCGAGCCACCAGGCGAGCGGCACGGAGGCGAACGACAGCGCGCGGGCCAGGTCGGCCAGGACGAGCAGCCGGCGGTGCCGCATCCGGTCCACCCAGGCTCCGGCCGGCAGCCCGATGAGCAGGAACGCCAGCGTGCTGAGCGTGGCGAGGGCGCCGACCTGGCCGGGGCTCGCGTCGAGCGCGGCCACGGCGATCAGGGGTACGGCGACATAGCTGACGTTCGTGCCGAGCTGGCTGAGCGCGGTCGCGGCGAACAGGGTGCGGAAGTCGGCGGTACGCCAAGGGGATTCGAGCAGCACATGAGAACGCTGCCCGAGCCCGACATCGCAGCACAAGTGAAAAGATCTACATGAACTGTTAAGTGTCTCTACGGCGTCGGATTGCCGCGTGGAATCCGGTGTTGACCGCGGTGAGGCCCCCGTCGACCGTCAGGGCCGTGCCCGTGATCCAGGCCGCGTCACGCGAGGCGAGGAAGGCGACGGCGGCGGCGATGTCCTCCGGCTCGCCGACGCGGCCCAGGGGGTACAACTCGCCGATCGCGTCCAGTTCGGCGTCTCGCCCCTCCCACGCCGTGGTGCGCACGGTGCCGGGTACGACCATGTTGACGCGGACCCCGCGGGCGGCGGCGCGTCCCGCGAGGGTGCGGGTCAGGGAGCCGAGGCCGGCCTTGGCGGCGCTGTATGCGTGGTTGCCGAAGTCCTGGAGGCCGTTGACCGAGCCGATGCTGACGACGGCACCGCGTCCGGAGGCGACGAGGTGCGGAAGGGCGGCGCGGCAGCAGCGGTAGGCGCCGGTCAGGGTGAGGTCGAGGTCGCGGGCCCACACGTCGTCCGGTTCGTCCTCGAAGAGGGGCGCGTCCGGGGTACAGCCGTAGGCGTTGTTGACCAGCACGTCGAGCGAGCCGAAGGCGTCGACGGCATAGGCGACCGCGGCCTCGACGGAGGCCCGGTCCGCCACGTCGCAGGCGAACGCCTCGGCACCGAGCCCCTGTTCACGCAGAGCCGCCGCGGTCCGGTCCGCCGCGGGCAGGTCGACGTCGGTCAACAGCACCCGCGCCCCCTCCCGGGCGAGCCGGCCGGCGGTGGTGGCGCCGATGCCACGGGCGGCGCCGGTGACCAGTACCGCGTACCCCTCGAAACGCGTCATGTCCGTCATGGAGCCGACGGTAGTGCCGTGACGATCAGCCGGGCAGATCTCGTGCGGAACGAGATCCGCCGTCACTGACCGGGACCGACCTCACCGATACCCGGTCACGTCCGCCGGCTTCCCCCGGTCCTGCACCTCCACGAGGTAGCGCCAGGCGTCCGGGCGGCTGCCGTCGAGGTCGGTGAAGCCGTACTCCCGGGCGAGGCCGCCGCTGGAGAGGGAGCGGCCGTTGAAGCGGGCCACGTCGGGGTCGGCGGCGAGGGCGGCGACGGCGCGGCCCACGTAGCGCGGTGTCTCGGAGATCGCGAAGTGGGGGGCGCGGTCGAGGGCGTCGCGCCAGTTCTCCTCCCGCACGCCGTAGTTGTCGAGCATCATCTCGGAGCGCAGCCAGCCGGGGGTGAGCGCGACAGCGGTGGCGCCGCGGGGTCCGAGTTCGTGGCCGAGGGCGAAGGCCATGCGCAGGACGGAGGCCTTGGCGAGGTCGTAGAAGAAGTTGACGCGGTAGGTGTCGCGGTTGTACTCAGCGGTTCCGTCCGTCATCTCGACCACCAGGCCGCCGGGCCCGCGCAGCAGCAGGGGCAGGGCGTGGTGGCTGGTGATCGCGTGTGTCTCGACGGCGAGGCGGAGCAGCCTGAGCCCGTTGTCGAGGTCGTGCTCCCAGACCGGGGTGTCCCACTCGAAGAGTTTCTCGCCGCCCCAGATGTCGTTGACGAGGACGTCGAGGCGGCCCTGCTCGGCCTCGACGCGGTCCACGACGGTGCGGACCTGCGCCGGGTCGAGGTGGTCGGTGGGTACGGCGATGCCGTGGCCGCCGGCCGCGGTGACCAGGTCGGCGGTGTCCTCGAGGGTCTCGGGGCGGTCGTACTCGGAGCGCCGGGCGCGGGTGCTGCGTCCGGTCACGTAGACCGTGGCGCCCGCCGCGCCGAGTTCCACCGCGATCCCGCGTCCCGCTCCGCGCGTGGCCCCGGCGACCAGGGCGACCTTGCCTTCCAGCGGTCCGGACATGTCCGACCTCCCGTGCTCGTACGACCGGTGTCGGGTACGAGCGTGGCGGGTAAGCCGGACATCTCCCGTCGCCTTTTACGGGTTTTACGGGCGGTCCCCCGGCCGGGCGTGCACCAGGCGAGCGCTGTCCCGGGTCAGTGCCCCCGGGCGATCCACTCGTCCAGGTGCGGGGCTTCGCCGCCGATGGTCGTCGGGTCACCGTGGCCGGTGAGGACCTTCGTCTCCGGTGGGAGGGTGAGGAGGCGGTCGCGGACGGAGTCGATGATCGTCGGGAAGTGGGAGTAGGAGCGACCGGTCGCGCCGGGGCCGCCCTTGAAGAGGGTGTCGCCGGTGAAGACCACGGCCAGCCCGGGGTCGTAGAGGCAGACCGCGCCGGGCGCGTGGCCGGGGGTGTGCAGAACGGTCAGGTCGGCGCCCGCGGCCTCGATCACCTGGCCGTCGGCCAGGTGGGCGTCGGGCTCGCGGTCCGGGTGGGTCAGCTTCCACAGCGGCAGGTCGTCGGGGTGCAGCCAGATCGTGGCGCCGGTCAGGTCCGCGAGGGCGGGCGCGGCGTCGATGTGGTCGTTGTGGGCGTGGGTACAGATGATGGCCTTGAGGCGGCGGTCGCCGACGGCCTCGGCGATGGCCTCGGCGTCGTGGGCGGCGTCGATGACGACGACCTCGTGCTCGTCGCCGACGATCCACACGTTGTTGTCGACGTCCCAGGTGCCGCCGTCGAGCGTGAACTGCCCGGAGGTAACGAGTCGTTCGATGCGGGCGGTCATCACAGCACCACCACCGAGCGCAGGACGTCGCCCTGGTGCATACGCTCGAAGG
This sequence comes from Streptomyces sp. NPDC002088, assembly GCF_040296605.1. Taxonomy (NCBI): domain Bacteria; kingdom Bacillati; phylum Actinomycetota; class Actinomycetes; order Kitasatosporales; family Streptomycetaceae; genus Streptomyces; species Streptomyces sp. NPDC002088. The sequence continues at coordinate 656,525 of NZ_JBEOXO010000001.1, read as the reverse complement.
CCTTCTCCACCTCGTCGAGCTGGATGGTCTCGGTCACGAACGCCTCCAGGTTCAGGCGGCCTTGCAGGTGCAGGTCGATCAGCATGGGGAAGTCACGGGAGGGCAGGCAGTCGCCGTACCAGGAGGACTTCAGCGCGCCGCCGCGGCCGAAGACGTCCAGCAGCGGCAGTTCCAGCTTCATCTCCGGGGTCGGTACGCCGACCAGGACGACCGTGCCGGCCAGATCGCGGGCGTAGAAGGCCTGCTTGTACGTCTCCGGGCGGCCGACCGCCTCGATGACGACGTCGGCGCCGAAGCCGCCGGTCAGCTCGCGGATCGCCTCGACCGGGTCGGTGTCCTTGGAGTTGACCGTGTGGGTGGCGCCCATCGTGCGGGCGGTCTCCAGTTTGCGGTCGTCGATGTCGACGGCGATGATCTTCGCTGCGCCGGCCAGGTTCGCCCCGGCGACGGCCGCGTCGCCGACCCCGCCGCAGCCGATGACGGCGACGGTGTCGCCGCGACCGACGTTGCCGGTGTTGATCGCGGCGCCGAGACCGGCCATCACGCCGCAGCCCAGCAGCCCGGCCACCGCCGGGGAGACCGACGGGTCGACCTTGGTGCACTGACCGGCCGCGACCAGGGTCTTCTCGGCGAAGGCGCCGATGCCCAGGGCCGGGGAGAGCTCCTGGCCGGTCGAGGCGAGGGTCATCTTCTGCTTCGCGTTGTGGGTGTCGAAGCAGTACCAGGGGCGGCCTCGCAGACAGGCGCGGCAACGGCCGCACACGGCACGCCAGTTGAGGATCACGAAGTCGCCGGGCTCGACGTCGGTGACGCCCTCGCCGACCGACTCCACGACGCCGGCCGCCTCGTGACCCAGCAGGAAGGGGAACTCGTCGTTGATGCCGCCCTGCTTGTAGTGCAGGTCGGTATGACAGACGCCGCAGGCCTGGACGCGTACGACGGCTTCTCCGGGTCCCGGATCCGGCATGACGATCGTCTCGATCCGCACCGGCTCGTCCTTGCCCGGTGCGATCACACCGCGTACTTCCTGCGCCATGGTGCTCAGCCCTTCCGTCGTCGGATGTCCGTCCCTCTCCGACCCTACGCGTGACTGATCAGTAAGGGCCTGCCCGGGGGCCGTCACGCCACCTCCGGCCATCACCTATCAATACCCCCCGGGGTACCTCTGCTACGGTGGCAAACATACCCCTGGGGGTAATTGGTCAGCGTGTTTCACGAGGAGAGGAGTGCTGCCGTGTACTTCGTCGACACGATCGACGTGCCGGGACTCGGCAACCGCGGCTACCTGGCGGGCGGGGCGCACAGCGCCGTGGTGGTCGATCCGCCGAGGGACATCGACCGGGTGATCGCGGCCGCTGCGCGGCGGGGCGTGCGGGTGACGCACGTCGTCGAGACCCACGTGCACAACGACTACGTGACCGGGGGTCTCGAGCTGGCGCGGACGACCGGTGCCGCGTACCTCGTGCCCGCCGGTGCGGGGGTCGCGTACGCGCACACGCCGGTCGCGGACGGGGACGCCGTGGAGGTCGCGGACGGTCTGACGCTCCGCGCACTCGCCACGCCGGGACACACCCCGCACCACACGTCGTACGTCCTGGAGGAGGCCGGACACGCGGTGGCCGTCTTCACCGGCGGTTCCCTGCTGATCGGCACGGTGGGCCGCCCCGACCTGGTCGAGCCCCGGCTGACCGCGCGGCTGGCGCGAGCCCAGTACGACTCCGCGCACCGGCTGGCCGACGGGCTGCCGGACGACACCGCGGTCCTGCCCACGCACGGCTTCGGCAGCTTCTGCTCCGCCACGCAGGCCGCGGGCGGGGCGACGACCACCATCGGCCAAGAGCGCGGCGTCAACGAGGCGCTCGTCAAGGACGTCGACACCTTCGTCGCCGACCTGCTCGCGGGGCTGGACGACGTACCCGCGTACTACGCGCACATGGGTCCCGTGAACGCGCGGGGCCCCGCTCCTGTGGACCTGACCCCGCCGCGCCCCGCCGACGCGGACGAGATCGCGGCGCGGCTGGCCGCCGGGGAGTGGGTGGTCGACCTGCGCAACCGGATCGCGTTCGCCGAGGGACACGTCGCCGGGTCGCTGAACTTCGCGGCCGAGGGACAGCTCGCCACGTATCTGGCCTGGCTGCTCCCCTGGGGCAGGCCGGTCACCCTGCTCGCCGAGTCGGCCGAGCAGCTCGCCGCCGCTCAGCGCGAACTCGTCCGGGTCGGCATCGACCGACCGGCCGCGGCAGCGACCGGCTCCCCCACAGACTGGGTGCGCACGGGTGAGCGGTCGCGCTCCTTCCCGCGCGCCGACTTCGCGGACCTCGCGGCACGCGGGAACGACTCGATCGTGATCCTCGACGTGCGCCGCGACTCCGAACGCCGGGACGGGCACATCAGGGGCTCACTGCACATACCCCTGCACCGGCTGCGTGACCGGCTCGCGGAGATACCGGACGGCACGGTGTGGGTGCACTGCGCCGGCGGCATGCGGGCCGCGATCGCGGCCTCACTCCTCGACGCGGCGGGGCGCGACGTCGTCGCCGTCGACGACAGCTTCGACGCGGCGCGCGCGGCCGGGCTCCCGATGGCCCGGATCACTCCGGCCGAGGCTCAGGAGCGGGCGGCCGCGGGTGCCGCCGTACTCCTCGATGTCCGGGAGCAGGACGAATGGGCGTCCGGACACGCTCCCGGTGCCGTCCACACCCCGCTGTCCGCCCTGACCACGGGCAGCGACCTGCCCCCGGCCGCCCACGGCCGCCCCCTCGTCGTGCTCTGCCGCTCCGGCAGGCGCTCCCGCGAGGCGACGGCCCTGCTCACGGCTCGCGGAGCCGACGCGGTGGACGTCGTCGGCGGCATGGTGGCGTGGGCCGGGGCGGGACTGCCGGTGGTGGGTGGCGGGACCGACGGCAGCCGGCCGACCCCGTGACCGCACTCGTTCTCGCCCTTGTCGCCGGTGCCGTCACCGGCATCTCGCTGGGTGCGCTGGGTGGCGGCGGCAGCATGCTGGCCGTACCGGCGCTGATCTACCTGCTCGGTTTCACCCCGGCCGCGGCCACCACCGCGAGCCTCGTCGTCGTCACCGTCACCTCCGCCACGGCGCTGGCCGCGCACGCTCGGGCGGGCGCCGTGCACTGGCGGGGCGGCGCGATCTTCGCGGCGGCGGGGCTCGTCCCCGCCGCGCTCGGCGGGGCGCTCTCCGCGCGTCTGCCGTCCGCCTTGCTCACCGGGGCGTTCGCCGTGATCGCCGGCGTCGCGGCGCTGCGTATGCTGCGCCCCTCGGCCTCCGAGCAGGACGGCATACCGGTACGCCCGGTCCGGGTCGCCGGAGCCGGGGCCGGGCTCGGCGCCGTGACCGGGGTGCTGGGCGTGGGCGGCGGCTTCCTCGCCGTACCCGCCCTGGTGAACGTGGTCGGCCTGCGCATGCGGGTCGCCGTCGGCACGAGCCTGCTGGTCATCACCGTCAACTCGCTCGCCGCGCTCGCGGCTCGCACGGGATCGGCGGTGACCGTCGACTGGACGCACGTCGCGCCGTTCGCCGCGGCCGCGGTGCTCGGCGCCTGGGACGGCAGGCGGCTCGCGGCCCGGATCTCCTCGGACCTGCTCCGCCGGCTCTTCGCCTGGGCGCTCCTGCTGGTGGCCGCGCTGATGCTGGCCGACGCAGTGGTGTGACCCGCGCCCCGGCCGAGGGCGGCCCTACGCCAACGACAGGAACAGCTTCTCCAGCCGCGCCTTCATCTGCTCCGTCGTCTCCGCTCCGCCCCCGCCGTTCCCGGATTCGGTCAGGCACTGCTGGAGTCCGGTCGCGATGATCGCGAAGCCGGCCCGGTCGAGGGCGCGGGAGGCCGCGGCGAGCTGGGTGACGACGTCCTCGCAGTCGCGCCCCTCCTCGATCATCTTGATCACTCCGGAGATCTGCCCCTGCGCCCGGCGCAGCCGGTTCAGCACCGACTTGAGCTCATCGCCCTCGAACTGCAGCTCCACGACTACTCCTCTACATACCCGTGGGGGTATTCTACCTCCCCCTCGGATTTCCCAGCCCCGCTCACTTCACCCAGGAAGGATCCCACTGTGACCACTCCCTCCGCCCTCGACGCCGACGAGGCCCGCGCCCGCCTGCCCCAGTTGACCGTCATCGACGTCCGTACACCGGGCGAATTCGCCGCCGGGCATCTGCCCGGCGCCCTCAACATCCCCCTGGACCAGATCGGGCGCGCCGTTCCCACGCTCCGCGAGGTCCGCGGCGAGCTGCTCGTGGTCTGCGCCTCCGGGGCGCGTTCGGAGAACGCTTGCCGCGTCCTCGCCGAGCACGGGGTACGGGCCCTGACCCTGACCGGCGGCACGCAGGGCTGGGCGGAGGGCGGTCACGAACTGCACCGCCCGGCGCCGGGCACCCGCACCACCTGGTCCATGGAACGGCAGGTCCGCCTCACCGCGGGCGGCCTGGTGCTGGCCGGTCTGGGCCTCGGACTCCTGCATCCCGCCTGGCAGTTGGTCTCCGCGGGCATCGCGGGAGGCCTGGTCTTCTCTGCGCTCACCAACACCTGCGGCATGGCCGCGCTGCTGGCCAAGCTGCCGCACAACCGGCCGCGTCCGGCCGACCTCGACGCGACCCTGGCCGCAGTGGCGCGGCGGTAGTCGGATCGGGGCCCCGATCAGGGTCGCGGCCCCGATCAAGGTCAGGGACCCTATCAAGGTCAGGGCCCCGGCCACTGCCGGCCAGGCAGCGGTCACGGCCGGCCCGACGGGCGGTCACTGCCCCGCCCCCCGCACCCGCGCGCGGAATCCGGCCGGGGTCTCGCCCGCCCGATGCCGGAAGAACTTGGTGAACACTGTCGCGTCGGGGAAACCGAGCCGGTCGCCGACGGCGGCGGCCGGCAGATCGGTGTGCCACAGGAGCCGCCGGGCCTCCAGCATGACCCGGTCGTCGATGAAGCCCTTGGCCCCGCTGCCGACGGCGGCCCGGGTCACCCGGGTGAGGGTACGGACGCTGTAGCCGAGCATCTGGGCGTAGTCCTCCACACGGTGGGTCCGCGCGAAGTCCCGCTCGACGGCCTGCTGGAAGCGGCGGAACGGCTCGCTGCCGGCGCCGGCGGCCTCCTGCGCGCCCTGTGCGTGGGTCAGGCGCAGGACGAGGACGGAGAGCAGATGGCGCAGCACGTCGATGTGCACCTCCAGCGGCAGGCCGGCCAGCCGCCGGTACTCGCTCTCCAGCAGGTCCAGGACGCCGCGCAGGGCCACCGCATCGGCGCCGGCGGGCCTGAGTGGCGTCCGCCAGGTGGGCTGGTCGACCCGCGCTGACTCCACCGTCGCGGGACTGAGGAAGCCCGGCGTGAACAGGACGACGGTGCCCTCGGCAGCCGTGAGGTCGGAGTCGTACTGGTGGATCTGGCCGGGGCGCAGCCACAGCCAGTCACCCTCGGTCAGCTCGTACTCGCTGAAGTCCAAGGAACAGCGCAAAGTGCCGGCGTGCACGGTGAGCAGCTCGTGAAAGGCCAGCCGCTTCGGCGGGTACAGGTCCAGGCCGTGACCGTGGGCGCGGTCGAGCAGGCCGGGAAAGTCGAGGACCTCGGCCCCAGGCGGCGCTCCGGCGGTGGCGCGATAGGGCACCGACGTGACGTCGGCCCGCGCCGCTTCTCCCCTGCCACCCCACGGGTGTCCGTTTCTGTCCATGGCTTGTCCTCACGATACGCCGCTGGGCTCGTAGGACGGCCCTAGCGTGAAGGAGCGGTGACCGAAACAGTCGCCGCGACCGTCCCGCCGTACGAGCCGAGGGAGCTGACCACCGTGCGTCTGATCGTGGGCATGACGGGAGCGACGGGTGCCGTGTTCGGCGTCCGGCTCCTGCAGAACCTGGCCGAGCTGCCGGGGGTCGAGACGCATCTGGTGCTGAGCCGCTGGGCTCGGACCACGATCGAGCTGGAGACCGGGCTGTCCGTCACCGACGTCGCCGCGCTCGCCGATGTCACGCACCGGCCCGAGGACCAGGGCGCCGGCATCTCGTCCGGATCGTTCCGCACGGACGGCATGGTCGTCGTGCCGTGCTCGATGAAGACCCTGGCCGGCATCCGCGCCGGATACGCGGACGGGCTGATCGGCCGGGCGGCGGACGTGGTCCTCAAGGAGCGGCGCCGGCTCGTCCTGGTGCCGCGCGAGACGCCGCTGAGCGAGATCCATCTGGAGAACATGCTCGATCTCGCCCGCAAGGGCGTGCAGTTGGTGCCCCCGATGCCCGCCTTCTACAACCACCCCAGCTCCGTGGACGACATCGTCGACCACGTCGTGGCCCGCGTCCTCGACCAGTTCGACCTGCCCGCCCCGGCCGCCCGTCGCTGGGAGGGCATGCGTGCCGCCCGCGACCTGCGGCCCGCCGTCTGAGCCCCCAAACACACACGAGAGGACTACCCCATGGCCTACGACGATCTACGCGACTTCCTCGACGCCCTCGACAAGGAGGGTCAACTGCTGCGTGTCACCGATGAGGTGCTGCCGGAGCCGGACGTCGCGGCGGCCGCGAACGCGGCGCCGCGCCTCGGCGACTCGGCTCCCGCCCTCTACTTCGACAACGTCAAAGGCTTCACGAACGCGCGCATCGCCATGAACGTGCACGGCTCCTGGGCCAATCACGCGCTCGCGCTCGGTCTGCCGAAGGAGACGACCACGAAGGAGCAGGTGGAGGAGTTCGTCCGCCGCTGGGAGAAGTTCCCGGTCGCGCCCGAGTGGCGGGCCGATCCGCCGTGGGCGCAGAACACCCTGGAGGGCGACGACGTCGACCTCTTCCGCGTACTGCCCCTGATCCGGCTCAACGACGGCGACGGCGGCTTCTACATCGACAAGGCCGCTGTCGTCTCGAAGGACCCGGACGACCCCGAGCACAGCGGCAAGCAGAACGTCGGCATCTACCGCATGGAGGTCAAGGGCAGGCGCAGGCTGGCGATCCAGCCGGTGCCGGTGCACGACATCGCCCTGCACCTGCGCACGGCCGAGGAGCGTGGCGAGGACCTCCCGGTCGCCATCACGCTCGGCAACGACCCGGTGATCACGATCGCGGCGTCGACCCCGATGAAGTACGAGGAGAACGAGTACGAGCTCGCCGGCGCCCTGCGCGGTGCGCCCGCGCCGATCGCGAAGGCCCCGCTGACCGGGCTGCCGGTGCCGTGGGGCAGCGAGGTCGTGATCGAGGGAGTCATCGAGGGCCGCAAGCGGGAGATCGAGGGCCCCTTCGGCGAGTTCACGGGTCACTATTCGGGCGGCCGCAGCATGCCGGTGATCCGGATCGACCGGATCTCGTACCGCACGGATCCCGTCTTCGAGCACCTCTACCTCGGCATGCCGTGGACGGAGTGCGACTACCTGATCGCGGCAAACACGTGCGTACCGCTGTACCAGCAGCTCAAGGCCGACTTCCCCGAGGTTCAGGCGGTCAACGCGTCGTACACGCACGGCCTGGTCGTCATCGTCTCCACGAAGAAGCGGTACGGCGGCTTCGCCAAGGCGGTCGGGATGCGGACCCTGACCACACCGCACGGGCTCGGGTATGCCACGACCGTGATCGTCGTGGACGAGGACGTCGATCCCTTCAACCTGCCGCAGGTCATGTGGGCGCTGTCCACCAAGATGAACCCGGACGGCGACCTGGTCGTCGTGCCCAACCTGCCCGTCGTGGAGCTCGCCCCGCAGGCCCGGACCCCGGGCATCGTCGACAAGCTCGTCATCGACGCCACGACACCCGTCGAGCCGGACCGCCGCGGCAATTACGGCACCCCCGTCAGTGACCTGCCCGAGGCCGCCGAGTGGCTCACCCGGCTCCGGCTGCTCGCTGCCCGCCGCTGATGCTCCGTCATCTCCAGTAAAGGACAACCGACATGGCCGACATGGCCGACACGACCAGCTGCCCGCGGTGCGCGTACAACACCGTCGAGCACGTCTTCGCCTCACCCGTACCCGGCGTCTGGGACGTCCTCCAGTGCGCCCGGTGCCTCTACATGTGGCGCACCAGCGAGCCCGCCCGCCGTACCCGGCGCGACACCTACCCCGACAGCTTCAGGATGACCGTCGAGGACATCGGGAACGCCATCGAGATGCCGACCGTACCGCCCCTGCGGCCCGCTCCCGTCACCTGACGAACTGCCGCACGGCCCGGGCGAAGGGCCGCCCACTCGGGGCGGCGTCGCTCCGCTCACCCGTCAGGCGGAGCGCTCCGGCAGCGCTTGCCGTGCCCGCTGGGACGGAGGAGGCTCGAAGATGAGGTCCTTTGCGGCCCGTTCTTCCTCGGGCCGCGGCCCTCGAAGGAGGTCACCATGGGCACCGCGGCGGCAGGCTCCGCCTTCGACACCGACACCCTGCGCCAGGGCATAGAAGGAACCACGCCGGCGACGCTTCTGTCGCTCTACGCGGACGACGCCGAGATACGCGTCATCGACCGCAACAGCCAGCCCAGCCACCCCAAGGTTCTGCACGGCCGTGACGAGATAGGCGCGATGCTCAACGACGTCTACAGCCGCGACATGTCCCACAAGCTGGAGAACTGCGTGGTCCAGGGGGACCGCGCGGCCTACAGCGAGTCCTGTCAGTACGCCGACGGGGTTCGCGTCCTCGCCGAGTCGATGATCACGCTGCGCGACGGCAAGATCAGCGAACAGATCATGATCCAGGCATGGGACGAGTAGGCAGGAGATCGGCGAGGGTCCAGGTCAGCGCCCGGCTGACCTGGACCTTCTCGGCCCGGGCGGGGCTGGGGACAGCTCGGTCCGCCCAGTCTCGGCGGCCACGACCAGTTTCCGCAGCAGGTCTGCGAGTGTCCGCTTCTCTGCTTCGCTCAGTACTGCGAGCAGCGCGTGCTCGCCCGCGTCCTCCGACACCGCGTGCTCTTCGAAGGCGGCGTGACCGGTGTCGGTGAGCCGGACCTTCACCCGCCACCGGTCTCCGTCTCGTGGGTACGGGTCAGCCAGTGCCTCGGCTGTCGCCGCTCACTGGCCGCCACTCTGCTCGATGTGCAGATGGAGCGGACCGCGAAGGACGGGGCTGCGCCGGTACGGCGGTGGGTCGGCGACCAGGCTGGGCCGGTCGAGCCGGCGTACCAGCTCGGTCAGCGCGATCTGGGTTTCCAGCCGGGCCATCGGGCCGCCGAAGCACAGGTGGATGCCGCTGCCGAACCCGAGGTGCTGGTTGTCGCGCCGATCGGGGTCGAAGCGGTCGGGATCGTGGAAGCGGTTCGGATCGCGGCTGCCCGAGGCCAGCATGAGCATGATCTGCGAGCCCTTGGGGATGACGGTGTCGGCGACGGTGATGTCGCTGTACGCCGCCCGCCAGGGAATGATGTGCACGGGGGGTTCGTAGCGCAGCAGTTCCTCGACCAGCGGCACGACCAGGTCGGGTTCGTCGCGCAGTCGCTGCAACACTTCCGGGTGGCGCAGCAGCGTCAGCATGCCGTTGGTGATGAGGTTGACGGTGGTCTCGTGGCCGGCGATCAGCAGCAGGTTGGCGGTGCTGACGATTTCTTCGTCGGTCATCCGCCCGTCGGGCCCGTCATCGTTGGCCAGCCGTGACAACAGGTCCTCACCCGGCCGGCCGTGGCGCTGCTCCAGCAGCCCACCGAGGTACTGGCGCAAGTCCTTGGTGGCCTGTACGCCGTTGTCCAGCTTTTCCTTCGGGTCGGTCTTGGGGTTGTAGTCGATCGAGTCGATGATGGCGTTCACCCACAGGCGGAACTTCGGTTCGTCCTCACGTGGCACGCCGAGCAGGTGGCAGATCACGGTGACGGGGAACGGGTAGGCGAAGTCGTCGACGATGTCGATCTGCTCTTTGCCCGCGAAGCCGTCGATCAGACTGCTGACGATGGCGGTCAGGTCGTCTTCCATGCCGGCCACCAGCCCCGGGGTGTGCGGGGGGCCGAAGTGCCGCATCGCCATACGCCGCAGGCGGTCGTGCTCGGGCGGGTCGAGGTTGATGAACGCCGGCGTGGCACGTGCCTCCATTCCGGGCATCGGACGCGACAGATTGCGGACGTCGGAGCTCAGGTGCGGGTTGTGCAGGATGTCCGTGAGCTCGCGATAGGTGCTGATGACGTAGCTGCCGTCCTCCTGCCGGGCCACCGGCGTCTTGCGCAACTCGGCGTACAGCGGGTACGGATCGGCCCGGGAGGAATAATCGAGGATCCGCTGCAGCATGTCGGGCGTCTCGGTCGTCGTCATCTCGCTCTCCCTCCTACCGGTGCTGCTGCACGGACGTGACGCGCCGCTCACTCGGGTCATGGCCGGTGACGACCACAGTGGCGCCCTGGGCGAGCAGCATGGGGCCGGGGAAGTCGACGGGCACCGGTTTCATGTCGACGGGCTGGTCGGGCGTGGGGCTGGGCGGCGGGAAGGGTGCGGCCGTCTCGATCAGCTGCCGGTAGTGGTCCAGCCACTTCGCGTTGTTGAAGCTGACCGCTGCGGTGACGCGGCCCCGGTAGCCGTACGCGGCGACAAACCGGCGGTCTGACACCGAGCCCTGGGAGACGACCACCTCGTCGGCGAAGGTCGGCACCCCGACGGTCTTGATGTTGACGCCGAACTGGATCGACCAGAACACCGGGATGGACAGGTGGGGCCAGCGGTCCGCCTGGGCACTGACCATGTTGTGCGCCGCGACCTCGGCCTGCTCCACGGCATTGGCCCAGTGCTCCAGCGAGATGAGCCGGTACTCGTAGATAGGGTTCGGGCAGCGTGCCACGTCTCCGGCGACGAAGACGTCGTCAGTGATCAGGCCGTTGAGGTCGAGGGCGCGGCAGCCCGTGTCACAGGCGATTCCCCAGACACCTGCCGCCAGCCCCGAGCCCCGCAACCACTCGGTGTTGCGGATGCCCCCGAGTGCCACCACCGCCACGTCGGCGTCGATCGTGCTGCCGTCGTCGAAGTGAGCGCGGCGAAGCCGCCCCTGCGCGTCGCCCTCCAACTGCGTGACCTTGACACCGCACCGCAGGTCGACGCCGTGAGCGCGCTGCAGGTCCGCCGCGACGTCACCGATCAGGGCGCCGAGCGCCCCGACCAGCGGGGCCGGCGCGAGTTCGGCGACGGTCACCGGGATGTCCCGCTCGCGGCAGATGGAAGCGATCTCGGAGCCGGTGAATCCCGCACCGATGACCAGGACGCGGGAGGGCCCGGCGGCGAGGGCTCGCTGCAGGCCCTCGGCGTGCTCGCGCGTGCGCAGCACGAACACTCCGTCCAGGGCCGCCTCGGTCTCGACGAACCAAGGCCGGGCCCGTACCCCGGTAGAGATCAACACCCGGTCGAAGGGAACCTCGCGTCCGTCGGCGAGACGCACCTGGTTGGCCGCCAGGTCCAGCCCGCTGGCGGGCACGCCCAGCAACCACTCCGCATCGATGTCACGACGTCGCGGCAGCGTGGTATCCCCGGCCGACACCCACCCGGTCAGGACCTGCTTGGACAGGGGAGGCCGGTCGTAGGGCTCGCCCAACTCGTCACCGATCATGGTCAACGATCCGGTGAAACCCTCGTTGCGCAGCGCCTCCGCGGCCCGCAGTCCCGCCAATGACGCCCCGACGACCACGATGCGGCCATCACGCTTGAACGCTCGCAGGGTGTCGGCGGTACTCATGACGGCGACGCCTCCACCGGTGCGTCCCGTCCCTCCAACTGGTCGACCAGAATCGCCTGGACCGGGCAGGCCGCCGCGGCGCGCAGCACCCGGTCGCGTAGGGCGTCGTCGGGCTTCGGGTCGTACATCAGCGCCTCCTCGCCGTGCATCCGGAACGCGTCCGGAGCCAGGAACGCGCACTGCGCATACCCTTCGCACCGGGAAAGATCAACGACGATTCTCATCCCGACCTCCACGCCAGGGACTGCAGAACTGCGGGCCCTCAAGCCGGTGCCGATCCGGCGCGCACAACGCGAGACAGGCTTGAGAGAAGGGATTTCGGCCGTTGCCGACCTGTGCGAGGTGCGAGAAGTGCGAGGGGGTGGACCGCGCTTGTCGGGTCTCCGCAGAAAGAATGGATCATCGCGACGAGGGCGACCGGCGTCTGCACAACCGCCTCGAGAACTTGACCTTGATGTAAAGAGGCTATCCCGCGCGCACATCACCCGCATCCTGGCAGAGGGATGCCCTACCGATCTGGTGCCGGAGTCGCATTGCTCCCGGCCCCGGCGGCGGGTGAGGCAGATCAGGGCGGCGTGGTGGAGTTCAGCTTCCACGCATTTCTTGCCGTCATCGCAATAGGCTCGCAACTCAGGGCTGCTCAGCGAGGCGAACGAGCCAGAAGCAGGGCGTGTTCGACCGCGCATCAGCGATGCGCGCTGCCGGCACATGTCGCGTGGGCCGAAGCAGGGTCCGCAGCCTACGCTGGTCGAGGGGGTGCATTCGGGTGAAGGGCACACCGAGAGGAGCCCCCCGATGGACGACTACCCACTGATCGAGAACCACGGCCTGCTGGGTGATCTGCAGACCGCGGCGCTGGTGACCACCGATGGGTCCGTCGACTGGCTGTGCCTGCCCCGGTTCGACTCACCCAGTGTGTTCGGCGCGCTTTTGGACAAGGACAAGGGCGGCCACTGCACGGTCCGCCCGAGCCACGAAACCTACGCCACCAAGCAGTTGTACCTGCCCGACACCGCGATCCTGGTGACCCGGTTCATGACCGAGGCGGGCGCCGGTGAGGTCGTCGACTTCATGCCCGTGACCGGTAGGACGATCACGCCCCGCCACCGACTGGTCCGCATGCTCCGCTGCGTGCGCGGCAGCATGACGTTCGAGGTGGCGATCGCCCCGCGGTTCGACTACGGACGCAAGCCCCACCAGTTGGACATCACCGAGCACGGCGCGGTGTTCGTCGCGCAGGACGGCGAGAAACTGACCGTGCACCCCATCCGCGAACCGGAGGACGAACGCCTGGTGGACGTCCTCACGGCCCGGCGCGACGACCTGTACTGCTCGCTGACCCTGCAGGCGGGCCAGGAGCGCGGGCTGGTCCTGGAGTCGGCCGCCGACGGGCCGCCCAGGGAGATCCGCGTGGCCGAATACCGGCAGCTCTTCGACGACACCGTCACGTTCTGGCGCTCCTGGCTGAACCAGTCGCGATACTCGGGGCGTTGGCGGGAGACGGTGGAGCGTTCCGCGATCGCGCTCAAACTCATGACCTATGCCCCCAGCGGCGCCGTGGTGGCCGCCCCGACGGCGGCGCTCCCCGAGCAACTGGGCGGCGAGCGCAACTGGGACTACCGCTTCACCTGGGTCCGGGACGCCTCCTTCTCCGTGTACGCCCTGCTGGGACTGGGCTTCACCGACGAGGCCAGGGGGTTCATCCAGTGGCTGGGCGACCGGGTCAGGGAGAGTGCCGGCGGCGGCGACTCCGGCCCCCTCAACATCATGTACAAGGTCGACGGCTCCGCCGACCTGGACGAACAAATCCTCGACCACTGGGAGGGCTATGCCGGTTCCGCGCCGGTGCGGATCGGCAACGGCGCTGCCACACAGCTCCAACTGGACATCTATGGCGAGGCACTGGACAGCATCTACTACGCGCATCGGCACGGGTTCCACGCGGGGTACCAGGGCTGGAGGAAGTTGGTGGAGAACCTGGACTGGCTGGCCGACCACTGGAACCAGGCGGAAGAGGGCCTGTGGGAGACCCGTGGCGGCCGCCAGGACTTCACGTACGGCCGCGTGATGTCATGGGTGGCCTTCGACCGCGCGCTGCGGCTCGCCGAGTCGAAAGGCTGGCCGGCCGCGGTCCCGCGCTGGAGTGCCGCTCGGGACGAGATCTACGAGCAGGTCATGGCCAAGGGATGGAACGAAAGCCGGCATGCCTTCGTCCAGCACTACGGCAGCGACGTGCTCGACTCCTCGCTGCTCCGCATGGCGACAGTCGGGTTCGTCACCCCCGGGGATCCGATGTGGGCGTCGACCCTCGACGCCATGGAGCAGGAACTCGTCAGCGACAGCCTGGTCTACCGCTACAACCCCGAGGCGTCCCCCGACGGCCTGCGTGGCTCGGAGGGAACCTTCTCGCTGTGCACGTTCATGTATGTCGACGCCCTGGCCCGCGCGGGGCGAATCGACCAGGCGAGGCTGGTGTTCGAGAAGATGATGGGCTACGCCAACCATCTCGGCCTGTTCTCCGAGGAGATCGACCCCACGGGCCGTCAACTGGGCAACTTTCCACAGGCGTTCACCCATCTCGCCCTGATCGACGCGGCCATCACCCTGAACGCGTCCCTCGATCGCCGGTAGCCGATTCGGTTCAGCCGGCCGGACCCGCGCCGGTCATCGGCAGAGGGCCCAGGAGCACGAGCGACAGGACCGTGGTGTGCATGCGCGTCTCTTGGGGCCCACGCGAGTGAGGCGGGTCAGCCACCGGTGGCGAAGCCCGGGAAGAGTGTCATCCCGCCGTCCACGTAGAGAGTGGTGCCCACGACGTAGTCCATGAGGTCGGAGGCAAGGCCGACGGCCGCGTGGGCGATGTCCTCGGGTTCGCCGACGCGGCCGTAGGGGATCAGCCGCAGGAGATCCTGCTGGGCCTCCGGTGTCTCCCAGGCACTGCGGTTGATGGGGGTCTTGATGGCCCCCGGGGCGACCGCGTTCACACGGATCTTCTTCGGAGCGAGCTCCTGGGCCAGCGTCTGCATCATCATCTGCACCCCGCCCTTGGAGGAGGCGTAGTTGACGTGCCCGGCCCACGGGATGATCTGGTGCACCGAGCTCATGCAGATGATCTTCCCCGCCGCGCGCGAGACTTCGGGGACGACACCCCGCCGCAGGAACTCCTTGGTCGCCTCACGGGCACAGAGGAACTGCCCGGTGAGGTTGACGTCCAGGACCTTCTGCCACTGGGCGAGCGTCATGTCGGTGAACGGGGCGTCGCGCTGCAGTCCGGCGTTGGCGACCAGGATGTCGATCGTGCCGAACTCCTCGACCATCCGGTTCACCATGGCGACGACCTGGCCCTCGTCGGACACGTCGGCCTCGTAGGCCGCCGCCCGCACGCCGAAGGACGTGATCTCCTCGACCACCTTGTCGGCTTCCTCGCGGCCGGCGACGTAGTTCACGACCACGTCGGCCCCGGCCCGGCCCAGAGCAACGGCCGTGGCCATGCCGATTCCGGAGTTCGCGCCTGTGACCAGCGCCTTCTGGCCTTTGAGCAGGTGCGCGGGGATCACCCCCCGCGGTGCGCCCTCGGTGGAACTCACGATGAATCTCTCCTCCACTGCTTGGCCCGGGTCAGCCGGGCCGTGGCCCGGAGGTTCAGGCGCCACACAATCACCGTGGCAGAGCACCGGCACGCCGAGTGCGCCTGTGTTGCGCTGACCGACTTAACATCTTCGCCCGGTCGGAGGCGAGGTCGTCGGCGGGTTCAGCCCAGCCGCTCCACCGGGTGATCACCCACGCTGGGCGCCCTGTGGAAACAGGAGGATGTGGACGGCGGCGGCAATACCGAGACTGATCACCTGTTGAACAGCCCGCACCGTGAAAGGACGCGCGACCGCGACCGCTGCACTGCTTTACGTGGGCGGGCTACGGCTCGGGCTGCGGATCCAGCGCGCGCCCGGGTCAGAAACCGATCCGCGTTTCGCAGGATGTCGCACCCCCAGGCCGGCTTGAGAGGCGGTTCGCGAGTCCGCGGTCACAGTCTCTCGGCCCGCGGCGTGAGGGAGGCGCAACTGAACTTCCCACACGGCCTTACGGGTCGGAAACCGCCCGGCTCGGCGGTCGGACTAGCGTCGTGACGTATGAGGGTGTGGAAGCCACTACGGCCGCTGCTCGGCAGGCTTGGCGCAGTATGCAAGGGCAGGCTGGACAAGGGCGGTTCAGTTCGTCGGCACGATGACCGAACGGCTCCCGGCCGTCGGCCGATGCCTGGCTGGCGCAGCATCAGGGGCCGTGTGGCGGTGGTCATCACGGTCCCGATCTGCCTGCTGCTGACGGTGGCCGGGCTCGCCGTCAACGGCCGCGCCGAGGCCCTCGGCGACGCCCGGACGACGCGTACCGAGGTCGGTCTCAGCCTGCGGGTCCAGGCCCTGGTGCACCAGCTGCAACGCGAACGCGGCCTGACCAACGGACTGTTGGGCGGCGAGGTGGAGTTCCGCCCAACGCTGGCCGGTACGCGCAAGCGCGTTGACACGGCGCTGCGCGGAATGCGTCATGACAGCGCCGTCGAGGGGGTCATCCGGCAGCGCTTGGGGCGCCTCACCGACATCCGCGCCAGTGCCGACAGAGGCACCGCCGACAGGGCTGCGACCCTCACCTTCTACACCACCGCCATCGACGCCCTCAATGCCGTCGACCCGATGACGGAGGCAGCAATGCGCGCCGACCGTCAACTGAGCGACGGACTCGCGGCGTTGAAGGAGCTGGCCGCAGCCAAGGAATCCGTCGCTCTCGAACGCGGGCTCCTCAACGGCGTGTTCGCCGACGGCGCCTTTCACGGCCACGAGTACCTCACCTTCACCGAGGTGCGCGCCACGCGCGTCGCCGCCCTGGCCCGCTTCCAGCAGGTCGCCACCGCACCCCAGCGCGCGGCCCTGAAGCATGCCTTCTCAACCAAGGACGCACAACGCGCCACCGCCTACGAGAGCCGGGCGGAAGGCGCCGCCGACGGCTCCGTGCTGCGTGCCGACGCCGGCACCTGGTGGGACGCGATGACCGTACTCGTCGACGATCTGTACGCCGCCCAGCAGTCGGTCGGTGATGACGTACGGGACCGGGCCGACCGGCTCAGCCACGACGCCGAGACGGGCCTCGCCGCCTGTCTCGTCGCGGGAACGCTCATGGCCGCCCTCGTCGCGGGCCTCGCCGCCTTTGCCTCCCGTTCCCTCACGCGCCCGCTCGGCGCGCTCGCCGAGGCAGCCCACGACGTGGCGCGGCACCGGCTGCCGGCGACCATGGCCCGTATCCAACAGTCACCCCCGGACCATGTGGAGCTCCTCCCGCCGGCGGATGCCCCGGACAACCCCGACGCGCAACTGCTGGGCGGTGCAGCGGAGATCGCCGAGGTCGCGGCGTCCCTGCGACAGGTGGAACACACCGCCCTCCACCTGGCCGCCCAGCAGGCCGGCCTGCGTCGCAACACCACCGAATCGCTCGCCAACCTCGGCCGCCGCAACCAGAACCTCGTGCGTCGTCAGCTCGGCCTCATCACCCGCCTGGAACAGCAGGAACTCGACCCGGACGCCCTGGCCGAGCTCTTCGAGCTCGACCACCTCGCCACCCGTATGCGGCGCAACGCCGAGAGCCTGCTGGTCCTGGCCGGGCAGAATCCGCCGCGGCCCACCGCAGCACCGGCCGACGGCCTGGAAGTGGTCCAGTCCGCCGTCGCCGAGGTGGAGCAGTACCGGCGAGTCCTGATCGCGACCGTGGAGCCGGTGCGGGTGCGCGGGCACGCCGTCGCCGATGTCGCCCACCTCCTTGCCGAACTCATCGAGAACGGGCTGACTTTCTCGCCGCCGACCGAGCCGGTCGAGGTGCACGGCTGGTACGACACCGAGGACGACACGTACTGCTTCGCTGTCGTCGACCACGGCGTCGGCATGTCCGAAGCCGACAAGGAACGTGCCCACGCCCGCTTCGCCGACTCCAGGGAGGAGGCCCTCCTCTCCGCACCCACCCGGTTCCTCGGCCATCTCGTCGTCGGCCGACTCACCCACCGCCTCGGCGAAGGCACCCAGGTCAACCTCTTCGACACCACCGGCGGCGGCCTGTCCGCACTCCTCGCCCTCCCCGGGCGCCTGCTCGCCCCCGCCCAGGACCCCTCCACCGCACCTCCGTCCGCCCGACCCACCGCTGTCTCCTCCCTGCTCAACGGCTTCAGAGCAGGTGTCGCTCGTGCCGAAGCCCGACCCACTCAAGGAGCGTCATCGTGACCACCGCCGTCCAGAGTTTCGGCTGGCTCATCTCGGAGTTCGTACGCACCGCCGACGGTGTCACCGACGCCGTCGCCGTCTCCTCCGACGGCCTGCTCATGGCCGCCTCGGACAGTCTCGGCCGGGATCGCGCCGACCACCTCGCCGCCGTCGTCTCCGGCATCACCAGCCTCGCCCAGAACGCGGCGACGGCACACGGTTTCCACGGCATGAAGCTCGTCATGATCGAAATGCTCGGGGGCTTCCTCATGGTCGGTCGCATCCGCGACGGAAGCTGCCTCGGCGTCCTGGCCGCCGAGGGATGCGATGTCGGCCTGGTCGGCTACGAAATGGCCGTCCTCGCCGACCGCGCCGGCGAACTGCTCACCCCGCAGCTGGTACGCGAACTCCACTCCGCGCCCGTGGCGGCGCGATAGTCGCGGCACGCTCGGGCTCAGGCAGAACAGCACCACGCGGCAAGGCTCAGCACCGCCCGTCCAGGATTCGATTGCACTCCGGGAGCGGGTCCTGAGCCTCGTACGGCCTCGGTTAGGCTGGTGGCGGGCCGTGACTGGCGCTGAGGTGGAGCACCACCGGGGAGCGGCTCCGAAGAAGTCGATGCCGTGCGCCTGGGCGATGAGGTCAACCTGCTCAGGAGTGGATCATGACTCAGGCCCGGCTCATGGACGGCACCGCGCTCGCCCGGCGCATCGTGGAGGAGACCGCCGAGCGCGCGGCCGATCTCACCGAGCGCACCGGTTCGGCGCCCTGTCTGGCGACGGTGCTGGTCGGCGCGGACCCCGCGTCCGTCACGTACGTCCGGATGAAGCAGAACCGCTGCCGCAAGGCCGGCATCGACTCGCGGCACGTGGAACTGCCCGCGGAGACGACCACCGAGGAACTGGTCGGTACACTCCGGGCGCTCTCCGCCGACCCCTCCGTGCACGGCATCCTGCTCCAGCACCCGGTCGGCGACCACATCGACGAGCGGGCCGCTTTCGAGGCGATCGCGCCGGAGAAGGACGTCGACGGCGTGACCTTCGCGTCGTTCGCCACGATGAGCTTCGGTCTGCCGGGCTTCGTGTCCTGCACGCCCGGCGGGATCATGCGCCTGCTCGACGAGTATGACGTCGATCCCGCCGGGAAGCGGGCCGTCGTGGTGGGCCGCAGCGCCATCCTCGGCAAGCCGGCCGGCATGCTGCTGCTCGCCCGGAACGCGACGGTGACGTACGCCCACTCCCGCACCCGGAACCTCTCGGCGGTCGTCCGCGAGGCGGACATCGTGGTCGCCGCCGTCGGCCGGCCGCAGCTGATCAAGGGCACCGACATCAAGCCTGGCGCCGTCGTCATCGACGCGGGCTACAACGCCGGGAACGTCGGCGACGTCGACTTCGACTCGGCCCTGGAGCAAGCCTCGCTCATCACCCCGGTGCCGGGCGGCGTCGGTCCGATGACCATCGCCACGCTGCTGGAGCAGACCGTGGACGCGGCCGCCCGGCAGCTCGGGGTGTGATCAGCGCGTCCAGGCGCGGTACTCCATGACGTCGCCCGCCGTCACGCCGTACTCGGGCTGGTCGGTGGTGAAGGTGGCCTCCAGTCCGAGGACGGTGCCGGTGGCGGGGTCCATGATCAGCATCTGTCTGACGCCGGCGGCCTCGTACACGTACGCCTGACCGCTTCGCCCGAGCCGGTCCGTCACCTGTCCGACGGGCCGCAGCCCCTCCATGTCCGCCGGGACCCAGGTGAGGGCCGCCGAGCGTCCATGGTCGAGCAACTCGGCCACGGCACCGGGGAATTCAGCAGCACTTCGAGGCGGAGTACCTCGCCCTGGCCCACGGCTCGTGGCAGCGAGTCGCGCGGAGCGAGTACGAGCGTGACGTACCGCGGGGGGGCGGCGCCGTCTGCTCGCCGCCTACCTGCTCGGGTGCGCTCTTGCCCCGGCGACAGGTCTGCCGGCCCTGGCCTGGCACACCCCGGCCGGTGATCACGTGCCAGTTCCGGGTCACGCCGTTCGTCTCGGCGGGCTGGGCGTCGCCGGTGAACGTGTAGAGGGGGGAGCCGTCGTAGGTGACCTGATCGCCACTGCCGTGGGGGCGGGCGACCGTAGAGAGCGCGCCGATGCCCGGGGGCAGAGCGAGTACGGCGCCCGGCTCGGTGAGCAGCGGCTTGCGGGTGTCCGTGCACGGGCCGAGACACACCACGGTGCCCGTCCCCGTCTCCGGGTCGTAGCGGTAGAGGGTGGCCGTCGAGGTCGGTGAGAACCCGAGACCTGGTCGGGGGCGAGGCCGGGTTCGTTGGTGTCCCAGCCGCAGGCCCCGTCGACGCCCGCCTCCGACCGCCGCGAACCTGCTGAGCATGCGTCACTCCGCCCGGGTGTCCATCGGCGGTGACCGGCCTGTCCCGCCGGCCCTCATGGCCGGCGGGACGGTGTGATGTCCGGATGATCCATGCGCGTTGCCGCGCGTGGTCCACCCGGACGGGGCAAGCCGGGCTGGGTCAGGACCAAGCAGCCTTGACGAAGTCCAGTGCGGTATCGCGCCCCGTAAGGGGCGCGGGGCTGTGTCGACATGCGGCTACGCCGCGTGCGCGCGACCAGCCCCCACCGGCCCACGGGTTCGTCATCGCGCTTCCAGCGGAGCGCTTAGGTCAGGGTCCACTGCTGGTTGGTGCCGCCGGTGCAGGACCACAGCACCATCTGGGTGCCGTTGGCCGTGCCCGCGCCGTAGGCGTCGAGGCAGAGGCCCGCGTTGACGTTGGTGAGGGTGCCGTCGCTGTTGACGTTCCACTTCTGGTTGTTCTGGCCGTTGCAGTCCCAGATGACGACCTTGGTGCCGTTGGTGGTGCCGAGGTTGTAGGCGTCCAGGCACTTGTTGCCGTACAGGACGAGCTCCTTGCGGGAGGTGTACGTCCAGGCCTGGTTCTGGCCGCCGTTGCAGGACCACAGCTCGGCCTGGGTGCCGTTGGTGATCGTGTTGTTGTAGACGTCGAGGCAGCGGCCGGACTGCTTGCCGACGGCGAGGGCGCCGTTCGTGCCCGGCAGGGGGCGGACCGTGAGGTCGGCGAGCGTGGGGGCGTTGGCGAAGGAGAGCGTGTTCGAGGAGCCCTTGGACAGGGACACCGCGACGGAGACCGTGCCCTGCGCGGAGCCTGTCGGCGGGAAGGAGACCGCCGTCGCCGTCTGGCCGTTGACCTGGAGGGTCGCGGTACGGGCGGTGGAGGCGGTGTTGGTGTAGGCGACGTCGACGACGTTCAGCCCGGTGCTCGCCGCGCTCACGCCGGTGAAGCTGGAGCTGCCGGTGTACGTGCTGCTCGCCGCCTCGGTACCGCCGGTGACGGTGAGCATCACCGAGCCGCCGGCCGGGACGCTGGTGGTGTAGCCCGTGCCGTATGTGCCCACGTTGCTCTGGGCCCACAGATCTCGGACGGTCGCGGAGGCATTGGTGAGGCCCAGGTCGGACCAGCGGACGGTGATGTTCTGTGCGGCGGAGGTGCGGTTGAGCAGGACGACGGCACGTTTGCCGGTCCCGGACAGGACCTTGCCGTACACCTGGAGTCCGGTGGTGTCCTCGGCGACCTTGACGCCCTGGAGGCCGCGCGCGTCCTGGTCCACGGCGATGACCTCGGGGTTCTTGAGGATGGCGGCGGTCTCGGACGTCATCGTCGTCAGGTCGTTGCCGGCGAGGAGGGGCGCGCCGGAGATCGCCCACAGGTTCATGTGGGTGCGGTTCTGGGCGGCGGTGAAACCGTCCATGCCGACCATCAGCATGTCCGGGTCGTTGTAGTAGCCGGTGTGCTGGGCGGTGGGGTGCAGGGTCTGGTCGAAGTTGGACAACAGGTTCGTCATGGACGGCTTGTTGCCGTAGTAGATGATGTCGGTACTGGTGCGCCACATCGGGGCCTGGCCGGGCGCCCAGTTCCAGGGGTTCTCGTTGCCCCAGTTGCAGATGGAGAGGGTGAGCGGGCGCCCCGTGGTGGCGGTGGCCTGGGTGACCGCGTCGCTGATCGACTTGTACGTCGTCGCCGCGTCGAGCCCCTCGGCGTTGCCGCCGCACCAGTCGACCTTCACGAAGTCGAAGCCCCACTGCGAGAACTGGAGCATGTCCTGGTCGTAGTGGCCCTCGCTGCCGCTGCCGGGCGCGGCGGGGCGGCCGGTCGGGTAGTAGTAGCCGCAGCCGTCCTTGCCGGCGTCGGTGTAGATGCCGGCCTTGAGGCCCTTGCTGTGGATGTAGTCGGCGATGGCGCTCATGCCGCCGGGCCACTCCGTCTCGTCGACGGTGATGTTGCCGGCGCTGTCACGGGTGCCCTGCCACCAGCCCTCGTCGATGTTGATGTACTTGTACCCGGCTGCCGGGAGGCCGGCCGCGACGAACGCGTCGACCTGCTGCTTGATCACGCTGTAGTCGATCTTGGCGGCGAAGCTGTTCCAGGAGGCCCAGCCCATCGGGGCGGTGGCGACCGGTATCTGACGGGTCGTCGCGGCCTGGGCGGTGCCGGGCTGGGCGAACAGGAGTGCGGCGGTCACGGTCAGCGCCAGGACGAGGGCGCGTACGACGGCGTCCCTGCAACGCCGTACGCGACTCGATCGCGGTGGGGGATACATGCGGCTCCTTCGGCCGGGAGGGGGTCCAGCCCTTCGAAATATCGAACAAGGATCGGGGGTCCGAACATATTGGCGCGCCGAACGTAGAGCCGCGAGAGGTCGAAGTCAACGGGTGTGACAGGCGTGAAGTCGCCGTTGTACACGGGACGTTCGTGCCACCGGCGCGTAGCGGACCCATAGGCCCTCCAGGCCCCATACTGGCCGTCGTGCGAGTGGCGATCATGACAGCGGGGTCCCCCAGGGCGACGTGGCCCCCTACACCGGGCTGGGGCACGGGCTGATGCGTGCCGGGCACCAGGTCACCCTGGTCACGCACGGTTGCTTCGAGCCGCTGGTGGCAGGCTCGGGGCTCGGGTTCCACGCCCTTCCCGTGGACCCCCGGGCGGAGTTGGAGTCCGCGCGCGGCCGGGGGCTGCACCGCAGTGCGACGGGCATGGGCAAGCTGGTGCGGGTGGCCCGGATGGCGCGGGCGCTGGTCGGGGCGATGACCGACGACCTGGCGTCGGCCGCCCGGACGAGCGACGTACTCCTGCTGTCCAGTTCGCTGGCACCGCT
Source organism: Streptomyces sp. NPDC002088 (assembly GCF_040296605.1). Taxonomy (NCBI): domain Bacteria; kingdom Bacillati; phylum Actinomycetota; class Actinomycetes; order Kitasatosporales; family Streptomycetaceae; genus Streptomyces; species Streptomyces sp. NPDC002088. Next base: position 633,542 of record NZ_JBEOXO010000001.1, on the reverse strand, counting down.
CGGCCACGCCCTCGCCGAGGGACTGTCGCTGCCGAGCGTGGGCGTGTACCTGCAACCACTGGCCCCGACACGGGAGTTCGCGCCCACGGTGCTCGGCGGCGACTCCTGGGGCCCCATCGGAAATCGGCTCGCCGGGCACGGTGTCACCGCGGCCGTCGAGCGGGTCTTCGCGGCCACGGTGCCCGCCGTACGTACCCGGCTGGGGCTGCCCGCCGCCCGCCGCGCTGCGGGCCCGGGAGCGGCAGGGCTGGCCGGTGTTGCACGGCTTCAGCCCGCTGGTGGTACCCCGCCCGCGCGACTGGCGCCCGGGTCTCACCGTGACCGGTTACTGGTGGCCGTACGACCCCCAGGACCAACTCCCGTCGAAACTACGGGACTTCCTGGACGCGGGGCCGCCGCCGGTCTTCGTCGGCCTGGGCAGCGCCACCGTCCCCGACCCCGGCCGACTGAGCACCGAGGTCGTGCGCGCGCTGCGCCGGGCTGGGCTGCGCGGGGTGATCCAGCGGGGCTGGGGCGGCCTCGAGAACGCGTCCCACGACGCACGCTCTGCCGACGTCAGTTCCTCATACAGGTGCACGCGCGAAGGTCAACGTGCCGGGCTCCACCCCACTGACCTGAGGATCCCCAGCAACTGCCGGACCAGCTCGTCGACCACCTCGTCCAGGGTCGCCTCCACCCATCCCGCGCTCCAGTCGTGCAGCAGTCCGTTGACGCTGCCGATGAAGGCCGTCGCGGCGAGCCGGTAGTCGCGGGGGGCCGCCTCTCCGCGTGCCGCGGCGGCCGTCGCCTCGGCGCAGATGAGGTCGACCCAGCGGGCCCGGCGGGCCAGACGCTGTTCCTCCAGGCGGGCGCTGACGCCGATGATCTCGACGAAGGTGATGCGGATGCGGCGTGGGTCGGCGGTGACGTTCGCGGCGTAGGCGCGGAAGATCACGGTGACGCGTTCGGCGAGCGGGCGGTCCTCGGCTCCGGCGACGGCGGTCAGGACCGCTTCCTCCGCCCAGCCGTTGACCTGGAGGTGCAGCGCGGCCAGGACGTCCTCGAGTGTACGGAACTCCTCGTAGAACTGGCGGGTGGACAGCCCGGCGGCCTCGCTGAGCGCCGCCACGGTCGTGGCCCGGTAGCCGGGGGTGCCGCCGAACAGCTGGAGCGCGGCGTCCAGGAATCTGCGACGGCGCTCGGCCTGCCGTTCCTCGGCGGACCTGCCTCCGTAACGGCCGGTCGGCGCCTTGAGCCTGCCCGCCACTGAGCCTCCTTCGTCGAACCCCGGTCAATTTTGTCGTGTACGCAGTCTTGTGGCCAACGGCACCTCTTCCTTACTTTCCAGTAAGTCAAATCTGAACGTGTCCGTTTTCAGATCTGGTTCCAGATTCCCCCACAGAGGAGAGAGCAGTCATGCCGGTCCTCAGACCTCGGCACCTTTGCTCCGTAGCCGCCGCCCTCGTCCTGACCGTCACCGCTCCAGCGACCGCCGCCACCGCCGACAACTCCGCCGCCGCCCTGCGCGAGGTGCTGTTCGTCGGCAACAACTGGGACGGCACCGCGGACGTCATCAAGTCCACCGGCGACTTCGCGAAGATCGGCCGGATCAACGTCATCCCGGACAAGGACGCCAGGATGGCGGAGATCAACGCCGATCCCATCAAGTGGATCTACTTCACGGCGATCCGCAACGGCGTCGGCGAGGGCCACGACCAGTTCGTCGACGACATGTACACCACGCCGGACGGGAAGTCGGTCGTCGTTTCCCGTCCCAGCTTCGCCGACGTCGTCTCCATCGACCTCGCCACCGGCAACATCAACTGGCGATTCCCGGTGTCCGGTTACCGCTCCGACCACATGGCCGTCTCCCCCGACGGCACCCGCGTCGCGGTGTCCGCCTCGATCTCCAACACCGTGCACGTCCTGGACATCAACACCGGCAAACAGCTCGGCTCGTTCGCCACGGGCGACAAGCCGCACGAGAACATCTTCACCAAGGACGGCAAGTACATCTGGAACATGGCCATCGGCGACGTCAACACCGCACTCGACGACCCGGCCTGGGACTGGACGAAGGGCGACCGCCACATCACGGTCGTGGACGCGACGACGTACAAGCAGGTCAAGGTCATCGACGTGCGGCAGCGGCTGGACGCGATCGGCCTGACGAACTACTCGGACGCGGTCCGCCCCGCCGTCTTCTCCCCCGACGAGTCCAAGCTGTACTTCCAGGTCTCGTTCTTCAACGGCTTCTTCGAGTACGACGTCGCCACGGACCGGATCACCCGCACGAAGACCCTGCCGAAGAACCCCGCGACCAGCGAGGACCGCACCACCTGGGTCAACGACTCGCGCCACCACGGCATTTCGATGAGCCCGGACGGCGCCAAGCTCTGCGTCGCGGGCACGATGGACGACTACGCGACGGTCGTCGACCGCACCACTCTCCAGGAGGGCCCGCTCGTCACCGCGTCCAAGCCCTACTGGGCCACGGTCAGCGGCGACGGCAAGGACTGCGTCATCTCCGAGAGCGGCGCCGACCAGGTCACGGCCATCGACTTCGCCACGGGCCAGAAGACGGTGTCGGTACCGGTCGGCGACCACCCGCAGCGCGTGCGGCTCGGGCACGTGGGCGCCGACTGGACCTCACCGAGCAGCTGAGCCGGCCCTCCACCGCCGTCGAAAGGTCCCGCCCGTTCCGTCCCGGGTCCGCCGTGCCGCAGCGCGGCGGGCCCGAAACTGTTCCTGGAGTCGCGTCCTAGCCGACCGTCCGCGCCGCCCACGCCGTGAGTTCGGTGCGGGCCGCGGTCAGCAGGGTCGTGGACGGGGATGTCGCCCCGTTGGTCACGAGGGCGTAGTGCAGGACGCCCGTGTCCGACGCGGTGAGCAGGAGGCGGCGGCTTGCGGTGCCGCCGGGCTCGGCGGCCACGGCGACGGGGGTGGTCTGCGTGTACGCGGGCGGGGCGTATACCGCGCCTAGGTCGGAGACCACCGTCGTCGACGCGGTCGGGAACGACGCCGGGAGGTGCAGTTCGGTCGGCGCGGAACTGCCCTTGGAGCGCCACACCAGAAGCCCGTACTGCCCGGAGCCCACCAGTTGCGCCACGTTCGGCAGCGAACTCGGCACCGGGTTCCAGGTCAGCGTCGTCGAGCCGTCGCGGGAGCGGTCCTCGTAGGTGAAGGCGACCGTGGAACCGGATGTGGCGCTCGGGTAGATGCGGTCCAGGAGCCGGGCGTCCTGACGTAGTGTCACGGTGCCCGAGTCGTCCATGCGTACGGCGGACAGGTCCTCGTCGTTCCAGGCGTCGCCGGAGGTGAGCACCTTGTCGGGGTTGCCGTTCATCAGCTCGTGGTGGCGACCGTTGTAGATGTCCCACTGCCACTGGGAGCCGGAGAGGACCGGACCGGACGTCGCCGGGCTCGACCACCAACTGGCGCCCGGGAGGCGGGAGTCGAGGGCCTGGTACATCGCCTTCAGGACCGTCGGTGCCTTGTCCGACACCGTCCCCGACAGCGGGTGGCCGAACTCGCTGACCACGGCCGTCGTCCCGGCGGCCGAGGCGCGGTCACGGATCGTCCCGAAGTCGGTCGCGTACTGGCCGTCCCCCGCCTTGCCCCACATCAGGATCCCGGAGATGGCCTTCTGATCGTAGAAGTGGGTGTTGAAGACATACCGGGAGCCGAGCGTGCCCGCGTCCAGCAGGCCGCCCTCCTGCTTCTGGGAGTCGATGTTGGCGTTCCAGAAGAGGTTGGGCTCGACGAAAGCGGGCTTGCCCTGCCAGCCGGCCGCGTCCATACCGGCGCGGAACTTCACGTAGAACGGCCAGAGGACGTTCTTCTCCCAGGTGCGGCTGGTCTGGCCCGAGTCGTACGTGCCCGCGTACGGCTCGTTGTAGGGGTCGAAGCCGACGACGCCCGCGAACTCCTCGGCGGAGAGGTGCTGTCTGACGTACGTCATCGTCTGCTGGGCAGTAGTGAGGAAGGCGTCCTGAAGGCCGTAGGTGTTGTGCCAGAAGTCGTAGGACGCGGCCTTGACCGCGCCGTTCTGGGTGATGTTCTGGCCCCAGAAGAGGCAGATCCCGCAGGATTCGTCCGGGTAAGTGCCCGCGTCCACTGCCCACTTGGGAGCGCCGTCGCCCGTGTACCAGCTGTCGTCGTCGAAGAGGTAGCGGGAGTAGAGGTCCTGGTGGAAGTCGGGGTAGACGCGGATGCCGGCGTCGAGGAAGGCGCGCATCTGGTCGGTGGCGGCGGCCAGGTACGCGGTGTCCACCTGGCCGCGGGCCGGTTCGGCGTGGGCCCAGGAGAGCAGGAAGCGGACCGAGTTGCCGCCGCCGAGGGCGCGCAGCGCGGTCGCCGACTTCTTCGCGTCGGCGACCGAGGCGAAGGGGAGGCCGCCGTTCTCCTCCAGTTTGGTCTCGCCGGAGACGTTGTAGCCGCGCAGTACGACCTCGCGGCCCAGGCTGTCGGTGAACCGGCCGTTCGACACGGTCAGTGAGGTGCCGTCGAACCAGAGGGAGTCGGGGACGGTGGCGGCGGTGGCGGACGGGGAGCCCGCCACCGTCAGGAATCCGCAGAGGACAACCAGAACAACGAGCAGACGTGCCCGGATATTCGGCATGTCCACTACAGTCCGATGATTTCAGGACACAGTCAACACCTCTGACTCTGGAGTAAGTTCACTCTCGGCCACCACGAAGGCCTCATCCGCCGACTCTCCGCGTCACGTTCAACAGGTACTCCTTCCGGTTCAGCGGGTTGTGGTCGGTGCGCGTCCGCTCGGGGACCGCGCCGCGCGCGACCGGCGCGTAGTGATCGAAGGCGCTCTCCAGCTCGCCCTCGCCGCGCGTCAGCCCCGGCAGCCGCTGCTCCAGACCGTGCACCTGGGCGGCCGGCACCGCACCCTCCAGGACGCACGAGCCGCCCCGGGTGTCGGTCGTCTGCGGTACGGCCCGCAGCGCGGCCAGCACCGGCAGCAGCGCGCCCAGGGTGTCCACCGGTGCCTTGAGGCGGAAGCGGTGCATCGGCTCGTACACGTGCGTGCCCGCCCGCCGCAGCGCCTCGATCAGGACCAGCGGGGTCAGTCCGCGGAAGTCCGCGCCGGTGCTCGACATACTCTTGTCGAAGCCCTGGTGGGCGTGGCTCTGCCGGGGCGAATAGCCGGAGTGGGTCATGGTGACGGTGCAGTCGGTGACCTGCCAGCCATGCAGACCCTGGCCGAGCGTCTCGCGCACCGTGTCCTCGACCGCCTTGAAGAAGGCGTACGGCATCGCGCCCAGCTCCACCTCCAGCCCGAAGGCGACGCCCGCGCCGACGGGGGCCGGGTCGACGCGCAGGCCGACGGTCGCGAGGAACGGGTTGGCGTCCTACTTGTTGAACTCGACGGCCTCGCCCGTACCGGCCGGCCGCTCGACGCACAGGGGGGTCGTCTCGCGGAAGGCGACGTCGAGTCCGTACTCGTCGGCGAGGGTCGCCTGGACGACCTCCTTCTGCACCTCTCCGTACAGGGACACGGAGATCTCCCGGCGCACCTCGTCGTACCGCAGGTCGATCAGCGGGTCCTGCTCGGCGAGCTGGGTGAGCGCGACGTGCAGGGCCCTGGTGTCCGTGCCCCGCCCCGGGACGACGACGGTTTCGAGGGTGGGCGGGGCGAAGAAGTGCCCGTACGGCTTGCGGGGTACGCCGATCGGGTCGCCGATCCTGATGTCGGCGAGGCCCCACAGCCGGGCGATCCGGCCCGCGGCGACGGCGTCGTCCCGGGAGTGCGTGCCGCGGTCGAAGACGCTGATGCCGGTGACCGTGTCCTCCCGGCCGTCTTCGCCGAAGGCGATCCGGTCGCGGGTGCGCAGCGTGCCGGAGAACATCCGCGCGTAGGCGATCTTCTCCCCCGCCGGGCCCCGCTCGACCTTGAAGACGGTGCCGGAGACGGGCCCGTCGGGGTCCCCGTCGGCGGCGGGCAGCAGTTCCCTGATGCCGGAGATCAGCGCGGGCACGCCCGCTCCGGTCATGGCCGAGCCGAAGTACACCGGGTGTACGTGGGCCTGCCGGGTCTGGGCGACAAGGGCCGCGCGCAGGAGGTCGTGACCGACGGCGTCCTCGATGTACGCGGAGAGCAGGGCGTCGTCGTGGTCGGCGAGGACGTCGAGCGCACCCGGGTCGAGGCCGGGCGTGAAGCCGGCCTCGCGGGTGCCGAGCCCGGTGGTGCGTCCCATCGGTACGACCGCTGCCGAGAGGCGTTCGGACAGGGCTCGTACGACGTCCGTGTCGCGGGCCCCACGTCGGTCGATCTTGTTGACGAACACCAGCGTGGGGATGCGCAGCCGGCGCAGGGTCCGCATCAGCACGCGCGTCTGCGCCTGGACGCCCTCGACGGCCGAGACGACGAGCACGGCGCCGTCGAGGACGCCGAGCACCCGTTCCACCTCGGCGATGAAGTCGGGGTGGCCGGGAGTGTCGATGAGGTTGACGGTCACGTCGTCGACCGGGAAGGAGACGACGGCGGACTTGATGGTGATGCCGCGCTGCCGCTCCAGCGCGAGCGTGTCGGTCTGTGTGCTGCCGGCGTCGACGCTGCCGATCTCGTCGATGACCCCGACCGTGTGCAGCAGTCGTTCGGTCAGACTGGTCTTACCCGCGTCGACGTGCGCGAGAATGCCGAGATTGAGCAAGTGCACGAGGCGTCATGTCCTTTGAAGAGTGGGTCATTCCTTCCGGGATGGACATGAACGGTGCGCGCATTGCTGCTCCTGGATCTTCCGGTGACGGGTCCCTCGCAGTGCAGCAGACCGGCGGGCGGCACGGCAACGGATTAACGCTCGACAAGGGGAGCGTGGCGATTCGAAAGCGCCCGCCAGACGGGTGCGACGCTTGCGGCGGCGGTGAGAGGAGCCGACGATGCGTGACATTCTCCCGGTGCTGAACGGCTGGTACACGGCCGGTGCGCCGTTCGGTCTCGCCACCGTGGTCGCGGTCAGCCGCAGCGCGCCGCGCGATCCGGGCGCCGCCATGGCCGTCGGGCCGGACGACGAGATCGTGGGCAGTGTGTCGGGGGGCTGTGTGGAGAGCGCGGTGTTCGAACTCGCCCAGGAGGTCGTGGCGAGCGGGAAGGCACGGCTGGAGACCTTCGGCTACAGCGACGAGGACGCGTTCGCGGTCGGGCTGACCTGCGGCGGTGAGATCACCGTGCTGGTGCGGCCCGTCTCCCGCGCGCTCGACCCGGCCTTCGGCGAGGTCGCCGAGTCCGTCGCAGCGGGACGCCCGGTGACCGTGGCGACGGTGACCGACGGACCCGCACCGCGCGGGGCCACCCTCGCCGTCTGGCCGGACCGCGTCTCCGGCACGCTGGGCACGCCGGGCCTGGACGTGGCGATCACCGCCGACGCGCGCGGCGAACTCGCGCTCGGCGCCACCGGCGTACGGCACTACGGGCCGCGCGGGGAGCGGCGCGAGGACGCCGTCTCCGTGTTCCTGCACTCCTTCGCGCCGCCGCCGCGCATGCTGGTCTTTGGCGCGATCGACTACGCGGCGGCCGTCGCCCGTATCGGCGACTTCCTCGGCTACCGGGTCACGGTGTGCGACGCCCGCCCCGCCTTCGCCACACCCAGGCGCTTCCCCGCGGGCGTCGAGGTGGTCGTGGACTGGCCGCACCGCTATCTGCGGGGCACCGACACCGACGAGCGCACGGTGATCTGCGTCCTGACCCACGACCCGAAGTTCGACGTACCGCTGCTGGAGGAGGCGCTGCGCCGGCCGGCCGCGTACATCGGGGCGATGGGCAGCCGCCGTACGCACGACGACCGGATGAAGCGGCTCGTCGAGGCGGGCCTCACGGAGCGCGAACTGTCCCGGCTGCGCTCGCCCGTCGGGCTCGACCTCGGGGCCCGTACGCCCGAGGAGGTGGCGGTGTCCGTCGCCGCCGAGATCGTCTCGGTGCGCTGGGGCGGCAGCGGCGCTCCGCTGACGACGACGGCGGGAGCCGTCCACCCACCCGTGTCACTGTGAGGGCGTACGGCGCTGTCAGGCGCCGCGCCGGGGCGCGAGTGCTCAGGCCCGGCCGCTGCTCCCCGCGAAGAGGGTCTTGCCGAGCTCGTGGTCCAGGGACGGACGGATCTTGCGGCCCAGGGCTCCCGCGGTGGCCTCCTCGGCGACCTCGATCACGCACCGGGCCTCGTGGACCGCCTTCGGATACGTCGTGCCGGCCCGCTTCGCGACTCGGGTGAAGAAGGCGTGCTGGTTCATGTGGTGGCCGTTGGCGGGTTCGTCGGGGGCGTGGGCCACCCGGCGCAGATGCTCGCCGATCTCGTGGGGCAACTGGGAGGCCGCCTTGTCGGCCACGGTGGGCGGCACCCGCTCCGCCAGGGTCTCCAGGCTGGCCCGGGTGGCCCGTTCGGCGGCTCCACGGCTGTCCAGCCGGGCCCGGGCCTGCACCTGGCCGATAAATGCGTCGTGCTGCATGACTCGCTCCCAGGGGATGGTCGCGTCGGGCAGGCCGGGTGCCCCGCCGTCGCGGTGCCCAAACGGGGTCAGCGCGGTGGCAGCCGGTGCAGGACCACATCCGTGAGGCGGCCGTCGGCCACGGTGGCGGTCATGTAGGTGCAGTGCGGCTGGCGGCGGCGGTCGGTCGGGGAGCCGGGGTTGAGCAGGCGCAGTCCCGTAGGGGTGGTGGTGTCCCAGGGGATGTGGCTGTGGCCGAAGACCAGGACGTCGAGGTCGGGGAAGCGGGCGGCGCACCGTGCCTCCCGGCCCTGGGCGGGGCCGGTCTCGTGGACGGCGCCGAAGCGCAGGCCGCCGAGTTCGGCGTACGCCACCTCGGGGAGCCGGGCGCGCAGGTCCGGGCCGTCGTTGTTGCCGTACACGCCGATGAGGTCTCGGCAGCGGCTCTCCAGCAGGTCGAGGGTGGCTGTGTCGACCCAGTCCCCGGCGTGGAACACGACGTCGGCGCGCGGGAGTTCCGCGAGGAGCTGCGCGGGCAGCTCCCTGGCGCGCTTGGGGAGGTGGGTGTCGGAGGTCAGGAGCAGGCGCACGGGTGCAGCGTACGGCGACCACTCCTCAGGTGATCTACAGGTAAAGGCGACCACCCCCCAGGTGATCTACAGGTAAAGCTGTTCAGCTCAAACTGGACAGTCTTACCTGACGATTTTAGGGTGGCCGCATGGAGCAGCAACCCGCCGAGGCCCTCGAGCCTCCCGACGGCGTCTCCGAGTCCGCCGCCCGCGCGGCCCGCGATCTGCGGGTCGTGTTCAGTCGGCTGCGCCGGCGGATCAGGGAGGTCGCCGACGACGAGGAGCTCACGCCCTCCCAGGAGTCGGCGCTCACCCTGGTCGGCAAGCACGGAGCCGCCACGGCGAGCGCCCTGGCGTCCGCCGAGGGCGTCCGGCCGCAGTCGATGGCCACCACGCTCGCCGCCCTCGACCGGCACGGTCTGATCCGGCGCAACCCCGACCCCGACGACGGCCGCCGCCAGCTGGTCACGCTGACCGACACGGGCCGCGAGCGCGTCGAGGGCAACCGGCAGGTCCGGGCCGAGTGGCTGGCCCGCGCGTTCGAGGACCGGTTCACGGAGGACGAGCGCCGGACGGTTCTGGCGGCGTTCGCCCTGATGGACCGGCTGACCCAGCCGTGATGCCGAAGCTCACCCGGCGCGGCGCGACGAGAGCTGCCCGCCCCTCCCCCACCGCCTTCAACCGTCGCCTCATCGCGCCGATGGTCCTGGGTTCCGTACTGAACCCGATCAACTCCTCGATGATCGCCGTCGCGCTGGTGCCGATCGGGAGCGCCTTCGGGGCGCCGCCGTCGCGGACGGTGTGGCTCGTGTCGGCGCTCTATCTGGCCACGGCTGTCGGGCAGCCGGTCGTCGGACGGCTGGTCGACATGTTCGGACCCCGCCGCCTCTATCTCCTGGGTACGGCGCTGGTCGGGACCGCCGGTCTCCTCGGCGCCCTCGCGCCGTCGCTGGGCGCGCTGATCGCCGCCCGGGTGCTGCTGGGGTTCGGGACGTCGGCCGCGTATCCGGCGGCCATGCAGCTGACGCGCCGCGAGGCCGAGCGCACCGGGCGGGACAGCCCGGCCGGGGTGCTGACCGCGCTGGCCGTCGCCAACCAGACGGTCGCTGTCGTCGGTCCGGCCCTCGGCGGGTTCCTGATCGGTGTGGGCGGCTGGCGGGCCGTGTTCACCGTCAACGTGCCCCTGTCGGTGGCCTGTCTGGTCCTCGGTGCGCTGCGGCTGCCGCGGACGCAGCGGCCGAGCGGCAACCGGCGCGACGTCGACCTGCCCGGCATGGCCCTGTTCGCCGTCACGCTGGTCGCGCTGATGTTGTTCCTGATGGGCCCGCGGCTCGACCGCTGGTACCTGCCGATGCTCTGCGCCGTCGCCGCCGTCGCCTTCGCGGTACGCGAACTGCGGGTGCCGGAGCCGTTCGTCGACCTACGCGTCCTCGGCGGCAACGTGCCACTGGTCGTCACGTACCTGCGCCAGTCCCTCGGCTACACGACGTCCTACGCCTACCTGTACGGCTTCACCCAGTGGCTGGAGGAGGGCCGCGGCCTGGACGCGTCCACCGCCGGGCTCGTGCTGCTGCCGCTGTCGGCGAGCGCGCTCGCCGTGTCCACCCTGACGGGGCGCCGCGAGGCCGTACGGAGCAAGCTGGTCGTGGGCTCGCTCGTGCAGATCACCGGGTGTGTGACGCTGCTCCTGGTGGGCGCCGGCAGCGCAGTGTGGGTCCTGCTCGTGGCGGGCGCCGTGATGGGCATACCGCAGGGCCTGATCGGACTCGCCAACCAGACCGCCCTGTACCGGCAGGCCGAGCCCGCGCGGATCGCCTCCGCCGCCGGACTGCTGCGCACCTTCATGTACCTCGGCGCGCTGGGCGCATCCGCCGCCGACGCGGGCTTCTTCGCCCACCGCGCCGACACCGCCGGACTGCACGACCTGGCCCTCTTCATGCTCGCCGGGTCCGTACTGCTGCTGGTGACCACCCTGGCCGACCGCTCTTTGAGCACACTCACCCCCCGAAGAACCGAAATCACCGAAAACACCCGAAATACCCGAAACACTCGAAAGGCCTGACCCCGTGGCACTCACCGCCCTCGACCCGCGCACCGCCCTCGTCGTCATCGACCTCCAGGCCGGCATCGCCGGCGCGCCCACCCAGCCGTACTCCGGCGCCGACGTCGTCGCCCGCAGCGTGGAGCTCGCCGACGCGTTCCGCGCCCACGGCCTGCCCGTCGTCCTGGTCCGGGTGTCCTTCGCCGCCGACGGCGCGGACGCCGCCCCGGGCCGCACCGAGGCCGCGCACCCCGGCGGCGCCCGGCCGGAGGGCTGGGACGTCATCGTCCCCGAACTGGCCGGACACCCCGGCGACATCACCGTCACCAAGCACAACTGGGGCGCCTTCCACGGCACCGACCTCGACGTCCAGCTGCGCCGTCGCGGGGTCACCCAGATCGTGCTGACGGGCATCGCCACCAGCATCGGCGTCGAGTCCACCGCCCGTGCCGCGCACGAGCACGGCTACCACGTCAGCCTGGTCACCGACGCGATGAGCGACATGAACGCCGAGGCCCACCGCGGCAGCATCGAGCGGATCTTCCCGCGGCTCGGCGAGACGGGCACGACGGCTGAGGTCCTCGAACTCCTGGCCAAGACGCACGGCTGACGCACCGGGTGAACGGCGCGAGCGGCGGGGCCGGCATCCGATCACGCCCACCTCGCCGCCGCGAGTCGGTTCACCAACGCCGAGGAGACGTACGTGGTCGTCGACCGCAACGTGGTCACGGGCCGGCATCCGGCGTCCTCCGGGCCGGTCGCCGAGGAGTTGTTGAGGAAGCCGGCCTGAGCGCCGCTGTTCAGTCCGCCAGTCCGATCTCGCTCCACACCTGCTTGCCCCCGCTGACGGGCACCGTCCCCCAGGCGTCCGACACGGCCTCGACGAGCAGGATGCCGCGGCCGCCCGTGGCCTCCCAGCCGATGCTGGTGGGCTTCGCGGGCGTACGGGGTGACACGTCGAAGACGGCGACGCGCAGGCGATGGTTGACGAGGGTGAGGTCGAGGCGGACCTGACCGTCGGTGTGGACGAGGGCGTTGGTGACGAGCTCGGAGACGACGAGCTGGACGGTGTCCAGGTTGCCCTCGGGGACACCCCAGGCGCGCATGGTGCGCCGCGTGAAGCGGCGGGCGTGGCGGACCGCCTCGGGGACGCGCCACACCGTCCAGCCCTCACGCAGCGGACGTACGGCCATGCCGTCGTAGCGCATGAGGAGCAGGGCGACGTCGTCAATGCGGCGGGCGTTGCCGAGCAGGGCGTCGGCCACGAGGCCGAGGTGGGCGGGGTCGGAGACGGAAAGTTCGTGGGCGAAGCGGTCCATGCCGGTGTCGATGTCCGACTCGGGGGACTCGACCAGGCCGTCCGTGGTGAGGGCGAGCAGCGTGCCGGGCTGCAGCCGCAGCGGGGTCATCGGGAAGTCGGCCTGGGCCACCACACCGAGCGGCGGGCCGCCGTCCGCCTCCGCGATCTCCGTACGGCCGTCCGGGTGACGCAGCACCGGCGGCAGGTGTCCGGCGCGCACGCACCAGGCGGAACCCTCCTCCATGTCGACGTCGACGTAGCAGCAGGTCGCGAAGAGGTCCGTCTCCATCTCCATCAGGAGGCGGTTGGCGTGCGAGACCACCACGTCCGGGGTGTGCCCCTCGGCGGCGTACGCACGCAGGGCCGTGCGCATCTGGCCCATCAGGGTGGCGGCGCTCGCGTTGTGGCCCTGGACGTCGCCGATGACGAGGGCGACATGGTTGTCGGGCAGCGGGATCACGTCGTACCAGTCGCCGCCGAGCTCCAGTCCGGCGGTGGTGGGCAGATAGCGGGCGACGGCGATGGCGCCGGGCAGTTTCGGCAGACGGCGCGGCAGCAGCTGGCGCTGGAGCATGCCGACCAGTTCGTGCTCGGCGTCGAAGGCGTGGGCGCGCACCAGGGCCTGGCCGGCCAGGCCGGCGGAGGCGGTGAGCAGGGCGCGTTCGTCGGGGCCGAACTCGTGCGGGTCGTCCCAGCCGATCAGGCAGGCGCCGGCCATCCGGCCCCCGGCGGGCAGCGGCAGGACGGCCAGGCCGCCGGGGCCGACCTCGGCGAGGGCGGGTTCCAGAGCGGTGCCGGTGGGCCCGATCCGGGCGCGGCCCTCGCGCAGCGCGGCGGCGAGGGTGGGCATGGCGCGCAGGGGCGCGTCGGGCCACTCGGTGCGCCACTCCAAGCGCCACAACTCGGGCCAGGCCTCCTGTTCGGGCGGGTCCAGGACGGTGACGACGAGCCGGTCGCCCTCCAGTTCGGCGAGCGCGATCCGGTCGGCCCGCAGCGGCTTGCGCAGGGCGGTGACCACGGCCTGGCTGACGTCGCGGACGGTGCCGGCGGTGGCCAGCGCGGCGGCCAGGCGCTGGACGCGGATCACGTCGGTGACGTCGGGGCGCAGCGTGGAGGCGTCCTCGACGGTGCCCGCCAGCCGCATCGGATGGCCCTCGCCGCCGGGCAGCAGGCGGCCGCGCAGCCGGAGCCACTTCGGCGGGCCGGCGGGCTGCAGGATCCGGAACTCCAGCTCGCGGTCGCCGATGGACATGTGGTCGGCCTCCACCACGGACATCAGCGAGGGCAGGTCCTCCGGGACGGTGCGGCCCAGCAGGGTCTCGACCTTGCCGTCGAACTCCGCCCGGGTCAGCCCGAACACCTCCAGGATCCCGTCGCCGACCTCCACACGGCCGGTGTCCATGGCGAGGCTGAACGCGTCGGACGGCAGCTCTCCGCCCTCGGCAGCCCCGGGCGGCGCGGGGCCGGCGACGGCCTCGGCGATCAGTGCGAGGCATGCGCGGTCCTCGGTGTCGAAGCCGCGGGGGCCCTGACTCACGGCCAGCAGGCAGCCGCCGCCGTCCCCGGGCACGGGCAGAGCCCCCACGAAGAAGTCCGGGGACGGCGTCCGCCTCGACTCGGGGTACCCGGCGAGCTCCTCGGGGCCGAGCCACACCGGCCGCCCGGTGCGGTGGGCGTCGGCCGCAGGGGAACGACCGGAGACGGGGTAGCTGTCGCGCAGCCCGTACAGCGTCCGCGGCACACCGGCCGACTCCACCAGGCAGAGCAGCTCGCCGCCGTCGCCCGGCGTGTAGACGGCGGCCAGCGCCGCTCCCGCAAAGACGAGCGCCTGTTCGAGTGCGCGGTGCGCCCGCTCGGGTGAGTCGAGATCGGTCGTGATCGATTTGAGGGCATCTTCGGCACGCAGCGTTCTCGTTCTGCGTCCCGCAGCGCCCTCACTGACCACGTCCGTAATTACAGCGCTTATGGGGTCGCTGCGCAGCCCCTGTGACCGTTCTGCGCAGGCCGCGGCCGGCGCACGCTCGAAAGGCGCCGAACACGTATTTACGCATGCGTTCCGCTTTACGCATGCGTTCCGCACAGTGATCTCATGACAGCCGCGGCTGTCCGGGCCGTCGCCCGCTGGAGTCTCGTGTCGCGGCTGCCCGGGCGTGGGGGCGTGGCCGGGCGCCGTTCGCCGTGCGCGTCCGGCCGCCAGGAGAGAGATTTGATCCGGGACCCCGCGCGGCCGTGCGAGGAGGTGGTCGGCGTGCCCGACGGGCAGACATCCGAGCAGGCGCCGTCGGCCCCCAGGGCGCCGGTCGGCCGTCCGATGCTGTCGCTCGCGCTGACCGCGATGATGGAGGCCGTCCACGCGCACTCCGGCGGGGTGTACCTGCGCGCGCCCGACGAGCCGGTGCTGGAGATGGCGGTGATGGCGGGCCTGCCGCGGGCGTTCGCCGCACCGTGGGAGCGGGTCGGACTGAGCGCGCCGATCCCGGTCGCCGAGGCGGTGCGCCGGCGGCGGCTGATCTGGGTCGGCGGCGAGGAGGACATGGCGCGCCACTATCCGCGGATCGCCGTGGTCCTGCCCTACCCCTTCGCCCTGGCCGCGATGCCGGTGGCGACCGCGACGACCGTGTACGGCGCGGTGTTCGTGACCTGGCCCGGTTCGCATCCCCCGGAGCTGTCCGACCGGGAGCGGAACCACCTGACCACGGCCTGCGACCGGCTCGCACTGCGGCTGGAACGCGCCGCCGGGCAGGACCGCCCGCTGGGCTCGGAGCCCGATCTGCTGGCCGCGCCGCCCGCGGGAGGCGTGACCGGCACGCTGGGCACGGTCGAGGCGGCGCGCATGGTGGCGCGGCTGCCGTACGGGCTGTGCTCGCTCGATCTGAACGGGCGGATCAGCTTCGCCAACGCGGCGGCGGCCGAGCTCCTCGGCACCCCGGTCGACTCGCTGCTCGGCACCCATCTGTGGGCGACGGTCATCTGGCTCAACGACCCCGTGTACGAGGACCGCTACCGGGCCGCGCTGATCAGCCAGCACGTCACCTCGTTCGTGGCGCTGCGCCCGCCCGGGACCTGGCTGTCGTTCCGCCTGTATCCGAGTACGACCGGGCTGAGCGTGCGCATCAGCAAGGCGCGGGCGGTGGCGGACATGAGCCGGTCCGGGCCGCAGCCGGGGGACGCGGCGTCACGTCTGGTCACCATCTCGCAGGTGCTGACCCTGGCCGGCGCGCTCACCGAGGCAGTGGGCGTCCAGGACGTGGTGCAACTGGTCGCGGACGAGATCGCCCCGGCCGTCGGCAGCCAGGCCCTGGTGCTGCTCGGCTCGCGGGCGGGCCGTCTGCACGTGCTGGGGCATCGTGGGTATCCGGACCCGCACATCGTGGAGCGCTTCGACGGCATCCCGCTGACCGCGCCGACGCCGGGCGCGCACGCCCTGCGCAGCGGGGTGCCCGCGTTCTTCGACTCCGGGGAGCAGCTCGAGCGCCTGTATCCGGTCCGGCACTCCACGCCCGACGGCTTCGCGGCCTGGGCCTATCTGCCGCTGATCGCCTCCGGGCGGCCGGTGGGCACCTGTGTGCTCGCCTACGCAGAGCCGCATCCCTTCCCCACGGACGAACGGGCGGTGCTGACGAGTCTGGGCGGGCTGATCGCGCAGGCCCTGGAGCGAGCGCTGCTGTACGACGCCAAGCAGCAGCTCGCCCACGGGCTGCAGGAGGCCCTGCTGCCGCACTCGCTGCCGTCGCTGCCCGGCATCGTGGCGGCCGCGCGCTATCTGCCGGCCACCCGCGGCATGGAGATCGGCGGCGACTTCTACGACCTGGTGCCTTCGCAGCCGCTGGCGGCGGCGGTGATCGGGGACGTCCAGGGCCACAACGTGACCGCGGCCGGGCTGATGGGGCAGATCCGTACCGCCGTACGGGCGTACACGACCGTCGGCCAGTCGCCGGGGGAGCTCATGGGCAGCACCAACCGGCTGCTGATCGACCTCGGCGCCGACCTGTTCGCCAGCTGTCTGTACCTGCGGCTCGATCCGGGGCGGGGTCGCGCCGTGATGGCCCGGGCGGGGCATCCGCCGCCGCTGCTGCGCCGGCCGGACGGGCGCGTGCGGGTCCTGGACCTGGCCGGCGGTCCGCTCCTCGGTATCGACGCCTCGGCCAGGTACCCGACGACGGAGGTCGATTTCACCCCCGGCTGTGTGCTCGTCCTCTACACCGACGGCCTGATCGAGTCGCCCGGCGTCGACATCGAGGACGCCCTGGCCGACCTCGGCGAACGCCTCGCGCTGACCGGCGACCAGCCCCTCGACGAGCTGGCCGACGACCTCGTGCGGCACTACGCGGCCGCGGAGGAACGGATCGACGACGTGGCGCTGCTGCTGTTGCGGGCGACCGGGGACGGCTGACGGGGAACCGAGGACGGGGGCTGCGCGGGGCGAAGACGGACGGTCCGGCCCTCCCGCCGGAGGGCCGGACCGTGCCACCGTCGGCAGGAACCGCTGGTCTGTGCCGATCAGTGGGTCTCGGTCAGCCCGGAGTTGTCCTCGGTGCCCGTGCCCGACTGGTTCTCGGCCGCGCCGGACGGATCGGCCGTCCCTGACTGATCACCGGCACCCGACTGGTCGTCAGCACCCGACTGGTCGCCGCCGACCGCATCGCCACCGGCACCGGCCTCCTCGCCGCCCGCCTGGTCGCCGCCGGCCTGGTCGCCCGCTCCGGCGCCCGCGTCGCCGAGGGTGGCGCCGGTCGCCGTCAACGCGGTGGTGACCGGCTGGAAGAAGGTCTCGCCGCCGGCGGTGCAGTCACCGCTGCCGCCCGAGGTCAGGCCGACCGCGCTGCCGTCCTGGGTGAACAGCGAGCCACCGCTGTCACCGGGTTCGGCGCACACGTTCGTCTGGATGAGTCCGGTGACCGTGCCCTCCGGGTAGTTCACCGTGGCGTCGAGGCCGAGGACCTGGCCGTCGTTCAGGCCGGTGGTGCTGCCCATCCGGAACACCTGCGCGCCGACCGTGGCCTCCGCGGCCTGGAGGATCTGGACGGTCTGGCCGCCGCCGATGTTGACGTCGCTCGGGGCCTGGGTGTTCGGGTCGTCGTACTTGACGAGGGAGAAGTCGCCGTCGCCGGGGAAGACCGCCTGGTCGACGGTGGCGATCGGCTGGCCTGTCTCGGAGTCTGACCACTGGTCGGCCGCGACTCCGCAGTGACCGGCCGTCAGGAAGGCGGGCGAGCCGTCGCTCGCGGTGACGTTGAAGCCGAGGGAGCAGCGCGCGCCGCCGCCGAAGATGGCGTCGCCGCCCGACACGAACGTCTTGAAGGTGCCGGCGGACTTCTTGATGGTGGCCATGCCCGAGCCGAGGCTCTGCACGGTCGACTCCAGCTGGTCCCACTTGCTGCCGGTGACCGTGGTGTCGGCGGTGACCAGGATCTTGTTCGTTCTGGGGTCGACGGCCCACGCGGTGCCCGGGATGGTGGCCTCGGTCTTCAGCGTCTGCGCGGCGGTCTTCAGCTCGGCCGTGCTGTTGTCGACCTCGCGGACCTTCGCGCCGGCCTTCTTGACCTGGACGACCACGTTGTTCTTGTCGCCGGAGACGTTGACGACATTGACGACGAGCTGCCGGCTGTCGGCGTCGTAGTACGAGCCGGCGAAGGCATCTCCGAGCAGGTTCTGGAGCTGCGAGGCGAGGTCCGAGGCGTCCGCCGCCTTCAGGGTCTTCGGGGCAGCCGCGTCCGACGCGCCGTCCTGGGAGGCGTTGGCGTGCGGAAGCAGCAGGGCCGCCGCTCCGAGTGCCGCCACGCTGCCCGCCGCTATCGCGGCCTTGCGCTTCGGAATTCGCTTGTGACTCAAACTTCTCGACCTCCTGGGGGACGGGGTCTGCGCTGCCGGTCGGCAGCTCGTACAGCGGCGCCTGGATGGCTGTAGGTACGGGCGGGGCAGGCGGGGCGTTCAATTCCGTTTCCCAACTTCCTTTGTGCGGCGCCGAATCGGCCATGCCACGGGCCGGGCGGCCGCGCGGCGGGAACAATCCCCCATATGACGATGACCACCGCCGAAGCAGACAAGATCCTCTCCGCCAACTTCGCCCCTTGGGTCCTGGCCCTGGGCCTGACCGTCGAGACCCTGGGGGACGACCGCGCGACCTTGCGCCTTCCCTGGTCGGCGGGGCTGGCCAGGGAAGGCGGGGGCCTTTCGGGGCAGGCGCTGATGGCCGCGGCCGACACCGCCACGGTCATCGCCGTCTCGGCGGCCCGGGGTGCCTTCGGGCCCATGACGACCGTCCAGCAGTCCACGTCGTTCCAGCGCGCGGTGACGGATTCGGATGTCCTGATCGAAGCGGTGCTGACCAAGCTGGGCCGCCGGATGGCGTTCGCCGACATCACGATGACCGCCGAGCGTTCAGGCGAACTGGCGGCACGCGCCAGCACCGTGTACGCGCTTCTGGGCTGACAGGGTTTCACATCCCGATCCGACACGATCAGCGATCGGCCCATCACGATCTGTTCCGATCACGGGGCGGAATCCCGGCTTCAGCGAATCTGCACATCCAATGCTCAACCAAGTCACCGGAAGCGGGGAATCTGCACAAGTCGACGACGGCGCCGATGCCTTTGGGGCGGGAGTGTCGGATTCGGCCACGCGGCGACAAGAGGCGGTGTGCGCCGATGCCGCGCGGCTTGTGAAGAAGTCGCCAGCAAGCCGTGCGCGCACCTGCACGGTTGGCCGTCCATGAGCCGCAATTGCGCAGGTGGGACAGGTGGTTGATTGGAACCGCAGACCGCAAACCTGCTTTGATCCATCGCACCGCGGGAGCCGCGAGGGCTCTCCGAAAGGGGCGTCCGGCGCCTGCGGTGGCGGCCGTCCATCTGTCCCCAGAGGGGGCCGCTCCCCCCTTGTGAATATCCATATGAAGGGAAGTTCCATCATGAACTCCACCCCCCAGGTTGAGACCGTCGAGATCTCCGACGCCGAGCTCGACAACGTCTCCGGCGGTCTCTCCCTGAACGCCGTCGGCACCGTCACCGGCCTGGTGGACGGCATTGCCCCGGTCTCCGGCCTGGTCAACACGGTCGTCGGCACCGTCGAGGGTGTCACCGGCCTGAACACCGCCCCGGTCACGGGCCTGGTTGCCGGTCTCTGATCGCACCTTTTGTTCCGTTGAGTCCCGGAGCCGCAACCCGGCTCCGGGACTCTCGGATGCCGTGAAACTCTCCGACAGGTGAGGGAAGTCCCTTGCAGTTCCGCCAACAGGCCCTCGCCAAGCTCCAGTCGCCGGAGGAGCTCGATCTCCCGGTGCGCTTCGCCCGCCCCCAGGGCTGGCTCGTCCTGTCGGTGACGGTGCTCGCGCTGGCGGGCGCCTCTGTGTGGGCGGTGACGGGCTCCGTGGCCTCGACGGTCAGCGCGCCCGCGATCCTCACGCACGGCGAGGGCAGCTACATCCTGCAGAGCCCCGCCGCAGGCCAGGTCACCGCGATCCTCGCCAAGGAGGGCGAGCGGCTGCCCGCCGACTCCCCCGTCCTGAAGGTCCGTACGAGCGAGGGCGACACCGTGGTCCGCACGGTCGCCGCCGGCCGGATCACCGCGCTCGCCGCCACCATCGGCCAGATCATCCAGACCGGCGCGAACGTCGCCGCCGTGGAGAAGGTCGCGCACGCCGGCGACCCGCTGTACGCGACGGTGTACGTTCCGGCCGAGAATGTCACCTCCATCCCGGCGAACGCGCCCGTGGACCTCACCGTCCAGACCGTGTCGACGCAGGAGTACGGCGTGCTGCGCGGGCATGTGAAGTCGGTCGACCGGTCCGCGCAGTCGGCGCAGCAGATCGCCGCGTTCCTCGGCGACAGCCAGCTGGGCGAGCAGTTCACCAAGAAGGGCCGGCCGGTCGCCGTCACCGTCCGCCTCGACAAGTCGTCCGCGACGAAGAGCGGTCTGAAGTGGTCCTCGGCGGACGGACCGCCGTACGCCCTCACCTCCATGACCATGGCCACCGGCTCGATCCGGCTGGCCGACCAGCGTCCCGTCGATTGGCTGCTCCCGTGACCACCGCCCAGGACACCCGAGGCAGACGCCGCGCCGCGCCGCCCGCGCGCAAGGTCCCCAAGGCGACCGCGAAGACCGTCCGCACTCCGACCGTCCTGCAGATGGAGGCCGTCGAGTGCGGCGCCGCCTCCCTCGCGATGGTCCTCGGCCACTACGGCCGGCACATCCCGCTGGAGGAGCTGCGCATCGCCTGCGGCGTCTCCCGCGACGGCTCACGCGCCAGCAACCTGCTGAAGGCGGCCCGCAGTTACGGCCTGACGGCCAAGGGCATGCAGATGGACCTGGCCGCCCTCGCCGAGGTGAAGTCCCCGGCGATCCTCTTCTGGGAGTTCAACCACTACGTCGTCTACGACGGCATGGGGCGCCGCTTCGGCCGACGCGGGGTGTTCATCAACGACCCCGGCAAGGGCCGCCGTTTCGTGCCGATGGAGGACTTCGACGGCAGCTTCACCGGTGTCGTGCTGGTGCTGGAGCCGGGCGACGGCTTCGAGCGGGGCGGGCGCCGGCCGGGCGTGTGGGGCGCGATGCCGGCCCGGCTGCGCGGCACCGCGGGCACGATGCCCGCGGCCGTCCTGGCGAGCCTGCTGCTGGTGCTGGTCGGCGCGGCCGTGCCCGCGCTCAGCCGCACCTACATCGACATGTTCCTGATCGGCGGGCAGACCTCGCTGCTGGGCGTGCTGTTCACGTCCATGGGCGCGTGCGTGCTGCTCACCGTCGTCCTGACCTGGCTGCAGCAGGCGAACCTGCACCACGGACGCATCATCTCCTCGACGCTCTCCAGCGCCCGTTTCCTGCGCCATCTGCTGCGGCTGCCGGTGACGTTCTTCTCCCAGCGCAGCCCCGCCGACCTCGTCCAGCGCCTCCAGTCGAACGACGCGGTGGCCGAGACCCTGGCCCGCGACCTCGCGGCGGCGGGCGTGGACGCGGTGGTCGTGGTGCTCTACGCCGTGCTGCTGTACACCTACGACCCGCAGCTGACGTTCGTCGGCATCGGCGTGGCGCTGCTCAACGTCGTCGCCATGCGTGTGGTGATCCGGCTGCGCGCGACCCGTACGGCGAAGCTGCGCGCCGACAACGCCCGGCTCACCAACACGGCGTACACGGGCCTGCAGTTGATCGAGACGATGAAGGCGACCGGCGGCGAGGACGGCTACTTCCGCAAGTGGGCCGGCCAGCACGCCACCACACTGGAGGAGCAGCAGCGGCTCGGCGTGCCGAGCGCCTGGCTGGGCGTGGTCGCGCCGACGCTCGCGACGCTGAACAGCGCGCTGATCCTGTGGATCGGCGGCATGCGGGCGATCGAAGGCCATATCTCGGTGGGCCTGCTGGTCGCCTTCCAGGCGCTGGTCGCCCGCTTCACCGCCCCGCTGACCCGGCTCAACGGCGTCGCCGGCCGCATCCAGGACTTCGCGGCCGACGTGGCCCGCCTGAAAGACGTGGAGAACTTCCAGGCGGACCCGCTCTATGACCGTCGGGCCAGTGACTCGACGCGCCGGCTGCACGGCCATGTCGAGCTGGAGAACATCACGTTCGGCTACAGCCCGCTGGACAAGCCGCTGCTGTCCGGTTTCGACCTGACTGTCGGACCGGGCCGCCAGGTGGCGCTGGTCGGCGGTTCGGGCAGCGGCAAGTCCACGGTGTCGAGGCTGATCTCGGGCCTGTACGCGCCGTGGGAGGGCGTGATCCGCATCGACGGGCAGCGCCTGGAGGACATTCCGCGCGGCGCGCTGGCCGCCTCCGTCTCCTTCGTCGACCAGGATGTGTTCCTCTTCGAGGGCACGGTCCGCGACAACGTGGCGCTGTGGGACCCGTCGGTCCCGGACGACGCCGTGGTGGAGGCGCTGCGGGACGCGGCACTGTACGACGTCGTCATGCGCCGCCCCGGCGGCATCCACAGCAGGGTCGAGCAGGACGGCCGCAACTTCTCCGGCGGACAGCGCCAGCGCCTGGAGATCGCCCGGGCTCTGGTGCGCAGACCCAGCATCCTCGTCCTCGACGAGGTGACGAGCGCGCTGGACGCGGAGACCGAGCTGACCGTGATGGACAATCTGCGCCGGCGCGGCTGCGCCTGTGTGGTGATCGCGCACCGGCTGAGCACCGTGCGCGACAGCGACGAGATCGTCGTACTCCAGCACGGCACGATCGTGGAACGCGGGCGGCACGAGGAGCTGGTGGCGCACGGCGGCGCGTACGCCGCGCTGGTCAGGGAGCGATGAGATGACGTCTGTTCAGGAAGGCGACCTCGTCCTCGGCGCGCTCGGTTCGCTGGGCACGCCGATCGACTGCGCGGGCTTCGCCCGGCTCGACCTCGAGGGCCCGCAGGTGCTGTGGCTGGTCGCGGCGGGCGCCCTGGACCTGTTCGCGGTGGACGCGGCACAGCAGGGCCACTGGCACCACCTCGGCCGGCTGGAGGCGGGCTCACTGCTGCTCGGTCCCGTCGCCGGACCGCAGCACACCCTGGTCGCCCGCCCGGTCAGGGACTGCGTGGTGCACCGCATCGGGCTGCGCGAGCTGTACCAGCCCGCGGACACCCAGACCTGGTCGTACGACGAGTACGGCAACCCCCAGTACGTACCGCCGACCACCAGCCCGCTGGAGTACGCCCTCGCGCTCGGCGTCGGCCGCGGCCTGTCCATCCTCTTCCAGGCGCCGATGGCCACCGAACGGGCCGCCGAGGTGACCGACGACGACGTCTTCTGGATGCAGGTGCCGCCCGGCAGCGTCCAGTACGGCTCGCTGTACGGCGCGGAGGCGGCCGCCGACCTGCTGATGGACCCGGCGGTCTGGCAGGGCATGGTCGACCAGCAGTACCGGCTGCTGGCCACCCTGGACCGCTGGATCGAGCAGCTGGAACGCACCCACGAGACCCGTACGGCCGCCGGCATCAAGGCCGGTGAGGCGGTACGCGCCCAGGCCGACCGGACGCTGCTGGCGTCGATCGGCAAGTCGTCCGCGAAGCGCACGACGTCCGCCGACGCGGACGCCACGTACGCCGCGTGCAAGCTGGTCGCCCAGGCAGCCGGGATCACCCTGGCGGCGGCCGCGCAGAGCGGCACCGGCAGCGACCGGCTCGACCCGGTCGAACAGGTCGCCCTCGCCTCCCGCGTGCGCACCCGGGCCGTACGGCTGTACGGGACCTGGTGGCGCGACAACGTCGGCCCGCTCGTGGGCCACCGGGCACTGTCCGGTACGCCGGTCGCGCTGCTGTGGCGGCGCGGCGGATACGTGGCCGTACACCCGGCGACCGGCCGGGAGACGCCCATCGAGAAGGCCAACGCGGAGGAGTTCGAGCCGCGCGCGGTGATGTTCTACCGTCCGCTGCCGGAACGGGGGCTCAGCCCGCTGCGGCTGCTGCGGTTCAGCATGCGCGGCACCGGCGGGGACCTCACCGGCCTGCTGCTCAGCGGCCTGGTCACGGTCGCGATCGGCGCGCTGGTGCCGGTGGCCACCGGCAAGGTGCTCGGCGAGTACGTGCCGAAGGCCCAGCAGGGGCTGATCGTGCAGGTCTGTCTGGCGGTGATGGTCGCGAGCGTGGTGGCGGCGGCCTTCACCCTGCTGCAGAACCTCACCATCCTGCGCCTGGAGGGCCGGATCGAGGCGACCCTCCAGCCGGCCGTCTGGGACCGGCTGCTGCGCCTGCCGACGAAGTTCTTCACCGAGCGCTCCACCGGTGAGCTGGCGAGCGCGGCCATGGGCATCAGCGCGATCCGCAGGCTGCTCGCCGGAGTCGGCCCCTCGGTCGCCCAGGCGGTCACCGTCGGCGCGATGAACCTGGGCCTGCTGCTGTGGTACAGCGTCCCGATGGCGCTGGCCGCGGTCGGCATGCTGGTCGTGATCGCCGCGGTGTTCCTGGGGCTCGGGCTGTGGCAGGTGCGCTGGCAGCGGCGTCTGGTGGTGCTGAGCAACAAGCTGAACAACCAGGCGTTCCAGACGCTGCGTGGTCTGCCCAAGCTGCGCGTGGCTGCGGCCGAGAACTACGCCTACGCGGCGTGGGCCTCCGAGTTCGCGCGCAGCCGTGAGCTCCAGCAGCGGCTCGGGCGGATCAAGAA
The DNA here is from genome assembly GCF_040296605.1 of Streptomyces sp. NPDC002088. Taxonomy (NCBI): domain Bacteria; kingdom Bacillati; phylum Actinomycetota; class Actinomycetes; order Kitasatosporales; family Streptomycetaceae; genus Streptomyces; species Streptomyces sp. NPDC002088. The sequence goes on along the minus strand of NZ_JBEOXO010000001.1, from coordinate 609,149 downwards.
CCTCAACGCGGTGCTGGGCGCGGTTTATCTGCCGGTGTGTTCCCTGCTGATGTTCATGCTGCTGGCCGGTCCGGCGCGCGGTTCGCTGTCGGCCGCCGAGTTCCTCACGTTCAACACGTCGGTGACCATGCTGCTCACCTCGGTCACCCAGCTGACCGGCGCCTTCGTCTCGGCGGTGGCCGCGCTGCCGCTGTTCGAGGAGATCAAGCCGGTGCTGGACGCGACGCCCGAGGTGCGCACGGCGAGCACCCGGCCGGGCCCGCTGTCCGGCGCGATCGAGGCCCGGCGGCTGTCCTTCCGCTACTCCGACGACGGCCCGCTCGTCCTCGACGACGTGTCCTTCGAGGTACGGCCGGGCGAGTTCGTGGCGGTCGTCGGCCCCAGCGGCTGCGGCAAGTCGACACTGCTGCGGCTGCTCATCGGCTTCGACCGGCCGGTCTCGGGCAGTGTCCTGTACGACGGCCAGGACCTGGCCGCCCTCGACCAGTCGGCGGTACGCCGGCAGTGCGGCGTCGTGCTCCAGCACGCTCAGCCGTTCACCGGCTCCATCCTGGACGTCATCTGCGGCACCGAGCCGTACACGCCGGAGGAGGCGATGGCGGCGGCCGAGATGGCGGGACTCGCAGAGGACATCAAGCGGATGCCGATGGGCCTGCACACGATCGTCGCGGGCAGCGGCGCGGTCTCCGGCGGCCAGCGCCAGCGCTTGATGATCGCCCAGGCGCTGATCCGCCGGCCGCGCATCCTGTTCTTCGACGAGGCGACCAGCGCCCTCGACAACGAGACACAGCGCATGGTCATCGAGAGCACCAAGGCCCTCAACGCCACCCGTATCGTCATCGCGCACCGTCTGTCGACGGTGCTGGACGCCGACCGCGTGATCGTGATGGAGAACGGCAAGGTCGCCCAGCAGGGCCCGCCGGCCCAGCTGCTCGCGGACACGGGCGGGCGGCTGCACGAGCTGGTACGGCGGCAGCTGACGTGACGACGCGGCGGGGTCAGGCGCCGAGGCCCGGAACGGGTGCGCCCGACGGCACCCCGGCCTCGACGTATCCCTCGTAGAACTCCTTCCAGGGCGCGCCGGCCCCGGTGTGCGGCCCGTCGGACCGCTCGCCGCGCGCCTTCGCGTCGAGGGCGATGAGACAGACCTCCCAGCCGGCGCCGTTGCGGGCGGCGGTGTCCGCCGCGCCCAGCACGTTGGTGAGGGTGAAGCGGGTGCGCTTGTCTTCGGCCTCCGCCAGGTCGAAGCGCAGTTCGTCGCCGCCCCACTCGAAGGACAGGTGGCGGGGCGGGTCCACGGCGATGACCCGACCGGTCGACTCGGGCATGTTCGGGTCGCCGCTGAAGGTGATGGTGCCGCCGGGACGCAGCTCGATCTCGGCGCGGGAGGGGAACCACTGGGCGACTTCGTCGGGGTCGGTGACGAACCGCCAGACGCGGTCGATCGGGTGGTCGTAGGTGCGGCTGAAACGGACGGCGGGGCGGCCGTCGTCGAGGGTCACGTACGTGCCGGTGAGGTCGGCGGACATGGTCGATCAGTCCTTCGCGGAGGGTTCCTCGGGGTCATCGGTGTCGTCGATGTCGTCCGGTGTCTCGTCGAGGCGGCGGCCCAGGGCGTCCAGGCTGGTGTTCCACAACCCGCGGTAGGGGGCCAGCCAGGCGTCGAGCTCGGCGATCGGGGCCGGGTCGAGGGCGTAGACACGGCGCTGAGCGTCCTGCCGTACCCGCACCAGACCCGCGTCACGCAGCACCCGCAGGTGCTTGGACGTGCTCGGCTGGCTCAGGCCGCATACCTCCACGATCTCGCCGACGGGCCGCGGCCGCTCGAGGAGCAGCGCGACGATGGCCCGCCGGTGCGGATCGGCGAGGGCGGTCCAGAGCAAGGCATCGGACATGGCCCCAATATGCCTCGGCGGTTATATTCCCGTCAAGGAATACATACGGGGCTAGCGATTCCAGGACTCCGGAACCTCACCACCACCGCTGTGCAGCTGGGTCGCCAGCACCCGCAGGGCCGCCGCGAAGCGCTGCGGGTTGCGCAGGAACTCCATGTGGATGCCGGGGAATTCGGCCCAGGGCACCCCGATCCGGCGGGCGATCTCGACCGAGGGGCGGGCGTAGTACGTACCGCGGTCCTCCGAGCCCGCGCCGAGGACGATCGGGAACGGGGCCGCCTTCAGCGCGGCCTCGTCGGGCCGGAAGGAGGCGAACCCCTGCCAGGCCATCGGTACGTCCCCCCACCACGCGTCGTCTCCGCGAACCGGCGGCCGGCCACGGGGCCGCCACCCTGCGCGTACAGCGCGGCGAGCTCGGAGAAGAAACGGCGTGCGGGGTCACGGTCGGGCAGGACGTTCACGGCGGGCCCGGACTCCCTCCGCAGCGAAACGTTGCCGTTTCGCTGGAACTGGTTTAGGGTCGATGTGTACGAAACCGTTTCGTTCATGACTTGGCGAAGCCCGACTCGGCATATCCGCCGGACCTCGCCAAAGGCTCGGACGACTTTCCCTGGAGTACTTCCCCGATGCCCCAGAAAACCCTGACCGACGGCACCCGTACGGGTGCCGTGGAGGCGCCGCCCGGGGCCTCCACGAAGCGGTGGTGGATCCTCGCGGTCGTCGCCGTCGCACAGCTGATGGTCGTCCTGGACGCGACCATCGTGAACATCGCCCTGCCGTCGGCCCAGGCCGACCTCGGCTTCTCCGACGGCAACCGGCAGTGGATCGTCACCGCATACGCGCTCGCGTTCGCCTCCCTGCTCCTGCTCGGCGGACGCATCGCCGACCTCTTCGGCCGCAAGCCGGCCTTCCTCATCGGCGTCGTCGGCTTCGCCGCCGTGTCCGCGCTCGGCGGTGCCGCGAACGGCTTCGGCATGCTGGTCACCGCACGCGCCCTTCAGGGCGCCTTCGGCGCGCTTCTCGCGCCCGCCGCGCTGTCGCTGCTGAACACGACGTTCACCGACGCCCGTGAGCGCGCCAAGGCGTTCAGCGTGTACGGCGCCATCGCCGGTGCGGGCGGTGCGGTCGGCCTGCTGCTCGGCGGTGTCCTGACCGACGCCTTCGACTGGCGCTGGACGCTCTACGTCAACGTCGCCATCGCCGTCGTCGCCTTCGTGGGCGGCTGGCTGCTGCTCTCCAACCACCGCGACGCCTCGAACTCCAAGCTGGACGTGCCGGGCACGGTGCTGGTCGCCGCCGGTCTGTTCTCCCTGGTGTACGGCTTCTCCAACGCCGAGACGCACGACTGGAGCTCGCCCGCGACCTGGGGCTTCCTGATCGCCGGCGGTGTGCTGCTGGCCGCCTTCGCCTGGTGGCAGACGCGCTCCGCGCACCCGCTGCTGCCGCTGCGCATCCTGCTCGACCGCAACCGCGCGGCCTCGTACCTGGCCGTGCTGATCTCCGGCGCGGGTATGTTCGGCGTGTTCCTCTTCCTCACCTACTACCTGCAGTTGAACCTGGGATTCAGCCCGACGAAGACCGGCGTGGCGTTCTTGCCGATGGTCGCGGCGCTCATGGTGGCGGCGCAGCTCGGCACCACGGCCCTGGTGCCGCGGATCGGCCCGAAGGCCGTCATCCCGCTGGGCTTCGCGATCGCCGCGGTCGGCATGGCCTGGCTGACCGGGATCGGCGTCGGCTCGGACTACACGAGCGCGGTGCTGCCGCAGCTGATCGTGATCGGCCTGGGTCTTGGCCTGGTGATGCCTCCGGCCATGCAGCTGGCGACCGGCGGGGTGGCCGCCGAGGACGCGGGTGTGGCCTCCGCGACGGTCAACGCCATGCAGCAGGTGGGCGGTTCGATCGGTACGGCGCTGCTGAACACCCTCGCCGCGAGTGCCGCGACCGACTACCTGGCCGGGAAGGACCCGAGCAACAAGCTGGTCCAGGCGCAGGCGACGATCGAGAGCTACACCACCGCCTTCTGGTGGTCGGCCGGCTTCTTCGCGGCCGGCACGGTGATCGCGTTCCTGATGTACCGCCGTGGCGTGCCGCAGCAGGACGCCGACGCTCCTCAGGTCATCCACATGTGATCAGCCGCCCGTGACCGAGGGGCCGCCGTCCTCAGGGAGACGGCGGCCCCTCCGGCCGGTGGCGGACGCACATCGGACCGCGTGCCTGGGTAGTCAAACCCCCATGAGAATCAGCGTGGTGGATGTGGGCTCCAACACGGTCCGGCTGGTCGTGGCGGACGCGGAGGGCGGGGTACCGCTGCCGGTGCACACCGCCAAGTGGCGCCTGCGGTTGTCCGAACAGGTGAGACCCGGGGAGCCGATCCCCGGCGACGCCGTCGAACGGCTCGTCGACGCGGTCGCCGAAGCTAGCCGGACCGCGACCCGGTGGGGCGCGGCCGCACCACTGGCCTTCGCGACGGCGGTGGTGCGCAACGCCCCGAACCGACAGGAGGTGTTGCGGGCCGTCCGGACCGGAACGGGCGCCGCGCTGTGCACCCTGCCGGGTGAGGTGGAGGCCGAGCTGACGTTCCTCGGGGCCCGGCGCTGGATGGGCTGGCGGTCGGGGCCGCTGGCACTGCTGGACATCGGCGGCGGTTCGCTCGAAGTGGCCTTCGGGCGCGGCCGGTTACCGGACTTCGTGGCCTCGCTGCCGCTCGGGGCCGGCCGGCTCACCCATGAGTTCTTCGCGGACTGCCAGGATCCGCCCGGCCCGGAGCGGGTGCACGCCCTGCGGCGCAGGGTGCGCCATCAGCTGCGGGACGTGGCTGCGCGTATTCGCTGGGAGGGACCGCGCACCGCGGTGGCCACCTCACGCACCTTCCAGCAGCTGGGCCGGCTGTGCGGGTCCGCGCCCGGACGCAACGGCCCCTTCGTGGAACGGCAGTTGTACCGCTCGGATCTGCGTGCGGCGATCGGCCGGCTGGCCGCGCTGCCCGCCGCGGAGCGCGCCCGCCTCCCCGGCATCTCCGCGCCGCGCGCCGCACAGAGCCTGGCCGGCGCGGTGGTGGGGCACACGGCGATGAAGCTGACGGGACTCACCGCGGTCACCGTCTGTCCCTGGGCGATCCGCGAAGGAGTCCTCCTACGGCACATCGAGGACGGCCCTTCCTGGTGGGCGGAGGTCACCCGCCGCAGCGAGGAGGCCGATCCCCCGGACCTGGTGCCGCTGCGCGTGGCGACGGTGTCGAGCTGACGCACCGGTTCGCTCGGCGCGGCTCTCGCCGGTCCCGCCGTCGGACAACTCGACGGCACGACTCTCGTCGCCTCCCGCCGTCGGACAGTGCGCCCGAGGTTCGCTCTCCGCAGCCGTCGAGGGACATCTGCGCAGCGCGGGACCGCTGCGGGACGCCTCGGCCCGTCGCGGACGCCGCCACGTACGGCGACGACCTCCAGCCGACCCTTCACCCAAGTCAAGAGGTCGAACTGGAAGTTCACCGGTTCGAGTGAACAAGATCGTATGGGCGGCCGGGCAGGGATGGCCGCCACCCCGCCGGGGTAACTACGGAGATCAAATGCCCCCCTGCTGCGGTGGAGCACACATGACTCCGCAAGCCCAAGCCCACGACGGCGACCCGCCCCCGGCACCGAACGCCTGCGCCCGTACTCAGGCGATCGGTTCGTTCACCGTGGTCGAGGTGACGGGAGAGGTGGACATCGCCACCGCGTACCTGGTCGCCGAGCACCTGGACGCCGCGACCTCGCCCCCGGAACCGAACGTGCTGGTCGATCTGCGGCCCGCCGACTTCCTCGACTGCTCGGCGCTGCGCGTGCTGTGCCGGGCCGAGACGCGGGCCAGGGAGCGTGGCGGCAGCCTGCGAGTCGTCTCCGACGATCCGCGCGTGCGCCGGCTGCTGCGCGCCGCGGGCCTGCTGGGCCGTTTTACGCCGCTCCCCGGGCTGCCCGGGGAGCTGAGCGAAGCCAAGTGATTACCAGGGGTCGGCGGGCGGCCCCACTCCGCCCGGCCGACCCCTGGTGCGAGATCGCAGCGGCCCCGCGCCAAGGGCTCGCGCAACTCCCCACCTGCGGGCCTCCCGTACCGCTCACGGGGCCGCACGATCCCGGTCCTTTCAGAACTCGAACACGCTGGTCCCGTAGGAGTTCTTCACGCACTCGTTGGCGAAGGTGCGCTCATAGGAGACGCGCTTGCCCTGCCAGACGCCGTCGACCGTGACGACCACGGGCGCGTACTGCCTGGTGCACTGCACGTCGTCTCTGCTCGACAGGGCGTCGAGGTCCCCGCCGGCACCGCGTAGTTCGGCACAGGCCAGGGCGGCGGCCGGATGGGTGCCGGACGCCGTCGGGGCGCAGGTCAGGGTGACCGCCCGCGCCGGGGTCGCGGCGGCGGCGCTCTCGCCGTGGCCGACGGTGAGCACCAGGGCGGACGGGGCGTAGAGCGAGGTCGGGGTGGCGTCCTGGGCGGCGACGGAGGCCCCGGTGAGGGGTCCGCAGACGGCGGCGGCCGCAAGGCCGAGGGTGGCTGCCAGGCGCGCGGTGGTCCGCATTGTGTGCATCCTTCCGCTGGATTCGAGGTGGTGCCGACCGCGCCCCGATGGGTGCCGCGGCGGCGAGCGTGAGTCTGCCGAGTCCACCGCCGGAACACACATCCGACCCACAGGTTTCAGTAACCTTGCGTATTGAATCAGTGGCGTGAAGTCACGGAATTCGAACGTGCCAACCGCTCAACCGGGCGGTTCCTGATCCGTCGAACCGGTCAGATGGCCTGATTCCAGGTGCCCGTTAATCGTCCTGAAACATTCCGCTTCCGCTCTCGGCTGACTCCTCCGCGGCCCCTTGTGTTCACGTTCGAGCGGAGTAATCGTCATTACATGATTACGACAGAGCAACAAGAGAAGCTGCGCGGCTGGTTCGCCGGCCGTCTGCCCGACGACCTCTTCGAGGAGCTGACCGAGGTGACGGTCGACCGCGAGGAGATCACCGTGATCGGCCGCATCCCCACACCACGGCTGGCCGAGGACGCCCCGGCGGCCGAGCGGGAAGCGGCCGTGCGCAGCCGCATCCAGGAGTTCCGGGAGCGCACCCGCGAGGCCCGGATGGCGGTGGCGCGCGAGGCCGAGCACCGCTTCGGCCGCAAGGTCTCCTGGGGTGTCCGGTGCGGTGCGGAGCGCGCCCTGTTCACGCACGTCGCCGCGCCCGTCATGACCCGGCTGCGCCAGCCGGAGCGCCAGGTCCTCGACACCCTGATCGCCGGCGGGGTCGCCCGTAGCCGCAGCGACGCCCTCGCCTGGTGCGTGCGGCTGGTCCAGCGCCACACCGACGACTGGCTCGCCGAACTGCGGGACTCCCTCGAGCACGTCCAGCGGGTGCGGGCGCAGGGACCGGACACCGAGCCCGAAGACAACCAGGCCGAGGAGAAGTGAGCGCGAACCTGCCCGGATCCTCAACGAGTCGGCGGCCGGGTCCTGAGTCGTGGAGCGGGCCGGCCCCCGGCGGGCGGACCCGCGCCTACCCGCCAGTATCGTCGGCGTGCAGCGCGTGCTCGACGACGAGAGACGGGACGTACGCATGGCCAAGCACTGGGCGGACTTCCAGTACGAGATCTATCTGAACGGGATGACGGGTGCGGTCCCCCGGCTGCCCACCGATCTGACCCGGCTGGAGGAGCTCACCGAGCAGCGGCTCGGCCCCGGCCCGGTCGGCTATGTCGCCGGCAGCGCGGGCGACGGCAGTACGGCCCGGGCCAACCGGGCGGCCCTGGAGCGCCGCAGAATCGTGCCGCGCATGCTGCGGGACGTGCACGAGCGCGATCTGTCGGTGGAGGTGCTGGGCCGCCCGCTGCCCGCCCCGCTGGCGCTGGCACCGGTCGGCGTGCTGTCGATCATGCATCCGGACGCCGAGTCCGCCGCCGCCCGGGCCGCCGCCGCACAGGGCGTGCCGTACATACTGTCCTCGGCGTCGAGCACGCCCATGGAACAGGTCGCGGAGGCGATGGGGGACGCCGAGCGCTGGTTCCAGCTGTACTGGGCCAAGGACCGGGAGGTGACCCGGAGTTTCCTGAACCGGGCGAAGGCGGCCGGGTACACGGCCCTGGTGGTCACGCTGGACACCCCGCTGCTGGCCTGGCGGCCGCGCGACCTCGACCAGGCGTACCTGCCGTTCCTGTACGGCGTGGGCACCGCCAACTACTTCTCCGACCCGGCCTTCCGGGCGGGTCTGGCCAAGCCGGTGCACGAGGACCCGAACGCGGCGGTGATGCACTTCGTCGGCATGTTCGCGGACCCGGGCAAGACCTGGCCGGACCTGGCCTTCCTGCGGGAGAACTGGGACGGCCCGATCGTGCTGAAGGGCGTCCTGCACCCGGACGACGCCCGGCTCGCGGCCGACGCCGGCATGGACGGTGTGGTGGTGTCGAACCACGGCGGCCGGCAGGTGGCCGGTTCGGTGGCCGCGGCCGATGCGCTGCCGCGGGTGGCGGAGGCGGTCGGCGACCGCCTCACGGTCCTGTTCGACAGCGGCGTCCGTACCGGCGACGACGTGTTCAAGGCGCTCGCGCTCGGCGCCCGGGCGGTGCTCCTCGGCCGGCCGTACGTCTACGGTCTCGGCCTCGACGGCCAGTCCGGCGTCGAGCACGTGATCCGCTGTCTCCTCGCCGAACTCGACCTCACCCTCGCCCTGTCCGGCCACTCGCGCCCCGCCACCGTCGGTGCCGCGGACCTCGTCGAGGGCACCGCGTGACCGTGACCGGCTGCGGGGCGCGGTGAGCCGGCTCCTTACGCCGTCCGGTCCGACAGCTCGACCGGTTGCGCGGACGGGGCGTCGCTCCCGGTGATCGACAATGAACCGGGACTGGCCGACGCCTCGTCGGTCAGCCAGCGCTGACCTGTGGAGTCGTCGCGGACCTTGACGACGATGTCGGCGCCCGGGTCCTCGCCGGCGCCGGCGAGGGCGAGGGTCTGGTCCCAGCGGGGCAGCAACTCGCCCTGGACGGTGAGGTCGTAGCGCACGTCGTCGCCCCGCGCGTCCTTCTCGGCGGCGCAGGTGCCGAGGATGACGACACCGGCGTCCGCATGCGAGTCCAGGCACAGCGCGGGGTCGGCCACGCTGCGCAGCAGCCCGTCGTTCTCGTACGACCACTGCTGGGTCCAGGCGGAGGAGCACACCGCGAGTTCGACGGCCGCTCCCGCCTGGGCCTGACCGCCGATGTCGAGGCACAGGTCGGCGGCCGCGTTGCGCAGTCTGGTCTGCCGCGGTGCGGTGGGCAGTTGGGCGGTTCCCGGCGGTGCGGTGGAGACGGCCGGCGGGGACTGGGAGCCGGCGCCGGGGGCCGTGACGCGGCCGCCGGTGACACTGGTGGAGGCGGCCGGGTCGACGCCGCCGTCGTCGCCCGGCCAGAGGCCGACGACGAGCAGGGTCGTCAGCACCCCGGCCGAGGCGAGGCCGACGCCGGTGCGCAGCGCCCGCGGCGAACGGGTCTCGTCCGACGACCGGCGGGCCGGCAGGGGGATGCGGGCCAGGATGCGGTGGCGGACCGCGCGGCGGGAGCCTCCGCCGCCGCGCCGGGCGGAGCCACGGGTACGGGCGCCGGGCTGGGCGGAGCGGCCCGGGCGCGAGTCGAGGTAGCGGCGGGCGCCCCAGCCGAGCACCGATTCGGCGAGCAGGACACCCAGTCCGCTCTCGAAAAGGCCGAGTTGTTCGGCTGCGGAGCGACAGTAGCGGCAGTCGGACAGATGCCGCTGGACATCCGGCAGCAGAGCGCCGCCGCGGCGCATCGGAACGTCGAGGAGCCGGTTGTAGAAGCGGCATTCGTCGGTCGGCGCGAGTTCCCGATGAGCGCGGACGCAGCCCTCGCGGAATTTGTCCCGTGCCTGTTCCAGCACGGCCGAAGCGGAGTCGATGTCCATGCCCAGCAGGCCTGCGGGCACGGTTATGGGCTCTGCCTCGACCTCGGTGTGCCAGAGCACGCACTGGGCGACAGGGGGAAGGGACTGGAACGACCGCTGGGCCAGTTCGCGGTTTTCGGCAGTCATGGACTTGGCGGCGCGCATACCGCGCCCCCCGGCGGGTTTCTGCAACTCCGGGAGAACTCCGGTTATTCGCTCCGCGGCGGCCCAGTGCCGGACGGTGTCCCGTACGGTCACCAGCAGCCGGGGGCGCAGCGCGGCGGCCGGCTCGCCCAGAGTGAGGCGGTCGAAGACCTGGTGGAACGCGGCCCCGGTGACCATGGCGGCGATGTGCGCCGAGGAGGCCAGGCAGATGGCCGCGTAGGCGTGCACCGGCTGCCAGTGCCGGGCGATGAGCAGCGCGGTCGACTGGGCGACCTCGACGTCCGGGCCGCCCCTCATCCGGAGGGCGAGGGACTCGTCGGACTCTCCGGGTTCCCCGCCGGGCGGGGGATAGGGCGGTCGAGGGGGGTGGGGGGTGGGCACTGAGCGGATTCCTTCCCACGCGCGCGTGAGCACACAGAAGTTCTGGTCGCCGAAAGGGCGCAGGGTTGACGCGTACCTTTCAGGCGGGCGCGGGGGAAGGCGAATTCGCCGGGCGCGCACCGGCTCCGGTTCACCGAAGGGCGATGAAGCCCGGCCATTACCCCCCGCACGGGTGGTTCAGCCTTGCACAACTCACTCGTGCACAACAAGCTGCGAGAGCAACATCCGCGTCTTTGAAAATAAGTCAGATACGGGGCCAACTCGCGCCCCTTGCGTGTGCTTTCGGGAATCCCTGCGCCCCGTGTGAAACACATGCACGCTCCGGTGCACCGTCCTGCGCGGGGCCGTTGAGAAAGGCCGCCGGCCCCGGGGCGGGCGGCCCTTCCGTTCGCCGGCGCGGTTCAGATCTGCCAGGAGCGCAGCCGGTCGGCCGCGCCGTAGATGTCCGTCTTGCCGTTCATCAGGTCACGGGCGAGGTCGACGAGGGCGCCGTAGGGCGGGTCGACACCGACACCGCTGACGAACATGTATGCCACGGCGGTCGCACAGGCGAAGCGGGCATTGGCCGCGGGCAGGGGCTTGAGCAGCGCGAGGGTGTGCAGCAGGGCGGCAGCCCGCCAGGCCGGGTCGGAGTCCACGCCGAGGCGCGGCGGATCGACGCGATGGCGGGCGACGGCGGCCACCAACGCCGAGAAGTCGTTGATCGTCGGCTGCTCCGGCAGGACTTCCTCATGGCGCTGCAGCAGCCAGGGCACGTCGATGTGGATGACTGGGGGCATCGGTTCAGGCGGCCCGTCCTTCGCCCTTGGCGGGCGGTTCGTCGTCGGGGAACGCTGCTGCGAATTCGTCGGCATGGGCGGAGAAGAAGCGGCGGAAGGCCTCCGCGCCCTCCTGCAGCGCCCGGTGCCGGGCTATGTCGGCCGCGGCCGCCTCGCGTACGAGGGCTTTCATCGACGTACCGCGCTCCTTGGCGATCTGCCGCAGGTCCTCGAGCTCGCGGTCGCTGAACTCCACGTTGAGAGCTGGCATGCCCCTCACGGTACCGCGCGGGTACTTACTCGTAAATATCAGCAGGTCACGGGCATATTTCTGCGGTACCTGAAGACTCGGCGCAGATTCTGCTGCGCTACGGCGTGGGCGACTGGAACGCCCTGCACCGAGACGTGTTCGGCGAGCTGGTCTTCCCGCTCCAGGTGGTCGTCGGACTCGACGCGTACGGTGCCGACTGCGCGGGCGGCGAGTTCCTGACGGTCGAGCAACGGCCACGGGCTCAGTCCCGGGGTGTCGCGACCCTGCTCCGGCAGGGCCACGGCCTGGTGTTCACGACCCGCGACCGGCCGGTGCGCACGCGGCGCGGCTGGTCGACCGGAGCGATGCGGCACGGGGGTCAGCACCGTACGCTCCGGCCGACGGCACGCGCTGGGTCTGGTCTTCCACGACGCATCGTGAACGTCACCTAGCTCCGCGCCCACAGCCCCCTGCGCCGGTAACTCCCCTGCCAGAAAACCCGGTTGAGGACACGGACCGGCGGCGGCATGGAGTCCAGGAACCTGGCCCGGTCGGCGGGCGAGGTGCCGTCCACGATCCAGGGCACGAACAGCGCGGCCCCGCGCAGTCCCTGGGTCTCGCGGATGCGCCCGGTGAAGGCGGCCCAGTCCGCGGCGGTCAGGACGTCCTGGATCAGGGGCAGGGCGCTGTCCTCCTCGTGCTTGAGGTGATCGGCGAGGGTGGCCGCCAACGCCCGCACCAAGTCGGGAAGTTCGGTCGCCCGATCGGCCAGTGCGGTGTCGACGGCGGCCAGCAGCGGGTCGATCCGCGCGTGCTCGGCCTCCATGTCGTCGAGCAGGGCGAGGGAGCGCGGGTGGCCGGCGACGCGCTCACGCACCCTCGGCCACAGGTCGCTGTCCTCGACGGTGTGGTGGATGTGCAGCTGGCGCTTGAAGTTCTCCCACCCGGCGCGGACCGGGGCGCTGCCGGCCCGGCCGTCGGCGACTGCTTCGGCGAGGCGCTCCAGGTCGCGCCGGAAGGCGTCGTGGGAGGCGTACATGGCGGTGAAGTCGATGGTCATCGTGCGGCTTCCTTCAGTTCGGGTTCGGAGGGTTCGGTCACGGGCAGGGCGTGCGGGTTGGCGGACGGGCCGCGGTGACGTCGTACGGCGAGGCAGGCCAGCGCTCCCGCCAGCAGGACAGCGGCGGAGACGTACACGGCGGGTCCCATCGCGTCGACGAAGCCGTGGCCGAAGACCTGGTCGCCCAGGGCGTTCATACGTTCGGCGACGTCATGCGGCACCCCGTCGGGGACGCCGCTCTGCTGCCGGGCGTCGACGTCGGCCTCGGCCCGGGAGAAGGCACCGACGAACGCGTCGCGGTACGCGGCCGGCAGGCTCCCCGCGCTCTCGCGGGCACGGTCGGTCAGCGCCGACGACAGCCGGCCCTGGAGCACGGCACCGACGACGGCGCCGGCGAGCACCGAGCCGACCTGCCGGAGGGCGTTGGTAACGCCCGACGCGGCTCCGGACAGCCGGGGCGGGACGTTGCGCATGACCTCGGTGGCCATCGGCGCGAAGGTGCAGCCGGCGCCGAGGCCGGTGAGGAACAGCGGCGCGGCGAGGTGCGTCCAGGGCGTGCCCACGTCGGCCTCGGCCACCGTCCAGGTCAGTCCGCCCGCCCAGGCGAGCAGCCCGCCCATCAGGATGTACTTGCCGCCGATCCGGTCGGCGAGCGCCCCGGCCGGCCCCGCCATCACGAACGACCCGAGCGCCACCGGCAGCAGCACCAGGCCGGACTTGAGCGCGCTGAAACCCAGCACGGACTGCAGGTAGATCGTCAGCGGCAGGAACATCCCCACGACCCCGAACGACACCGTCACGCCCACGAAGTTGATGAAGGTGAAGTTGCGGTCCCGGAAGAGCGAGAACGGAACGAGGGGCTCCTCGTTCTGCCGGCCGCGCTCGTGCAGCAGGAAGCCCGCGAAGAGGACGGCGGCCAGGACGAGCAGGCCCCAGATCCAGCGGTTCCAGTGGTACCGCTGTCCCTCCGTGAGCCCGAAGGCCAGGCAGAACAGGGCACTTGAGGCAAGCAGCACGCCTACGGTGCCGAACCGGTGTCGTACCGGGCGCCGGGTGCCCGGGATGATCGTGGCCGTCAGCAGCAGGACGATCGCACCGAGCGGCAGATTGACGAAGAAGATCCACCGCCAGGAGAGGTGGGTGATCAGGGCGCCGCCGAGGATCGGCCCGAGCGCGCCGGAGACGCCGGCGACCGCGCCCCAGACGCCCATCGCCACGCCGCGCCGGTCGGCCGGGAACACCTCGGCGATGATCGACAGGGTCTGCGGCATGAGCAGTGCCGCGCCCACGCCCTGCACCGCCCGGAAGGCGATCAGCTGCGCCGGGTCCTGGGCGAGACCGCAGGCGAGGCTCGCGAGGGTGAACACGGCGACGCCGGCGGCGAACAGGTTCCGCTTGCCGCGCAGGTCACCGAGACGGCCGCCGGTGATGAGCAGGACGGCCAGGACGAGGGTGTAGGCGTTGACGACCCACAGAATCTGGTCGAGGGACGCGTTCAGGTCCTGCCCCAGGTCGGGGATCGCGATGTTCACGATCGTCAGGTCGAGGAGCGTCATGAAGAACCCGAGAGAGAGCGTGACGAGGATCGCCCACGGGTTGCCGTGCCATTTCTTGAACACGATGTCGGTCTCCTTGTGTCTGGACTCGCGTTCAAGAGGCGGGGCCGGAGGGCGGGTGTGACGCGCCGGGATTTCACTGAGACGTACGTCACATTTCGCCCGTTCGACGTCACATTCGGGCCCCTTTGGCCCTCCCAGTACTGAGCGCGTGACCGGGGAGGCCCACATATGACGGAACGTCCTGTCAGCCCTGACACCGACGACCAGCTGCACCAGGCGACCGAGGACTTCCTCGGCCATCGGGAGCTGCTGTTCGGCGTGGTCTACAACATGCTCGGCAGCGTCGCCGACACCGAGGACGTCCTGCAGGAGACCTGGCTGTCGTGGACGTCCCGCGGCGCCGGCAACCGGCTCGCTCCGGTGACCAATGCGCGCGGCTACCTCGTCCGTATCGCCGTCAACCACGCGCTGAAGCGACAGGCGGCGATCAGCCGTCGCCGGGAGACCTACGTCGGCCCGTGGCTGCCCGAGCCACTGGTCGCCGAAACCGGCGGCGACACCGAGGACCCGGCCCTGCGCGAGGAGTCCGTCTCGCTGGCGTTGCTGGTGGTCCTTCAGTCGCTGACGCCACTGGAGCGCGCCGTGTTCGTGCTGGGCGAGGTCTTCGGGTACGCCCACACCGAGATCGCGGAGATCATCGAGCGCACCCCGGCGGCCGTACGGCAGCTCGCGCACCGCGCGCGGGGTCATGTGCACGCCCGGCGACCGCTGTACGAGGCGCATCCACGGGTGCGGCGGGAGGCGACGGAGCGGTTCGTGCGGGCCGCGCTGGGCGGGGACATCGGCGCGCTGATGGAGATCCTCGCGCCGGACGTCACGGTGTGGACGGACGGCGGCGGCAACCGCAAGCCGGCCGGGCTGCTTCCGGTGCACGGCCGCGACAAGGCGGTCCGCCTCATCACCGCGTACGCGGCCCGGCGCGGGCCGCGGAACCTCGACCTGCGCTACCGCCGGGTCAACGGTGACGACGCGGCGGTGCTGTTCCAGGGCGACGCCCCGTACGCGGTGATGGTCATGGACCTCACACCCGAGGGCGACCAGGTGTCCGGCGTCTACATCGTGACCAACCCCGAGAAGCTCACGCACGTCCACAAGGACGAGGCCGAGGACGAGGCATGAGTGCAGCGGTGGGGTCCGACAGTGCCGGACCCCACCGGAGCGTACCGGCCTATCCCTGGTCCGCCACGAAGGACGTCATCCGGGTCAGTGCCGCGTTCCAGTTGATCGCGGTCTCGTTCGTCGACCAGGACTGGATGTCGTCGATGTAGCAGAACTGGCCGACACAGCCGAGGAGTTTGCTCTGTGCGTAGGGGTCCTGGATGCTCGAGTTGGGACCCCCGGCGAGCGTGCCGTTCGGCGGGTTCGGCAGGCTCGGGTCGAGTTCGTGGGCGTACCAGCGGCTGTGCTGGTTGTGGGAGCTGACCTCGCCGTAGCCGGTGACGTAGGACAGGTTCAGGGCGTTGCGGCCGAGGACGTAGTCCATGCTCTGGACGGCGCCGTCCCGGTACTTGGTGGCGCCGGTGAGGTCGTACGCGGTCGAGATGACCACGGCGTTGTTGAGGACCTGGTGGCTGGAGCCCCAGTCGTAGACGTTGTCGTCGGGGGCGTAGGGCATGCCGTACGGCTGTGACTCCAGCGTGGTCAGGTAGCGGTCGGCGCCCTTGACGACGGACTGACGCACCTTGTCGCGGCCGGGGAGTCCGCTCGGGACGGTCGCGAGGTCGAGGCGGCCCGCCGCCGCTGTCCTGCCCCAGTCGAAGCCGAGGCTGCCGAAGATGTCGGCGGTGTGGACCGGGGAGTTCAGGACGTACGTCTGGAACTGCTTCTCCCCCGTGGTGAGATACAGCTCGGCGGCCGCCCAGTAGAACTCGTCGGTCGCGTCGGTGTCGGCGTAGGCCCCGCCGCCGATGCCGTCGTTCGGGTCCGCGTAGACCTCGGGGTGGGCCAGCGCCGCCGTCCAGGCCTTGCGGGCCGCCGTGAGGGCCTTCGCCGCGAACGCCCGATCGTAGGGGCGGTACAGGCGGGCCGCCTGTGCGGCCGTCGCCGCCAGGTTCAGGGTCGCCTGGGTGGACGGCGGATGCAGCTCGCGCTTCTGCGGGTCGTCGCTCGGCAGCAGCGGCAGGCCCGTCCACTGCTCGTCGTGGATCTTGTGGTGGGCCATGCCGGCCAACGGCTGTCCGTCCGGCACCTGCATGCTCAGCAGGAACTCCAGCTCCCAGCGGGCCTCGTCGAGGATGTCCGGCACCTTGTTGCCGCTCTCGGGGATGGCGAGCGTGCCGTCGCCGAGCTTCGCGGGCTGTCCGGTGCGGGCCAGCAGGGAGCGCTCGTAGGTGCTCAGCAGCTCCCAGGTGGCGATGCCGCCGTTGACGACGTACTTGCCGTGGTCGCCCGCGTCGTACCAGCCGCCGGTGACGTCGAGCGTGTAGTCGCACACGCCCGGCTGGCAGGGGACGTTCGCGTCGCCCCGGTTGGGGGCGGTGTTCAGATGGCCGGCCTGCCTGCCGTAGCCCGGCCGGAGCTCGTCGCTGATCGCGATACCGCTGCGCTGCGTGTAGTAGTACTTCACGGCGTCCAGCCGCAGCTGCTCGTAGGCGGCGGTGCCGATGTCGAAGGGACGGCTCGTCTCCCCGTCGGCGACCAGCGTGAAGCCGCTGCCCGGCTTGCGGTAGGAGCCGAAGTCGATGGAGTGGACGTTCTGCCCGGAGGAGACGTCGGTGCCGCGCGGCACGGTCCAGCCGTGGGCGACCGTCGCGCCTTGGGCGTTCTTCAGCTGCCAGGGCAGTTTCGCGGTGGCGTCGGTGACCAGGGTGGCGTTCTTCGGCCCGGTGGGCAGATAGGCGACCTGGTTGACGCGGACACGCGGTCCGGTGTCGGGCTGGTACACCTCCGGCGGTACGCCGCCCAGGAGCGACACGTCGTCCAGGCAGAACCGCCAGGCGTCCGCGCCGCCGCCGACCTGGAAGGCGACCTGGGCCTGGGCGGTGTCGACGGGGGACGTGAACGTGTAGCTGTACGAGTTCCCCGACACGCTCAGTTGCGGGCTCACCTCGTACCAGGTGTCGTACGGCGACACCTGCAAGCCCACTATCGCCCGGGCGACATGTCCCTCGGGCGTGCCGGACGCGGTGAAGGAGAAGCGGTACGACTCCCCCTTCACCAGGGTGATGTCGTTCTGGCCGACGGCTGCGTCCCAGGGGTTGGCGGTACCGCCCGGCACGTCGGCACACAGCCGGCCGTCGGAGAGGGCGGGGGTGACGTTGGCGGACGTCCACCAGGGGTCGGTGGTGGTGTCGAAGGTGCCGTTCCTGACCTGCTCGACTTCGTCGGCCCCGGCCTGCTGGACGGGCAGCGCGGTGAGCGCCGCGCCCAGCAGGCCGGCCAGGGACAGCAGGACGGTTCTGCGTCGTTTCACGCCGGGGCTCCTCGGGGAGGTGCGGGTGGCGCCCCGGTGGGAGCGCTCCCAGATGCGGACGCACGCCATGTTTGTTGGAGCCATGTCACCTAGTCAACGGTCCGGACGGGACTGGTTTCCCGTCCGGACCGTCGAGCCCGGCTACGACTCCAACTTGCTGATCCGCACCGCGCCTTGGGCCTCACCCGGGTGAGCGCTCGTCAGCGCGAGCCGGAGCCGGGAGCCGCTCACCGCGTCGAAGGTGATCGCCGTCGGGGTGTCCGAGGCGGTGGCCCACTCGACGGACGCGCCCGTGACCGGCGCATACCCACGGCCGTCCCAGACCGCGACCTCGACCGACGCGGGCAGCGTGTGCGTGGCGTCCACGGTGAAGGACACCTCCACCCGGTCGAAGCTCCTGGTCCGCCCCCAGTCCACCGACACCCAGTCCTGCGGCCGCGCGCCACTGAAGGCCGACAGCAGGGCCGTCGCCGACTTGGCGAAGGCGTTGGACCAGCCGGTGGCCGGGTCGCCGTCCAGCATGGCGGCGGGAAGGGTGTCGGGGCGGCCGGAGTAACTGGCGTCCGGGTAGGGGTAGTTCAGGGGTGCCGGATAGTCGGGCTGGAATTCCGCCGCCGGGGTGGTCGCCGCCGACCGGGCGTCCGTGATCCGCACGGTCGCGATGTCCGGGCTCAGGCCCTCCGCGCGCGCCGTCACCTTCAGCGTGCCCGCCTTGGTGCCGGACCGCACGACGGCCAGGGCCTTTCCGTGGAACGCGGTCCGGGTACTGGCCTGGTAGCGCTCCGCGCTCTCCTCACGGCCGTTGTCGAGTCCGGCGAGGGAGCCGCCCTTCACGTCGAAGGTGATCAGGTCCTCGGCGTCGGGCACCAACACACCATGGGCGTCGACGACCTCCGCGGTCACGAAGACCAGCGAACGCCCGTCCGCGGCGAGGGACTTGCGGTCCGGGATGAGCCGTACGGCGTGCGGGGCGCCGGCCGTGCGCAGCACGTCGGTGGCGACCACCTTGCCGCCGCGCCGCGCGACCGCCTTCAACTCGCCCGGCTCGTAGGCCACTTTCCAGGTGAGGTGGAGCTTGCCGGCGCTGCCGTTGGGGCTGGTGTAGCTGCCCGGGTAGGAGCCGTCGGTGAAGGTCTTGTCGTCGCCGGTCGCCTCGGTGGTCTCCAGATAGGTGCGGCCGTCGGTGGTCTTCTTGGTGTCGAACGTCCGCGTGCCGAGGGACTTTCCGTTGAGGAACAACTCGACGGTGTCGACGTTCGCGTAGGCCCACACCTCGACCGTGTCGCCCTGCTCGTGGTTCCAGGTCATCGGCACCAGATGGACCATCGGCTCGTCGACCCACTGGCTCCGGAAGAGGTGGTACATGTCCTTCGGGAAGCCGGCCGTGTCGACCGCGCCGAAGAAGGAGGCCTTCACCGGGAAGACGTTGTAGGGGGTGGGTTCCCCGATGTAGTCGATGCCCGACCACAGGAACTGCCCCGCGAACCACTTCCGGTCCCGGTCCTTCTTGTGCCCGTACTCGCCGCTCATCGTCCAGGAGGCGAGGTTGTTGTCGAAGGAGGAGGTCGCCCGCTTGCCCGGGGTGTAGTTCTCGCCGGTGTTGAGGTGCTCGGGCTCCTGGTAGGTGCCGCGGGTCGAGGTCTCCGAGGACGACTCGGACTCGAAGAGGAACAGGTGCGGGTAGGCCGCGTGCAGGACGTCCACGGACTTGGCGGTGTTGTAGTTCAGGCCGAGGCCGTCCAGCTTGGCGAGCATCAGGTCGGCCGCGGAGCCCTTGGCCGGCGGGTTGCGGTACTTGTCGGAGCCGATGACGAGCGGGCGGGTGTCGTCGGCGGCCTTGATCGCGCCGATGATGCGGTCCGCCATCGCCAGCCCGGCGGTGGAGGTGGAGTCGGGGATCTCGTTGCCGATGGACCACAGCACCACGGCGGGCGAGTTGCGGGCCGCGAGGACCATCTCGGTGGCGTCCTTCTCGCACCACTCGTCGAAGAACCGGCCGTAGTCGTACTTCGTCTTGCCGGTGCGCCAGCAGTCGAACGCCTCCACCATCATCACGATGCCCAGGTCCTCGCAGACCTCGATCATCTGCGGCGAGGGCGGGTTGTGGGACGTGCGGAAGGCGTTGACGCCCATCGACTTCATGATGGTCATCTGCCGGCGTACGGCGTCGATGTTGATCGCGGCGCCCAGCGCGCCCAGGTCGTGGTGCAGGTCGACGCCCTTGATCTTGGCGTGGGCGCCGTTGAGCTGGAAGCCCTCGTCGGGGTCGAAGCGGAAGGTCCGGATGCCGAAGGGGGTGCGGTAGGTGTCGGTTCGCCGGCCGCCGACCCGGAGTTCGGTCTCCAGGGTGTAGCGGTGGGGGGTCTCGAAGTCCCACAACTTCGGTTCGGGGACGGTGAGTTCATGGGTCTCGGCGGTCTCGTCGGTGACGGCGACCGTGGTGGACGTACGGGCGACGGTACGGCCGCCGGGGTCGACGATCCGCGAGACGACCTCGACGTCGGCGGCGGCGCCGGACTCGTTGACCACGGATGTCCGCACCCGTACGACGGCCTGCTCGGCGGTGACCTCCGGCGTGGTGACGTACGTGCCCCAGCGCGCCACGTGCACCGGGTCGGTGACGACCAGGCGGGCCTCGCGGTAGATGCCGCTGCCCGAGTACCAGCGGCTGCTGGGCAACCTGTTCTGGACCTTGACCGCGATGACGTTCTCGGTCGTGCCGTCGGTGTGCACCAGGTCGGTCACGTCGAGGGCGAAACCCGTGTAGCCGTAGGGGTGACGGCCGACCTCGGTGCCGTTGCAGTAGACGTACGAGTCCATGTAGACGCCGTCGAACTCCACCGAGATCCGTTGGCCGGCGAGGGCCGGGGGCAGGGTGAAGGCGAGGCGGTACCAGCCGAGGCCGCCGGGGAAGAAGCCGGTGCCGCTGGTGGTGCCGTTCTCCGTGGTGGGGGTCTGCTCGATGCTCCAGTCGTGCGGGACGGCGACCTCGCGCCACGCCGAGTCGTCGTGGCCGGGGTCGGCCGCGTCGGCGTACGCGCCGGTCGGGTCGGTGATCCCGCCCGGGTTGACCAGCGCGAAGCGCCAGCCGTCGCGCAGGGCGAGCGTGCGGCGGCCGGAGGCCTGTCCGGCGGCCTCGGCGGCCCACGCCGCCGGGGTACCGAGCAGCACTCCGGCGGCCGGCGCGGCCGCGGAGGCGAGCAGTACCGATCTGCGAGTGACCGTCATGGCGACTCTCCCTCATCAGGGCCCAGAAGTAATCACAACTGATCGTTAACAAACAGAATCTGACGACGGGCCATGCGCGCCCGTCAAGGGTGCGGAAGCCGTCTTCTGTCCCGGGCGCCCCGCGCGGCTCGACGGCCGGACGTCATCGTGACCGCGCGCCGTCCGGGCTCGGACCACCGTCCGCGCGGGACCGGGACGCACTAGGCTGGAAACTCAAGTGACCCACTTGTCACTGTGAGTGCGCGCGATGGAGTGGCGACGATGAGCCCGGACTATCCGTTCGACGATGCCGCGACGGCACGGGCTGTCATCGCCTGTGACGGCACGCTGACCGAGTGGAACCCGGGTGCCCGGCGGCTGCTCGGGTGGGACGCGGCCGAGGTCGTCGGCCATCCCGCCGCACGGCTGCTGGCCGACAGGAACGCGGGACCGGTGCCCGCCCCGACACAGGTGCGCTGGGACGGGACGGTCGCGCTGCGCCACCGCGACGGCCGTACGGTGTCCGTGTGGTTGCTCGCCCACCGGCGGCCGCAGGACGGCGACCCCGGTCACTGGCTCGTCGTCACCCCGCTGGAGGGCGGCGGGCCGACGGCACCGGACGACCCGCTCGCCATGGCGGCGCTGATCCAGTCCCCTTGTGCCGTCGCGGTCTACGACGAGCGGCTGCGGCTGCGCCGCGTCAACGACGCCATGGCGAAGGTGATCGGCCTGCCCGAGGAGCGCATCCAGGGCCTCAGGGCCTCCGACATCGGCGGGAAGGCGCAGAGCGCGGAGCTGGAGGAGCAGATGCTGCGGGTGCTCCTCTCCGCCCGCGCCCGGGACGTCCAGACGTACACGCGCACCGGTGGCGAGGACCGGGCGCACGCCTGGCTGACCCGGATGGCCCCGGTCACCGACACCGAGGGCCGGGTGCGGGGCGTGTGTATCACCGCCCACGACTTCACCGACAACTACCTCGCCCGCGAACGGCTGCAACTGGTCAACGAGGCGAGCATCCGCATCGGCACCACCCTCGACGTCGCGCGAACCGCCCAGGAGCTGGTGGACGTCTGCGTGCCCGCCGTCGCCGACTTCGTCAGCGTCGACCTGCTGGACCCACGGGATCCCGGCGACAAGCTGCCGGGACCGCTCACCGCTCCGATCGAACTGCGCCGGGGCGCCCACCAGTCGGTGAACCCGGGCAGCCCCGAGGCCCTGGTCAAGGCGGGGGAGGCGCACACCTACCCCGCCGGCTCGCCCCAGGTCGACTCCCTCGTGGTCGGCCGCACGATCGTCGCCTCGGTGGCGGGCGGCGACCTGGACCGGTGGCTGGCCTGGGACGAGGTGCGCGACAGATGGGTCCGGGAACACGGCGTCCACTGCATGATGTCCGTGCCGATCCAGGCCCGCGGGACGACCCTCGGCGTCGCGGTCCTCAGCCGCTTCCGGCGGCCGGACCCCTTCACGTCCGACGACGTGCTGCTGGCCGAGGAGGTGACCGCACGCGCCGCCGTCTGCATCGACAACGCCCGCCGGTTCTCCCGCGAGCGCGAAACGGCCCTCGCGCTGCAACGCAGCCTGCTCCCGCAGACCCTGCCGCGGACCGCCGCCGTGACAGCCGCTTCCCGCTACCTACCGGCCGCCCGGGCCGGGGTGGGCGGCGACTGGTTCGACGTGATCCCGCTGTCCGGCATGCGGGTCGCCATGGTCGTCGGGGACGTCGTCGGCCACGGTGTCCAGGCCTCGGCCACCATGGGCCGACTGCGCACCGCCGTGCGCACCCTCGCGGACATCGACCTGGCCCCCGACGAGCTGCTCACCCACCTCGACGACCTGGTCCTGCGGCTGTCCGAGGAGACGGGCGGCGACGGCAGCCCCGGCGAGGTCGGCGCCACCTGTCTGTACGCGGTGTACGACCCGGTGTCCCGCCGCTGCACGCTCGCCCGGGCCGGGCATCCGCCGCCGGTGATGCTGCCGCCGGGCGGCGCGCCGGAGCAGGTCGACCTGCCCGGGGGTCCGCCGCTGGGTCTGGGCGGGCTGCCCTTCGAGTCGACCGAGCTGCACCTGGCCGAGGGCACCGTGCTCGCCTTCTACACGGACGGGCTGATCGAGTCCCGCGAACGCGATGTGGACGTCGGCCACCGTCTGCTCGTCGATGCCCTGGCGGCCCACACGGGCTCCCTGGAGGTGACCTGCGACCGGATCCTGCACGCGCTGCGCCCGGCGGGCGGGGCCGCCGACGACGTCGCCCTGCTGGTCGCCCGCACCCAGGAACTGCCCGCCTCCCAGGTCGCGACCTGGGACATCCCGGCCGACCCGGCGATCGTCGCCCCGATCCGCAAACAGGTCGTCGAGCAGCTCGCCACCTGGGGATTGTCGGAGGCGGCGTTCACCACCGAGCTGGTGGTGAGCGAGCTGGTCACCAACGCCATCCGGTACGGCTCCCAGCCGATCCGGCTGCGGCTGATCCACGACGCGACCACAATGATCTGCGAGGTCTCCGACACCAGTCACACGGCCCCGCACCTGCGCCGCGCGAAGACCTGGGACGAGGGCGGCCGGGGACTGCTGCTGGTCGCCCAGCTCACCCAGCGCTGGGGCAGCCGGCACACCGCCCACGGCAAGACGATCTGGGCGGAGCTGGCACTGTTCGACGAGGAGTGAGTCCCGGCCGATCCGGGCACCCTCCTCCCGCGACCGCATCGGACTCGCACGAGAGGGCACCCGATCCACATGTCACAGTCCAAGAGCCCCTCCGCCGCGCTGCTGTGCGCGGTCGCGCTGCTGAGCCTGGCAACCGCCTGCGCCGGCGCTGACAGCACGGCGGCCACGCATACGCCCCGGCCGCCGACCGGCACGGCGAGCAGCGCGCAGCAGCCGACGACGACGAGCACCACGGCGATCACCACGGCGAGTACGACGCGGAGTGCGACCGGTGGCCGTACGACCAGCGGCGCCGACGCCACCCGCTGTCACACCTCGGAACTGCGCGCCTCGGTCGGCCGCAACAACCCGGGAGCCGGGCAGGAGAACTTCCCGATCGTCCTCACCAACGTCTCCTCCAGCGCCTGTACGCTGTACGGCTTCCCGGGCGCCGCGTTCGTGGACGCCTCCGGCAAGCAGCTGGGACCGGACCCGAAGCGCGCGTCCGACTCCTCCCCCATGACCGTCACGCTGGCGCCGGGCCGCAGCGCCTGGGCCGGGCTGACGTTCACCAATCCGGAGGTCAGCGAGGCGCGCACGGCCACTCCGGCCTCGCTGGTCGTCACCCCGCCGGACGAACGGGACCCGCTCATGGTGGGCTGGACGGGCGGGAAGGTCCCCGTGGCCGGCAACGCGTCGTCGGTGTTCCTGACGACGTTCAGCTCCGGGACCGGCGCCTGAGGGCAGGTCAGCGGCGGCCGCTCCCGTTTCCGCCGTCTCCGTCTCCGTATCCGTAGCCGCCATTGCCGTTGCCGTCGTACTGGCCGTTCCACGAGCAGGAGTACGGGTAGTACGAGCACGGGTTCGTGGTCGTGGCCGAGCTCGTCGGCGTCGGAGTCGGCGTCGGCGTCGAGCGGGTCGCGGACGGCGTGAGGGTCGGGGACTTCTTCGGGGTCGGGGTGGGCGCGGGGACCTGCGAGGTCTCCGCGTCCCAGTTGACGGCCTCCATCTGGGGGTCGGGTTCGGAGGTGTCGATCACCCAGCGCTGGGCGGCGGTGTCGGTGCGGTTCTTCAGGACCAGGGCGCCGGATCCGTCGGTGGCGGCGGGGCTGAGGGCCAGGTTCTGGTCGGAGCGGGGCACCAGGGTGCCTTGGAGGGTGAAGTCGTAGCGGACGCTCTTCGCCCCCGGCGCGGACTCGCCGACACACGGGGCGAGCCGCACCGAATAGCCGAGATGGGAGTCGAGGCACAGGTCGGGGGCCGCGACGCTGCGCAGCAGTCCGTCGGTCTCGTACGACCACTGCTGGCTCGCCGCGGAGGAGCAGGTGGCGAGCTCGGTCTCGGAGCCCTCGACGGTCTTCTTGCCGACGACGGCGATACAGAGCCCGGACGCGACGTTGTGGAGCCGGCCCTGCAGTGTGCCCTGTGTCTCCTCCCCGGCGCCCACCCACGACGGGGCGGCGGTCGACGAGCCGCCCGCGCCGGAGCCGGTGGCCTCGGCGGCACCGCCGGTCGCCTTGGTGGTCCCGTCCCCGGAGCCGAGGGTGGACCACAGGACCAGCGGAAGGACGATCAGACCGCCGACGGTCAGGACGGCGGCGGTGAGGTTGCGGCGGCGGGCCGCCCTGGCCCGCTGGGCGGCCCGGCGGGTACCCCTGCGCGGGGCGGTGCCGGTCCTGGGCTCCGTCGCCGCGAAGGACTCCCCCGCGATGGCCGGGGATCCCGCCGGCTGCTCCTGGACCGCGGTGTCCTCGGCCGCTTCCGGGCCGGCCACCCGTGACTCGACGTAGGCGCGGGCACCCCAGCCGAGCACGCCTTCGGCCAGGGCGAGGCCGAGCCCCGCGTTGAACGCGGCCAGCTGGTCGGCCGTGTCGCGGCAGTGCCTGCACCGGTCCAGATGCCTGCGCAGATCGGGGTCGACGTCGGCGCCGCCGCGCCGGTAGGTGACGTCCAGCAGCCGCAGGTACTGCCGGCACTCCTGCTCGGGCGCGAGCTCCTGGTGGAGCTGGAGGCACTCCTCGCGCATCCGCTCGTGTCCTCGGCGCAGCGCGACGCGTGCGCCCTCCTCGTCCAGGCCGAGCAGCGCGGCCGGTGCGGTCAGCGCCTCGGCCTCGACCTCGGTGTGCCACACCAGACACCGGGCCGACGCGGACAGCCGCTGGAACGCCCGGGACAGCAGGCGCCTGTTCGCCGGCGGCAGCAACCGGGCGGCCGCGCGATTGCTGTCGTCGGACCCGGAGCGCAGTGCGGGGTGGAGCAGATCGCGTCTGCCGTCGGTGTCCCACTCGGCCGCGATGCGGCGCACGGTGACGAGCAGACGCGGCCGCCAGGCGGCGGTCGGCCCGTCCTGCCGCAGGGATTCGCCGAACAGCCTGGTGAATGACGCGGTGGTGAGCATGCCCGCGGCCCGCACACCGTCGGTGCACAGGCGGGCGTAGGCGAAGGCCGCTTCCCAGTGCCGGTCCAGCAGTTCGCCGACGGGATACAGCGCGGGTGACGCCCCCGTCCACTGCTTCAGCTCTGCGCTCAGCTGCGCATCCGTCGCATCCAACGGATGCGCGGGACCCGGGGAATTCGTCGGGCCTGCCTCATACACGGCTGCATTCCTCCCAGGGACCTGCGACATAAAGTCCATACCAAGTGGTAATGCGACCCCGCCGACAGGACGGCGGAGCCCCGAACGCAAGCGTTCGGCATCTCGGGCGTCCGCCGGGGGCAGCTCTTTTGAAGCGTGGGGGGTGGACGGGAGTGGCGTCGTGCGTACAGCAGAGGGAAATTCCTTGTCTGCACGCTGACAAGTCACACCATTGCACAGGCCTGGGAGAAGGAACAAGCGATCTCGCGTTTTTGTGCATTGCACACCTCTGGCAACTAATTGACGGAATGTCAATCACGGCCGCTCAGCGGATTGCGCTCCTTTCGGAACAGTAATTGCGGCGCGCATTTCCGCCCGGTACGCGCCGGGTGGGATGCCGTGGCGTTCACGGAACACCCGGTTGAAGTGGAAGGGGCTGGCGAAGCCCGAGGCCGCGGCGACGCGCTCCACGGACAGGTCGGTGCTCTCCAGCAGCCGGGCGGCGTGACCCAGCCGCGCCTCGCGCAGTGCCCGCATGGGTGACTGGCCGAGTTGCCGGGTGAAAAGGTGCGCGAACCGGGAGGGCGAGAGTGCCACGCTCCGCGCGAGCGAGCGGACGGTATGCGGGAAACCCGGGTCGGCGGCCATCGACTCCTGGGCACGGCGCACCCGTTCATCGACACCCGACGAGTCCGTGGGAGTGCGCGCCGCGGCCGTGGTGAGCAGGACGACCTCCTCCAGCGAGCACAGGGCGAGTTCCCTGGCGGCGCTGCCGTGCGCCACGGCGACCCGGTCGTCCGCGGGGGTGGGACCGGGCGGTGCGCCGGAGCCGGTCCAGCGGGCGTCGGCGAGCATGCGGCCGAACGCCGCCTCGACCCGGCCGTGCAGGGCGCCCGGGACGGGCGTGACGACGTACATGCCGTCTCCGGCGTCGTACGGGCGCAGCCACGCCGTCCAGGACGGCCGGGCCTGGCAGTGCGCCCACCAGAACCGCCAGTTCCCTGCGCCCGGTCCGACCCCGTAGCCGTGCCGGACCCCCGGCGCCAGCACCACCAGGTCTCCGACTCCCGCCCGCGCCTCGATGCCACCCTGGTGCAGTCGGCCGTGCCCGCCCGTCGTCCAGGTGAACAGCCAGCTGTCGGAGCCGCGCGGCCGGTGGACGGCGTACCCCGCGGGCTGGTCGAAGTGGCCGACCACCACCAGGCCGGGCGGCGGGGACGGATCGCCGGGCGCAGCAGTCCCGGGCAATGCGTCAGCGTTCACGGGCATCCTCCGTCGGGGCGCGTCGCCCTAGCGTGATGGCCACAGAACACCGAAGCCGAGGAGATTCTGTGACATCCACCAAGAGCAGCCAGACGCAAGCCGCTCACATCCTGACGGAGGCCGAGCTCGACCGGTACCGGGAGGACGGGTTCACCGTCGTACGCGGGCTGTTCGGGTACGACGAGATCGACCGGCTGCGCGAGAGGTTCGCGGCGCTGCACGCGGCCGGCCCCGTGCCCGGCCACTTCGAGCCCCGCCCGGCCGTGCCCGGCGAACCGGCCGATCCGCTGAGCGCGTATCCGAGGGTGATGCAGCCGCACGAGATCGACGGAGCGGCGCTGGACACGCTCCTGGACGCACGGCTGCGCACCGTCCTGGAGACCCTGCTGGGCGAGGAGGTGCTGGCCGCGCAGAGCATGTTCTACTTCAAGCCGCCGGGGGCCCGGGGGCAGGCGCTGCACCAGGACAACTTCTATCTGCGGGTCGAGCCGGGCACGTGTGTGGCGGCGTGGATCGCCTGCGACGTGATCGACCCGGACAACGGCGGTCTGGAGGTCGTGCCAGGCACGCACCGGATGGATCTGTTCTGCCCGGAGGAGGCGGACGAACTGGTGTCGTTCGCACGGGAGTACGTACCACCGCCGCCCGGACTGGCGGCCGTACCGGTGGACATGGCGCCGGGCGACGTCCTGTTCTTCAACGGCAGCCTGGTGCACGGCTCGCAGCCGAACCGCACCGCCGACCGGTTCCGGCGGTCGTTCATCGGCCACTACGTCGGCCGCTCGACGGAGCGCATCGGGGGCTACTACCGCACGCTGTCGATGACCGGCGACCAGGTCCCGCTGCCGGAGAGCGAGGGCGCGGGTCCGTGCGGCACGGAGTTCGCGCCGCACGGACCCCACTGATCTCACTCGCCGCTCAGGGCCGTCAGGGGCCGTCACCGTCGTCGAGCGGTCGTCAGCGGTCGTCAGCGGTCGTCAGTGGCCGGCGACGGGGTGCGGGGCGTAGGGCTCCTGGAGCTCCTCGATCTCCTTGTCGCTCAGCTCCAGTCCGACGGCGGCCGCCGCGTCCTCGATGTGCTGCGGCTTGGCGGCACCGACGATGGGCGCGGCCACCGTGTCCTGGTGCAGCAGCCAGGCGAGGGCGACCTGCGCGCGCGGGACACCGCGTTCGCCCGCGATACGGGTGACGGCCTCGACGATGCCGCGGTCGCCCTCCAGGTAAAGGGTGCTGCCGAAGTTGTCGGTGGTGCTGCGCGAGGTGACGGTGCCCCAGTCGCGGGTGAGCCGGCCGCGGGCGAGCGGGCTCCAGGGCAGCACACCGACGCCCTGGTCCGCGCACAGCGGCAGCATCTCGCGCTCCTCCTCGCGGTAGAGGAGGTTGTAGTGGTTCTGCATGGAGACGAACTTGGTCCAGCCATGCCGTTCGGCGGTGTACTGGGCCTTGGAGAACTGCCAGGCGTACATCGAACTCGCGCCGATGTAGCGGACCTTGCCCGCCTTCACCAGGTCGTGCAACGCCTCCATCGTCTCCTCGACGGGGGTGTTCGGGTCCCAGCGGTGGATCTGGTAGAGGTCGACGTAGTCGGTGCCGAGGCGGCTGAGGCTGTGGTCGATCTCGGCCATGATCGCCTTGCGGGAGAGGCCGCCCCCGTTGGGCCCGGCATGCATCCGGCCGTGCACCTTCGTCGCCAGCACGATCTCGTCGCGGCGGGCGAAGTCGCGCAGCGCCTTGCCGACGATCTCCTCGCTCGTGCCGTCGGAGTAGACGTTGGCGGTGTCGAAGAAGTTGATCCCGGCGTCCAGCGCCTGCCGGATCAGCGGGCGCGAGGCCTCCTCGTCGAGCGTCCACTCGTGCACGCCCCGGTCGGGCAGTCCGTAGGTCATGCAGCCCAGACAGATCCGCGACACGTCCAGACCCGTCGAACCGAGCTTCACGTACTGCATCGTGGCTGCTCCTGCCTTCGGTAGGGG
This sequence comes from Streptomyces sp. NPDC002088, assembly GCF_040296605.1. Taxonomy (NCBI): domain Bacteria; kingdom Bacillati; phylum Actinomycetota; class Actinomycetes; order Kitasatosporales; family Streptomycetaceae; genus Streptomyces; species Streptomyces sp. NPDC002088. The sequence continues at coordinate 580,060 of NZ_JBEOXO010000001.1, read as the reverse complement.
GATACCAGGAGGAAGCGTACGTCGTCGCCCGAGGGGCCGCCCCGGGCGTTGCGTTGCTGCCCGCAGGTGACCGCGCGGCGTGGGAGCGGCCGGGCGGCGGTCCGCTCCCGCATCCTCGGCGCAGGTGACCGGCGCGCGGCCGGTCGGCTGCGCACGGGAGGAACTCGGTGCCCACACGTCTGGCCAGGCTCAGGCCCCTTGCGGGGGCGGCCGTACTGCCCCTCGCCCTGGTGTCGCCCGCGTGGGGCCGGTCGGGTCCGCCGCACACGGCTCCGGCGGCGGACGGGCCGTCGACGCTCTGCGCACCCGCGGGAGTCCTGCAGGGCGAGCACGGACAGCGCGCCGTCGTCAGCCTGTGCGCGAGCAGCGGCACTCCGACGATGGGCGTCTCCGCCTCGGCGACATGCCGCCGCCACACGCCGCCCGACGCGCGGTACGCCTGTCTGACATCGGGCACGTGGACCGCCCGGCGCGACGGCCGCACGGTCGCCTCCGGCACGCTCCCCGGCCCGGGGCCCTACCCCGGCCCCGGCACCTACGCCATCGAGGCCACCGTGCACGTTCGTTCGGCGCCCGCGGGCGTCGATCTGCAGGGCACCGTCCGCGCCGCGCTGACACTCACCGCCCCCGAGCCCACGCCCACGCACCGCATCGAGGTCGACCGGCGGACCCTGCGGCCGGGGGCCACGACCACGCTGACGTACACGGTCCATCGCAACAGCGACGAAGGCGACGGCAGCGCGCGCTTCGGACTCATCGGCGAGGAGGGTTCGGGAGTGGAGCTGACCACGGCCGACGCCCGCTGCGTCAATCCGCTGATCGGCCGTCACCCGTCGCGGACGAGGCTGAAGCACTCGCTGGACTGCGCGCTCACCGACCTCCAGCCGGGTCACCCGTCGACCGTGGTGGTCCGGGTGTCGCTCAAGTCCGCCTGCTCCACGGTCGTCTCCAAGCTCGGCTACTGGATGCCGCAGGGACAGGCGCTGTACACCGGAGGTGTCGTGGCGGGGCCGACCGTGGGCTGCGGCTGAGCGCTCCGCTGGCAGCGCGATGACGAACCCGCGGTCCGGTGGGGGCTGGTCGCGCCCATGCGGCGGAGCCGCATGTAGACACGGCCCCGCGCCCCTTACGGGGCGCGATACCGCACCGGACTTCGTCAAGGCTGCTCAGACCCGACCCCGTGGGCTGTGGCTAGACCCCGTCCAGCAGGTCCAGCGCCCGCGCCCAGCCGAACTCGGGCCGCTCACCGTCCGCCCCCGCCCCGCCGGCGTACGGATCCCCGAAGCGGACGCCCATCCCGCGCAGGCGTATGAGGCTGTCCCCGTAGGCGGGGTGGGTGGCCAGGGTGTCGGACACGCAGGGCAGGACGGCGATCGGGACGCCCAGGCCGGGGGCCTCGCACAGGGTGGCCAGGGCGAGGGTGTCGGCGATGCCGGCCGCCCACTTGTTGACGGTGTTGAAGGTGGCGGGCGCGACGACCACGGCGTCCGGGGGCGGGAAGGGGCGCGGCTCGCCCGGCCTGCGCCAGGCGGAGCGGATGGGGCGGCCGGTCTGGGCCTCGACGGCGCCGGTGTCGAAGAACCCGTTCAGCGCCGCCGTGGGCGTGGCGAACACGCCGACCTCCCAGTCCCGTTCCTGCGCGGCGGTGATCAGTTTGCTGACGTCGACGGCGATCCCGGCGGCGCAGACGACGACGTAGAGGAAAGGCTTCCCGTCCTGTTCGGTCACCCGGGCAGGCTACTGAACCGGGAACGAACGCCCGCGTTCGGCATCGGGCCGCGGTCCGAGGATGCGGCGGTCCTGCTCCTCGATCGGCACGTCGTTGATGCTGGCCTCGCGCCGGGTCATCAGCCCGTGCTCGTCGAACTCCCAGAGTTCGTTGCCGTACGACCGCCACCACTGGCCGTCGGTGTCCCGGGACTCGTACTGGAAGCGGACCGCGATGCGGTTGCCGTCGAACGCCCACAGGTCCTTGCGCAGGGCGTAGTCGAGTTCGCGCCGCCACTTGGCGGTGAGGAACTCGACGATCTCGTCGCGGCCGGTGACGAAGGTGCCGCGATTGCGCCAGACGGAGTTCTCGGAGTAGGCGAGCGCCACCTTGTGCGGATCGCGGGTGTTCCAGGCGTCCTCGGCGGCCTGGACCTTCTGCTCGGCGGTGTGGCGGGTGAAGGGCGGCAGGGGCGGGCGGGCGGCCATGGTCTTCCTCCTGGGCGGCACACAGAGGGAGAACGGGCGTTCTCCGGACGACTGCCGACGTAGGAGATCGCTCCTTCTCCCGTCGACCGGCTCGGGCGGCGGTCAGTCCGCCGGGTCCGACAGCGTGATGGCGCCGACCGGGCAGGCTTTGACGGCCACCCGCACCATCGGGTCGCCGGCGCCGTCCTCCTTGCCGGGCAGCAGGGTGCTGAAGCCGTCGTCGTCCTGGGTGAAGACGCCGGGAGCGGCCAGGGCGCACTGGCCCGCTCCGATACAGACGTCCTTGTCGATGTCGATGCGCATGACCGGAGCCTCTTACCAGGTCACGGGGAGTTCCAACATCCCCTGGATCGTGTCACCGGGTTTGAAGGGAATCTCGTCCGCCGGGGCGGCGAGGCGCAGGCCGGGCAGCCGGTCGAAGAGGGTCCGCAGGGCGATCTCCAGTTCGGCGCGGGCCAGGTTCTGGCCCAGGCACTGATGGATGCCGAAGCCGAACGCGACGTGGTGACGGGCGGAGCGTTCGAAGTCCAGTATGTCCGGTTCGGGGTAGGCGGTCTCGTCGCGGTTGATGACCGAGGTCGAGAAGAGCACGCCGTCGCCGGCCCGGATCGTCGTCCCGGCCACCTCGATGTCCTCGACGGCCTGCCGCAGCAGCCCGTCGGCGATCGACAGCATCCGCATCAGCTCCTCGACGGCGGCGGGCAGCAGCGCGGGGTCGGCGCGCAGTTCGGCCAGCCGTCCGGGGTGCCGCAGCAGGGTGTAGGTGCCGAGCGAGATCATGTTGGCGGTCGTCTCGTGGCCCGCGACCAGCAGGATGATCCCCAGGGCGATCAGCTCCTCGCGGTCCACCGCGCCGTCGCTCAGCTGCTGGTGGACGAGGTCGTCGAGCACGCCGGGGCCTGGGGGCTCCTTCTGTTTGCGGTCGATCAGGTCGCCGAGATACGCCTCGAGCCGTTCGCGGCCGTCCAGCACGTCGGCGACCTCGGGGCCACGCAGCAGCCGGCGCGACTGCTCCTCGAAGAAGTCGTGGTCGGCGTACGGGACGCCGAGCAGCGCACAGATCACCGTCGACGGCACGGGCAGCGCGAAGGCCTTCACCAGTTCGGCGGGCGGCCCCTGCGCGATCATCGCGTCGATCCGTTCGTCGACGATCCGCTGGATGTCGGGCCGCAGTGCGGCGGCGCGTCTGACCGTGAAGCTGGGGACCAGCATCCGCCGCTGGGTGTGGTGTTGCGGGTCGTCGACGCCCAGCAGGGCGGTCCTGCGGTCGCGGACGGCCGCGAAGCGCGGGGTCGTCGCGGGGAAGCCGGGCCGGGTGCGGTCGGTCGACAGGCGCGGGTCGGCCAGCAGCGTGCGGGCGAGGCCGTGGCCGGTGACCAGCCAGGCCTGACGGCCGTCGTAGAGGGTGACGCGGGCCAGTGGCCGGTCGGCGCGCAAGGGGTCGTAGGCCGTGGGCGGGTGATAGGGGCAGCTGCGGTCCTGGGGGAAGGCGACGGGTTCCGAGAGTTCCGTCATGGGAGACCTCACAGACGAAGGATGCGTCGTGCCGATCTTCATTAGATGACCCAGGCATCCATGGGGCGACGCAGAGCTCGGCCAGATCGGCGAATGGGGCAATCTGGCCGGAATGCTGCCCTCCGCTCGGTTGGTTCGGGGCCCGGTGCGCGCGACCACCTCTTAATTCGGTTGCCGCGGGGAGCCACGCCCTCCAGTATCTCGCCATGCCTACGACCGATGCCTTTCTGCCGCCGACGCCCGCCGCCGTTCTTCCGGTCCGCGTCCAGCAGCAGCCCGGCCGCCCCCGGAGGCCCGATTCCGCCCGGTCGTGACGGCCGCGCTCGTCGCGGGCCTGGTAGCGGGCTACGGTATCGCCGTACCCGTCGGCGCGGTCGCGACCTATCTCGTCTCCCTCACCGCCCGCACCTCACTGCGCACCGGCGCCTGCGCCGCGCTCGGCGTGGCGAGCGCCGACGGGCTCTACGCCCTCCTGGCCACACTCGGCGGCTCCGCCCTGGCCGCCGCGCTGCGGCCGGTGCTGGGGCCGCTGCGCTGGGCCTCCGCACTGGTGCTGATCGCGCTGGCGGTACGCAGCGCGATCACAGCGGTGCGCCGGTACCGGGGCCACCGGCTCGCCACCCGCTCCGACCCGCCGCCACCGAGCCCCGCCCGGGCCTATCTGGGGCTGCTCGGCATCACCCTGCTCAACCCCACCACCGTGATCTACTTCGCCGCGCTCGTCCTCGGTGCCGGTACGGCGCAGACCGTACGCCCCCTGGAACAAGGCGTGTTCGTCCTGGCGGCCTTCGCCGCGTCCGCGAGCTGGCAGTTGCTGATCGCCGGGGGCGGCGCGTTGCTCGGCCGGGCGCTGACGGGACACCGGGGGCGGCTGGTGACGGCGCTCGCGTCCAGCGGGGTGATGGCCGCGCTGGCCGCGCGGATGCTGGTGGCGCCCGGGTAAGGCTGATCTGCACCGTGCACCGCGACCCGGGACGAATGCCGGACGTTGCGGTGTTGAAGTACGGTGCGATCAGCCGTACGACGCGACGATGGGACGAATGCCATGCCGCTTGAGGGCGAGTACGAACCCAGCCCGACGCAGTGGGTACGTGAACAGGTGGAGCTGTACGAGAGCTCCGGAGGCACCAAGGGGACGACCCTGCGGGACACGGGACTGCCCGTCATCCTGCTGACGACGCGGGGCGTGAAGAGCGGCAAGCTCCGCAAGACGCCGCTGATGCGTGTCGAGCACGACGGACGCTATGCCGCGGTCGCGTCTCTGGGCGGGGCACCCAAGCACCCTGTCTGGTACCACAACGTCAAGGCCGATCCTCATGTGGAACTTCAGGACGGGCCGGCCAAGCAGGACATGACGGCCCGCGAGGTGACCGGCGAGGAGAAGGCAGGGTGGTGGAAGCGCGCCGTCGCCGCCTTCCCGCCGTACGCGGACTACCAGGAGAAGACGGACCGCGAGATCCCGGTCTTCGTCCTCGAACCGGCCGACGGAAAATGAGCGAAATATTTCCCACCCGGGATGCATGAACCGGCGTCCGCCGGGCACCCGGATCTCAGGCCCCGCCGCGCTCCCCCGTCGCGGCGGGGCTTTGTCCTGCCTCCTGTGCGCGCCGGTCGGTCACATCGAGGAAGCGGCCACCAGGGTCGACTCCAGGCCCGTCATCATCGTGAACAGTGCCTCCACGCTGTCGATCTCGGGCTGCGCCGCCGGCAGCGCACGCAGTTCCGGGTCGGCGGCCTCCCCGATGAGCTGGTCACGCGCCTCGCGGCCGAGCACGTGGGCGACGAGGACCAGCAGCGCCCCGATCGCGATCGACGCCCGCTTTCACCAGTGCCCTGTCTCCTCCGCAGGGATTGCGGGCGCGGGGCGTGTCTGCCCCGCCGCCCTGTACCTTGCGGATATCCCGGCCCGGCGGATTCAGTCGGCCACCAGCCACTTCCCGTCTCGCATCAGGTCCCGCCCCTCCAGCTCGTTCGCCTCGCGCCAGGCCTGCACGCGCTCGGGGCGGACCCGGAAGTACAGGTACGGCGTGGCGAGTTGGCGCGGGTCGAAGCCGGTCTTGCCCGCGAAGATCTCGGCGTCCTCCTCGGGCAGGTCCGCGGGTGGCACCGTCAGGACGCTGCCCTCGACGATCACCACGTCGCGGGTGGGGCCGATGCCGAGCCGCGCCCGGCCCGTGGCCCGCAGGTTGCGGCCGGTGGGGCTGGCCTCCGGGGTGGCGATCAGCAGGGTCGCGCCGTCCCAGAAGAAGGAGAGCGGGACCAGGTACGGGATCCCTCCGGCCTCATCGGCCGTGGCGACCCATGCGTCCTCGTCGTGTTCCAGTCGGTGCAGGGTGTCGTGCTTGCGCTGCTTGGCGGGGCGTGCGGGTGGTGGGGTCATCGTCGAGGGCCTCCCGGCGGGATGTCGTACTGCGCTGACGGTCGCACGTCTCCCAGTGTGACCGTCAGCCGCCCGCCCGCGCACTGATCTCCGCCAGGCGCGCCGCCGCCGCGCTCAGCAGGAGGTCCAGCGCGGCCGGGTAGGAGCTGTGCCGCATGGTGGCCACGAGGTGGCGGGCCGTGGCGGCGATGTGCGGGTGGGTGCCGGCGGGCAGCCGGGCGTACGTCGCCCGCCACACGGCCGCCTCCGCCTCGCGCGCGGCCTGCGGCAGCGCCCTGTTCGCGGAGTCGAGGGCGCTGAAGGCCAGGGTCTGGTCGACGAAGGCGTGGTAGATCCGCACCGCCTCCTCGTCGGGGAAGCCGGCCCCGCGCAGCACCCCGAGGATGGCCTCCACGGCCTGGATCTCATGGACACGCCCGGTCACGCGGTAGGAACTCAGCACCGCCGCCCGTGGATGCGCGAGGGCACCCGCGTGCATCCTGAGGCCCAGGTCGCGCAGGTCCGCCCGCCAGTCGCCGGTGGGGTGCCAGGCGCGCAGGGTACGGCCGATGAGCTCGTCGGCGATGGCGAGCATCAGGTCGTCGGTGTGCCGGAAGTAGCGGTACAGGGAGCTGGGATCGGCGCCCAGGGCCCGGCCGAGGCGGCGGACCGAGAGGGCGTCGGCGCCGTGCTCCTCGATCAGTCTGAGGGCGGTCGCGACGATCAGCTCCGTGGAGAGGACGACGCCCTGTTTGGTGGGGCGTCTGCGCCGCCGGGCGGCGGGCGGGACGACGCGGTCGGTCATGGACTGCCTCCCTGGGCCGGTAGCGGGCACCTTATGACAACACCGTTGACCTGTTAAGTCCCCGGCCAGTTTCATGTGCGTTCACCAGGGCCGACCAGGCCCCCCGGTGCGAGCGGAGTACTGGCCATGAACGACAAGCCCTACGGCGCCGCCCCTCCCGCGCGGCCCGCGCTGCGCAAGTCCCTCGGCGTCCTGGACGGCGTCGCCATCGCCGCGTCCAGTACGGCGGCGACCACCAGCATCGGCATCGGCCTCGGCGTCACGGCCGGGGTGGTCGGTCTGCATCTGCCGGCGGTCATGCTGCTGGCGTTCCTGCCGATCCTGGGGATCGCGGGCGCTTACTCCCGGCTGAACCGCGTCGAGCCGAACGCGGGCAACGGCTATGTGTGGGTGGGGCGTTCGCTGACGCCGTGGCTCGGCTTCCTGGTCGGCTGGGTGAACATCGTGGCCACGGTGGCGTTCCTCGCGTACACCACGGCGGTCACCGGGTCGGCGGTCCTCCAGCTGGCCGGGGAGGCCGGGGTGCACCGGGTGGGCGGGCTGACCCTGGACCCGGGCTCGACGGCACAGACGACGGCGGTCGGGATCGTGGTACTGGCCGCGGTCACCCTGACCGCCGTCACCGGCATCCGTACGGCGGCACGGCTCCAGACCGGGCTGCTGGTCTTCGAGTACGTCGTACTGCTCGGGTTCTGCGGCTACGGCATCGTCACCGGTCCGCACGCCTTTAGCCTGAGCTGGTTCGATCCCTTCGCCGTCCCGTCGGCTTCGGCGCTCGCCCAGGGGCTGCTGCTGTCGGTGTTCTGCTACTGGGGCTTCGAGGCCGCCTTCAGCGTCAACGAGGAGGTGCGCGACCCGCGGGACGCCTCGCGCGCCGGACTCATCACCCTGGTGACGATGCTGGTGCTGTTCCTGCTCGGCTCGGTTGCCTTCCAACGCGTGCTGTCGGAAAATGAGTTGGCGGGCCACGGCGCCGAGGGGCTGGCGTTCTTCGGCGACCGGCTGGCCGCGCAGCCGCTGGCCGCTTTGCCGCTGGTGGCCCTGATGTTCTCGGCTGTCGCCTCGTTGCAGGCCGGGGTGATTCCCACGGCCCGGGCGATGTTCGCGATGAGCCGGGACCGTACGCTCGGGCCGGTGTGGTCCAGGGTCAGCTCCCGGTACGGGACTCCGGCGGCCGGGACGCTGCTGATCGGCGCGCTGGCCACGGCGGTGGCGGCGCTCGCCCTGGTCATCCCGCGACTCGCCGACATGATCATGGCGACGGTGAACGCCGTGGGCATCGTCGTCGCGCTGTCGTACGCGCTCACCGCGCTCGCCGCGGCCGTGCGCTTCCGCGGCCTGCTCCGCGAGGACTGGCGGCAGGGCGTGCGCGCGGTGGTGCTGCCCGCGCTGAGTGCCGCCGCCCTGCTCGGTCTCGGCGGATATCTCGGCTGGTCGTTCTACACCTCCGCCGACCATCTCGAACTCAGCGCGGACAACGGGTGGTTCCTGCTGCTCGTGCCGCTGGTGATGATCGCGTCCGGGTTCGCGGCCGCCGTCTGGGCGAAGTTCGTGCGCAGGTCGCCGTACTTCCGCACGGGCGAGGGCACCGACGCCGACGCGCCCCGGCTCCTGGCCACACCTCGATAGTCCCGACAAGGAAACGGAACATGCACGCTGACCTCCTTTTCACCGGCGGCCCCGTCCTCACCCCCGAAGGCCGCACGGCGACCGCCGCGGCCGTCACCGGTGACCGCATCACCGCCGTCGGACACGCCGAGGCGCACGACCTCGCCGGCCCCCGGACGGAGGTGGTCGACCTCGCCGGCCGGCTGCTGCTGCCCGGCTTCCAGGACGCGCATGTCCATCCGGTGCCGGCGGGACTCGAGCTCTCCCAGTGCGACCTCACCGGGACCCGGACCGCCGACGACACCCTGGCCGCCGTACGGGCCTACGCGCAGGCGCATCCGGAGCGGGAGTGGATCCTCGGCGGCGGCTGGTCGATGGAGGCGTTCGAGGGCGGTATGCCGACGAAGGAACTCCTGGACGCGGCCGTCCCCGACCGGCCCGTCTACCTGCCCAACCGTGACCACCACGGCGCCTGGGTCAACAGCCGCGCCCTCGCGCTGGCCGGAGTCACCCGGGACACCCCTGATCCGGCCGACGGACGCATCGAGCGGGACGCCTCCGGCGAACCGAGCGGGACGCTGCAGGAGGGGGCGATGCAGCTGGTCGGGCGGCTCGCACCGCCGGCCACGTCGGCCGACCGGCTGGCCGCGCTGCTGCACGCTCAGCGGGCCCTGCACGCACTCGGCATCACGGCCTGGCAGGACGCGCTCGTCGGGGACTTCCTCGGCATGGACGACCCGTCCGAGGCGTATCGGACGGCGGCCCGCGACGGCTCGCTGACCGCGCGTGTCGTCGGCGCCCTGTGGTGGGACCGCGAGCGCGGCGCCGAGCAGATCCCCGAACTCGTCGAGCGGCGGGCCGCGTTGAGCCACGGCCGGTTCCGTGCGAGCACCGTGAAGCTGATGCTGGACGGGGTCGCCGAGAACGGCACCGCCGCGCTGCTGGACCCGTATCTGGACCGATGCGGCTGCGCCACCGCCAACCGGGGCACCAGCTTCGTCGATGCCTCACGCCTACCCCAATACGTCACCGAGTTGGACGCGCTCGGCTTCCAGTGCCACTTCCACGCGCTCGGCGACCGGGCCGTACGCGACGCCCTGGACGCGGTCGAGGCCGCGCGCGCCACGAACGGGCCGAGCGACACCCGGCCGCATCTGGCACACCTCCAGGTCGTGCACCCCGACGACGTGCCACGCTTCGCCCGGCTGGGCGCCACCGCCAACATCCAGCCACTGTGGGCGGCGCACGAGCCGCAGATGGACCAGCTGACGATTCCCTTCCTCGGGCCCGAACGGGCCGTGTGGCAGTACCCGTTCGGCGCGCTGCTGCGCTCGGGTGCCACCCTCGCGGCGGGCAGCGACTGGCCGGTCAGCAGCCCGGACCCGCTCCAGGGCATCCATGTCGCGGTCAACCGGGTCGAACCAGGCGGCTCCGGCCCGGTGTTCCTGCCCGGCGAGCGCATCGCACTGGCAGAGGCGCTCACGGCGTACACGGCCGGATCGGCGTACGTGAACCACCTCGACGACACCGGCCGGGTGCGCGTGGGGGCCCTGGCCGACCTCGTGGTGCTGGACCGCGATCCGTTCGCCGGGCCGCCGGAGGCGATCGCGGAGACGGGCGTGGCGCTGACGTATGTGGGGGGCGAGCGGGTGTACGCGGCGGACTAGAGGGGTTCGAAGCGAGGGGCCCCGAGTCACGGTTTCCCAGACACCTGTCCATGTACAGTGGACACCTGTCCAAGAAGGGGGAGGGTATGGAGACCGTCGCGAACGTGCTGGTGGGCCTGGTGGCCGCGCTACACGCGTACATCCTGGTGCTGGAGATGTTCCTGTGGCAGAAGAAGCCGGGGCGGGGGCTGCACGGGTTCGACGCGGAGATGGCCCGGGCGACCGCGCCGCTGGCCGCGAACCAGGGGCTCTACAACGGGTTTCTGGCGGCGGGGCTGGTGTGGGGACTGATCGCGGCGGATCCGACCGGCTTCCGTGTGCAGGTCTTCTTCCTGTGCTGCGTCGTGGTCGCGGGTGTGTACGGATCGGTCACCGCGAACCGCCGGATCCTCTTCGCGCAGGCCCTGCCCGGCGCGCTCGCCCTGGCCGCCGTCCTCGTCGCGCAGTGACGCCGGACGACCCGCGGGCCGCCCGGACCCGGGCGAAGCTGCGGCAGGCGCTGCTGGAGGAGTGCGCCGAGCGGCCGCTGGAGGAGGTCGGCGTGGCCGCGCTGGTGCGACGGGCCGGCGTCGGCCGGGCCACGTTCTACGTGCACTACGCCGACCTGGAGGCACTGGCCGTCGACACCTGCGCCGATGTCGTACGGGACGCCGTGGAGGCACTGCACGCGTGGCGCGGGCGGCCCGACCCGGTGTCCGCGCCGCCCGCGCTCCGCACGTTCTTCGCCGAGCTGGCCCCGCGCGCCGCCCTCTACCGCGCTCTCCTGAGCCCGGGCGGCGGCGGCCCGCTCGGTCTCGTGCTGCACCGGGATCTGCGCGCCCGCAGCCTGGCCGAGCGCACCTTGGTCGGCGCCCCGGACGCCCCGCTCGTCGCCTCCGCGGTGGCCGCCACCTTCGCGGGGGTCCTCGCCGACTGGCTGCACGGGGTGCTGGAGGGCACCCCGCAGGAGATCGCCGATCAGGTCTGGCAGCTGCTCGTCGCCCTGCACATGAGCCGCTGACGCCTCACATACAGCCCACTCCGTCCTTCGTGGCGGGCCATGCCTCCACCCCGTCGGGGGTGCGGACGTAGGCCGTCGCCTTGTCGGCCGCCAGCCACAGTTCCCAGTCGTGGAAGTGGTAGCCGGTGTCATGGGCGTCGGCCGGCATACGGACGTCTCCGTCGTACGGGGCGGTGAGCGACTCGGTCCCGAGCACCCCCTGCGGGTCGCGCACGTACTGCCTGCCCTTCTCGCCCTGTCCCAGGCCGAGGAAGTGCGCGCTCTCCCAGTCGCAGTGCTCCGGACCCACGGAGCTGCTCACGACGGAGGTGGGCACCCGGTTGCCGTCACGGTCGAGCCAGATCTCGTACCCCTTCGAGTCGGTGTAGCTCGCCGGGAATTCGGCCGGGTCGCAGGAGGCGCTGGTCTCCGGGCCCCAGCCGGGGCGGTTCGGCTGGTCCTTGGCCACCACGACGGCGACCTTGGTCCTGCCCTTGACGTCGTACGAGAACAGGACACGGTCTTCTTCCTTGCGCTCCACCCGGTAGCCGCTTTCCGGCACCTCGGGCTGATACATGTTGAAGTAGGCGTTCAGGCCCTCTTCCGGCGTCTTGCCGCCGTCACCCTTGCTCCACCCATCGCCCCCGGTGCCCTCGTAGATCCCGTGGTCGCATTCCAGCGCCTGGCCGGCCGAGCCCGAACTCTGCTCTGCCTCGCGCGGACTGCCGTCGGCGCTCTCCTTGAACGGCAGATCCAGCCGCCCGGCGTACGGTGTGGCCGGGGGCGTGCCGGTGACGACGAGGTCGTCGCGCATCCCGTCGCCGCACCCCACCGCCGTCAGACCGACCAGCACCACCGTCGCCACGATCCCCTTGCGCATCCCCACCCCTGTTCCTCCGACTCGCGTGTGCCCTCCTACGACGCACGAGTGGCCGGGATCGTTCGGTGGTCAGCGGGTCGCCTGGAACGTCCGCCGGTACGCCTGCGGTGAGACCCCGATCGCCGCGTGCAGATGCTGACGCAGAGAGGCGCCCGTGGCGAAGCCGACACGGCCCGCGATCTGGTCCACGGACAGGTCGCTGGACTCCAGCAGGTGCCGGGCCCGCGCGACACGCTGCTGGATCAGCCAGCGGCCCGGGCTGAGGCCCACCTCGTCGTGGAAGCGGCGGGCGAAGGTACGCAGGCTCATCCGGGCGTGGCCGGCCAGGTCGGCGAGAGTGAGGGTGTCGTCGAGGCGTTCGAGGGCCCAGGCGCGGGTGGCGGCCGTGCCGGCGGAACCGGACGCGGGCACGGGCTGCTCGATGTACTGGGCCTGGCCGCCGTCCCGGAACGGCGGGACCACGCAGCGCCGGGCGACCGTGTTGGCCAGTTCGCTGCCGTGGTCGGTGCGCACGATGTGCAGACAGATGTCGACGCCGGAGGCGGCTCCGGCCGAGGTCAGGATGCGGCCGTCCTCGACGAACAAGACGTCGGGGTCCAGGGCCACGTGCGGGTACATGCGCCGGAACGCGTCGGCCAGCTGCCAGTGCGTGGTCGCCTTCCGGCCGTCCAGGAGTCCGGCCGCGGCGAGCACGAAGGCGCCGGTGCAGATGGAGACGATGCGGGCGTCGGGCCGGATGTGCGCGAGGGCTGCCACGACCTCGTCCGGGAGGTCGGCGGCGACCCGGGACGGCGAGACGGGGGTGATCACCACCGTATCGGCCGTGGCGAGCACCTCGGGCCCGTGCTCGACCGTGATCGCGAAGTCCGCGTTGGTGCGCACCGGACGTCCGTCGACGGTGCAGGTCAGCACCTCGTACCGGCCGTCGGCCGCGCCGAGGATCCGGCTGGGGATGCCCAGTTCGAAGGGATAGACGCCGTCCAGCGCCAGGACCACGACCCGTTCCACATGCTGCATGGCACGATCTTATCGAAGGTTGGCAATCGTGCCATGTTCTCGGCGGGCGGCCCCCGGCACGCTGGGACACCATGAACACTGTGAAGAACACGATGCGCGCTGTCAGCCAGGACGTCCTGGGTGGTCCCGAGGTCCTGAAGGTCGTGGAACTGGAGCGGCCGGAGCCGCGGCCCAACGAGGTGCTGGTCCGGGTACGCGCCGCCGGACTCAACCCGACCGACTGGAAGCACCGCGCCACAGGCGGCTTCCTCGGCAAGCCGCCGTTCGTCCTCGGCTGGGACGTCTCCGGCGTGGTCGAGGCCGTGGGGATCGGCGTCGCCCGGTTCGCGCCCGGGGACGAGGTCTTCGGCATGCTGTCGTACCCGTTCGGCCACGGCTCGCACGCCGAGTACGTCGCCGCCCCGGCCCGCGTCTTCGCCCTCAAGCCCGCCGGGGTGGACCACACGCAGGCGGGCGCGCTGCCGCTGGTGTCGCTGACCGCGTGGCAGGCCCTGGTGGAGACGGCGGAGCTGCGGCCCGGGCAGCGGGTACTGATCCACGCGGCGGCGGGCGGGGTCGGGCACGTGGCCGTGCAGATCGCCAAGGCGAGGGGCGCGTACGTGATCGGCACGGCGAGTGCCGGGAAGCACGAGTTCCTGCGGGGGCTCGGCGTGGACGAGGCGATCGACTACCGCGAGACCGACTTCGCCGAGGCCGTGAAGGACGTCGACGTCGTGCTGGACACGATCGGCGGCGACTACTCGTTGCGCTCGCTGCGCGTGCTGCGCCCCGGCGGGGTCGTGGTCTCGATCCTGCCGGTGGGCTCGCAGGACTTCTACGCGGAGGCCGAGCGGCTCGGCGTACGGGCGGTGCGCATGCTCGTCGACGCGGACCGCACCGGAATGCAGGCGATCGCGGAGCTGGTCGAGGAGGGCAAGGTGCGTGCGACGATCGCGGGGACGTTCCCGCTGGCCGACGCCGCCCAGGCCCACGCGCTCGGCGACACCGGCCGGACCACGGGGAAGCTGGTGCTGACTATCTGAACGTGAGCACGGGCTTGATCGCCTTGCCCGCGCTCATGTCCCGCACCGCCCGGTCGATGTCCGTGAACGGATAGGTGCTGATCAGGCGGTGCAGCGGGAGCCGGCCTTCGCGCACCATGCGGACCAGGGCGGGGATGAAGGTCTGTGTCTCGCTGTCGCCGAGGGTCAGGCCGACGATCCGCTTGCCCGCGAGCAGCCCGTTGACGTCCAGGGAGACCTCGGTGCCGAACGCCGGGGCGCCGACGACGACCAGTGTGCCGCGTACCGCGAGCGCGTCCACGCCCTGGCGCAGTACGGCGACATTGCCGGTCGTCTCGACGACGCCGTCGGCGCCCCGGCCGCCGGTGAGGTCCGCGATCGCCTCGACGAGGTTCGTCTCGCCGGCGTCGACGGTGTGGGTGGCGCCCAACTCCTTGGCCAGCGACAGTCGTTCGCCGACCCTGTCGATGGCGATGACCGTGGTGGCCGGGGTGAGGGCGGCGGCCATCACGGCCGACAGGCCGACGGCTCCGGCGCCGAGGACGACGAGGGTGCTGCCCGTGTCCGGCTTCAGCACGTTCCAGACGGCGCCGACCCCGGTCTGCACTCCGCAGCCCAGCGGAGCGATCGACTCCAGTGGTACGTCCGGGTCGACCTTCACGAGGCTGCGCTCGTCCGCCAGGGCCCGCTCGGCGAACGAGGACTGCCCGAAGAAGTGGCCGCCGAGCGGCTCTCCGCCCCGGCTGATCGTGTGGGTGCCGTCGGCCCTGCGGCCGCCGATCAGGTTGAGGGGCAGCCAGGTCGCGCAGTACGCCGGGTGGCCCCCACGGCAGGTGCGGCAGTCGCCGCAGGACGTGAAGGACAGCACCACATGGTCGCCGGGCGCCACCCCGGTGACGGCGGAGCCGACGGCCTCGATGACCCCCGCTCCCTCGTGACCGAGGACTCCGGGGAGCGGGAAGGGCAGTCCGCCGCTCGCCACGCCGAGGTCGGTGTGACACAGGCCGGTCGCCGCCATCCGGACGACCGCCTCGTGCGGGCCGGGGTCCGCGAGGACGACCTCGGACAGGGTGAAGGGCGCTCCCCCGGACTCGACCACGGCGGCGCGGGTGGTGATGGGCATCTGATGAACTCCTTGGCGGCAGCCGGCGGCGGTCAGTCGAGGGAGACGACGACGGACTTGGTCCGGGTGTAGGCGGCGAGCGCCTCGGGGCCGTACTCGCGGCCGAAGCCGGAGTCCTTGACGCCGCCGAAGGGGACCGCGGGGTCGAGCATCGCCCAGTCGTTGACCCAGACGATGCCCGCCTGCAGCCGGTCGGCGATGCGGTGGGCGCGGGCCAGGTTGGTGGTCTGGACGCCCGAAGCCAGGCCGTACGGCGTGGAGTTGGCGAGCGCCACGGCCTCCTCCTCGGAGTCGAAGGGCTGCACGGTGAGGACCGGTCCGAAGATCTCCTCCTGGACCACCCGGGAGTCGTTGGGCAGGTCGGCGATCACCGTCGGCTTGTAGTAGTAGCCGCCGTCGAGGTCCAGCCGTTCGCCGCCGCAGACGATGCGGCCGCCCTCCTTGCGGGCCAGGGCGACGTACTCCTCGACCTTCCTCCGGTGCTTCTCCCCCGCCATCGGCCCGACCACGGTCTCGGGCTGCCTGGGGTTACCGACCGGTACGCCGGGGACGGCCTCGGCGAGGATGTTCAGCAGGGTGCTGTAGACGGGGCGGGCCACCAGCAGGCGGGGGCCGCCCATGCAGAACTGTCCGGTGTTGAAGACGAAGCCCTTGATGATCGCGCCGACCGCCTTCTCCAGGTCGGCGTCCTCGAAGACGATGTGGGCGGCGTTGCCACCGAGTTCCATGGTGACGGGCTTGAGGGCCTCGCCGGCGACGCTCGCGGCGTGCCGGCCGACCGCGGTGGAACCGGTGAAGGCGATCTTGTCCACGCCCCGGTGCCGCAGCAGCGCCTCGCCGGCCACGGGCCCGGCGCCGGTGACGACGTTGACCACGCCGTCGGGGACGCCCGCCCGCTGGAGCAGCCGGGCCATGTACAGGGCGCTGAGCGGAGTCTCGTCGGCGGGCTTGTGGACGACGGTGTTGCCGGCCGCGAGCGCCGGGGCGAGCTTCGAACCGGCCAGGATGAGGGGGAAGTTGAAGGGCGTGATCGCGGCGACGACGCCGAGCGGCTCGCGCCGGGTGTAGGCGAGGGCGTTGAGGGGGGTGTCGCGGGTCGCGCCGTGCAGGGAGGAGGCGAGGTCGGCGAAGTACTCGTAGTCGTTGGCCGCGTTCGTGACGTCGACGGCCTGGCACAGCGTGATCGGCTTGCCGACGTCGAGGCTCTCCAGCGCGGCGAGCTCCTCGGCGTTCTCGCGGATCAGCTCGGCGACCCGGCGCAGTACTCGGCCCCGCTCGCGGCCGCTCAGCCCGGACCACCCGCCGCCGCCGAAGGCGGCCCGGGCGGCGCGCACGGCCGCGTCCACGTCGGCGGCGCCCGCCTCCGCGACGGTGGTGACGACCGTGCCCGTGGCGGGGTCGAGCACCTCGGTGCGGGCACCGTCGGCGGCCTCGCGCCACTGTCCCCCGATGAACAGCTGCCCGGGTTCGATCTCGTTGGTGGCCATCGCCGCTCCTCAGCATCGTCGCCAAGTTTTCAACAAACAGGATTCCTGTTGGTTCGCAGTCTCATGAAGGCCAGGTTTCCTGTCAATGGTCTACGCTCGGGGCATGGTCGGCCCGCAGACAACCAAGACACCTCCGTCCCTGCTGTACATGGTCAAGCAGGTGGAACTCGTCGTGCGCTCCCATCTGGACGAGCTGGTCAAGCCGTCCGGGATCACCGCGCTGCAGTACACCGCGCTCACCGTGCTGGAGCGGCACGACGGGCTCTCGGCGGCGCAGCTCGCCCGGGACTCCTTCGTCACCGCCCAGTCCATCGCCGACCTCGTCCGGTCCCTGGAGAGCCGCGGGCTCATACGTAGGGAGCGTAATCCGCGCAACCGGAGGGAGCTGCTGATCCTGCTGACCGACGCCGGACGCGATCTGCTCGCGCACCACGCGACGGCCGTGCGGGAACTGGAGGAGCGGATGCTGCGGAACCTGACGGCACACCAGACCGAGCAGTTCCGCAAGGCGCTCACCGAGGCCTGGCACGCCCTGTCGTAGCCCTTCGCCACAGCCGTTCCCCAGCCGTTTCTCAGCTGTTCGCCCCAGTTGGCTCAGATCTTGAAAGAAGTCGGTCGCAATTCGAAGACATATGTCAATCGAACATGCTCAAATTCACTCGTCCGAGGGTAACTTGCAGGGCGGGGAAGCGATTTGGGTCCCCGTCCCCGAAGCGGGTTGGAGGCGATGTCGTGCAGCAGGAACCTGCGCCGCTCACCCGGCATCTGCGCGTCCACCGGGACCGGGGCCACACGGTCCTGGAGTTCCGCGGCGAGATCGACATCGCGGCGGCCGTGGAGATCGTCCCGCACCTGGACCGCGCCACGTCGGGCGCCGAGCCCCGGATCGTGATCGACCTGAAGCAGGTCGAGTTCTTCGACTGCTCCGGCCTGCGCCTGCTCTACCGGGCCCGGCGCCGGGTCCTCGACCACGGAGGGCAGCTGCACCTGGTGTGCACCCACCCGCTGACGCTTCGCATCCTGCGACTGACCGGCCTGTCCCGGCTGCTGCCCCCACGTCCGACCCTGGACGCGGCCCTGGGACAGCCCGAGGCCACGTCCGGCACGTTATGACCCTCCCCGCTACCTGAGAATCCTGGTGACCTGACCGGCCCCCACCGTCCGGCCACCCTCGCGGATGGCGAACTTCAGCCCCTCCTCCATGGCGATCGGCTGGATCAGCTGGACGTGCATCGTCGTGTTGTCGCCCGGCATGACCATCTCGGTGCCCTTCGGCAGGGTCACCACCCCCGTCACGTCCGTCGTGCGGAAGTAGAACTGCGGCCGGTAGTTCTGGAAGAACGGCGTGTGCCGGCCGCCCTCGTCCTTGGACAGGATGTACGCGCGCGCCTCGAACTCCGTGTGCGGGGTGACCGACCCCGGCTTGATCACGACCTGCCCGCGCTCCACCTCCTCCCGCTTCACGCCCCGCAGCAGCAGCCCGACGTTCTCCCCGGCCCGGCCCTCGTCGAGGAGCTTGCGGAACATCTCGACGCCGGTGACCGTCGTCCTCGTCTTCTGCTGGTGGATGCCGATGATCTCGACCTCGCTGTGCACCCGTAGCGTGCCGCGCTCGATCCGGCCGGTGACGACCGTGCCGCGCCCGGTGATGGTGAAGACGTCCTCGATCGGCATCAGGAACGGCCGGTCCACGTCCCGCACCGGCTCGGGCACGAACTCGTCCACGGCGGCAAGGAGTTCGAGCACCGACGCCGTCCACTTCGGGTCGCCCTCCAGGGCCCTGAGCGCGGAGACCTGGACCACGGGGACCTCGTCGCCGGGGAACTCGTACTCGGTGAGCAGCTCGCGCACCTCCAGCTCGACGAGCTCCAGGATCTCCTCGTCGTCGACCACGTCCGTCTTGTTCAGGGCCACGACGATGTACGGCACGCCCACCTGCCGGGCCAGCAGCACATGCTCCTTGGTCTGCGGCATCGGCCCGTCCGTCGCGGCGACGACCAGGATCGCGCCGTCCATCTGGGCGGCGCCGGTGATCATGTTCTTGATGTAGTCGGCGTGCCCCGGGCAGTCGACGTGCGCGTAGTGCCGGCGCTCCGTCTGGTACTCGACATGGGCGATGGAGATCGTGATGCCGCGCCGGCGCTCCTCGGGCGCCTTGTCGATCTGATCGAACGGCGTATACGGGTTCAGGTCCGGGAACTTGTCGTGGAGCACCTTCGTGATGGCCGCCGTGAGTGTGGTCTTGCCATGGTCGATGTGACCGATGGTGCCGATGTTCACGTGCGGCTTGGTCCGCTCGAACTTCGCCTTCGCCACTGCG
Source organism: Streptomyces sp. NPDC002088 (assembly GCF_040296605.1). Lineage (NCBI taxonomy): Bacteria > Bacillati > Actinomycetota > Actinomycetes > Kitasatosporales > Streptomycetaceae > Streptomyces > Streptomyces sp. NPDC002088. The sequence continues at coordinate 561,103 of NZ_JBEOXO010000001.1, read as the reverse complement.
CGCCCTCCTCGGGTCCGTCCCCTTCCTGTCTATTCGGTTCACGGCGCGTCGAACAGGGCGCTGACGGACTCACCGTGGTGAATCCGGCGCACGGCCTCCGCGAGCGGCCCGGAGGACAAGAGATCATCCAACAAGGCGGTCTGGTAAAGGAATTGAGGGGAATCTGCCTAGTAGGAAGGGAGGACCGTCGACATGACGACTTCCATCAGGCGCATTCCCAAGCGCATGCCCGGCTGGGCGAAAGTGGTGACCGCCTTCGTGCTGGTGCTCGTCGTGCTGTTCGCCGGCATCCGGCTGGCCGTGCTGCCGGGGCTGCGGGACCTGTTCGGCACCGAGACCCGGGATCGCTCGGGTCCCGCTCTGCTCAAGTCCATCCAGGACATGAGCCGTTACGACGCGGCCTCCGGCAACTTCCAGGTCGTCGTGGACCTGGAGAAGGACGCCAAGTACCTGCCCGACGCGCTCCGCGGCACCCGCACCCTGTACGTCGGGGCGGGCACCGTCGACGCCTATGTCGACCTCGGCAAGCTCGCCAAGAACGACGTGACGGTCAACGACGACCGCACGTCCGCCACGCTCCGGCTGCCGCACGCACAGCTCGGCAAGCCGGCCCTCGACCCCGACCGTTCCTACGCCGTCTCCAAGCAGCGCGGTCTCCTCGACCGGCTCGGCGACCTCTTCTCGGACAACCCGAACGGCGAACAGGCCGTGCAGAAGCTCGCCGTCCGGCACATCGGCGACGCGGCCAAGGACAGCGGGCTGACCACACGCGCCGAGACCAACACCACGGAGATGCTCGAAGGGCTGCTGGGCTCTCTCGGCTTCAAGGAGGTGCACATCTCCTACGGGACCTGATCAGCCACCGGCCACACCCGGCAGGGCCAGCGCGCCGAGCAGCGTCGTGCCCACCAGCACCCAGGCCACGTAGTCCCCGACGTGCCCGGACTGCAGGCGCCGCAGCGGCAGCAGCCGGTGCGGCGCGCCGAGCAGACCCGGGCGGGTGACGGCCACGGCCGCCAGGCCCACGGCCAGCAGGGTGGAGAGGAGGCCCAGGAGGATTCCGGCGGGGGTCCAGTGCACGGAGGTGACCACACCTCCCGACCCGGCTTCGTTGACGGCGTGGGCCACCACGTCGGCGAAGCCGGGGGCCACGCCGACGGCGAGCGCTCCGGCGAGCAGCACCGCGGGGACCGTGGTCATGGAGTCCGGGACCCGGGTCAGTCGCTGCCGGGTCTCGGGCCGCTCGCCGGAACCGGTCGTCTCGTACTCGGCCTTCTCCTGCGGCCGGGGGCCCAGGCCGAGGAACACCCGGGCGGCGACCCGGAGCACCGCTCCCGCCGTGACCGCCGACGTGGCGACGTACAGCACGGTGAGCGGGCCGCCCACCGCCTCCTCCGTGATCGCCTTGCCGAGTGCCGTACCGAAGGGCGGCAGGCCCGCGAGGCCGAGGCCTCCGGCGGCGAACAGCACGGCGACACCGCGCAACCTGCGGGCGCGTCCGTGCAGCGCGTGTTCGTCGACGCTGCTGTACCGGTCGAGGAGGATGCCGGTACAGGCGAACAGCGCGGCCTTCACCCCGGCGTGGCCGAGGACGTACAGGGCGATCCCGTCGTCGGCCTCCGGCTTGAGTACGCCGATGCCGATGAGGAACAGTCCCGTGTGGGCGACCGTCGAGTACGCCAGCAGCCGTTTGATGTGCCGCTGATACCAGCACATGACCGCGCCGACCACCGCCGTCAGCGCGCCCAGCACCACCAGCGCGCGCTCGGCATCGGCCGCCGGCACCCCGCCGGGGCCGGAGAACACGGTGCCGTAGACGCGCCACACGCCATATGCCCCGAGTTCGACCATGACGCCCGACAGCAGCATGCACACCGGGGTGGGCGCGACGGCGTGCGCGTCCGGCAGCCAGAAGTGGAAGGGCACGGCGGCGGCCTTGATCAGCAGGCCCGTCACTACGAGGACGAAGGCGGCGAGGACGAGTGCGTCGGGCCGGCCGTGCGCGTCGAGTCCACGGCCGATCTGCGTCATGGACAGTTCGCCGGTGCGCGCGTACAGCAGCCCCACGCCCATCAGCATGGCGTACGCGCCGAGGGAGTTGACGACCCCGAAGGTCAGTGCGCCCTGCACGGCCCTGGGGTCGTCGATCCGGTAGCCGGTCAGCGCGTACGCGACCACGCTCATCAGCTCGAAGAACACGAACGCGTTGAACAGGTCCCCGGCGATCGCGAAGCCGCACATGCCCGCCTGGAAGACCAGCATCAGCGCGGGGAAGGAACCGGCGTGGCGGCGTGGCGGTTCCTCGAAGTAGCGCCAGGAGTACGCCAGTGCCGCCAGCGTCAGCAGGGAGGCGAGCACGGCCAGGCCGAGCCCCGAGCCGTCGCCGGTCAGGGCGATGCCGACGCTCTCGCCGTTGACCGGCACCCAGCCTCCGGCCCACTCGACCATGGGCGGCGAGGAGTTCAGCAGCAGGATCAGCGCGAGCGCGGCGGTGCCGGCCGAGACGGCGCAGCCGATCGACTCGGCGGCGACCCGCGGCAGCCGACGGCCGCAGGCGACCAGCAGTCCCGCCCCGAGCAGCGGGACGGCGACGACCAGCGGGAGGAGGTGATTCATCAGCCGCGCAGCTCGGAGAGTTCGTCGGGGTCGACCGTGCCGTGCCGCTTGGCGATCTGCACGACCAGGGCGAGCAGCAGCGCGGTGACCGTGGCGCCGACCACGACGTCGGTGAGGGCGAGGGCCTGTACGACCGGGTCGACGACGGGACGCGAACCGGGCTGCACATCGGAGAAGACGGGCGCGGTGGCGCCGTCCCGGTAGCCGACGGCCAGCAGCAGGACATAGGTGGCGGACTGGCAGACGGCCAGGCAGCCGACGGCGTGGATCAGGTTGCGGCTGGTGGCGAGGCCGTAGCAGCCGGCCAGGAAGATCCAGACGGCGACCAGGTACGGCAGCACGTGCGTCAGGGCGGTCACAGCGGACTCACTTCCCGCTCTCCTCCTCGATCTCGACGGCCTGGTCCAGGAAGCGGGCGAGCAGCACGACGACCGCGCAGGCGACCTCCATGCCGATGGCCGCGTTCAGCAGCGGGACGGTGCCGCCGGACGACAGCGTGTTGAACGTGCCGTACGGCAGCAGGGTGTTGGCGAGGAAGGCGGTGCCCGCGAGTACGCCGGCGAGCCCGGTGACGACGTAGGCGGAGGCGGACAGCGCGTCGCCGACCTCGTACCGGCCGACCGGGCGGACGCGTTCCAGGGCACGGTAGTCGGCGCCGAGATAGAGCAGGTGCAGGGCGGTCGCGGCGACGACTCCGCCCTGGAAGCCGCCGCCGGGGCTCAGCTGGCCGTGCGCGATCACGTACAGGCCGGTGACGACGGCGACGGGCAGCACGGTCAGGGAGTAGCCACGCACGAGCCGGTCCACCTCGGCGGATTCGGGCTTCGCGCGGTGTTCGTCGCGGGCCTGGCGCAGCAGGACGACGCAGCCGAGCACGGCCGCGAAGAGGATGCTCATCTCGCCGAGCGTGTCGTACGCGCGCTGGTCGAAGTTGACGGAGGAGATGACGTTCGCGGTGTGCCGGGCGAGAGAGGCGCGTACGGCGCGTGCGCCGTAGGGGTGCCGGGCACCGCCGAAGGCGGGCAGGTCGAAGCAGGCGGCGACGAGCAGCGCGGCCAGCCCGACGCCGCCGGTCACCACGAGCCACAGCCGGACGCGGCGGTTCACCGCTCGCGCCCCTTCCGCTGCGCCCGCCGTTTCACCTTGCGGACCGTGAGCAGCAGCAACAGGGGTGTCAGCGCGGAACCGACGGCCAGTTGGGACAGTCCGACGTCGGGAGCCTGGAGCACGGTGAACAGCACGGCGAGGGTCACGCCGAGGACAGCCAGGACGAGGGCCTGACGCACCGGATCGCGGGTCGCGACGGCGGCTGTCGCCGAGGCGGCCACCAGCAGTAGCGCGACGACGATGACCGCGTCAGCCACGGCGGACCCTGCCGAATCCGCCTGCCAGCGCGCGTGAGGCGATGACGTTGCCGCCGATCAGCAGTGCGCCGATGACCAGGAGCTTCGCCATCGCCCGGCTCGGGCCGGTGGCCGCGCACAGCACCAGGACGACGACCGCGCCGAGACCCGCGGCCGCCCAGGTCACGCCCCAGGCACGCGGCGGGTCCCCGGTGAGTTCGTCGGCGAGCAGCCGGGCGAAGACGAGCGTGCCGACCGGGCCCAGCAGCGCGAGTACCAGGGCGAGGTCGACGTACGCCGGGCGGTCGTAGGCCTGGGCGAGGAGCAGGAGGGCGGAGCAGGCCACGGCGGTGGAGAGGTTCTGGGCGACGACCCGGCGGCGCAGCGGGCCGGTGGCCACACCCCACAGGGACGCGCCCACTCCCCCTGCAAGCACGGTGGTCGCGGCGAGGAGCCAGCCGTTCACCGGTCGGCCACCGCCCGGCGGGCGGCCCGTGCCGCCAGCGCCCCGACGCATGCGGCGCCGGCGCCGACGGCCCACTCCAGGGTGTAGACCGTGCTGATCAGGACCAGCCACAGCACGGTGAGCGCGGCCCACCAGGCCAGGATCTCGGCGAGCGCGAGGAGCGTTGTCATGCGCCGGTTGTCGCGCCGGTTCACACGCCACCTCCTCGCGGTCCTGCCCCGTCCGTCGTTCCCCGGCATCCAAGCACCGCCCCTGCTGTGGCGAGCGGCGGCGCGCGCGGGTCCCAACCCGGTTGCCCCGAGCGCAGGAATGGAAACGCGGGCGCACTCCGGGCGCCCTTCGTTCACGGCTTCGACGGCCCGATCGCGGGTAACCGCCTTATGACATCGCGAAGTTGAAGACTGGAGGACCGCATGGCCCGTACAGCCTCGAGGTCGCGTACCGCCTTTCTCTCCCGCACCACCAAGTCGAAGCCGACTCCTGCCAAGTCCAAGCCGTCTCCCGCCAGGACCAAGGCGGCTCCCGCCGGAACCGAGCCGGCCGCCACGAGCGGCAAGCCGTCTCGCTCCCGCGCCGCCAAGAAGGCCAAGCCCGCGCCGCGACCGGCCCGCGGTGACCACCGGCCGCTCCCCTTCCTCCTCCGCCTGCCGGCGATGCTGTGCGCCTTCGCGTTCATGGTGGCCTTCGCCGTCGTGCTGGCCCGGCTCACCCTCCAGCCCTCACCCGCGTCGGAGGCGCTGACGCACACCAATCTGCATCCGGGCCGTTCCCTGAAGGCCTACCTGGACCAGCCGGCGCTGCGTGACGCCGTCAAACAGATCGGCGGGAACCTGCTGCTCGGCGTGCCGTTCGGCATTCTGGTGCCGGTCGTGGCTCCTCGGGCCCGCGGGGTGCTGCGCGTGCTGCTGCTGACCGCGATCGTGATGCTCCTGGTGGAGTTCGCACAGGGCGCACTGATCACCGGGCGCGCCTTCGACATCGACGACGTCATCCTCAACACCGGCGGGGCCCTGGTGGGTTACCTGCTCCTGGGACGGAGGCTGAGCCGCGCGGTGCACGCGCGCAAGCGGTCGGAGTAGCGCGCGAACGGGCCCCGCTCGTTCGGCCGCGCGCTCGACCACTGGTCCGTACCAAAGTATTGACGGCCACTTAACTTACTTCTTAAATCAAGAGGCGACGCATCCATCCCCCACCTCGGTCGGCACGCCCGTCCCCGGGCACGCCGTACGGAAGGGAGAGCCGTGGCCTCCCCACGCCTGCTCCGCAGATGTCTTCTCGCCGCCCTGTCCGCCGTACTGGCCGCGTCCGCCGCGATCGGTCCGGCGCAGGCGGACGCGCCGTCCGTTTCGGCGGCCGCCGTGACGTTCTCCGACAGCTTCGACGGACCGGCCGGTGCGGCCGTGGACGCCTCGAAGTGGCAGCTGGAGACCGGCGACAACGTCAACAACCACGAGCGGCAGTACTACACGTCCGGCACCAACAACGCGTCCCTGGACGGCCAGGGGCATCTGGTGATCACGGCCCGGCGGGAGAACCCCGCCAACTACCAGTGCTGGTACGGCACCTGCCAGTACACCTCGGCCCGGCTCAACACCGCCGGGAAGTTCACGGCCCAGTACGGCCACGTCGAGGCCCGGATGAAGATCCCGCGCGGGCAGGGCATGTGGCCGGCGTTCTGGATGCTCGGCACCCCGGTCAACTGGCCGGACTCGGGCGAGATCGACGTCATGGAGAACGTCGGCTTCGAACCCTCGACCGTCCACGGCACCATCCACGGGCCCGGCTACTCCGGCTCCGGCGGCATAGGCGCGGCCTACTCCCTGGCGAACGGCCAGGCCTTCGCGGACGCCTTCCACACCTTCGCCGTCGACTGGGCGCCCGACTCGATCACATGGTCCGTGGACGGCACCGTCTACCAGCGGCGCACGCCCGCCGACCTGAGCGGCAAGACCTGGGTGTTCAACAAGCCGTTCTTCCTGATCCTGAACCTGGCGGTCGGCGGTTACTGGCCCGGCGACCCGGACGGCTCCACCGTCTTCCCGCAGCAGCTCGTCGTGGACTCGGTCTCGGTGACGACGGGCGACACGTCCGCCGGCGCGGCGATCAAGGGGCTGGCCGGCAAGTGCGTGGACGTGGCCGCAGCGAACTCCGCCAACGGCACCCCCGTACAGCTCTACGACTGCAACGGCACCGCGGCCCAGCAGTGGACGGTCGGCGCGGACGGCACGCTCCGGGCGCTCGGGAAGTGCCTGGACGTCACCGGCAACGGCACGGCGGACGGCTCGACGGTACAGCTGTGGGACTGCACGGGCGGCCCGAACCAGAAGTGGGCCGTCTCCGCGGCGCACGACATCGTGAACCCGCAGGCGAACAAGTGTCTGGACGTCACCGGCAACAACTCGGCCAACGGCACCCGCCTACAGATCTGGACCTGCACGGGCGCCGCCAACCAGAAGTGGACGGTCGGCTGAGCCGGAGCCGCGCCGGTGCCGCTAGCGGCGGCCCCAGCGCGGTGTCCAGGTGAACTTGTCCCCGCCGACCCAGCGGACCACGTCCGGATCGTCCAGGTCATGGACGACGATGCCGAACGCGGCAGCTGCCTCGAGGACGTCGGTGATGGCCTTCGCCTCACCGACCACTTCGCCGTCGATCTCCACGATGCGGAACGGCGGCGTGCCCGGCTGGACCCCGAGCACCATGATCCGTGGATTGGAGATGTAAGGGCACGCTGCTTCGGTCATGTCATCGAGCGTAGAACGCAACCGGCGATCGTGAGTGGCGTGCCTCACCCGGCGAGCCCATCTCGGCCGCCGTCGCCACTCCCCGGGACGGAAGGGACGCACGGTGTCACCGGGCCTCCCTTCCGTCGTGCGGCCCGGCCCCGGCTGGAGAACCCTGGATCCAGGAGGTGGCGATGGATCCCGTGGAGGCACTGGACCGGATCGCCTTCCTGCTGGAGCGGTCCCTGGCGCCGACGTACCGTGTCCGCGCCTTCCGCACCGCGGCGCGCATGCTGGGGCAGCTGCCGGAGGCGGAGCTGCGCGAGCGGGCGCGGGCCGGGACGCTGGAGCAGCTCAAGGGCGTGGGGCCGAAGACCGCCCAGGTGGTGCGCGAGGCGCTGGACGGGCAGGTGCCCGGCTATCTGCAGAAGCTGGAGGGCGAGGCCGCCGGCCCGCTCGCCGAGGGCGGTGAGCGGCTGCGGGCGCTGCTGCGCGGGGACTGCCATCTGCACTCCGACTGGTCGGACGGTGGCAGCCCGATCGAGGAGATGGGCCGGACCGCGGCCACGCTCGGGCACGAGTGGGCGGCGTTGACCGACCACTCCCCACGGCTGACGGTGGCGCGCGGGCTGTCGGCCGAGCGGCTGCGCGAGCAGCTGGCGGTGGTGGCGCAGCTCAACGAGACCTGGGCACCTTTCCGGCTGCTGACCGGCATCGAGTGCGACATCCTCGACGACGGCGCCCTCGACCAGGAGCCGGAGCTGCTGGAGCGGCTCGACGTGGTCGTCGTGTCCGTCCACTCCAAGCTGCGCATGGACGCCCGGTCGATGACCCGCCGCATGATGGCCGCCGTACGCGATCCGCACGCCGACATCCTGGGGCACTGCACGGGACGCCTGGTGACCGGACGGGGCCGCCCGGAGTCGGAGTTCGACGCGGACGAGGTGTTCGCCGCGTGTGCCGAATCCGGCACGGCCGTGGAGATCAACAGCCGTCCGGAGCGGCTCGACCCGCCCAGACGCCTGCTGCGCCGGGCCGTGGCGGCGGGCGTGCTGTTCTCCGTCGACACCGACGCCCACGCGCCGGGCCAGCTGGACTGGCAGATCCACGGCTGCGCGCGGGCCGAGGAGTGCGGGGTGCCCGCCGAACGGGTGGTCACCACGTGGTCCCTGGACGAGCTGCTGGCCTGGACGCAGGACGGCCGTACGCCGTCCGGAGTGGCAAAGGCCTGACGTGGTACTCGTGCCGGGGTCCCCGCCCAGCTGCCGGCCGCCCGGGGCGACAGCCGCCCCGACCGTGCTTCCCCCGTCCGGTCGGGGCTTTCCTTCGCCGCCACCCCGTTTCCGCTTGACTTCGAGAGCACTCGAATTCGTAGCGTTCCAGGTATGAGCACTGCACAGCACAAGATCGGCTCGGGCTTCGGCGCCGCGAGCACCGCCGACGAGGTCCTTCAGGGCATCGACCTCACCGGGAAGCTGGCCATCGTCACCGGTGGCTACTCGGGCCTCGGCCTGGAGACCACACGCGCCCTGACGAAGGCGGGCGCGCGCGTCGTCGTCCCCGCCCGCCGCCCGGACACGGCCCGGGAGGCGCTGGCCGGGATCGACGGCGTCGAGGTGGACGAGCTGGACCTCGGCGACCTGGAGAGCGTGCGTGCCTTCGCCGAGCGGTTCCTCGCCTCCGGCCGGACCGTGGACCTCGTCATCGACAACGCCGGGATCATGGCCTGCCCGGAGACGCGGGTCGGGCCCGGCTGGGAGGCCCAGTTCGCCACGAACCACCTGGGTCACTTCGCCCTGGTGAACCGCCTGTGGCCGGCGATCGCGCCGGGTGGCGCCCGCGTCGTCTCCGTCTCCTCGCGCGCCCACCACTTCTCCGGCATCCGCTGGGACGACGTCCAGTGGCGCCACGGCTACGACAAGTGGGAGGCGTACGGACAGGCCAAGACGGCGAACGTGCTGTTCGCCGTGCACCTCGACAAGCTCGGCCGGGACGCCGGCGTACGGGCCTTCTCGCTCCACCCCGGCGGCATCATCACACCGTTGCAGCGCCACATCCCCAAGGAGGAGATGGTCGAGCGCGGCTGGATCGACGAGAACGGCAACGTCCTGAACCCCGAGGGCTTCAAGACCCCCGAGCAGGGCGCGGCCACCCAGGTGTGGGCGGCGACCTCGCCCCAGCTGGACGGCCTGGGCGGCCTGTACCTGGAGGACTGCGACGTCGCCGAGCCCGCCCCGGCGGACGGTGCGACGGTCGGCGTGAAGGACTGGGCGACCGATCCCGAACAGGCGTCGCGCTTGTGGGAGTTCTCGGCGGAACTGACCGGGGTGAACGCGTTCCCAGCCTAGAACTCGTCGAGTTCCCTGGGCCCGTACAGCGCGGCGGGTGCCCCCGTCGCGAGGGCCCAGTAGCGGTCGCCGTACGACCAGTGCCACCACTCGGTGGGGTAGTTGACGAGGCCCGCCGCGCTCAGTGCCTTGCCCAGCACTTCGCGGTTCGCGCGGGCCTCGTCGGTGATGTTGTCGGCCCCGGTGTAGCAGGCGCCCGCGCTCTGCTCGGGGCTGGCGTTCATGGGTGTGCCCAGGTCGAGTTCGCGGCCGTCGGCGTCGACCAGGGTCAGGTCGACGGCGGCGCCCGCGCTGTGCGGGGCGATCTCGGGCGGGGAGACGTAGCGGCTGGCCGCCGTGCGGAGTTGTCCGGCGGTCCGCTCCGGGTGCTCGGCGCGCAGTTCGTCGGCGTACCGCTCGAAGTAGAGGCGCTGGAGGGACGGCGGGCGGTATCCCTCGACGAACAGCAGGCGCAGCCCCTCGGGCAGCAGCGCCTGCGCTTCGAGGAGCCGGTCGAGGACGCCCTGCCGCAGGTGGACCTGGGCGCCGTGGGAGTCCTTCTGCTTGCGGTCGTCGACCAGCAGGGAACCGCTTACGTCCACGAGGGGCTCACCGCACTCCTCGACGGGCACGGCGGCGACCCTGGCGTCGGACATCAGAATGATCTCGCTCATGGCCTGATCATCCCTTACGGGACCAAGGCGGCTCGGCCGTCTGCCATGAACTCCCGCAGGTCCGCCTTGAGTTGTGCGGCGTGGGTGGCGAAGAGGCCGTGGCCGGCGTTCTCGTACACCTTGAGCGTGCCGTTCGGTACCAGGTCCGCCGTGCGACGGCCGGTCAGGTCGAACGGCGCGGAGACGTCGTGCGTACCGTGGACGACCAGCACGGGCAGGTCCAGCTTGGTCAGTTCGGGCACGGCGTTCAGGTCGGCGATGACGTCCCAGAGCGCGACGCCGGCTCGTGCCGTCGACCCGTGGCAGCGCCGGACCATGGACTGCACGTAGGCGTCGGAGAGTTCGTTGCCCGGCCGGTCAAGCGCGAAGAAGTCATGGGCGCCGTCGGCGAAGAAGGCGGCCCGATCCCGTTGGAAGGCGTCCTTGGCCGCTTCTGCGAGCTCCGGGGCGATGCCCTCCGGATGGTCCGCCGACCGCACGGGACCGGGCACCATGCCGGCGACGAGCGCCGCCCGGGCGACGCGCTCGGCACCGTGCCGCGTCAGGCACCGGACGATCTCGGCGGTGCCCACGGAGTGGCCCACGAGGGTGACGTCACGCAGATCCAGGTGCTCGATCAGGCCCTGCAGGTCATCGGCGAGGCTGTCCAGGTCGAACCCGCCCCACACGTCGTCCGAGCGGCCGTGCCCGCGCCGGTCGAAACCGACGCAGCGGTAGCCCTCCTCCGCCAGCGGCAGCATCTGGTACTCCCACATCTCCGTCCCGAAGTAGGAACTGTTCACGAAGACGACCACGGATCCGTCGGCCGGACCGTAGTCGACGTAGTGCAGCCGTGTGCCGTCCACGGGGCTCTCGAAGTACGGCATGGGTTCCTCCCGGGATGCGGTGGCGGCGCGGTTGCCATGCCCTTCATGCTTCCGGTCGGCGCGCGGCGCGTCGATTACCTCCGACGTCATCCCGTTCCGGCTCTCGGTGAGCGCGCAGGCGGTCTCGCCGGGACATGTGCGGGTCTCCGTCGGCCGGGTACTCGGGCAGCCCCACCTCACCCACAGGGAGGAGACCGAGGTGAGCAGCGAGCCCGGCCGGAGGGTCGTCGTCACGGGCGCCACCGGCAATGTCGGTACGAGCGTGGTGCGTCTACTGTCCGAGGATCCGGAGGTGGGCTCGGTGCTGGGCCTGGCCCGCCGGCTCCCGGACTGGTCGCCGCCGAAGACGGACTGGGCCGCGGTCGACCTGGCGGCCGAGCGGCCCCACCCGGTGAAGGAGTTCCAGGGGGCGGACGCCGTGGTCCATCTGGCCTGGTCGTTCCAGCCGACGCACGATCCGGCGGCGACCTGGCGTACGAACGTGCTCGGCAGCATCCGGGTGTTCCAGGCGGTCGCCGCGGCCGGGGTGCCGGTGCTGGTGCACGCGTCGTCCGTGGGTGCGTACTCTCCGGGGCCGAAGGGCCACACGGTGGACGAGTCATGGCCTACACACGGCTGGCCGGGCGCCGCGTACTGCCGGGAGAAGGCCTATCTGGAGCGCGTGCTGGACACGTTCGAACGGGAGCACCCCGAGGTGCGGGTGGTGCGGATGCGGCCCGCGTTCCTCTTCAAACGGCAGTCGGCGAGCGAGCAGCGCCGGATCTTCGGTGGGCGTTTCCTGCCCGGCCCCGCGGCCCGGCCCGATCTGCTGCCGTTCCTGCCCGCCATCCCGGGGCTGCGAGTGCAGGCCCTGCACACGGACGACGCGGCCGAGGCATACCGGCTGGCGGTGGACTCCGGGGTCCGGGGCGCCTTCAACCTGGCGGCCGAACCGCCGGTCGACGCGGAGCTGCTGGGCGAGATGTTCGGCGCCCGCCCGGTGCGGCTCCCCCGTACCGCGGCCCGCTCTGCGGTCGCCGCCGCCTGGGGTCTGCGTCTGCTGCCCGCCTCGCCCCATCTCTTCGACGCGGTCCTGCGGCTGCCCCTGATGGACTGCACGCGTGCGCACACCGAGCTGGGCTGGCGCCCGCACCACACGTCGACCGAGGTGCTGGAGGAGTTCCTGCTGGGCCTGCGGCGCGGCGAGGGCGCGGAGACGGAGCCGATGCGGGGGCGCAAGGTGGGCTGAGTCAGGCCATGGGTTCCCGCGGACTTGACGGCGCTGCCCCGGCCGGTGCGGTCGGTGCCGGTGAGCTGACGGTAGACGGGCCACGAGCGGACCCGGTCGGCCATACCCATGGGGGCTCCTGTGGCGGTCAGTCGGTGGGCTCGTCCGGTGTGGGGTGTTCGGGGTGGACGTTCGCCGACTGTGGCTCGCCCCGCCTGCCCGTGCCCGCCTCATCGGTGTCGGGGACATCGGGCTGCTCCGCCTGCGCACCCTCCGGGCTCGCCTCCCACGGGTCCTCGCCCTCGCGGGCCTGCTGGTCCGGCAGGTCCCGCGGTACGGGCGGACCGCTCTCCCCGCGCTCCTCGGGACGCTGGTCTGCCACGCCGTACTCCCTTCGTGTCGGCTGAGCGACACGCGAGTACCTCTTCGCCGGGTCGTGAAACGTCAGTGCGGAGCGCGTTCCTCCAGGGCCGTGCGCCAGGCCGGGGCCGGTCCCTCGGGTGCGGGTTCCGGGCGGCGGCCGCCGCGGGCGAAGAAATCGGCGAGCGGCAGGATCGCGGCGCCGACGGTGACCGCGTCGGGGCCGAGCTTCCCCAGGTCGACGGTGACCTTCTCGGCCGGGTGGCGCAGGGCGTACGCGGTGGCGTGGCGGCGTACGGCCGGCAGGAAGCGGGCACCGAGCTGGAGGCCGGCCCAGCCGCCGATGAGGATGCGCTCGGGCTGGAAGAGGTTGATCAGGTCGGACAGGCCGGCGCCCAGGTACTCGGCGGTCTCCTCCAGGACGGCCAGCGCGACGGGGTCGGCCGCGTCGCCGCCCTCGGTCGGGTAGGCGGCGGCCAGCATCGCGGTAAGCGCCGTCTCCTCGTCGGCGGACTCCGGCGGCTGCCCGCCCGCCTCGCGCCAGCGCTGGAGCAGCGACTCGGCGCCCGCGTACGCCTCCAGACAGCCGAGCGCGCCGCAGCGGCAGCGGCGCCCCCTGACCCGTACGGTCAGGTGCCCCCACTCCACGGCCCGGCCGTGCTCCACATCGGGGGTGACCAGGCAGGCGCCGACGCCGGAGCCGAAGAGGACGACGACCGCGTTGTCGGCGCCGCGTCCGCCGCCGAACCACATCTCGGCCTGGCCGAGGGTCCTGGCGCCGTTGTCGATGAAGTACGGCACGGCGTCCGGGAGCTGGGAGCCGGTGCGGAGCAGGGCCTCCAGCGGGACCGCGTCCCAGCCGATGGTCTGGCCGTGCACGACGGCCCCGCGGTCCGGGGTGCGCTCGACGATGCCGGGGACGCCGATACCGACGCCGAGGAGTCGCTCGGGTGCGATGCCGGCGGCGGCGAGCACCTCGGCGATGCCGTCGCGGATGTGGCCGACGATCACCTCGACCTCGTATCGCTGCTGCTCCAGCGGGTGTTCCGCGCGGGCGAGTTCGGTGAGGGTCAGATCGAACAGCTCGATCCGCACCCGGGTCTCGCCCACGTCGACGCCGATCATGTGGCCGCTGCCGGGTGCGACGCGCAGCAGGGTGCGGGGCCGGCCGCCGTCGGAGTCGACGCTGCCGGCCTCCTCCAGCAGGCCGTCGGCGACCAGGTCGGCGACGACGTTGCTGACCGAGCCGGAACTCAGACCGGTGACCGGGCCCAGCTCGAAGCGGCTGAGGGGGCCGTCGAAGTACAGCCGTTGCAGCACGACCGTACGGTTGGCCCGCCTGAGGTCGCGCACCGTGCGCCCGTTCCGCCCCGCCATGTGGCTCCTTCCGAACCCTGCCGGAACCCCTCCGGCACCGTGCCCGACCTGCAACATACCGCCGCGGGCACGCCTGGCGCACTTTCCATGACCCTTAATTCACGCAGCGAGCTAAGCGGCCCGCCGCTGCGCGCGCACGCCTACGCGGCGGGGGCCAGGTCCGTGATCTCCTCCAGCGCCCTGACGAGCCCGGGGGCGACCAGCTCCTGAACCCAGCGGTCGCGGCCCTCGTCGAACCCCCGCGGAACCCCCTCGGTCAGCATGATCAGGTAGAGGTAGGCGCGGTAGAGGGCGAGGCGGAGGCGGGCGGGTGTGTCGAAGTGGACCCGGCCGCCGGCCTCCCGGTAGCCCGCCAGGAACGGCTCGTCCTTCCGGATGTCCCCCAACAGCGCGAGGGAGACGAAGTCGGCCAGGGGGTCGCCCCAGAGCATGCGCTCGCCGTCGATGAGCCCGCCGATGCGGGGCGCCCCGGCCGAGCGGTCCACGAGGATGTTGCCCGGCCAGAGGTCGAAGTGGACGAGGCTCGGGACGGTGACCTCGACCAACGCCTCCCCCGCGGCCCGCGCGGTGCGGGCGATCTCGTCGACGGGGCGGGGCAGCCGGGCCCGGTAGTGGCGGCCGTCGTCGAGGACCGCGTCGAACATCGCGGTGAACGCGGTCCGCCAGTCGGGGGCGAGCGGCCCCAGGGCGCCGGACGGATAGCCGAAGCCGGGTCCGGTCACCCGGTGCAGGCGGGCCACCTGACGTCCCAACTCGGTGCGCAGGTCTGCCTGTTCGGCGTCCGTGAGCGAGTCGTCCCAGGGCTCGCCCGGGCAGCACGTCATCAGCAGATGGCGTACGGCCCGGTCGCCGTCGAGGGCCACCACGCGGGGCGCCGGTATGCCGGCCTCGGCAGCGCCGCGGCAGAACTCCTCCTCGGAGACGAGGAGTCGGTGCTCGTATCTCAGGCCCGGCACGGTGGGCGCGACTTTCAGTATCAGGAGGTGGCCGTCGGTGAGGCGGAGCTCCTCGACGGTGTTGTAGGTGCCGCCGCCGAGGGGGCGGAGGTGGGCGAGGCGGTCGGGCGGGATACCCGCCGACTCCAGGACCTGCCGGGCCCGCTCCCAGGAATCTGCCACCGTGCGCCCACCTCTCCCCATCGGTCAGCCCGCCGCGTACACGTCCTCGACGTACCGCCCGGCGGCGATCAGCCCGTCCAGCCACTGTTCGGCTGCGACCTCGTCGGCGCCCGGCGTGCGGTCCCGGTACAGGGTACGGAACGCCTCGCGCACACCCGGCGCCATTCGCGAACCGTCGCCGCAGACGTACACCCGGGCTCCGGCGCCGAGCAGTTCCCAGTGGAGGACACGCCCGCGCTGCTGGTGATGCTGCGCGTGCCGGGCGAGGGCGAGCGGTGCCTGGAGGCCGAGCCGGAGCGGGCGCGGGTCTCGCCGGTCGAGGCCCGGATCCTGGCGCTGCTCGCCGGGGGCGCGACGACGGCCCGGGCCGCCCGGGAGACCGGGCTCACCGCGGACGGCGTGACCTACCATCTGCGGCGACTGTCGGCACGCTGGGGCGCGGCGAACCGTACGGAGCTGGTCGCCCGCGCTTGTGCGCTGGGGGTGCCGGCGACGGGGGTGTGGCCGCCCGCGCCCGCCGTCGGGGAGTAGGCGGTACCGGCTCCCTCGGGCGCGCCGAAGCGGGCGAGGGTGTGCCACACCTTCTTGAGGTCCTGGAGTTCGTGGCGGCCGGTGCGGGCGGCGTCGCCGATGACGCGCGGGTCGAGGCGGGCGTGCTCGGCGATCCGGGCGCCCAGGTCGGCGTACTCCTGTCCGCGGTATTCGGCGTGGCGGTGCAGCTCGGGCACGTAGAGCCGGTAGCCGGGGTGCCACTCCAGGGGACAGGGCAGCAGGCGGGCGGCGGTCTCGACCGGGGTGCCGCGGTAGCTCGCGTCCAGGACCAGCGCCTCGGCGTCCCGGGCGAGGTCGACACCTCCGTGCACCTGTGCCTCGATGTAGTCGTCGAGGGCGTCCCGCTCGTCGGCCTCGGCGAGGGCGACCAAGGACATGCCGGCGGCGACGCCGAAGTCGGTGGGCTCGGCCGCGCTGTCGGGGTAGCAGAACGTGGTGCGGGTGAGCACCGCCGCGGTCAGCCGGAAGTGCGAGGAGCCGAACCGCGGGGCGGCGCCGACCACTTGGCGACGGAAGTCCAGCGCGCCGTACACCGGCCGGTCGTGCGCGTCGGCGTCGTCGTACGCGCCGCCGAAGATCCGGCTCTCCCAGCGCCGGCGGTCACCGCCGGGATGCGCGGTGAGTCCGCCATTGCTGGTGCCCGTGACGAACTGCGAGACATAGGCGCCGTCCTCGGCCAGCGCCCGCAGGACGGGCAGGCCACGGACGAGTCGGTCCGGGTGGAAGTTCAGCGTGACGCGCAGGTCCGGGTCGACGGCCGGTCCGGTGGAGCGGGCCGCGACATGGCGCAGCGCCGCTCGCGCCCGCGGTGACGCGAGACCCCTGAAATCCACTGGCGTCCTTCCTTCTCGGCTGCTTACCCTAGGCAGAAACCTAGAACTCCTAGGTTTCCCGCGACAGGAACACCAGGAACACTCAGGTACGCCAGGAGGCCCCTCCATGAGATCACTCACCGAGCCGGAGATCCGTAACTCCTTCGTCAATTGTTCGAAGGGCGAGGCAAAGCGCGTGGCCGTGCCCCGGGATCTCGACCAACACCCCTGGGACGACCTGGACTTCCTGGGCTGGCGAGATCCGGGCGCGCCCGACCGCAGCTATCTGGTCACCGAGCGGGAGGGGCAGTTCGTCGGCGTGACGCTGCGCTTCCCGTCCTCGCAGCGCGGCTTCCTGCATCGCAGCATGTGCTCGCTGTGTCTGACGACCCACCGGGGTGGCGGGGTCTCGCTGATGACGGCCCGCAAGGCGGGGGCGGCGGGGCGCGAGGGGAACTCGGTCGGCCTGTACATGTGTACCGACCTCGCCTGTTCCCTCTACGTGCGCGGCAAGAAGGTCCCGGACTCCGGTTCCCGTTTCGAGGAGAGTCTGACGGTGGAGGAGCAGATCGCCCGCACGACGGGCAATCTGTCCGCGTTCCTCGACAAGCTGTACGCCTGAGGACGTCCATCACGCGTCACGGGGCCCCTCCGTCAACGGGACGGCACCCCCAGAACCCGGAACCCCCAGAACCCGGCCCGCCCGGCTCACGCGGCCGGTGGCGTCCAGCGAGGGTCGCGGCCCAGGAACGCCAGGAGCGCCTCGGCGCTGCCGTAGCCCTCACGCAGCGGCTCGGCGGGGGCGAAAACCTGGTAGGCGTCGCGGAGGTGGTTCACCAGGCGGTCCGCCGCCGGGCGGATTCCCTCGGCCAGGTCGTCCGGCAGTGGCCGGTTCTGGCCCGTTGCGACGGCGATGTCCCAGGCGTGCACGGCCGCGTCCATCGCGGCCGCCGCGGCGGCGAAAGCCAGGGGCAGCGGGCCCAGCGGGGTGGGCACCTGATCCGCTTCGGCGGGCAGCTGCGCGTACCCGTCCGCGACCGAGGCCAGCACCTTGTCGAGTTCGGCCACCGGGTCCCCGGCGAGGGCGTCGGCCGGCTGAAAGGGGTCACTGTCCGGTCGGCCGCCGGTGAGGACGAGGCCGAATGCCTGCTGGTCGATGCGCGCGTGGTTGAGGACCTGCCGTGCCGTCCACGCGGAGCACGGCGTCGGAGCCGCCCAGGCACCCTCCGGAACCGCGGTGGCCACCTCCCGCAGGTAGTCGTGCGAACGGGTGAGGGCCTCGATGCCCTGGATCTCCGCCATGTCCGTGTCCCTCCTGTCACCTTCCGGCCGGTGAGAACAATCTAGGCTCATTTGCGGACACCTACGGTCCTCAACGGGGACGTTCGAGTGGTCCTGTGAAAGGGAACAGGCCAAGAGATGCAAGATGCTCATGAGTGGAAAGAGCCCCTCGGACGGTTGGTGAGACGCCACCGGGACCCCGTGGTCGTACAGGCGTTGCGGTCGGCTGCCGCCGCGTCGGTCGCGTACGTCATCGCGCTGCACCTCAGCCCGGAGCCCAGACCACTGACGGCCCCCCTGACCGCGCTGCTGGTCGTACAGGTCACCCTCTACTCCACGCTCACCACCGGTATCCGCCGGGTGAACTCCGTGGTGGCCGGCGTCCTCGTGGCCATCGCCTTCAGTCTCCTGGTCGGGCTGACCTGGTGGAGTCTCGCGCTGCTCATCGTGGCGTCGCTCGCCGTAGGCCATCTGGTGCGGGTCGACGAGTTCGTACCCGAAGTGGCGATCAGCGCCATGCTGGTGCTCGGCGTCACCAGCGTCGGCGACACCGCGTGGGCGCGGATCGTGGAGACGCTGATCGGCGCGGTTGTCGGGCTCGGCTGCAACCTGCTGCTCGCCCCGCCCGTCTGGGTGGACGAGGCGGGCGAGTCGATCGAGGGGCTGGCGCGCCGGGTGCGGCAGTTGATGCTGCGCGTCGGCGAGGAGGCCGCCGGCCGCACGCCCGTGGAGCAGGCGGCGGCACGACTGCACGAGGCGCGCCGGCTCGACCATGACATCGTCGAGGTGGACGCGGCCCTGCGGCAGGCCGAGGACAGCCTGCGGCTCAATCCGCGCGTGCGCGAGGGGCTGCTGCACCGGGTGGTGCTGCGCACCGGTCTGGACACGCTGGAGATCTGCACGGTCGTGCTGCGGGTGATCACCCGCACCCTCACCGACCTCGCCAAGGAGCGCGAGCCCGAGCCGCTGTTCCCGCCCGAGACGGGCGCGGTCGTGGAGAAGCTGCTGTCCGAGGTCGCCGACGCCGTGGTCAGCTTCGCGATCCTGGTCACCACCCATGTCAGCGTCAACGCCGAATCGGCGGAGGAACGGCTCACCGCCGAGCTGCGTCAGGCCGCCGCCACCCGCGACAAACTGGCCCAGCTGCTGCTGGAGGAGATCCAGCGCGACGCGCGGCAGTGGCAGCTGTTCGGTGCGGTGCTGACCGAGGTCAACCGCATCATCGACGAGCTCGACACCGAGCACCGCTCGCACCGGCTGCTGGAGGAGCTGGACCGCTGCTCGCGCGAGCAGCGCGAGCGCAGCCCGCTGCTCACCTGGCTGCGGGAGCGACTGGGCGGCCGCGTTCCGCGCCGGCAGCGGCGGAACCGCAAGGCGACCGCCCGTCGTTCTCTGTGACGACGGCGCATGAGCGACGACGGCGCGTGCGTGACGACTGCGCACGCGTAACGACGGCGCGTGCGTGACGACGTGCATGACGCGAGGTACGGCACATGAGGCGATGTACGGCGATGAGGGGAGCGTCCGGATGACCGACACCACCGTGCGGATCGACGGGAACACACTGCGGCTGCCGGGCGGTGTGGCGGTGCGGTTCGTCCGTACGCTGCGCCTGCCCGAGACGGGCAACCACCCGCTGCCGCCCGGGCTCGGCGAGTTCCCCGTGCGCCGCGTCTCGGACCACCCGGACACCGTCCCCGAGCAGTGGCGGGCGCGTGGCGGCGTGATGCTGCCGGTGTATCTGCGTGAGGCGATGTGGCTGAGCTTCTCGGGGACGACGGAGCCCGCCGCGCTCCAGGTCGGGGTGGGCAAGGTGTGCGCGGTCTCGGGGAAGCGGTGGAGTGACCGGCTCACCCGGCGCCCGCAGAACTACCTCGTGCTGCCGCGGCAGCCCTGGCTGGACGGCATCAACTCCGGCAAGGGCACGGTCCGCCAGTTCGTGGCGGTGCCGCTGGGGCTGGGCGCGACGGTCGAGGGCCAGGTCACGGGCGAGGAGGTCTGGGGCGGCGTACAGCTGCAGTCGTTCCCGCTGAACGACCGGGCGCTGGCCGAGTGGCGTGAGGAGGAGCGACGCCAGGCGGAGCGGAGGCGGCTGACGATGACGGCCGGGGGCGGCTTCGGTGGCCCGCACCCGCCCGGCGCGATCCCGGCCGCCCCCATGGCCGCGGCCGCCCCCGGTGGAGCGCCCCGCGCGGCCGCGGCCATGGGGCTCGGTGTCGGCGGCTCGATGCGCCAGGAGGTCTACAAGGACGACCGGCCGTTGAAGGACTGGGCGACGGAGCCCGCCGGGCGGGTCTTCGTGCATCTGGTGACGCCGCCTGAGTGGCGTCGCATCACGGGGGAGGAGCCCCCGCCGTCGCCCGTGGACCGTGCGGCGTACACCCGGGCCGGCCTGCCCTGGTACGACTACTACGACCAGGACGCCGAGGACCTCGCCCCCACGGACACGCTCGGGGACGTGAAGCCGGTCGGCGACTGGCTGGGTGACGATCACGAGCCCTGGCAACAGCCGTCACCCGACCAGGTGCAGCCGCTGAAGGACGCGTCGGGGAAGCCGGTGGAGGACGGCGACTGGTAGTGGACAGCGGCGAGTGTTGCGCCTTGCGCAACACTCGTTGCTTTTTTGCGCTTCAGGGGCGCCGACGTCAAGGTGGCTGTGACGACCGGGGCAACCGACGACCTGAGGTGCGGACATGGGCAGTGAGGCAGAAGCGTCGCGCGGCGGCTGGAGCAGGCGCCGTTTCGTCGGCACGCTCGGCGGAGCGGCCGCGGCGACGGCTCTGGCCGCCTGTGGGACCGCGTCGGAGGTCTCGAAGGCGTCGTCCGAGACAGCCGGGGCCAGGGGGCGACAGCCGACCCCGGAGACCTCGCCCCAGACATCGCGGAAGCCCACGGGCTCCGGCCCGCACCCCCTCTACGTCGGCACCTACACCTCCCCCGAGGACGGCGGCAAGGGCATCGGTCTCGCCACCTACGACACCGCGACGGGCCGGATCACCGGCACCGGGACTCTCACCGGCGTCGACGACCCGTCGTACCTCGCGGTGCACCCGGACGGCCGGACGCTGTACGCGGTGAACGAGCGCGAGAAGGGTGCCGTGACCGCCGTACGGCGCTCCGACCGCAGCATTCTGGGCAGCAGTGCCACGGGCGGCGCGCAGCCCTGCCATCTGTCGGTCCATCCGGGCGGGCGCTGGCTGCTCACGGCCGACTACGGCTCGGGCAGCGTGGCCGTGTTCCCGATCGACGCGTCCGGGGCGCCGGGCGAGCGCACCGACATGGTGACCCACTCCTCGCCCGCGCCCGGGCCCGGGCAACAGGGCCCGCACGCCCACCAGTTCATCACCAGCCCCGACGGTGGCCACGTCCTCGCCGTCGACCTCGGCACGGACACGGTGTACACCTACCGCCTGGACGAAAGGGCCGGCACGCTCAAGGAGGTCGCGCAGGCGCACACCCGGCCGGGCGCCGGTCCGCGCCATCTGACGTTTCACCCCGGCGGCCGGTACGCCTACCTCGCCAACGAGGTCGACGACACGGCGGCGGTCTGCGCGTACGACCCGGCCACCGGCCGCCTGACCATCGGCGAGCCGCAGTCCACCGGGAGCGGCAAGGGCACCAACTACCCGGCGCAGTTCGTGGTGACGGCGAACGGCTCGTACGCCTATCTCGCCAACCGGGGCCACAACAACATCGCGCGGTACGCGGTGGAGGCGGACGGCGCGCGGCTGAGGCTTCTCGACACGGTGCCGGTGGCCGGTGACTTCCCGCGGCAGATCGCATTCTCGCCGGACGGCGGGCTGCTGTTCGCGGCGAACCAGCGGTCGGGCACGGTCAGCGTCTTCCACGTGGACGACAAGAGCGGTGACCTGCGGCTCGCGGGCGAGCCGTTCGCCTCACCCGTCGCGGTCTGTGCGCTGCCGCTGTAGGGCGCGCGGGCAGGAGGCGGCGCTCGCCTGCGTGAGCAGGGCGTGCATGCGCTCGGTGAGCTGCGCGACGTCGTCGGCCGGCGCATGGAAGGGCAGTCGCACCTCGCCGTCGGCGCGGGCGCGCTCGATGCGCAGGGTCAGTCCGTGCCGGTCGACTGCGAGCGGCTGAACGCGTACGGCGCCGTGCAGGCTGTCGGGCCGGACGAGCCGGGTGAGCCGCTCGACGGCGTCGGGGTGGGCGTCGGCGAGGTGGGTGAGGAGTTGGGCTTCGGCGCCGGCCAGGGGGTCGGGTGCGGCGGCGGCGAACTCGTCGAGGGCGACAACGACCGCGCCGGAGGGCTGTTTCAGCACGACGCGGGTGGCCTGGAAGACGAGCTGGTCGTCCTCGGGGGCGAACCAGCCGGCGAGCCAGAGCCGGGCGCGGATCCGGTTGCGCACGGGGACGGGTGCGACGTCGGCGAACTCCAGCACGGCGGACGGCTCGCCCCGGGGCGCGCAGATCGCGGCCGTGAGCAGGGTGCTGTCCTCGGGCACGTGCACATGCACCCGGCCGTCCTCGTCGACGGTGTGCGCACCGACGAACTCCTCGCGTCCGCCGTCCGCGGTCACCGCGCAGGACCACGCGGCGGCCAGCACCGAGCGGGCCCGTTCGGCCGCGGAAGGCGCGGCCGTCCAGGTCTGGCTGTCAGCCATCCCGAAACCTCCTTAGGTAAGCCTTGCCTAACCTATCGGAGATCCGGGCTTGCGCCAACCGTGGTGCCCGCCCCCGTCGGGCTCAGGCATCAGCCGCCACCCCTCGGGCGTGAAGGTGAAGGTGTCATCGAAGGGACCTTGGTCGCCGCAGCGCACGGCGAGCAGCGCGGGCTCCTCGCCCTTCGCCGGCCATGTGACGTCCGGCTCGCTGTCGTTCCACAGGGCATTGTTCGCCCACCGGCGATCAAGCCGGAGGCGTGATGACCCCCAACAGCGCCCGCGCGCACAGGTCCCGCACCTGCTCCCGGGTCAGGTCCTGGCCCCGCAGCCACTCCAGGCAGACCGCCGTGGTGAACGCGAGCCAGCCGCGTACGGCCAGCCGTACGTCGGGGCGCTCCTCGAAGAGCGGGCCGAACTCGGGGTCGGCGCCGAGGGCGGCCAGGATCTGCTTCTCCTGCGCCGCCAGCGCGCGCTGGTAGACCCGGCGCACGCTCTGGTCGCCGGCCGCGTCCGCGCGGTGGAAGGCGCGGTAGCCGTGCGCATGGGTCTCGACGTACTCCAGGTAGGCGTCGAGCCCCGCGGTGAGCTGCTCGCGCACCGGGACGCCGGGCACGGCGGACGTCATGCGCAGCATCCGCTCGCTCTCGCGCTCCACGACCGCCGCGAAGAAGTCCCGCTTGGTCGGGAAGTAGTGGTAGAGCAGGCCTCGGGAGACGCCCGCGATCTCGGCGACCTGCTCGATCCACACGTCGTCGTACGGGCTCTCCGAGAACAGTCGCGCCCCGACCGACAGGAGCTGCTCCCGGCGCTCCTCGGTGCTGAGCCGGCGGCGTGTGCGCTGCCCCTGGTTCGCGGCCATGGCGGCACTTTACTTGACGTCGGTTCAATTGCGGGACCAGACTGGGCGCCGTTATTGAACCCACGTACAACACGCTCAACGTGCCGCTGGCTCAAGGGAGATCGCGTCATGGCGGAGATGGTGGAGATGGCGGCGCCGTCGGCGGGCAACGACCTGCCGAAAGGATTCCGCAGCGCCGAGCACGGCTGGCCCGAGCTGCACCGCATCCCGCATCCGCCGCACCGGCTGCCCCTGGTCGGCGACATCCTCGGCGCGAGCCGGCGCACCCCCCTCCAGGACTCCATGCGGTTCGCCCGGCAACTGGGGCCGATCTTCCGGCGCCGGGCGTTCGACAGGGAGTTCGTGTTCGTGTGGGGGGCCGAGCTCGCGGCCGACCTGGCGGACGAGACCCGCTTCGCCAAGCATGTCGGGCTGGGGGTGGCCAATCTGCGGCCGGTCGTCGGAGACGCGCTGTTCACCGCGTACAACCACGAGCCCAACTGGCAGCGGGCGCACGACGTCCTGGCCCCGGGCTTCAGCCGGGAGGCGATGGCGGCCTACCACCCGATGATGCTCGACGTGGCCGGGCAGCTCACCGGCCACTGGGACCGCGCGCTGGCGGCGGGCCGGGCGGTGGACGTGCCCGGCGACATGACCCGGCTGACCCTGGAGACGATCGCGCGCACCGGCTTCGGGCACGACTTCGGCTCCTTCGAACGCTCCCGGCTGCACCCCTTCGTCACCGCCATGGTGGGCACGCTCACCTACGCGCAGCGACTCAACACCGTGCCCGCGCCGCTCACTTCGCTGTTGCTGCGGCGGGCAAGCCGGCGCAATGCCGCCGACATCGACTACCTCAACCGCACGGTCGACGACCTCGTACGGGCCCGGCGCTCGGCGAGCGGGGGCGGGAACGGGGATCTGCTTGACCGAATGCTCCAGACCGCCCACCCGGAGACCGGGGAGCGGCTGTCACCGGAGAACGTACGCCGCCAGGTCATCACGTTCCTCGTCGCGGGCCACGAGACGACCTCGGGTGCGCTCTCCTTCGCCCTGCATTACCTCTCCCGGCACCCCGATGTCGCGGCCCGCGCCCGCGCCGAGGTGGACCGCGTGTGGGGCGACGCGGCGGTGCCCGGGTACGAGCAGGTGGCCAGGCTGCGATACGTGCGCCGGGTACTGGACGAGGCGCTGCGGCTGTGGCCGACGGCGCCCGCCTTCGCCCGCGAGGCCCGGCGGGACACGGTGCTGGCCGGCGAGCACCCCATGCGGCGGGGCGCATGGGCGCTGGTGCTGACGGCGATGCTGCACCGTGATCCGGAGGTGTGGGGCGCGGACGCCGAGCGGTTCGACCCGGACCGCTTCGACGCCAAGGCCGTACGCGCCCGTGCCGCGCACTCCTTCAAGCCGTTCGGAACCGGGGCGCGGGCCTGCATCGGGCGCCAGTTCGCGCTGCACGAAGCCACGCTCGTGCTCGGGCTGCTGCTGCGCCGCTACGAGCTGCGGCCCGACCCGGACTACCGGCTGCGGGTGGCCGAACGGCTGACGCTGATGCCGGAGGGGCTGCGGCTGCACCTGGAGCGGCGCACCGGCGCACCGGCGAAGGCACATTCGCTTACGGAAGAGGCTCCTTCAGAGCCGCGCTGTCCAGTGCACGGGGCGGGCGACTGACTCCGGCAGCCGGGTGCCGGCGCTGCCGCGGGCCGCGTTGAGCTGCGGCTGGGTCAGGAAGAACGCGCCGGTCAAATCGGCGTCAGAGAGGTCGGCGTCGCGCAGGTCGGCGCCGATGAGATCCGCACCCCGCAGGTCGGCGCCGGTGAGGTCGGCGGCGATCAGGTAGGCGCCGCGCAGGTTGGCGCCACGCAGGTCGGCGCCCTTGAGCCGGGCGCCCATCAGATCCGCGCCCCGCCGGTCCTTCTTGCGGCCGCGCGTGCCCGCCCGGACCAGTTCGCTGGTCTTGAGGAGGAGGACATTGACCTCCTGCCGGTGGGCACCCACGTCCAGCGCGGCCAGTTCCCCGGGGGTCTGCCGGGTGAGTTGTTCCGTCTCGGCGAGGATCCGGCGCAGATCCGCGTGGAGGGGGCGGGCCGCGGGCAGGGTGAGCGCCTCGGTCAGGTACCAGAGCAGCTCGTGCAGCTGGCGGACGACCGGGAAGACGTCGAGCATGCGGCGGGCGTGCTCCGGCGACCCGTCGCGCCAGTCCTGTCCGCTGAAGGTGATCTGCGAGACCTTCTGCCCTGCGCCGAAGCAGTCGTAGACCGTGCAGCCGTTGAAGCCCTTCTGGCGCAGCCGCGCGTGGATGCCGCAGCGGTGGTCGCCCTGGAGGTTCGGGCAGGGCTTCCCCGCGTCCTTGTCGATGGCGAAGTCGGCCGACGCCGCGAAGGGCAGGGCGACACAGCACAGCCCGAAGCACTGTGCGCAGTCGCCACGCAGGTCGTCGAGGCCAGCCTGGTCGGCTGTCTGATCTGGCATGACGCCCAGCCTACTGACCGCCGGCGCACCCCTGGACCATCATCGAACCGATCGGTACCATCTCGTGCATGCCCGTACCCAAGGGAACCTCTCTCGATCCGGAGCGCACCCGCGCCGCGCTCCTCGCCTCGGCGACCGAGATCCTCTACGAGCGCGGACTGGACGGCGTAGGCGTCGCCGAGCTGTGCCGGGAGGTGGGCGCCTCGAAGGAGACGCTGTACCGGCACTTCGGTTCCAAGGACGGCCTCGTCGAGGCGGTCCTGGAGGCACGCAGCGACCGTGTCGTACAGTGGCTGACCGACGCGGTCGAGGCCGCCGGACCCCACCCCGGCGCCCAACTGTCGGCGCTCTTCGACGCGTTGGGCAGCTGGTACCGACAGCCCGGCTTCCGGGGCTGCGCGATCGTCAACGCGTCGACCCAGCATCACACCCCGCCCGCCCGCACCATCGCCGACCGCCACCTGGGCCGCTACCAGCGGCTGCTGACCTCGATCGCCGAACGTGCCGGCGTCCGTGAACCGGAACGGCTGGGGCGGCAGTTGCTGATCCTGCTGGAGGGCGCCACGGTCGTCGCCGACCACCACGACCCCGAGGGCCGGGCCGCCGAGGACGCCGAGCGGGCCGCCCTCGCGCTGCTCACGGCGGAGGGGGCGTGAGGGGCGTCCAGGGCACCACCTCACCCGGATTCGAGGCGGTCACGGAGGTCTTCGCCCGCAACTTCGAACGGTACGGCGAGGTCGGCGCCGCCTTCGCCGCGTACCGGGACGGCGAACCCGTCGTCGACCTGTGGGGCGGCCTGGCGGACCCGGCGACGGGACGCGCCTGGCGCGCCGACACCCTGCAGCTGGTCTTCTCGGGCGCCAAGGGCCTGACGTCCGCATGTGTCCTGCTGCTCGCCGAACGGGGGCTGCTGGACCTCGACGCGCCGGCCGCCCACTACTGGCCGGAGTTCGCCGCGGCCGGAAAGGAGCGGATCACCGTCGCCGAGATCCTGTCGCACCAGGCGCGGCTGCCCGGCGTACAACAGCCCGTCAGCAACGAGGAGTTGCTGGATCACGCCCACATGGCGAAGCTCCTGGCCGCGCAGCCGCCGTCCGACGACCCGCGCGCCGGGTTCGTGTATCACGCACTGACCTGGGGCTGGCTGACCGGCGAGCTGGTGCGGCGGGTGGACGGGCGGACCGTCGGCGCCCTCTTCGCCGAGGAGTTCGCGCGCCCGCTCGGCCTGGACGTCCGGCTCGGACTGCCGGACGAGGAGCACCACCGGGTCGCGGTCACGCTGGCGGGGCCGGGTGTGCTGCCATCACCACAGTCCGAGGACGAGGACTCGTTCCGCGCCCTCACCCGCAACCCGCTGACCGCGCCGGACGCCCCCGCACTCTGGAACAGCCCCGCCTTCCGGCGCGCCGGACTCCCGGCCGTCGGCGCGTATGTGACGGCCCGTTCGATGGCGCGCTTCTACGCCTGCCTGGCCCGGGGCGGCGAGCTGGACGGCATACGCGTGCTGAAGGAGTCCACCGTCGCGCTCGCCCGACGGGAGCTGCGGCGGGGTGTCTCGCCCCTGTGGGGAACACCGATGGCGTACGGAGCCGGCTACGAACTCCGCACCGAGCTCGCGCTGTTCGGCCCCCCGCCGGACACCTTCGGGCACGCCGGAGCCGGCGGGTCACGGCACGGCGCCTGGCCCGGTGAGCGGGTCGGGTTCTCGTACGCGATGAACCTCACCCGGGCGGAGTTCCCGGACCGCCGCCCGCTGGATCTGCTGGCCGCCCTGCACGACGCGGTACGGCGCTGACCCTTCCGCGCCCCCACGGGGACGGGAAAACTCACCGCCGAGTTTCCGGCCCTGTGGGGGTCTCCTCATCCAACGGAAAACAAGCTCGGCTACCAAGGAGACAGCAGCCGGCCGAGGCAGGAGCCGACGGATCGAGGAGAGACGTCATGTGCAGTCACCAGACCCCGTGTCCCACCGCGGACAGCCCGCACCACCACGCCGCCGTGATCGTGGCGGCCCACCCCGAGCAGGGCTGGAGCCTGCTGTGCAACGGCACCATCGTCTTCGACGACACCGGTGAACTCCTGCCCGACGGACGGGTCGTGGGCCCGCACCGCGCCCTCGGCCCGCTCGCCGTGGCCGCCTGAGCCGCCGGTCAGTCCCCCAGGTCGTCGAGGCCGAGGCGGTCGAGCCGCTCCGGGTCGGACAGGATGTACATGCCGGTGATCAGGCCGTCGGAGACGGTCACGGCCATGACCGCCAGCGGCCGGCCCTGCGGCACCGTGACGACCCCCACCGAGCCGTTGACCAGCACGAGCCGGGCAAAGCCCGCGAACTGCCCGAATGTCGCCGCCTGTTCGGCCACCGGCTTCGCCCCGTGGACGACCTTGGACGCGGCCGCGCCGCGCACCAGCGCACCCGAATCGGCACGCAGCACCACGTCCGGGTGCAGGAGGGCGAGCAGCCCTTCGAAGTCCCCGCCGCGCGAAGCCGCGAGGAAAGCCTCCAGGACCTCGCGCTGCCGCCCGAGATCGGGCTCGGTCGACGGCGTGGCGCCCTTCACCCGGCGCCGGGCGCGGCTGGCCAGCTGCCGGGTCGCGGCCGGGCTGCGCTCCACGATCAGCGCGATGTCGTCGAACGGCACCGCGAACATGTCGTGCAGGACGAACGCGAGCCGCTCGGCGGGTTCCAGGGTCTCCAGCACCACGAGGAGCGCGAGGCCCACCGAGTCGGCCTGGAGCACCTCCGCCTCCGGGTCGATCTGTGCCAGAGGACTGATCACGGGGTCGGGCACAAAGGTGTCGAGGGCGTCGAAGGCGCCCGAGCCGGTTTCCATCGGCTGCTCGCGGCGCGCGGTGCGCGAGCGCAGCATGTCCAGGCAGACCCGGCCGGTCACGGTGGTCAGCCAGCCGCCGAGGTTCTGGATGCCGCTCGCGTCGGTGCGGGCGAGCTTCAGCCAGGCCTCCTGCACAGCGTCCTCGGCCTCGGCGAGTGAGCCGAGCATGCGATAGGCCACGGCCTTCAGATGCCCGCGGTGCTCCTCGAACCGGTCCGCCAGCAGTTCCGTGTCGTTCATCGCTTCCCCCTGTCTGCCTATCTGCTGAACAGTTCGAACGCCACGGCCGGCGTGCCGCCGAAACGCTCCCCCATGGACTTCGACACGCCGGTCAGGAAGTCCCGTACGTACAACTCCGGCTCCTCGTCGGTCAACGCCTCGATGTACGTGCGGTGTTCCAGCAGCGAGTGCACCGCGCGCTCCAGTCCCGGTGACGCGTCCACGGCGTGTGTGGGCGTGGGATCGTCGGCTCTGTCATGCCCGCAGACTAAGCGCTCCGCTGGAAGCGTGGTGACGATCCCGCGGGCCGGTGGGGGCTGGTCGCGCCCACGCGGCGGAGCCGCATATCGACACAGCCCCGCGCCCCTTACGGGGCGCGATACCGCACCGGACTTCGTCAGGACTGCTCAGCCCGCGCCGCTGACATCAGGCCTCGTCGCGTGTCAGTGCCAGCAGCCGGTCCAGGACCCGGGGGCCGCCGGCCCGGACGCCGTCGTGCTCGAACTCGTCCGTGACCCAGGTGCGCAGGCCCCGGACGGCGCGGGCGGTCTCGAGGGAGTGGGCCGTGTCGACGTACATGTCGTCGTGGTAGACGGCCGCCGCGACCGGCACCTCGTTGGCGGCCAGGCGCGCCGGGTCGTAGAGGGGCTGCCAGTCGGTGCGGGCGGCGAGCAGTTCGGCGGTCTCGCGCAGGGGACGCAGCGCCGGGTCGCAGTCGAACATCCAGGGATGCACGGACTCCCCGGTGAACAGCAGCGGCCCGTCACCCGTGAGGGCCTTCGCCGCGTCGAACTGCGGGAACTCGCCGCGGACGCGTTCGGCCGACCATGCGGTGGGGCGGCCGTCCTGGCCGTAGATCGCCTCGTGGACGAGGGCGTACAGGGGGTGCCCGGCGTACGAGAGCAGGCCCTGGACCTCCTCCTGGAAGGCGTCGGACAGCTCCAGGCCCCGCGGGGTGCGAACGAAGGCCTGTTCCAGGAGGAAGTGCAGGCGGTGGCTGCCCTCGCTGCCACCGAGGAGGATGCCCAGGGACTGGAAGGCCTCGACGGTGAGCCGGTAGCCGCCCGGGAGGACCACCTCGTGCTGGAGGAGGTGGTCGGCGATGCGGCGGGCGCGTTCGACGTCCTGCGGGTAGCGGGCGTAGTGCGCGGTGACCTTGCGTTCGATGCGCGGGTAGGCGGCGCGGTAGACGTCGTCGGCGTGAGCGTGCAGGGAGGGCAGGCCGCCGGTGAGCACGGCTGCCGTCAGGCCTTCGGGGGCTGTGGACAGATACGTCACCGTGCAGAAGCCGCCGAAGCTCTGGCCGAGGACGGTCCACGGGGCGCCGTCGGTGACCTGCGGGCGGATCGCCTCGCAGTCCCGGACGATCGAGTCGGCGCGGAAGCGGGCGAGGTAGTCGGCCTGCTCGGCGGGGCCGCCGCGCAGCGGGAGCGTCTGGCGGTTGGCGGGCGTGGAGTGGCCGGTGCCGCGCTGGTCCAGGAGGAGGACGCGGTACTCCTTGAGGGCGCGGCCGAGCCAGGCCGGCCGGCCGACGAACCGGTTGGCGCCGAAGCCGGGGCCGCCCTGGAGGTAGACCAGCCACGGCAGGTCCTGGCGTGCCTTGTCGCTCGCGACGACCTCGCGGCCGTAGAGCCGGATCGTTTCTCCGGACGGGTCGTCGTGGTCGAGGGGCACGGTGAACTGGCGGTCGGTGAGGACGACACCGGGCTGGCGGTAGCTGACGGTCAACAGGGCTCCCCGTACGGACGGACTGTGCCGTCCCAGTTCAGCACACCCACGGCCGCCGGACCCGACCGGGGATCATGAACAGCTACTGAACGGCGGCTCAGCGCCCGGGCAGGCTGGAGCTCCGCACGACCAGCTCGGGCTGGAGCACCACGCGCCGGTGCTCATGAGCCTTGCGTCCGCCCTCCGTCTCCGTCTCCGTCTCCTCGATGAGCAGCTCGGCGGCGAGCGCGCCCAGGGTGACGGCGGGCTGCCGTACGGAGGTGAGCGGGACGGCCGCGGCGGCCGCGAACTCGATGTCGTCGTAGCCGACGATGGCGAGGTCGTCGGGGACGCCGACACCGGCCGCGTACATGGCCTGCAGGACACCGAGGGCGAGCAGGTCGTTGGCGCAGAAGACGGCGGTCGGCCGGTCGGCGAGGCCGAGCAGGCGGGCGCCCGCGTCCCGTCCCGCGGCGACGTCGAGCCGCTCGGTGGGCAGCTCGCGCAGCGCCTCGGGAGCCAGGCCCGCCTCGGCGAGGGCGTTCAGGGCGCCGGTGCGGCGGTCGCGCACCTGGTTCAGGCCGGGCGGTCCACTGACGTAGGCGATGGAGCGGTGCCCGGCGTCGACGAGATGGCGTACGGCCAGCGCGCCGCCCGCCACGTCGTCGACGGAGACGGAGCACTCGGTGGTGCCCTCCGCCACCCGGTCGACCAGGACGAAGGGGATGTTGTGCCGGCGGAAGCTCTCGATGTTGCGTCCGGTGGCGTCGGCCGGGGTGAGCAGCACGCCCCGCACGCGCTGCTCGGCGAAGAGCGACAGGTACTCGGCCTCCTCGCTCGGGCTCTGCGCGCTGTTGCAGACCATCACGCCGAGCCCCGCGTCGCGCGCGGCCCGTTCGGCACCGCGCGCGACGTCCACGAAGAAGGGGTTGCCCATGTCGAGGACGAGCAGCCCCATGATCCGGCTGCGGCCCGCGCGCAACTGGCGCGCGGACTCGCTGCGGACGTAGCCGAGCCGCTCGATCGCGGACTGCACCCGCGCCCGGGTCTCGCCGGCGACCGTGTCCGGACGGTTGATGACGTTCGAGACCGTGCCGACGGAGACTCCGGCGGCGCGGGCGACGTCCTTGATACCCACCGACTGGGCCATCGGGCGGAGACCTCCAGGGAAACGAGGGGCGGCGGGAAGGCCTTCACATTACCGTCATGACCGGGCCAGACGTGTCCGGTCAGGCGGGCAGCGCGAAGTCGACGACGTGGAGCGCCGAGGGGGTCGTACCGCTCGACTTCTCCTGGTACATGAACGACAGGACGTTGTCCGCCTTGACGCGCAACTCGTCGATCACGACCTCGCCGAAGGCGTTCAGACCACTGCCGTCGTACAGCAGCGCCCAGTCGGTGTACCCGGACGCCTTCGAGGCGCCGGCGATCCGGCCGTAGGGGAAGATCGCGTAGGCGTTGTCGTACTTGTCCAGGACCAGCTTGGTGCGCTGGCTGGAGTTCAGTACGACGGGGATCTCCGTCTTCTGCCAGGTGCCCGAGGAGTTCTTGCGGACATGGAAGGCGCGGCCGTTGGCGGTGCGGTCGGTGACGTAGTTCGTGGTGCACTGGCCGAAGCGGCCGGGGACATAGCTGATGATCGCGTGCGGGAGGCCGGCGGAGTCGGTGGACTGGCTCTCCTGGTTCATCAGGGAGTGGTCGGGGTTGAGCGGGTCGACCACCAGCCCGCTGTCGGTGACCGCGACCGTGTCCGAGCCGCCGGTGGTGCCGACGACGGTGCCCGCGTCGTTGCGCCAGGTGCGGCCCCGGTCGGTGGAGTACACGTAGCCGGTGTCGTGGTTGGTGATGCCGCCGCTGCTGCACATGACGGCGCCGTTCTGCTCGCGCCAGGTGAAGAAGGCGTGCAGTCGGCCGTTGACGTCGTAGTCGATGCCGTGGAGGTACATGTTGCGGGCCGTGCTGGAGCCGTGCTCGCTGGTGTAGGTGCCGGTGGAGCTGGTCCACTCCCCCAGCGCCGTCCAGGTCGAGCCGTCGTACTCCGCGAGGGCGTTGCGGCCGTTGCCGGAGATGCCGACGCGGTAGCTCAGCTGGAGCTTGCCCTCGGGGGTGGCGACGAACTGCGGGTAGGTGAACTGGGAGGTGAGCGCCAGCCCGTCGAGGGTCGTCTGTACGGAGCCGAAGACCGAGGCGGTCCAGGACGTGGACGCCGGGTTGTCGAGGAGGCCCGCGGCCGACTTCACGTAGAAGAAGCCGTCGCTGTGCGAGTCCATGTTGAGGTGCAGCCGGCCGTCCGCCCTGGAGACGCCCAGGGAGATGACGTTGTGGGAGTCGTCGCTCTTGAGTTGGTGGGAGAGGGTGACCGTGGACCAGCCGGTGGCGCCGAGGGCCCGGCGGGCGACGACCGCGTTGCGGGTCGAGGTGTACCAGGCCGCGTACTGGTAGCCCTTGTAGGTGAGCAGGCCGTTCTTCTGGAACGCGTTGTTGTTGACCAGGCCGTCGTAGGAGACGAAGAAGACCGCCTGGGCGTCGAGTCGGGTCGTGCTCGTCTCGGTGACCGAGGGGCCGGGCGTGGCCGCCCGTGCCGTGCCCGGGGCGGCCACAGCGGCGGCCAGGGCGGTCGCCAGAACCGTGCGTCTTCTCATGGGGGGCTCCAGATCAGGAGAGGTGGAAGACTTCCGTCAGGGGTTTCATCGCCTCGTCGGGTCTGGCGCCGTCCAGCGACTCGAAGAACGGCGCCATCTCCGCCTGCCAACGGGCGTTGACGTCGGTGGCCTCCATGCCGGCCTGGGCGGCGGCGAAGTCCTCTGTCTCCAGGTAGCCGACGAGCAGGCCGTCCTCGCGCAGGAAGAGCGAGTAGTTGTGCCAGCCGGTGGCGGAGAGCGCCTCACACATCTCCGGCCACACGGCGGCGTGCCGCTCGCGGTACTCGTCGAGGCGGTCCGCCCGGACCTTCAGCAGGAAGCACACGCGCTGCATCAACAGCCCTCCGGTGTAAGGGGGTTCAGGATCAGGAGCTTCTGGATCAGGAGCTTCGGGGGATCAGAAGTTGAACTGATCGATGTTCTTCGCGTCGAACACGGTCGGCTTGCCCAGGCTGATCACGCCGTCCTTGCCGATGGTGTACGAGCCCATGTCGCCGGCCGTGAAGGTCTCGCCCTCCTTGCCGGTGATCTGCCCGGAGGACAGCGCGACGGCGGTGCGGGCGGCGAGCTCGCCCAGCTTCGCCGGGTCCCACAGCTCGAAGCCCTCGACGGTGCCGTTCTTGACGTACTTGCGCATGTCGTTGGGGGTGCCGAGACCCGTCAGCTTGACCTTGCCCTTGTACTTGGAGCCGGAGAGGTACTGAGCGGCCGCCTTGATGCCGACGGTGGTCGGGGAGATGATCCCCTTCAGGTCCGGGTACTCCTGGAGGAGGCCCTGGGTCTGCTGGAAGGACTGCTGGGCGTCGTCGTTGCCGTAGGCGACCTTGACCAGCTTCATGTCCTTGTACTTCGGGTCCTTCAGCTCCTCCTTCATGTAGTCGATCCAGGTGTTCTGGTTCGTCGCGGTCTGCGCGGCGGACAGGATCGCGATCTCGCCCTTGTAGTCGAGCTGTTCGGCGAGCAGCTGCACCTCGGTGCGGCCCAGGTCCTCCGCGCCGGCCTGGGAGACGAAGGCGTTGCGGCAGTCGGTCTTGGTGTCGGAGTCGTAGGTGACGACCTTGATGCCGTTCTTCATGGCCTGCTTGAGCGCGGTGCACAGGGCGCCGGGGTCCTGCGCGGAGACGGCCATCGCGTCGACCTGCTGCTGGGTGAGGGTGTTGACGTAGGAGACCTGGCCGGCGGTGTCGGTGGCGCTGGACGGGCCGACCTCCTTGTAGCTGGAGCCCAGTTCCTTCAGGGCCGCCTCGCCGCCCTTGTCGGCGGAGGTGAAGTAGGGGTTGTTGACCTGCTTGGGCAGGAAGCCGACGGTCAGGCCCTTCTTGGTGGCCGCGTTCGGATCGGCCGTACCGCCGGTGGCGGCCGAGCCGCCGTCATTGGCGACGTCCTTCTTGGTGGTGCCGCCGCAGGCGGTGACGGCCAGGGCGAGGGAGGTGGCGGCGGCGAGGGCCGCACAGGTACGGCGGATCGACGACTTGCGCATGGCGACAGTCCTTTACGAAGGTGAGCGGAGCGGATGGCAGGGCGGACGCGGGTGAGAGTTACGACGTCGGAGTCGAGGCGGCCCTGCGGCCCGCCCTCGCTACGGAGATCTGCCGTGCGACCCGGGGGCCGAGCACGGAGACGACGAGCAGGACGCCGGTGACGACGATCTGCGACTGGGCGGAGACGTTGAGCAGGCTCATCACGTTCTGCAGCGCGCCGAGCAGGAAGACTCCCGCGATCGCGCCGCCGAGCGTGCCCTTGCCGCCGTCGAAGTCGATGCCGCCGAGCAGCACCGCCGCGATGACGGACAGTTCGAGTCCGGTGGCGTTGTCGTAGCGGGCGCTGGCGTAGTGCAGGGCCCAGAAGATGCCGGTGAGGGAGGCCATCAGGCCGGTCACCATGAACAGGATCAGCTTCTGCCGCCTGACGCGGATGCCGGCGAACCGGGCGGCCTCCTCGCTGGCGCCGATCGCGAACAGCGAGCGCCCGAAGGGGGTGGCGTGCAGGGCCACGACGGCGATCACCAGCAGGACGACGAAGGGCAGGAAGGCCTGCGGGAGGAAGGTGTCCCCCAGGCGTCCGGCCGCGAAGTCCAGGTACTGGGTGGGGAAGTCGGTGACCGCGTCGGAGCCGAGCACGATCTGGGCGATGCCCCGGTAGGCGGCGAGCGTGCCGATGGTGACGGCGAGGGAGGGCAGCCCGAGCCGGGTCACCAGCAGGCCGTTGACCAGCCCGCACACCACGCCGAGCAGCAGGCACAGCGGGATGATCGTCTCGATGGCCATGCCCTGGTTCCACAGGGCGCCCATCACGGCGCCGGACAGCCCGGCCGTGGACGCCACCGACAGGTCGATCTCTCCGGCGACGACGAGAAGGGTCATGGGCAACGCGATCAACGCGACCGGCAGGGCGTTGCCGATCAGGAACGAGAGGTTGAGGGCGTTGCCGAAGCCGTCGACGAAGCCGAAGGAGAACAGCAGGACCACGATGAGCAGGGCGCCGACGACCGTGTCCCAGCGGACGGCGCGCGTCAAGGACTCAGGCATGGCGGGCGTTCCTCTTCTTCAGGGCCAGGGCCACGCGCAGCGCGACGATCCGGTCGACCGCGATGGCGAGGATGAGCAGGATGCCGTTGATGGCGAGCACCCAGACGGAGCTGACGCCGAGGGCGGGCAGCACACTGTTGATGGAGGTCAGCAGCAGGGCGCCGAGCGCGGCGCCGTAGACGCTGCCGGAGCCGCCGGTGAAGACGACGCCGCCGACGACGACCGCGCTGACGACGGTGAGTTCGTAGCCGTTGCCGGTGCTGGAGTCGACGTTGCCGAACCGGGCCAGGTACATCGCCCCCGCGAGGCCGGCCAGGCCGCCGCAGAAGGTGTACGCGGCCAGGATCCGCTTGCGGACCGGGATGCCGGCGAGCCGGGCGGCCTCCGGGTTGGAGCCGAGGGCGTACAGCTCGCGGCCGCTGCCGAAGTGCTTGAGGTAGTACGCCGTCGCCACCAGAACGGCGAGGGCGATCAGCGCGAGATACGGCACGGCGGAGATGCCGCCGGAGCCGAAGTCGACGAATCCGCCGGGCAGGTCGGCCGCGGTGATCTGGCGTGAGCCGACCCAGATGGAGTCGATGCCGCGGATGATGTACAGCGTGCCGAGGGTGACGACGAGCGCCGGCACCTGGCCGAGGCTGACGAGCAGTCCGTTCAGCAGGCCGAAGCCGATGCCGAGCAGGATCGCCAGGACGACCGCGACGACCGGGTTGCCGCCGCCGTCGAGGTAGATCCCGGCGGCGAAGGCGCTGATGCCGAGGGTGGAGCCGACGGACAGGTCGACGTTGCGGGTGATGACCACCAGCGACTGGCCGGTGGCGACCAGCACCAGGATCGTCGCGTTCAGCAGCAGGTCCTTGATGCCCTGCTCGGACAGGAACTCGCTGTTGCCCGCCTGAGTGACAGCGATCATCACCAGGAAGACGACCAGGATGGCAAGTTCGCGCATCTTGAAGACGCGGTCGACCAGCCGGGTGCCGCTGGACTTGGACACCTCGCCGGCGGGGGCGGGGTTGGGCGCGATCACCGTCATGCGGCGGCCCTCCCGGTGGCTGCGGCCATCACGGTTTCCTCGGTGGCGTCGGAGCGGGGGATCTCGGCGGTGAGCCGGCCCTCGTGCATCACCAGCACGCGGTCGGCCATGCCGAGGATCTCGGGCAGGTCGGAGGAGATCATCAGGACGGCCACCCCGTCGGCGGCCAGCTGGGACAGCAGCCGGTGGACCTCGGCCTTGGTGCCGACGTCGATGCCACGGGTCGGCTCGTCGACGATGAGCACCTTCGGGCCGGTGGCCAGCCACTTGGCCAGGACGACCTTCTGCTGGTTACCGCCGGACAGCGTGTTGACGGTGTCGGCGATCCGGGCGTACTTCACCTGGAGCTTGACGGCCCAGTCGAGCGAGCGGCTGCGCTCGGCGCCCCGGTCCACGAGCCCGGCCTTCACCGTCGTCCGCAGTCCGGTCAGGCCGATATTGCGCTCGATGGACATGTCCATCACCAGACCCTGGGCCCGCCGGTCCTCCGGGACCAGCGCCAGCCCGGCGGACATCGCGGTGGACGGGGCGCCACTGGTGAGCGGACGGCCGTCCACGGAAACCTCGCCGGCATCCCAGCGGTCGATGCCGAACACCGCCCGGGCCACCTCCGTGCGGCCTGCGCCGACGAGTCCGGCCAGACCGACGATCTCGCCACGCCGCACCTCGAAGGAGACGTCCGTGAAGACGCCCTCCCTGGTCAGCCGACGAACGCTGAGGGCGACCTCGCCGGGCTCGACGTCCTGCTTCGGGTAGAGCTCGTCGAGGTCGCGCCCGACCATCCGCCGTACGAGATCGTCCTCGGTCATGCCGTCCAGCAGCTCGCTGGAGATCAGGGCGCCGTCACGCAGGGTGGTCACCCGTCGGCAGATCTGGAAGATCTCCTCGAGGCGGTGCGAGATGAACAGGACGGCGGCGCCTTGGTCGCGCAGGGTGCGTACGACGCCGAAGAGGCGGGCGACCTCGCTGCCGGTGAGGGCGGCGGTCGGCTCGTCCATGATCAGGACGCGGGCGTCGAAGGAGAGCGCCTTGGCGATCTCCACGATCTGCTGGTCGGCGATGGACAGGCCGCGCGCCGGGCGGTCGGGGTCGAGGTCGACGCCGAGGCGCTTCATCAGGGCGGCGGTCGCCGCGTGGGTGGCCTTGTGGTCGATCCGGCCCAGCGCCCGCCGGGGCTGGCGGCCCATGAAGATGTTCTCGGCGATCGACAGGTCGGGAAAGAGGGTCGGCTCCTGGTAGATCACGGCGATCCCGGCGTCGCGGGCGTCGCCGGGGCCGTGGAAGACGACCGCCTCACCGTCGAGCAGCACTTGGCCGGCATCCGGTCGGTGCACCCCCGCGAGGGTCTTGATGAGGGTCGACTTGCCCGCGCCGTTCTCGCCGGCGAGGGCGTGCACCTCACCGGGAAACAGCTCCAGGGAGACGTCCCGCAGGGCGCGTACGGCACCGAAGGACTTGGTGATGTCCTTCAGCGCCAGCACCGGGGCCGGACCCGTGTCGGACGGGTGGGTCATTGGGGGCTCCTCGACGACGCCGGCGGGACGTCCCTCACGGCGTCGTGAAAGGTTTCAACTGGGTTGCCGGGACGTTAGACAGGTACGCCATGTCACGTCAATGGGTCTGTGTCGAAAAAGTTTCGATAATCAAAGGTCACATCCGGGTCACGGACAGACGGCCTCGCCGCAAGGGTTGACACCCGTTCGGAGGCCTCATAGCTTCCCTTTCTGAATCGTTTCATTGAGAACTCTTTCCATCCCGACGTCACAGGAGCCCTGCAGTGACCGACCTCGCCGCGGTGAAGGCCGCGCTCAAGACCCAGGCCGTCGAGACGCCGTCGTGGGCGTACGGGAACTCGGGGACCCGTTTCAAGGTGTTCGCCCAGCAGGGTGTGCCACGCAATCCGCGGGAGAAGCTGGACGACGCGGCGCAGGTGCACGCCTTCACCGGTGTCGCGCCGACCGTCGCCCTGCACATTCCGTGGGACAAGGTCGACGACTACGCCGCCCTGGCCAAGCACGCCGAGGAGCGCGGCGTGAAGCTGGGCGCGATCAACTCCAACACCTTCCAGGACGACGACTACAAGCTGGGCAGCATCTGCCATCCGGACGCGGCGGTGCGGCGGAAGGCTGTTGATCATCTGCTGGAGTGCGTCGACATCATGGACGCCACCGGGTCGCAGGACCTGAAGCTCTGGTTCGCCGACGGCACGAACTACCCCGGTCAGGACGACATCCGCGAGCGGCAGAACCGCCTCGCCGAGGGCCTCGCCGAGGTGTACGAGCGGCTCGGGGACGGGCAGCGGATGCTGCTGGAGTACAAGTTCTTCGAGCCGGCCTTCTACACGACCGACGTGCCGGACTGGGGCACGGCCTACGCCCACTGCCTCAAGCTCGGCGACAAGGCGCAGGTCGTGGTCGACACCGGGCACCACGCGCCGGGCACCAACATCGAGTTCATCGTCGCCACGCTGCTCCGGGAGGGCAAGCTCGGCGGGTTCGACTTCAACTCGCGCTTCTACGCGGACGACGACCTGATGGTGGGGGCCGCGGATCCGTTCCAGCTGTTCCGGATCATGTACGAGGTGGTACGCGGGGGCGGGTTCACGTCCGACGTCGCGTTCATGCTCGACCAGTGCCACAACATCGAGGCGAAGATCCCGGCGATCATCCGGTCCGTGATGAACGTGCAGGAGGCGACGGCGAAGGCGCTGCTGGTCGATCGGACGGCGTTGGCCGTCGCGCAGGCCTCCGGCGATGTGCTGGGCGCGAACGCGGTGGTGATGGATGCATACAACACCGATGTGCGGCCGTTGCTGCGTGAGGTGCGGGAGGAGATCGGGATCGACCCGGACCCGATCGCCGCGTATGCCCGGTCCGGGTGGGCTCAGAAGATCGTCGCCGAACGGGTCGGCGGGGAACAGGCCGGTTGGGGGGCGTAAGCGCCTGCCGGCACCTGTTCTCTCTTTCTGTACTCACCACGTTCAAGAAGTTAGGAACATCCATGGCTGTCCACCCCGAAGCCGCCGACCTTCTGGCCCGTTCCCATCGGCTCGGCGCTGATCCTCGGAACACCAACTACGCCGGTGGCAACGCGTCCGCGAAGGGCACCGACACCGACCCCGTCACCGGTGGTGACGTCGAGCTGATGTGGGTGAAGGGGTCCGGTGGTGACCTGGGCACGCTCACCGAGGCCGGGCTGGCCGTGCTGCGGCTGGACCGCATGCGGGCGCTCACCGACGTATACCCGGGTGTCGAGCGCGAGGACGAGATGGTCGCCGCGTTCGACTACTGCCTGCACGGCAAGGGCGGTGCCGCGCCCTCCATCGACACCGCCATGCACGGCCTCGTCGACGCCGCCCACGTCGATCATCTGCACCCCGACTCCGGCATCGCGCTCGCCTGCGCGGCCGACGGGGAGAAGCTGACCGCCGAATGCTTCGGCGACAGTGTGGTGTGGGTGCCCTGGCGGCGGCCCGGCTTCCAGCTCGGGCTGGACATCGCCGCCGTCAAGGCCGCCAACCCGCAGGCGATCGGCTGCATCCTCGGCGGGCACGGCATCACCGCGTGGGGTGACACCTCCCAGGAGTGCGAGCGCAACTCGCTGCACATCATCCGCACCGCCGAGCAGTTCCTGGCCGAGCGCGGCAAGTCCGAGCCCTTCGGTCCCGTCATCGAAGGCTACGAGGCGCCGGCCGAGGCGGAGCGGCGCGAGCGGGCCGCGGCCCTGGCGCCGTACGTCCGTGCCGTCGCCTCCCAGGACAGGCCGCAGGTCGGGCACTTCACCGACTCCGAACCCGTCCTCGAATTCCTCGCGCGTGCCGAGCATCCGCGCCTCGCCGCGCTCGGCACCTCCTGCCCCGACCACTTCCTGCGCACCAAGGTGCGGCCGCTGGTCCTGGACCTGCCCCCCACCGCCCCGCTCGAGGAGGCGATCGCGCGGCTGAAGGAGCTGCACGCCGCCTACCGCGAGGAATACGCCGCCTACTACCAGCGGCACGCCGAGCCCGACTCCCCCGCCATGCGCGGCGCCGACCCGGCCATCGTGCTCATCCCCGGCGTCGGCATGTTCTCCTTCGGCAAGGACAAGCAGACCGCGCGGGTGGCGGGTGAGTTCTACGTCAACGCGATCAACGTGATGCGCGGAGCGGAGGCGGTGTCGGCGTACGCGCCGATCGAGGAGTCGGAGAAGTTCCGCATCGAGTACTGGGCCCTCGAAGAGGCCAAGCTCCAGCGGATGCCGAAGCCGAAGCCGCTCGCGACCCGGGTGGCCCTGGTCACCGGCGCGGGCAGCGGGATCGGCAAGGCCATCGCGCACCGGCTGGTCGCCGAGGGCGCCTGTGTCGTCGTCGCCGACCTCAACGCCGAGAACGCCGCCACGGTGGCCGAGGAGCTCGGTGGTCCGGACA
Source organism: Streptomyces sp. NPDC002088 (assembly GCF_040296605.1). Lineage (NCBI taxonomy): Bacteria > Bacillati > Actinomycetota > Actinomycetes > Kitasatosporales > Streptomycetaceae > Streptomyces > Streptomyces sp. NPDC002088. Next base: position 520,087 of record NZ_JBEOXO010000001.1, on the reverse strand, counting down.
AGGCCGTCGCCGTGACCGTCGACGTCACCTCCGAGGAGCAGATCGCCGAGGCCTTCAAGGCGGCCGCGCTCGCCTTCGGCGGGGTCGACCTCGTCGTCAACAACGCCGGCATCTCCATCTCCAAGCCGCTCCTGGAGACCTCCGCGAAGGACTGGGACCTTCAGCACGACATCATGGCCCGCGGCTCCTTCCTCGTCTCGCGCGAGGCGGCCCGGGTGATGATCGCCCAGGAACTGGGCGGCGACATCGTCTACATCGCTTCCAAGAACGCCGTCTTCGCCGGCCCCAACAACATCGCCTACTCCGCGACCAAGGCCGACCAGGCCCACCAAGTCCGGCTCCTGGCCGCCGAGCTGGGCGAGCACGGCATCCGCGTCAACGGCGTCAACCCCGACGGGGTCGTGCGCGGCTCCGGCATCTTCGCGGCCGGCTGGGGTGCCCAGCGGGCGGCCGTGTACGGCGTGGAGGAGGAGAAGCTGGGCGAGTTCTACGCGCAGCGCACCATCCTCAAGCGGGAGGTGCTGCCCGAGCACGTCGCGAACGCCGTCTTCGCCCTCACCGGCGGCGAGCTCACCCACACCACCGGGCTGCACGTCCCCGTCGACGCGGGTGTGGCGGCCGCGTTCCTGCGATGAGCGCCGCCGTGAGATCTTCCACTCTGAAGTCGTACGCCGCGGTCGACCTCGGCGCGTCCAGCGGGCGCGTCATGGTCGGCCGCGTGAGCCCGGACTCCGTGGAGCTGGCCGAGGCGCACCGCTTCCCCAACCGGCCCGTGCGGGTTCCGGAGGGGCTGCGCTGGGACGTCCTCGCGCTGTACACGGGGGTGCTGGACGGGCTGCGGGCGGCCGGTGCCCACTGCGGTGGACAGCTCGACTCCGTCGGCATCGACAGCTGGGCCGTGGACTACGGCCTGCTCGACGCCGACGGGGCCCTGCTCGGCAATCCGGTGCACTACCGCGACGCCCGCACCGAGGGCGTCGCGGAGAAGGTGTGGGCAACCGTCCCGGCCGCCGAGCTGTACGCGGCGACCGGGTTGCAGTACGCGCCCTTCAACACCCTGTACCAGCTGACGGCGGCCCGGGCGTCGGCCCAGCTCGCCTCGGCGAAACGGCTGTTGCTCATCCCCGATCTGCTGGCGTACTGGCTGACCGGCGAGCAGGGCACCGAGCTGACCAACGCCTCCACCACCCAGCTCGTCGATCCCCGGACGCGGGAGTGGTCGTACGACGTCGCAGCCCGGCTGGGCATCGACCTGAGCCTGTTCGCACCGCTGCGGCAGCCGGGTGACCCGGCGGGGCTGCTGCGGGCGGAGGTGCTGGAGGAGACGGGGCTGGCCGCTCCCGTGCCGGTGACGACCGTCGGCTCACACGACACCGCCTCCGCGGTGGCTGCCGTCCCCGCCACCGGCGAACGGTTCGCGTACATCTGCACCGGCACCTGGTCCCTGGCCGGCCTTGAACTGGACGCGCCCGTCCTCACCGAGGAGAGCCGCGCCGCCAACTTCACCAACGAACTCGGCCTGGACGGCACGGTCCGCTATCTGCGCAACATCATGGGACTGTGGCTGCTCCAGGAGTGCGTACGGGCCTGGGGCGACCCGGACCTGGGCGTGCTGCTGCGCGAGGCGGCCGGGGTGCCGGCGCTGCGGTCGGTCGTGGACGCGGGGGACCCCGTGTTCCTGGCGCCCGGCCGGATGCCGGAGCGGATCGCCGAGGCGTGCCGGGACTCCGGCCAGCCCGTGCCTGCGACCCGGGCGGAGATCACGCGCTGCATCGTCGACTCGCTCGCCCTCGCCCACCGCCGGGCCGTCGAGGATGCCCAGCGGCTGGCCGACCACCCCGTCGACGTAGTCCATATCGTCGGCGGCGGCACCCGCAACGCGCTGCTCTGTCAGCTGACCGCCGACGCCTGCGGACTGCCCGTGACGGTCGGCCCGACGGAGGCCGCCGCCCTCGGCAACGTCCTCGTGCAGGCCCGGGCGCACGGGCTCGTCGGCGACCTCGCCGACATGCGACGTCTCCTGGTTCGTACGCAGCCGCTGACGCGGTACGAGCCGCGGGGCGACACGGCACGGTGGCAGGAGGCGGAGGACCGGCTCGCCGCGCGGTGAGCCGGGGTCTCCCCGAGGCCCGGCACTGCCACTACCCTGCATTCATCCGATGATCAATGACTAGGAGCCGCGATGCGTGTCGCACTGTTCCTGACCTGTGTCAACGACACGCTCTATCCCGACACCGGCCGCGCCGTCGTGAAACTCCTGACCAGGCTGGGCGTCGATGTCGACTTCCCGATGGCCCAGACCTGCTGCGGCCAGGCCCACTACAACACCGGGTACCGGCACGAGGCCGAACCGCTGGCACGGCATTTCTCCGATGTCTTCGGGGAGTACGAGGCGATCGTGACCCCGTCCGGGTCGTGCGGGGCGATGGTGCGGGAGCTGTATCCGCGGATGGGCGAGCGGGCGCGGGCCGAGGGCCGCGGGGACGCCCTCGCCGCCACGCTGGCACCGGTGGTCCCGAAGACGTACGAGCTCGCCGAGTTCCTGGTCGACGTGCTCGGCGTGACGGACGTCGGCGCGTACTACCCACACACCGTCACCTACCACCCGACCTGCCACGGGCTGCGAAGCCTCGGCCTAGGTGACCGTCCCCGGCGGCTGCTCCAAGCCGTCAAGGGGCTGGAACTCGTCGAACTGCCGGGGGCGGAGGAGTGCTGCGGGTTCGGCGGCACCTTCGCGCTGAAGAACGCCGACGTGTCGGCGGCGATGGGCGCGGACAAGGTGCGCAACGCCGAGTCGACGGGCGCCGAGGTGCTGTGCGCGGCCGACAACTCCTGCCTCATGCACATCGGCGGGACCATGACCCGCCTCAAGGCGGGGATGCGGCCGCTGCACATCGCGGAGATCCTGGCCAGCACGGAAGAGGAACCGGCAGCATGAGCGGCACATTCGTAGGAATGCCGGCCTTCCCGAAGGCCGCGCACGAGGCGGTCGGCAACCAGACCCTGCGCGGCAATCTGCGGCACGCCACCCACACCATCCGCGCCAAGCGGGCGAAGGCCGTGGCCGAGGTGTCCGACTGGGCGGAGCTGCGGGAGGCCGGCAAGCGCATCAAGGACCACACGCTGCGTCATCTCGACCGGTATCTGGTGCAGTTGGAGGAGTCGGTCACGGCGGCGGGCGGCATCGTCCACTGGGCCACCGACGCCGACGAGGCCAACCGGATCGTCACCCAACTGGTGAAGGCCACGGGCGAGTCGGAGGTCGTCAAGGTCAAGTCGATGGCCACGCAGGAGATCGGACTCAACGAGGCACTGGAAGCGGAGGGCATCCGCGCCTACGAGACCGATCTCGCCGAACTCATCGTGCAGTTGGGCAAGGACCGCCCCTCCCACATCCTCGTCCCCGCCATCCACCGCAACCGGGGCGAGATCCGCGACATCTTCGCGCGCGAGATGAGCGAGTGGGGACGCCCCGCCCCCGAGGACCTGACCGACACACCCGCCGAACTCGCCGAAGCCGCCCGCCTCCATCTCCGGGAGAAGTTTCTGCGCGCCAAGGTCGGCATCTCCGGGGCCAACTTCATGGTCGCCGAGACCGGCACGCTCGTGGTCGTCGAGTCCGAGGGCAACGGGCGGATGTGCCTGACCCTGCCCGAGACGCTGATCTCCGTCGTCGGCATCGAGAAGATCGTGCCGACCTGGCGCGACCTCGAGGTCTTCCTCCAGACCCTCCCCCGCTCCTCCACGGCCGAGCGCATGAACCCGTACACCTCGATGTGGGCCGGCACCACGGACGGAGACGGGCCGAAGACCTTCCACCTGATCCTCCTGGACAACGGCCGCACCGACACCCTCGCCGACGAGGTCGGCCGCCAGGCCCTGCGCTGCATCCGCTGCTCGGCGTGTCTGAACGTCTGCCCGGTGTACGAACGCGCGGGCGGCCACGCCTACGGCTCGGTCTACCCCGGGCCGATCGGCGCCATCCTCACCCCCCAGCTCCGGGGCATTGCAAGCGACATCGACGCCTCACTGCCGTACGCCTCCTCACTGTGCGGCGCCTGCTACGAGGTCTGCCCGGTCGCCATCGACATCCCCGAAGTCCTCGTGCACCTGCGGGAACGGGTCGTCGAGGGCGGCCAGGTGACGCGGGAGGGCAACAAGGTCGTGCTGAAGCCGGCCAAGGGGCATGCCGCTGAGCGGGCGGCCATGCGGGCGGCGCGCTGGGCGTTGGACCGTCCGGGTGTCCTGCGCACAGGGCAGCGGCTCGCGTCCCGGACGCGCCGCCTCCACCCCCGGACCCTGCCCGGACCCGGCAAGGCCTGGAGCGCGACCCGCGACCTCCCGCCCGTGCCCGCGGAACCGTTCCGCGACTGGTGGCAGCGCACGAACGGCGGAAAGGACAGTGCCAAGTGAGCAGCAGGGAACGGATCCTGGGCCGGGTGCGGCGCGCGCTCGCGGACGTACCGCAGGACGACACGCCGTACGAACAGGCCGTCGAGCGGGGCTATCTGCGCGAGCACGGCGCCGGGAGCGTCGAAGCGACGGTGGACCTGCTGGCGGAGAACCTGGCGGACTACCGGGCGATCGTGCACCGCACCACCGACGAGGAGCTGCCGTACGTCATCATGCGGCTGCTCGCCGAGCGTGGGCCCCAGTACGTGCTCGTGCCTCCGGGACTCCCGCCGGAGTGGATGTCGGCCGCCGACCCCACCAGGGTCCACGACCGTGCCGTGAGCACGCCCCACGAACTGGACAAGGTGACGAGCGTGGTCACCGGCTGCGCCGTCGCCATCGCCGAGACCGGCACGATCGTCCTCGACGGCGGACCGGACCAGGGCCGCCGCCGGATCACCCTGATCCCGGACCACCACATCTGCGTCGTCCGCGTCCCCGACCAGGTCGTGGCCTCCGTCCCCCAAGCCCTCGAACGCCTCGACCCGGCCCGCCCGCTGACCTGGATCTCCGGTCCCTCCGCCACCAGCGACATCGAGCTCGACCGGGTCGAGGGGGTGCACGGTCCGCGCACCCTGGAAGTGGTGCTGGTGAGCGGTCAGCCGAGGGCCGAGGTCACCTCGTAAGGACCGGACGCAAGCCGATAGGAGGCGACTCCGTTCTCGAAGCCCAGGTATTCGACCCCGGGTACCTGGGCAAGAGGTGTTCTGCCGTCCCGGACGGTGGACGGTTCGGTGGTGGGGATGCGCAGGGTCGCGGTGCTGTTCGCGGGAACCATCGCCCGGTAGGTCAGGGTCCGGTTCTGGGAAACCTCCCACTCGCTGACGATCTCGCCGTACGGCGATTCGTGCGAGCCCGCCACCCGCGTGATCTTCCCGGTGGGGTCGACGTGCGGCTGAAGGAAGAAGTGCTTGAACCCGGGGTGGACCGGGTCCTTGGCGATTCCGGCCACGCCCTCATACATCCATTCGACGATGGCGCCGTAGGCGTAGTGGTTGAAGGAGTTCATCTCGACCGGGCCGAAGCCGTCCGCCTTCGAGTAGGAGTTCCAGCGCTCCCAGACGGTGGTGGCACCGTTCTGCACCGAGAACAGCCATGAGGGCAACTCGTCCTGGTGGAGCAGCTTGTACGCCAGGTCGTCGCGGCCTTCGTCGGTGAGCACCGGGGCGAGGACGTTCACCCCGAGGAAGCCCACGGACAGCGTGTTCTCCGCGTGTCCCGCCACCCGGCACCGGGCTCGGTGACCACGGTCTGGGAGGTCCCGTCGGCGTACCGGATCAGCAGCTTGGCCTTCAGAGCGAGGGGGTTGCCGTCCTTCGCGTAGTACTTGCTGTCGTCCAGTCCCGGGATGCCCGTCGCCGCCTCGCTGATCCGGGAGTTGTACCAGCCGTTGCCGAGCACCGCCGCGAGCGTCACCCGCCGCTCCCGCGCGACCAGCTCCGTGACGTCGTACGTCATGTAGTTGATGGTGCTGTCGTAGTTGGTCCAGCCGGGGGTGAGCAGTTCGTACGTGCTGCCCTCGCCCTGCGGCACCGAGACCCGGTGGCCGTTGACGTAGGCGTCGTACACGCCCAGGGCCGATATGTAGAGCCGGGCCTCGCGGACCCGCCCCTTGAGCGCGGTCTGCCGTCGCAGCAGCGGTGCCCCGGCGCTGTTCGGGGCCTTGCCCGCCATGCTGATCCAGGTCGCTCCGTCCCAGCCCGACACGCCGTCGGTGCTGCGCAGACCGGTCTCGAAGTGGGCGGGCGGCGCACCGGTGACGGCGCGGCCGTCCTCGTCCCACGCGGTCACGGTCCAGAAGTAGCGCGTCGAGGCGCGCAGCCGTGTGCCGTCGTAGCGCACCGCCACCGAGTCCGGTGACTCGACGCGGCCGCTGTTCCACACGTCCGCGCGGGCACGGGTCAGCCGCTCGGGCGAAGTGGCCACCAGGATCTGATACGCCGTCTGGCGCCGGCCGCGGGCCGGGGACGCCATGCGCCAGCCGAAGCGTGGCTCGTCCGTGTCCACGCCGAGTGGGTTCGTGCGGTGTTCCACCGTCAGCCCCGACAGGGAGGTCCGGTCGGAGGCCGGCGCGGCCCATGCCGTGCCTCCCGTGCCGATCCCTCCGGCCATCGCCACGACTCCGGCGCCCAGCGCGGTGCCGAGCACCGTTCTGCGCCGGACGTTGCCTGTTCCCTCGTTGTGTGTCGCCTCGTTCACGCCGTCATCCCTTCGGCTTCAGAGGAAGCGCGTTGTAACGTTTCACTTCGACTGGCTGCGAAGGTAGTTGCGGCCGAGAGGCATGTCCACCACTCCAACAGCCCAACTATCAGACAGAATCCAACAGAAATGATCGTCGGACGGTTGTCATCGAATAACCGAGACCCGCCTCACTTCCCGCCGAATTGAAACTTTTCAAAAGCGGAACTTGCAGTTCATGCGCAGGGGGACGCAGCTGGTGAGCGGGCATCGGGCGGCCCGGTTAGCGTGAGGGAATGATCCGGTTCGATCAGGTCACCAAGCGCTACCCGGACGGAACCACGGCCGTGGACGACCTCTCCTTCGAGGTGGCCGAGGGCGAACTCGTCACGCTCGTGGGACCGTCCGGCTGCGGCAAGACGACGACCATGATGATGGTCAACCGGCTGATCGAGCCGACGTCGGGCCGGATCTTCGTGAACGGTGAGGACATCGCCGCGGTCGACCCCGTGCTGCTGCGACGGCGCATCGGGTACGTCATCCAGCAGGTCGGGCTGTTCCCGCACCGGACGGTGCTCGACAACGCAGCCACCGTGCCCACGCTGGTCGGCTGGAAGAGGGCGAAGGCGCGGGCGCGGGCAGCCGAGCTGCTGTCGCTGGTGGGTCTGGATCCGAAGACGCACGGACCGCGCTATCCGCACCAGCTGTCGGGCGGTCAGCGGCAGCGGGTCGGCGTGGCGCGGGCGCTCGCCGCCGACCCGCCGGTGCTGCTGATGGACGAGCCGTTCGGCGCGGTCGACCCGGTGGTGCGGGAGCAGTTGCAGGACGAGTTCCTGCGGATGCAGGCCACGGTGCGCAAGACGGTGCTGCTGGTCACGCACGACATCGAGGAGGCGGTCCGGCTCGGCGACCGTATCGCCGTGTACGGGCAGGGGCGCATCGAGCAGTTCGACACGCCGGGTGCGGTACTCGGCACGCCCGCCACGCCGTACGTCGCCGAGTTCGTGGGCGCCGACCGGGGGCTGAAACGCCTGTCGGTGACCGAGATCGAGCCCGACGACCTCCAGCAGCCGCCGGTCGCGCGCCCCGACGAGCCGGCCGAGCGGGCGGCGCACCGACTGCGCGCGGAGGGCACCCGCTGGGCCGTCGTCCTGGACGCACACGGCGACCTGCACGGCTGGGTCGGTATCGACGACCTCGCGGCGGGCGGCTCGGTCGGCGACCACGCCCATCGGATGAACGCCTGGGTGCCGGTGGGCGCGCCGCTGAAGCAGGCGTTCGGCGTGATGCTCCAGCACGACGCCGGCTGGGTGGCGGTCCTGCAAGGCGCCCGCCTCCTGGGCGTCCTCACCCCGGCGAAACTGCACGAGGCACTACGCCGCTCGGTGGACGCGGACGCGCAGGGCGTGCCGCGGGCGCAGGTGACGTTCGACTCGGTCGCCGACGCATAGGACCTGTCCTGGTCGCCGACGCGGTCAGGAGTGACAGTCCCCGGCCCCATCCGACCGGGCGCTCACTTCAGCAGCCCCTTGTCCTCCAGATAGGTCCGCGCCACGTCCTTGGGCAGCCGGCGCCAGCTGTCGACCTGCTCGTTCATGGACGCCAGGTCCCGTGTGGTGAGGACGTCGTTGAGCTTGCCCAGCGCCTGGGTGACCTTGGCGCCGCCCGCCCGGGAGCGGTTGACGACAGGGACGACGTAGTCCGCGTTCTGGAGGTGCTTGTCGTCGGCGAGGAGGACCAGGCCGAAGCCGTCGAGCGTGGCGTCCGTCGTCGTGGTCAGCAGCATCTGGTCCTGGCCGCTCTGCACGGCCCGTTTCGCCTGGGTCGTGCCGACGCCCTTGGGGTCGACGGCGGTGATGTCGATGCCGTAGGTCTTCTTCAACCCCGGTGCGCAGTACGGACGTTGGACGCACTCGTCGCCCGCCGCGAGCCGGACCTTCAGGCCGGAGGCGCCGAGGCCGCTGAGGGTCTTCAGATGGTGCTGCCGCGCGTAGGCGGCGCTGACGGCGAACGCGTTCTGGTCTACGGCCTTTCCGGCGTCCAGGACGGTGAGCCCACGGGGCGCGGCCAGTTCGCGCAGCGCTTTCATCGTGGCGCCGAGGTCGGGCGAGCCGACCGGCGCTGCGTCGGCGCCGTTCGCCTTGGCGTTGAGCCAGTCGGCGAAGGTCGCCGCATACTCGGGTACGACGTCGATCTGGCCCGATTCCAGGGCGGGTTCGTACAGCTCGCGATTGGCGACGGTGAGGATCGATGTCTTGTATCCGGCCTGGTTCAGCAGCAGCGCGTACATCTGGGCGAGCAGGTCGCTCTCGGTGAATCCGGCCGAGCCGATGGTCAGGTTGTGGCTGTCGCCGGGCGGTGCGGTGACCTCGCCGCGGCTCTCCAGGGACGGCCCGGTGGAACAGCCCGGCAGCACGAGCAGGAGCACCAGCGGTGCCGCCACCGGCGCCGTACCGCCTCTCACCGCGCGCCTCTGGTCCAGGCCGGCGCCACCCGTTCGACGACCTCGAAGATCCCCTCCACGATCAGCGCGAACACGGCGACCAGCACGGCGCCCGCCACCACCTGCGGTGTGCTGGCGAGATTGAAGCCCGCCGTGATGATCCGGCCCAGCCCGCCCCCGCCCGCCAGCGCGGCGATGGTGGCGGTGGCGACGAGCTGGACGGCGGCGATCCGCACCCCGTTCAGGATCAACGGGAGCGCGAGGGGCAGCTCCGCCTGGAACATCAGCTGCCGGCCGGTCATCCCCATCCCGCGTGCCGCCTGGACGACGCCCCGGTCGACCTCGCGCATGCCGACGTAGGCGTTGGTGAGCAAAGGCGGGACGGCGAACAGCACCAGCGCGACGACCGTCGGGCCCTCGCCCCAGGTGCCGACCGGGGTCAGGAGCAGCAGGACCAAGACGGCGAAGGTGGGTACGGCACGGCCGACGTTGGAGATGTTGACGGCCAGCGCGCCGCCCTTGCCGAGATGGCCGAGGACGAGGGCGACCGGCAGGGCGATCAGGCAGCTGATGGTCAGGCAGACGACGGTGAGGACGAGGTGCTGGAGCAGGCGGTGGAAGATGCCGTCGGCGCCCGACCAGTGCGCGGGGTCGGTGAGCCAGCCCCAGGCCGCGGTCAGGGTCGTCATCCGCGGGCCGTCCTGGTCCAGGGGGTGATGAGCCACTGCACACCGAGCAGCAACAGGTCGGCGGCGATCGCGATCACCACGCACAGCACGGACGCGGTCAGCACCTGTGCCTTGAAGTACGTGTTCATGCCCGCGTAGATCAGATTGCCGAGGCCGCCGTAGCCGACGATCGCGCCCACCGTGACCAGGGAGACCGCCGAGACGGTGGCGATGCGCAGGCCGGCCATCGAGGCGGGCAGGGCGAGGGGCAGTTCGACGGTGAGCAGGAGGCGGACCGGACCGTAGCCCATGCCGCGCGCGGCCTGCCGGGTCTCTTCGGGAACGGCACGCAGGCCCGCGAGGATGTTCCGGACCAGCAGGGTGAGGGAGTACAGGACGAGTCCGGCGACGACGAGGGTCGCCGAGAGTCCGTAGACGGGCAGCAGCAGCGAGAACATCGCCAGGGACGGGATCGTGTAGAGGATCGTCGTGACGCCCAGCACGGGTCCGGCCGCCCAGCCCCAGCGGCGCGCCAGCACCGCGAGCGGCACGGCGACAGCCAGGCCGATGAGCACCGACACCGCGGTGAGTTGGAGATGCTGGAGCACCGCGTCGACGAGGATCTGGCTGCGGCTGGTCAGATACGCGCCACAGATCCACTCGTTGCGCGCGAGGCAGTCGTCGGGGGACGCGGTCACGCGTCCATTGCACCGGCTGGGCCGTGGGGTCGGCTCGTTGTGGTGACCCGTACGGGCGGGTGGCCGACGGCCGCTCGGACGGCTGCCTCTGTTCCCGCGTGCGCTACCGCACGCCCGCCGCGTCCAGCAGCGCCTCGGCGGTCGTCGTCACGAGCCCGTCCAGCGTCTCGATGCGGGCGCCGGCGCGGGCGCTGGCTCCGTCGAAGAGCAGCATCAGCTGCCGGGCGAGCAGCTCCGGGTCGCGGGCGCCGCCGAGCTCGGCCTGGCCGCGGAAGGCGTCTTGCATGCGGTCCTTCCTGGCGCGGGCGACCGCGCTGGCCGGATGCGCCGGGTCCTTGAGCTCGACCAGTACGGCCAGGTAGGGGCAGCCACGGTAGTCGGGGTCGGCGGAGGCCTGCTCCTGCTGCCGGAAGACGTGCAGAATGCGCTCGCGCGGGGTGCCGGCCTCCTCGGGGCCGGGCACGAACAACGCCTCGTACCGGGCGCTCCGGCGCTCCAGGCTGGCGGCCAGCACCTCGTCCTTGCTGTCGAAGAGCTGGTACATCGACCGCTTGGAGACCCCGGCCGTCCGGCACAGCGCCTCGACTCCGATGGAGACGCCGTCGCGGTAGAAGAGCTCGGCCGCCGCGTCGAGCAGCCGGTCCCGGGTGGAGGCCTTGTCGGTCGTGGTCATGCGGCGAGGGTACCGCGCCGGCGCCAGCGAGGAAACCGATCGGTATCCAGCCCTGGTCGCACCCTGCCGCACCGGAAGCCGGATGACAGCAGCGGTGAACAAGCGCTTAGATAGTGCCCGGAAGCCGATTCGCCCGCGACCGCCGGAGGCCCTGTTGTTCACGTCCGTCGACGATGTCTCCGCCCGCCTGGCCGAGACCGGCTATCTGGCCTCCCCCGCCGTGGCGACCACCGTCTTCCTCGCCGACCGCCTCGGCAAGCCCCTCCTGGTGGAGGGCCCCGCGGGCGTCGGCAAGACCGAGCTCGCCAAGGCCGTGGCGCAGGTGGCGCGGGCACGGCTCGTGCGGCTGCAGTGCTACGAGGGCGTCGACGAGTCACGCGCACTGTACGAGTGGAACCACGCCAAGCAGCTGCTGCGCATCAGCGCCGGGCGTGACGAGAGCTGGGACGAGACGCGCACGGACATCTTCAGCGAGGAGTTCCTGCTTCCGCGCCCGCTGCTGACCGCCATCCGCGGCGACGAGCCGACGGTGCTGCTGATCGACGAGACCGACAAGGCCGACGTCGAGGTGGAGGGCCTCCTGCTCGAAGTGCTCAGCGACTTCCAGGTCACCGTCCCGGAGCTCGGGACCATCACGGCGACGCGCCGCCCGTTCGTCGTGCTCACCTCCAACGCCAGCCGCGAGCTGTCCGAGGCGCTGCGCCGCCGCTGCCTGTTCCTGCACATCGGCTTCCCCGAGGAGGAGCTGGAGCGGCGGATCGTACGGCTGAAGGTGCCGGAGCTGGGCGAGGCGCTGGCGGAGTCGGTGGTGCGGGTGGTCGGCGCGCTGCGGGCCATGGACCTGCGGAAGGTGCCGTCGGTCGCCGAGACCATCGACTGGGCGCGTACGCTGCTCGCGCTCGGCGCCGACACGCTCGACGAGACCGTCGTACGCGACAGCCTGGGCGTGCTCCTCAAGCATCAGGACGACGTCCTCAAGGCGGCCGCCAAGCTGGATCTGGACGCCGTATGACCGCGACGACGGATGTGGCGACGCGCCTGACGGGCTTCGTCGCCGCGCTCCGCTCGCACGGTCTGCGCATCGGCACCGGCGAGACCGTGGACGCCGCGCAGGCCGCGGCGGCGCTGGGCCTGGCCGACCGTGAGCTGCTGCGGGAGGGGCTCGCCGCGACGCTCCTGCACACAACGGATCAACGGCGGGTCTTCGACCCGGTCTTCGACCTCTACTTCCCGAGGAGCGTCGGCGCGCCCGACGCGGGCCCCGCGGACCGGGAGGACCTGCGCGACCGGCTCGCGGCGGCCCTCGCCGCCAACGACGTGGCCATGATGGAGCGGTTGGCCGTCGAGGCGGTCGACGGCTTCGGCGGATACGGGAATTCGCCGGGGTCGGACGGCTGGTCGTCGTACCAGGCCCTCGACCGGCTCCGCCCGCAGACCCTGCTGGCCCGCGTCCGGGACACCGTCCGTGCGCAGGACGGTGGCTCCGGGTTCGCCGAGCGACTGCTGGACGACGAGATCCGGCGGCGGATCGAGGTCTTCCGCGGGCAGGTGGCGGCGGAGGCGCGGCGCCGGGTGGCCGAGCGGCGCGGCCGGGACGAGATCGCCCGGCGGGCGGTGGCCCCGACCGCCGACCGGGTCGACTTCCTGTACGCCGGGAAGGACCGGGTCGCCGAGCTGCGCCGGACCGTGCAGCCACTCGCCCGCAAGCTGGCCACCAGGCTGGCCGCCCGCCGCCGCCGGGCCGCCCGCGGCACCATCGATCTACGGCGCACCCTGCGCGGTTCGCTGTCCACGGGCGGGGTGCCGATGCGGCCGGTGCTGCGCCGCCGCCGGCCCGTCCGTCCCGAACTGGTGCTGCTGTGCGACGTGTCGGGCTCGGTGTCCGGCTTCTCGGACTTCACGATGCTGCTGGTGCAGGCGCTGCACGACCAGTTCAGCAAGGTGCGGGTGTTCGCCTTCGTCAACCGGATCGACGAGGTGACCGGGCTGCTCGTGCGCGGCGCGGCCGACGCCGAGGGACTGAGCGCCCGCATCCGGGCGGAGGCGACGCTGACCGGCTGGCACGGCAGCAGTGACTACGGTGTCGCGCTGGGCGAGTTCGCGGAGCGGTACGAGGCCGCGGTCGGCCCGCGCACGACCGTCTTCGTCCTCGGTGACGCCCGGACGAACATGAGCGACCCGAACCTGCCGGCCGTACGGCAGATCGCCGCGCGCGCCCGCCGCCTCTACTGGCTCAACCCCGAGCCCCGAGCCCAATGGGGGACCGGCGACTCGGCCGCGCCCGCCTACGCCGAGCTGGTCGAGATGCACGAGTGCCGCAACGCCCGGCAGTTGGGCACGCTCGTGGGCCGGCTGCTGCCGGTCTGAACGCGGAACCGGTCCGCCTGAGCCAACCCTCCTGTGCCTTCGCGTACTCCTTCGCCATGGATCCCGCGAAGTCGTGGACCACGGCCTGTTCGTCGCCGACGACCCAGGCGTCGTGCCCGGGCGGGAGCACGAAGACGTCGCCGGGGCCGACCTCGCCCTCGCCGCCGTCGTCATGCGGATGTGCATGCGGCCCTGGACGACGCTTCTCCCCTCCCGCCCCTGCGGCCGGGGCCGGTCTCCGTCTCCCCTGCGGGCACAGGGCAACCGGCGGAGGCCGGGCCCCACCACTCCATCGTCCACCTGCCGGATCGGCGGCGCTGTTCGGGTGACCGCCGCTCGCCCGGCTTCGTCAGTCCGCCCTCCCGCACAGGCTCGCGAAGCGCTCGGCGTCGATGTTGCCGCCGGAGACGATCACGCCGACGCGGCGCGGTAGGCGGCCGGCGCGGCCCGCGAGGAGGGCGGCCAGCGGGGTGGCACCGCTCGGCTCGACGACGGTCTTCAGGCGCTCGAACGCGAACCTCATCGCGTCGCGGATGTCGTCGTCGGAGACCAGGGCGATGTCGTCGACGAGGCGTCGGTTGACGGAGAAGGTCAGTTCGCCGGGTGTGTGCAGGGCCTGGCCGTCGGCGATGGTGTGCGGCACCGGGATGGTGACGCGGTGGCCCGCCTCCAGCGAGCGCTTGGTGTCGTCCCCGGTCTCCGGTTCGACGCCGATCACGCGGATGTCCGGGCGCAGCCCCTTGGCCGCGGTGGCGCTGCCGGCGATCAGCCCGCCGCCACCGACCGGCGTGATCAGCAGGTCCAACTCGCCGACCTCCTCGAGGAGTTCGAGAGCCGCGGTGCCCTGTCCGGCCATGACGTGGGGGTGTTCGTAGGGCGGGATGAGCGTGAGTCCGCGCTCGGCGGCCAGGGCCTCGGCGATGGCGACCCGGTCGCCGGTGTAGCGGTCGTACGTGATGATCTCGGCGCCGTAGGCGGCGGTGGCGTCCCGCTTGGAGCGCGGGGCGTCCTCGGGCATCACGATGACGGCGGTGGTGCCGAGTTCCCGGGCGGCGAGGGCGACCGCCTGGGCGTGGTTTCCGGAGGAGTAGGCGGCGATGCCCCGGGCGAGCTGCTCGGGGGTGAGCCGGGAGGCCGCGTTGTAGGCGCCGCGGAACTTGAAGGCCCCCACGCGCTGGAGGTTCTCGCACTTGAGGAACACCTCGGCGCCGACGAGGCCGTCGAGGGTCCGTGAGCGCAGCACCGGGGTGCGGTGGGCGACGCCCTTGAGCTGCGCGGCGGCGTCGAGGACGTCGTCGAGGGTGATCGGCAGGGGTGGGGTGGTCACGGCTGTGCTCCCTCGTCGGTCCGGTCGGTGGCGGGCGCGGTCGTGGCGGCTCTCGCCTGGGAGAGGTAGGTGTAGGCGGAGGCGCGGGAGATGCCGAGGCGGGCGGCGACCTGCTCGACGGCACGGCGCACCGCGAACACGCCGCGTTCGTCCAGGCTGCGGAACAGCTCCAGGCGCTGCGGGCGGTCGAGCGCGGCCCAGGGCTGGTTCTGGCGCAGCTGGTGGGCGTCGAGAATGGCGTCGACGACCGAGTCGATGTCGTTGCCGTAGGTGGTGACGGGTGGCTCGGCGGAAACGTCGCCGAGGCCGGCGAGCGCGCCGAGCAGGGCGTGCGCCTGGCCGATGGCGGTCACGTCCACGTTGACGCAGAGCGCGCCGAACACCGTGCCCGTGGAGTCGCGCAGCACCATCGTGGACGCCTTGACCAGGCCGCCGGAGTCGGTCCGGGTCAGGTAGTTCAGCTCGTCGGACGCCTCGTCACCGCGGGCGAGGACCCGCATGCCGATCTCGCTCATCGCGCCGCCCACCACGCGTCCCGTCACCGAACCGGCGACGGCGACCACCGACTGCTCCGGCCGCCGGTAGTCGTGCAGCACCACCTCACACACCGGCCCGAAGGTTGCCACGATCCCCTCGACGATCGGGGTCAGCGCGGCGAGGATCACGTCCCGCTCCTGCTCCAGGGCTCGGTCGGCCACCGTGCCTCCCGTCTGGAATTCTCGTCCAGTGACTGTACGAAAAATCTAAGCACAGGGCGTGCGGGGACGACAAGACGTGGGCCCCTCAGGTGGTCCGGCGGACGTGTCGTGCCGCCATCCCGGCCCACGGGGCGCGCCCTGACCGTCCGCACGACCGGGTGGTTGCCGTCACCCCGTGTCCTGACGGGCGTACCCCGGGGCCGCACGGACGCCCTACGGGGGAGTGCGTCCGCGCGGCTGTCTCGGGGGGCCGGTCAGCCCGTCGCGCGCACCGCGTCACGGATCAGGTCGGCGACCTCCTTGGGCTGGGAGACGGCGACGGCGTGGGAGGCGCCCTGGATCTCCACGACGGTCGCTCCGGCGCGCTTCGCGGCGAAGCGCTGCACCTCGGGGTTGATCGCGTGGTCGGAGCCGGCGACGAGGGCCCAGGACGGCTTGGTCTGCCACGCGGCCGCGGCGGCCGTCTCCTCGAAGGCCCCGGCGGCCAGCGGGCGCTGCGCCACCGCGAGGACCTTGGTGACGTTAGCGGGCACGTCGGCGGCGAACACCGACGGGAAGGCGTCCTCGGCGATGGTGACCTCGACGGCGGGGTCGCCGCCCTCGACCGGGTACGTCCACTGCTTCAGGTTGCTGACCAGCGGGGAGTCGGGGAAGCGGCCCTGGAGTTCGCCGAGGCTCTCGCCCTCCTCGAGGACGTAGGCGGCGACGTAGACGAGCCCGACGACGTTGTCCGTGGTGCCGGCGACGGTGATGAGCGCGCCGCCGTAGGAGTGGCCGACCAGGATGACGGGCCCGTCGATCTGGGCGGCGACGGAGGCGACGTACGCGGCGTCGGCGGCGAGGCCGCGCAGCGGGTTGGGCGGGGCGATCACCGGGATGCCGCTGCTCTGGAGTTCGGCGATGACGCCGGACCAGCTGGCCGCGTCGGCGAAGGCGCCGTGGACGAGTACGACGGTGGGGGTGGCCATGGCTGTGGTGTCTCCTCCGGTTCAGGCGGTGTGCAGGGCGGCGCGCAGGGTGCCGGCGGCGAGCGTGATCGCGGCTTCGGCGGCGTGCGTCTCGCGCAGGGCGTTGAGCATCACGAAGTCGTGGATGATGCCCTGGAAACGCACCGCGGTGACCGGAACCCCAGCCTGGCGGAGCTTGTTGGCGTACGCCTCGCCCTCGTCGCGCAGGACGTCGGCCTCGCCGGTGATGACCAGGGCCGGGGGCAGGCCGGTGAGCTGCTCGGTGGTGGCGCGCAGCGGGGAGGCGGTGATCTGGGCGCGCTCGGCCTCGTCGGTCGTGTACTGGTCCCAGAACCACTGCATGCCGTCCCGGCGCAGGAAGTAGCCGGTGGCGAACTGGTGGTAGGAGCCGGTGTCGAAGGCGGCGTCGGTGACGGGGTAGAACAGCACCTGCTGCACCAGCGGGATGCCGCCGCGCTCCTTGGCCATCAGGGTCAGCGCGGCAGTCATGTTGCCGCCGACGGAGTCCCCGGCCACGGCCAGCCGCGAGCCGTCCAGGCCCTTGGCCGCGCCCTGCTCCACGACCCACTGGGCGACCGCGAAGTTCTGCTCGATGGCGACCGGGTAGCGGGCCTCGGGCGAGAGGTCGTACTCGGGGAAGACCACGGCGGCGCCCGCGCCCACAGCGAGTTCGCGCACCAGGCGGTCGTGGGTGTGGGCGTTGCCGAACACCCAGCCGGCGCCGTGGATGTAGAGGATCACCGGCAGGGTGCCCTCGGCACCCTCGGGCTTGACGATGCGGGCGCGGACGCTGCCGGTCGGCCCGCCGGACACGGTGATCCACTCCTCGTCGACGGCCGGCTTGCCGATGTCGCCGGACTGCACCTCGTCGACGGCCTTACGCCCTTCCGCGGGGGCCAGGTCGAACAGGTAGGGCGGATTGGCGGTCGCCTCGGCGAAGGCGGTTGCCGCGGGTTCCAGCACCGGCTGAACCGGCTCTACGGCATGGGACATGCGAATCTCCTGATGTTTCCTCGGTGTGCCCGCCACCGTAAATCCGTCCGACGGCCGTCAATTGCCCGTGAGTGCACGGCCGCTGATCCCGCAGCGAACAGCGCGAATTCAAAGGCCCACGAAGAGGTACTCACCGGTGTCACGGGCGGTCAGCCGGTGCTGTCGGCCGACCGGGCCGGGGCCCTCCCCCGGCAGTCGTACGGGCGGCTCGGCGAGGAAGACGATGTCGAGCCCCATGGGCATCCGGCAGACCGCGGTCTCGCCGTCCCGGGCTTCGAAGGCGGGCGGCCCAAGGTG
This sequence comes from Streptomyces sp. NPDC002088, assembly GCF_040296605.1. NCBI lineage: Bacteria > Bacillati > Actinomycetota > Actinomycetes > Kitasatosporales > Streptomycetaceae > Streptomyces > Streptomyces sp. NPDC002088. The sequence continues at coordinate 502,325 of NZ_JBEOXO010000001.1, read as the reverse complement.
TTCCCCAGGCCCCGCGTCGGCACCGCTGACCGGACGCCATAGCCCGTGCGGCGGAGCCGCCAGTTGCGCTCGATCTGCCCGGCGACAGCGAGCACGGCGAAGGACATGCGCCCATTCCGTCGGCGGCGACTGCACGCTCTGCCCATCGAGGGCTGAGCGCTCCGCTGGAAGCGCAATGCCGAACCCGCGGGCCGGTGGAGGCTGGTCGCGCCCACGCGGCGGAGCCGCATATCGACACAGCCCACGCGCCCGCGCCCCTTACGGGGCGCGATACCGCACCGGACTTCGTCAAGGCTGCTTGGCTAGCCCTCCCGCGCCCACGGCCGCAGCTTCGCCGGGTTGCGGACCGCCCAGATCCGGGTGACGCGCCCGTCGGAGACGTCGAACGAGGCTACGGTCATGACGACGCCGGCACGCTGGGCCACCAGGCCCGGCACACCGTTGACCGACCGCTCCAGGAGTTCGAGCCCCGGAGCCTTATCGGCAATGGCGACCATGTACTGGGCGATGCGCGCGCCGCCCTCGACCGGGCGCAGGACGGTACCGACCATGCCGCCGCCGTCGGCGGTCATCACGGCGGCCGGGTTGAGGAGACCGACGAGGGCTGCGATGTCCTTGGTCTCCCATGCCTCTTTGACCTGCCTCACCACGTCGGCCTGGCCGGTTGCCGTCATCGGAGCGCGCGCGACGCTCACCCGCCGCCGGGCGGAGGCCGCCAGTTGCTTACAGGCCGCAGGGGTCCGGCCAAGGACGTCGGCGATCTCCGCGAACGGGTACCGGAAGACGTCGTGCAGGACGAACGCCACCCGCTCGGCGGGCGTCATCGACTCCAGGACGACGAGGAAGGCCATGGCCACCGACTCGTCCAGGACGATCTGGTCGGCGGGGTCGGCAGGGCCGGCGGGGTCGGCGCCGCCCGCGTGGTCCCACTCGGTGCGGTCGGGCAGCGGCTCGGGCAGCCACGCGCCGACGTAGCGTTCGCGGCGGGCCCGCGCCGAGCCGAGCAGGTCCAGGCAGATGCGGCTGGTCACCGTCGTCAGCCAGGCGCCGGGGGACAGGATCTCCTCCTGCCGGCTTCGGGGCAGCGCGTACCAGCGTGTGTAGGCATCCTGTACGGCGTCCTCGGCCTCGTTCACCGAACCGAGCAACCGGTAGGCGACATTGATCAGTTGGCGTTGCTCGCCGGCTATCTCATCTGTGCTGGTCCCGACAGTCCCCATGCTTCCGGCCGCCCCCTCGCCTTACCTTTCGCAGGCCCGCGTCGTCGTGCTGGTGAGACCTTATCGATCTACTGCCCGAGGGCGGAAAAGGGGACTGTGACATGACCACTCAGGTGACGGCGCCGGCGAACGCACAGCGCAGCTCCTCGTTCCTGCAGATCGCGATCGCCCTGCAGACCCTGACCATCTTCCTTCAGGCGGTCTCCGCCGGACTGCTGCTGACCTCGTCCTACGGAGAGACGCTGCACAGTGTCGGAGCCCGGGTGATGTACGGGGCGTCGATGCTGTACGTACTCGCGGCGGTGCTGGCGTGGAAGCCGGGCGGCGGCTCGCCCCGGCCTGTCTGGCACGCGTCAGGTTTCCTCGTACTCGCCTCGGTCCAGGTCGTGCTCGGCATCGCGCACGTCCCGTCGGTCCATCTCCCCCTGGGTGTCTTGATGTTCGGTCTGAGTGTGCTGGCGCTGGCCCGGCGCTAAGGTCTGACAGGGGGCCCGCCGGGATCAACCAGGCTGCTTCTCAGGGAAGACTCCGTGTGCCGTCAGCCGCGACGGGGCCGGGCTCCGCTCGTCATCCCGCACAAGCCAGGCGACTCCGCTCTGGCGCACGTGTCGGAAGAATGCTGCGCTCGGCGGCATGCGCGCGGAGCAGGTCGTGGAAGGCGTAACGGCCGGGAGCCGACTCGTTGACGAGGTGTACGCCGGAGAGTTCGGCCAGCAGCGGGCGCACCCGGCGCACGGGCAGACCCGCCAGGGCGGCCGCGGCCGGTACCGAGAAGTCCGGGCCGGGATGCAGGGCGAGGAGCCGGAAGAGCCGGGCGGCTTCGGCCGGGACGGCGCGGGAGGACCAGGAGAACACCGTACCGACGTCGGCGGACGTGTCGGACCGGGTGAAGGCGTCGAGCCTGCCGTGGGCTTCGCGCAGTTCGGCGGCGACGGCCTCCAGCGGGAAGCCGGGGTGGACGGCAGCGCGGGCGGCGACGCAGGCCAGCGCGAGCGGCAGCCCCGCGCACAGCCGGGTGATCTCGTCCGCGGCCCCGGGCTCGGCCGCGATCCGCTCGGCTCCCAGCCGGCGGACGAGGAACGCCCGTTGCCTGCTCGGCGTCGAACGCAGGGTCAGGGAGCGGGCCCCGTGGGCGGCCACCAGCCCGGACAGCTCGTTGCGGCTGGTGACGATGGTGAGGCAGCCGGGGGTACCGGGCAGCAGCGGCCGCACCTGGTCGGTGTCCCGCGCGTTGTCCAGCAGCACGAGGAACCGCCGTCCGGCCAGCACACTGCGGTAGAGCGCGGCCTGCGCGTCCAGACCGTGCGGGACACGTTCGGGCGGCACGCCCAGCGCGTCGAGGAAGCCGCGTACGGCGTCGCCCGGTTCCATGATCGCCCCGGAGGGGTCGAAGCCCCGCAGGTTCACGTAGAGCTGCCCGTCGGGGAAGCGGTCGGCGACCTGGTGGGCCCAGTGCACGGCGAGGACGGTCTTTCCGACACCGGCCATGCCGCCGATGGCGCTGATCAGCACCGTCTCGGCGAGCTGTCCCGCACCGGTGGGTGGTGGGAGCAGGTCGTCCAGCTCCGCCTGCCGACCGGTGAACAGCGGTAGATCGTGGGGCAGTTGAGCGGGGGCCGGCGAGGGCGACCGCCGCGTTCGGGAGGGACCGGAGTCTTGCGCGGTCCGGGCATCGGCGTCGGCCGGTGGAGCGGATTCGGCCCGATCACCGCCGTCGGGCCGGCCCCCGTCGCCCCCGGCCACCTTGCCGGTCGCCGTGTCGAACGCATCGCCCATCACGGCCCGGTGAGCGTCGCGCAGTTCCGAACCGGGGCCGATCCCCAGCTCGCCGGCGAGTCGCGCACATACGGCCTGGTAGGCACTCAGGGCCTCGGGCCGACGGCCGGTGGCGGCCAGGGCGCGGACCAGGCTCGCCAGCAGGGGTTCGTCCAGCGGATGATCGGCGGCCGCCTACCGCAGGTCGGGCAGAGCCGTCTCGGACATGCCGATGTGCAGCGCCGCGTCGGCGGCGTCCCGTACGGCCGCGAGGCGCTCGCGCTCCAGCGCGCCGAACGCCGGGTGCGCGCGGGCGTCCGGGGAGATCCCGGACGCGATCGGACCTCGCCACAGCGACAGCGCCTCGGTGAGGAGCTCGACCGCCCGCGCGGTCGGCTTCAGCACACCGAACCGCCGGGCCTCCTCGCACAGCTCACGGAACCGCAGCAGGTCCGAGGAGCCGCCGTCGGTCAGCAACTGGTATCCGCCCGCTCCCCTGACCAGCCAGCGGCCCGATGCGCGAGCGGGCAGACCGGGCTCCAACTGACGACGCAGGGAGCCGACATGACGGCGGATCACATTGACCGCGCTACGTGGCGGCCTCGCACCCCACAGCACGTCGACGATTTCACTCACGGCGACCGGTTGCCCCGCCCGGACCAGCAGCAGAGCCAGGAACGCCCTCTCCTGGGGACCCCCGAGATCAAGCTCCGTTTCCGCACGCCAGGCCCGCACGGGCCCCAGGACGGTGAACCGTACCGGCATCAGCGGCACGCCCTCCCCCTCCGGTCGCCCGCCCGCCCTGGGCACCGACTTTACGTCACTGTGGAGGTGACCAGGCCGTTCCCTGTCCAGCCACCACAGGACGGCGGGCCTCAACTCCTGATGCGGGTCAGCCACTCCCAGGCGGCGCTGCTCACACCGCTCCGCGCCCTCCAGTCCCTTCCATCCCTTTCGTCTCTTCCGTCGCGCAGGTAACAGGCATCGGCGATTCGGCCAGCCCGGGCCGCCGCACATGCCTTACAGCACGGCGACCGCGTCTGCTGCACCTGGCAATTACGGGCGTTGCGCTTCGTCCGGAATCGAGCGCGTTCGATTCGCCTCCGGCGTCGTTGAGCCAGACACCGCCGGACCACCCAGGTGCGGCGCCGACCCCCACGAAGGGATACAGGTGACCTTGACCGACGCCTCGACCGACAGCTCCAGCACGCCACCCCCTCCCGCTCCGGCCACCATCAGCTATGAAGGAAAGCACGGCAAGAACCCCCTCGAAGAGGCCAGTTTCGCCGCGATGTGCAGGAGGCTCCCCTCCGTGCTGGGCCACACGGCCCGCATGGCGTGGGCGGTCGATCAGCGCGCCGTCGTCCTCCTGCTCGTCTGTCAGGCCCTCACCGGCGTCGCGGCCGGCGTGCTGCTCGCCTTCACCGCCAGGGCCATGACGCACATCCTCGGCGCAGGCACGGTGTCCGAACGCCTGCACGCCGCCCTGCCCGCGCTCGTGGTCGTCGCCGCGGCTTCCGCCACCGGACGGATCAGCAGCGCCCTGTCGTCCTACGCAGACGGGCGGATCGCCCCCGGCCTGATGACCGCAGCGGACACGGCACTCGTCGCCGCCGTGTGCCGCGTGGAATCCTCCGCCTACAGCGAGGACGGCTTCGCCGATCGCCAGGAAGCCGCGGAAGTCGGCGTCACCCGCACACGGATGATGGTCACCGACGCCCAGCGGTTCATGGCCGCCCTGATCCGTATGATCGCCGCAGGCGGCGTCATCACCGCCCTGCACTGGCTGATGCTTCCGCTCCTGCTGCTCGCCGTGCTTCCCGCCGGCCTCGGCGCCGTCCTGTCCGCCCGCGTCGACTACGAGACCCACTACGCCAACGTCGGCGACCGCAATGTGCGCGGCATGATGCGCTGGTGGGCCACCGACCCGCGCCACAGCGACGAAGTGCGCGCCAACAGCATGACCGGCTACCTCATCTACTGGTACCGGACCCTGTCGCAACGCATCGACCAGCGCACCCTCACCGCCGCACCCCGCATGCTCCGCATCGTCCTGGCCACCTCCGCCCTCGGCGGCCTGTTCCTGCTCGCCACCTGGGCAACCCTGGCCTGGCTCACCGCCACCGGCCGGGTCGCGCTGCCCATCGCCGCCACCGCTGTCGTCGCCGTCCAGACCGCCCTCGCCGCGCTCTCCCAGTTCGTCATCTACGGCGCCGCGCTCTTCCACACCTCCCTGTATCTCGCCGACATGCGCGGCTTCCTCGACTTCGCCACCGACCGGGCTCCAAAACGGGGCGAGTCGACCATCCCGGACCGTGTGGACGAGATCCGGCTCGACGACGTCGTCTACCGCTATCCGGGCAAGGACGAACCGGCCGTCGCCGGAGTCTCCCTCACGCTGCGCCGCGGCGAGATCCTGGCGCTCGTGGGTGAGAACGGCTCCGGCAAATCCACCCTGACCCGGCTGCTCGCCGGCATCCTCCTCCCCGACAAGGGCCGCGTCCTGTGGAACCACACCGACCTCGCCCAGGCGGACCCCGGCTCCCTCTGGTCCCGCACGGCCCTCGTGCCCCAGAACTTCGCCACCTGGCCCCTGCGCGCGCGAGAGAACATCACCCTCGGTCAGCCCCGCAGCATCGACGACGCACCCGTATGGGAGGCCGTTGACGCCGTCGGCATGCGCGACGCGATCGAGAAACTCCCCCACCGGCTCGACACCCTTCTTGCCCGCGAACTCTTCGGTGGCGCCGAACTCTCCGGCGGCCAATGGCAGCGACTCGCCTGCGGACGCGCCCTCTACCGTCGGACTCCGCTGCTGATCCTCGACGAACCCACCTCACAGATGGACCCACGTGGCGAGCACCAGATCTTCGAGAAGGTGAAGGCCATCGCCTCGGAGCGCATGACGATCGTCGTCACCCACCGGCTGGAGAACACCAAGCTCGCCGATCACATCGTGGTCATGGAGGAGGGCCGCATCACCGAACAGGGCCGCTATGACGACCTGGTCCACGGCGGCGGCACATTCGCCGAACTCCTGGCCCTTTCCCAAGACCGCTAGCCACGGTTCTCCCTCGCCCTGCCCCCTTGCCTGCCACGACCGGCGACGTAACGCGTGGCCGCCGCGATGCCGAGGTTCACCTGGTGGGAACTTCGCGTCGGCACCCACGGCCCGCCGCCACGGCCGGGCGGCGAGTCTGGCGTCGGCACGCACTCTCGGCACACGCAGCTGCCCGACCGGGGGCGGGCAGCTGTCGGGTTCAGTCCCGGTAGTCGGGGGCGATGCGCTCGACGAGACGGAGGAGCGCCGACCAGGCGAGGTCGTACGCCCCGTCGTCCTGGAAGTCGGAGCCCTGGTCCTCACCAGCCAGTTGGCGTGCGGTGAGTTCGCAGACGTCGGGAGCGGGGATGACGAGTTTCGCGCCGCCCGCCGTGGCAGTGGCCTGGATCTCGCAGGCCTTGTCCAGGTAGTACATGCGCAGGAAGGCCTGGGCGGGGGTCTCGCCGACGGTCAGCAGGCCGTGGTTGCGCAGGATCATCGCCGGGTGGTCGCCGAGGTCGGCGACGAGCCGCCGCTGTTCGGCGAGGTTGAGGGCGACGCCCTCGTAGTCGTGGTAGCCGAGCCTGCCGTAGAACTCCATGGAGATCTGGTTGAGCGGGAGCAGACCGTCCTCCTGGGCCGCGACGGCGCAGCCGGCCCTGGTGTGGGTGTGCAGGACGCAGTGGGCGTCGGCCCGGGCGGCGTGGATGGCGCTGTGGATGACGAAGCCGGCCGGGTTGACGGGGTGGGGGGTCTCCTCGACGGGGTTGCCGTCGAGGTCGATCCTGACGAGGTTCGAGGCGGTGACCTCCTCGAAGAGCAGACCGTAGGGGTTGATCAGGAAGTGGTGCTCCGGTCCGGGGAGCCGGACCGAGATGTGCGTGAAGATCAGGTCGGTCATCCGGAAGTGCGCCACGAGGCGGTAGACCGCGGCGAGTTCGCGGCGCAGCCGCAGCTCTTCGTCGGAGGCGGTCAAGGTGGTGGCCGGGGCGGCGGTCAGGGAGGCGGACCGGAGGGCGGTGCGGTCGGCGCGGGGCGTCGGATCGGTCATGGGGTCCTTCTGCAAGGGGCCGGTGCGTGTGGTGTCAGGCGCGCTGAGCTCGGGAGTGGCGGTTGCGGTGGCGGTCGGCTCCCCCACCAGCCGACGCCGATGATGCCCAACAGGTATGCGGCCATGACGAGGTAGTCGACGGTCATGGGGTGCTCCGAATCGGGGAGGGGGAGGTCTGGGGAGGTCAGTGGCTGCGCACCGGGCCGGGTGGCGTCTCGCTGGTCACACGACCGTACCGACGTTTCTTCCTGGCGCTGAAGTGCAGGATCTGTCCAATATGGAGGCGTCCATTGGATGAATCCGGCACTCCTGCGCAAGGCCGCCGGGCTGGGAGGATGCGTCCTCATGAGCGAGCCCCTGACCGAGTCCATGACCGAGACCGAGCAGCCGTCCGTGCCCCTCAGCGTGCTGCTCGCCGACCCGGGGCTGGGCCTGAGCCGGGTCGCCGGGCCGGCCGACGACCGTCCGGTCAGCACGGTCGGCACCACGGAGATCGAGGACCCCTCGCCCTACCTCGTCGGCGGCGAGCTCCTCCTCACCGCGGGGGTACGTCTCCCTCGCGACGCGGACGGCGTCGACACGTACGTGAGGCGGGTCGTCGCCGCCGGTGTGGCCGCGCTCGGTTTCGGCGTCGCTCCGGTGCACCCGGAGGTGCCGCCCGAGCTCGTCGACGCCTGCGACCGCCACGGGCTGCCGCTGCTGCGCCTGCCGCCCTCCACCCCCTTCGTCGCCGTCGGGCAGGCCACGTACGCCGCCATCGCCGAGGCCCGAAACCGCGAGCTGAGAGAGATCTCCAGGGCGCAGTCGGCAATGGCGTCCGCCGCCGCCCGCCCGGACGCGCTCCAGGCCGTCCTGACCCAGCTCAGCGCCCGCACGGGGGCCTGGGCGGTCCTCTGCGACGCCCAGGGCAATGAACTGTTCGGCGCGGGCCCGCGTCCTCCCTCCCCCACACCACAGCTCGTCCGCGACCTCGCCGTACGCACCGTCGCCGCCCACTCCGGCACAGGGCATGGGCATACGGCGGGCAAAGCACCGACGGCGGCAGCTCACCACCATCAAGGCATCCACCTGACCGTCCACACCCTGCCCGGCGCGGACAGCACCACCACGGCACTGGTACTCGGCCAGGCCGCCACCACGACCCCGACCCTGGTCCACCGCCAGGTGACCAGCATGGCGACGGTTCTGCTGGCCCTGCTCACCAGCCCGCGGCACGCCCTGAGCACCGACACCCACAGCGCCGGTGCGCTCGTCCGGCTCATGCTCGGGGCCACCCCCGCCGAGGTCGCGCCCGCCCTCGTGCCCGACGGCAGGGCGACGGGCGACCACTGGACGGTCGTCCACGGCCGGCACCGGCCCGCACGGTCCGCGCCGGCCCTGCGGCCCGGTGGCGACCCGGCCCAACTCGCCGCCTTGGGAGCCGCGTTGGGCACCCCCTACCTTCATATGGACGGCCCGAATCTTAAGGCGCTGATCCCCTGTTCCCCCGACGCCAGGCCGAGCGTCCCCGCCCGGGCCGCCGACCTCGGCTGGGTCCTCGGCTTCAGCGCGCCCGCGGCCGCGGCCGGTTTGCCGTACGCCGACGTACAGGCCGAACGCGCCCTGCAGCGCGCGATCGCCGCCGGGGCACCCGCCGTCGTCCACACCTCCGCCGCCCTCACCGTGCACGCGCTCGTCGCCCCCGACGACGGACGGGAGCTCGCCCGCGCCCGCTTCGCCCCGCTGGACCGCGCCGGCGCGCCGGGGGCCCCGGTCCTCCTCGACACCCTGCGGACCTGGCTGACTCTCCACGGCAGCTGGGACCGCACCGCCGCGGCCCTCCAACTGCACCGCAACACCGTGCGCCACCGCCTGGCCCGGGTCGCGGAACTCCTCGACGTCGACCTTCAGGATCCCGGCGTCCGCATGGAACTCTGGTTCGCCCTGCAGTGGCTGCCCGGCGAATCCGCCGACGAATCGGCCGGCAGCCATCGCACGCCCTGACGGCGCAGGGACAACACCACCGCCTTCGACGGTCACTCCTCAGTGAGCCGCACTCGCGTCCATCCTGCGCGGCTGCGCGCCGGAGTAGAGGAACGCAAGACAACGGGCCGGGCACACGGCAGGTGCGGGAAGGCCGACACCGCCACCTGGGCGGACGCCGTGAGCCCGCCGCAGCAAGATCGGGCTGGTCGGGGACCGCTTCTCATTCCGGGCGGGGCGCCCCGGGTCACGACCACTGTGCGGCTCCCTCAAAGGTGAGGGGCAACATCACACAGGACGAGACAGCGGGGCCGCAGTCAACCCCCGAAGGACTTCCGGAACCGACCACTTAGGTTCCTCGCGGGTGAGCCGGTGGAAGTAGGTGCCATTCAACGAGTGCGGGTCGACGGTGGCCAGCAGGGGTTGGGCGCCCTCCCGGGAGAGAGAAGAAAGGCCTTGCCCAACCGGGACTTCATCACAACCCGTTGCAGTGCCTTGTCGCGGGTGACCTCGGTGGCGACCACTCCGGGGTGGAAGGCCGAGGTGGTGAGACCTGTGCCCTGCATGCGGTGCGCGAGCTCCCGGGTGAAGCGGATCGTGGCGATCTTGGACGCCCCGCTGGCCGGTGGCCGGAGGCCTGAGGGTGCCCCCGAGGCGCTGGTGGTCCTGGATGCCGGATACGCACCCCACGCTGGTGGTTCGGTCACAGAGTGTCCAGCACGGCCCGGCGCCAACCGGTGCCAGTGGCTGGAACGGTCCCTGAGCTGCGCATAATCCGGATGCGCGATGCTTTCGGACCGAATTGGCTGGATGTCATCATGAGGCGCAGCACGGGATCACCACTGCCCTCCCCTGGCCTAGGGGGGATGCCGTGACCGGCACGGATACACCCATCAGCACCCTGCCGATACACCGAACGTATCGGGCCAGGCGTGGCTGAGATGCGAGGACTGAATTGATCGACGCCACCGTCGGGTCGCGCCCTGTCCGCTATGCCACGACTTTTGCCGGCAGGGAGCGTGAGAGGGAAACGCTGCGCCATGCGGTGCAGTCCAATCGTTTCGTCGGGCTCATCGGGCCAGCTGGTGTGGGCAAGACACGGCTGGTCACGGAGGTCGCCCAGGAGTGGGCTGGGCAATACGACAACGGCGTCTTCGTCGCCGATGTGTCCGAGGTGCGCGAGCCCGGGGAGCTGTGCTCTTGCATCGCCGCCGCCGTGGGCATGCGGGAGAACTCGTCGCTGCCCCTGAAGCAGATCACGGAAGGCCTTCAGCAGCTCGAAGCCGTGATCGTGCTGGACGGATGCGAACTATTGGGCGTCGATGGCGTCGCAATGGTTCAGGAGCTGCTGCAAGCCGGTGACCGCACCAGGTTTGTGGCAACGAGCCGGCGCGCGATCTATGTCGACGGGGGCACACTCATGACGCTCGCACCGCTGCCGGTTCCGTCTGCGAGCGCATGGACGACGGCCGAGGGCGCAGTGAGCTATGCGTCCGTCCAGCTCTTCGCAGAGCGGGCCCGACTCGTACGCCCGGACTTTTCCGTAACGGAGCACAACGCCGAAGCTGTAGCGTCACTGTGCCGACGCCTCGACGGGCTGCCGCTGGCCATCGAGCTGGCGGCCTCGTGGGTGAGGGCCCTGTCGGTGGAGCAGATCATCGATCGGATGCAGGCAAGCCCCGACTTTCCACGGGCTGGTACCCAGAACGTCGCGCCGCGCCATCGCGAACTGCGTTCCCTGACAGCCGGCACCTACGAACTCTGCTCGGAGGTAGAGCGTCTCCTGTGGTGCCGACTCACAATATTCGACGGCACGTTTGATCTGACGGCCGTTGAGGCGGTGTGTGGGGCTCCCCCGCTCGACGGCGTGGATCTTCTGGATGTACTCGTCTCCCTGGTCGACCAGTCCGTGGTCGTGGTCGACAACGTCACTGACCCGAGCCGTTACCGACTGCTGCGCGTCACGCGTGACTACGGGAATGAGAAGCTGGACAGCGCGGACATCCGTCAGCAGCTGGCAGACCGCCGCATGGAGCACTACGAACGCGTGCTGTCGCGGTTCACGCTCGACTGGCCAGGCCCGGGACAGTTCCGCCGCCTGGAACAGCTGCAGCTCGATTACCCCAATGCCATGGCAGCCATCGACCACGGCCTGGCGTCCTCGCAGGGTGCTGTTGCTGTACGCATGGCCGCCGACCTGTGGAATTTCTGGTTCGTCAGCGGTCGCCTGACCGAAGGCCTCGGTGTCCTGCGGCGTGTCCTAGCCGTTCCTTCTGGGGGTGTGGACGCGGCCGATCGCGTGCGTGCGCTGTATATCCAGGCGTACCTGTGCGTATTGCGGGACGAACTGCGCTCGGCGGAGAAGCTCCTGCAAACCGCCAGATCCGACTACCGGGGGACTAGAGACGGGCTCAATGAGGGACTCAGTCTGCAGGTTGATGCCATGGTCGAGATGGCGCACGGCCGGCTGAACACTTCGCGGGAACGGCTGGAACAGGCGCTGGCGATCTACGAGCGGCTGGACAGCGCGCGGGCTCGCGTGCTGTTCATGGACGCAAGCGGCGTAGCCGTTCTGCTGGCCGCATTGTCGGGGGACTCCGCCCAGGCTCTTGCGCTCGGGCATCGTGGGCTGACCGCCTGTGATGAGTACGAAGACGTGATGTGGCGCGGCTATATCGAGTACGCACAGGGCGTGAACGCGTGGATGCAGAACAACTTGCAAAGTGCACGGCAGTCGGCACTCTCGGTGCTGCGCTCATCTCACGATCAACTGTTGCTCACTCACTGCGTTGAACTGCTCGCATGGTGCGATTCCCGTGGCGGTCGGCATCAGGCCGCAGCCCGGCTGTTCGGTGTCGCCGACAGGATGTGGAGCGTGCTCGGTGGCTATTTCTCCGGTTTCCGGCTGCTCGCGGAGCACCGGGAACGATGTCTGGACGACAGTCGTGGCGTGCTGGGCGAGCCGGCGTTCGACAAGGCCTACATCGAAGGCGGGCGACTCAGCCGGGATGAACTGCTGGAGGCCGCGTCGGAGCAAGGCCCCGTGCGACCGAAGAAGGAGACCACCGCACCGCTGACGGCGCGGGAGCTGGAGGTAGCCCACCTGCTGACGCAGGGGATGAGTAACCGCCAGATCGCACGCACCCTGGCCATCTCGCCCAGGACAGCCGAAAGTCATGTCGACCACATCCTGACGAAGCTCGGACTGGTCAACCGCACCCAGGTGGCCACGTGGATGCTCTACGCCGACGGTGACGGTCAGTCCGGGTGAGCGGCGGACGTTCCCGGCCCTCCGACGCACAACGGACATCTGCCCTCGCATTCCGATGATCCCCACCCGAGTCTTACGGCTCGGGTGCGCGTGCCGGCTTCCCGCCCTGCCAGATCAGGGCCTGAACCCTGGAAAGTACCTAGTCCACATGTCTCCCGATGCAACATCGCCCGTCTTCGGAGCGAAGTATCCGTACCGCGCCTCCGTAGTCCCGTAGCCGCACCTCCGTAGTTCTACGGAAGTCATCCGCTGACGCTGGTGCCACGATCGCCCCCACAAGCCGGACCTCTGTGAGTCCGGTCACCTATTCGGAGGCGACTGATGGATACGGTGCGGTTGGCTCAGCAGTACATAGCAGGCCGTTGGCGGGACGGCTCCGGCGAGAAGAAACTCGTCGATCTCAATCCCTACAGCAGTGACCCGATCTGCGACTTCGCGGTGGCAACGCGGGAGGACGTCGACCATGCGTACCAGTCCGCGGCGACGGCACAGCAGAGGTGGAGCAGGCAGAGCGCCTACGCGCAGCGGACGGTGTTCGAGAACGCCGCCCGCATCGTGCAGGAACGGACGGACGAGATCACCGAACTGATCGTCGCCGAAGTGGGGGGAACCCGGCTCAAGGCGGCCTTCGAGATCGGGCTCGTGATCGACTGTCTCAAGGAGGCAGCGACCCTTCCCCTGCGCATGGAGGGCCGCATCCTTGCGTCCCCGGTCGAGGACACGGAGAACTATGTCTTCCGCAAGCCGGTCGGGGTCGTGGGGGTCATCAGCCCGTTCAACTTCCCGTTCTTCCTGTCGATGAAGTGTGTGGCACCAGCTCTGGCCACCGGCAACGGCGTGGTCGTCAAGCCGCACGAGGAGACTCCGATCACCGGCGGCACTCTGCTTGCCTCAATCTTCGAGGAGGCGGGACTGCCGGCCGGTCTCCTCAATGTCACCGTCACCGAGATCCCGGTGATCGGCGACTACTTCCTGGAACATCCTGTGCCCCGGGTCCTGGCCTTCACCGGGTCCACGGCCGTCGGCCGCCACGTCGGCGAGGTGGCGGCACGCCACTTCAAGAAGGCCATTCTCGAACTGGGCGGCAACAGCGCCTTCATCGTGTGTGACGACGCCGATCTGGACTACGCCGTCGACGCGGCCGTGTTCAGCCGGTTCACCCACCAGGGCCAGATCTGTATGTCGGCCAACCGCATCCTGCTGCATTCCTCCATCGCGGCGGAGTTCAAGCAGCGCTTCCTCGCGAAGGTGTCCGAACTGAGGACCGGTGACCCCGCCGCTCCCGACACGATCGTCGGTCCGCTGATCAACGCCCGCGCTGTCGCCACGCTGGAGCAGAAGGTCGACGCCGCGGTCGACGGCGGAGCGACCGCGCTGCTGCGCGGTTCGGCCCAGGGCAACGTGTTCGCCCCGACCGTGCTGGAGGGCGTCGAGGCGTCCGCGGACATCGCACGGGAGGAACTGTTCGGGCCCGTGGTGCTGCTGCTGGAATTCGACACGGACGACGAGGCGATAGCCATCGCCAACGACAGCGACTTCGGGCTCAGCGGCGCCGTCCACACCCGGGACATCGCCCGCGGGATGCGCATCGCCCGCCGTGTGGACACCGGCATGATCCACATCAACGACGCCACCATCGCCGACGAACCGATCGTGCCGTTCGGCGGGGAGAAGCAGTCCGGGATCGGCAGGCTCAACGGTCCGGCAAGCATCGACGAACTCACGACCCTTCAGTGGGTCTCGGTCAATCACGGCCGCAGGATCTACCCCTACCAGTGAGCAGGGACGCCCCAGTGAGTAGCAACGCCACATCGCCTGGGCCACCTGCCCAGCACACCGCTCTGCGGACCGGCTCGCTCGGCGTCACCGCGATCGTCTTCTTCGTGGTCGCCACCGTCGGTCCCATGTCCGCCCTCATCGGCGGGATCCCCCTGGCCTTCGCTCTCGGTCCCGGGGCAGGCGTTCCCGGCCTGTTCCTGTTCGTCGCAGCCCTGCTGATCCTCTTCTCGGTCGGCTACACCGCGATGAGCAGGCATGTCGTCGACGCCGGCGGGTTCTACGTGTACATCGGGTCCGCCTTCGGCCGCCGGGCGCAGCAGGCCGCAGGACTGGTGGCGCTCTTCAGCTACCACACCATGATCCTCGCCCTGTGGGCGCTGTTGTCGCTTACCACCTCCGCGTTCATCCACGAGGCCACCGGCTGGAACATCTCCTGGATCGTCCTGATGCTCGCCGGTCTCACCCTGGTCGGCATCCTCGGCCGTCGGGACGTCAACCTCAGTGCGGGGGTGCTCGGCATCCTCATGCTGGCTGAGGTCGCAGTGATCGCTGTCATGGATGTGGCGGTCATCTTCCAGACCCCGGCGAGCAGCTACACCTCCGCTCCGTTCGAACTGGGCCACATCTTCCACGGGGACGTCGGGGCCGGGTTCATGTTCTGCGTCGTGGTCTTCATCGGGTTCGAAGCGACCGCGATCTACAGTGAGGAGGCCCGGGACCCGCGGCGCACCATCCCGCGAGCCGCCTACGTGGCAGTCGGTGTCATCGCCCTGTTCCACATGGTCTCCTCGTGGGTGCTGGTGCTGGCCTACGGTCCGGACCACGTGCAGAACGCGGCGCTCACGGACATGACGAACTTCGTCTACACGGTCGCCGACAACAGCCTGGGCGGTGCCTTCGTCGTCGTCATGAAGGTCCTGTTCGTCACCAGCACTTTCGCGGCCTGTCTGGGCGTCCACAACGCTGTCTCCCGCTACCAGTTCTCCCTGGCACGGGAGGGCATGCTGCCGCAGAAGCTGGCGCACACCCACCCGGAGTGGAAGTCGCCCCACCACTCCAGCCTGGCGCAGACCGTGATCGCCATGGTCGTCATCCTTGCCTGCTACCTCTCGGGAGTCGCCCCGACGACCGTCTTCGCACTGCTGCTGGCTGTCGGCACGTTCGGACTGATCACGCTGATGGGGGTGCTGTGTATCGCGGTCATGTACTTCTTCGGCCGTGACCACCGCGGAGAGAACTGGTGGGTACGGCTGGCAGCCCCTCTGATCGCCGGGGCGGGCTTCACCACGGCGATCGTGTTCCTGCTGAAGAACTGGAACGTCCAGACCGGTTCCACCACCTGGTTCGCCAACTGTCTGCCCTGGCTCGTCCCGGTCCTCGCCGTGATCGGGTTCCTGCTGCCAGGCCGGGCCGAACGCCACGGCAAGCAACTGTCGAACAGCGCCGAGGGCCTGTCCGAAGACTCGAAGGCCGAGGCACGGTGACGGCCCGGCCAACTGTGGAGCACGACCGAAAGGATCTCACCATGGGAACCCAGCACACCGTCGTGGATGCCGCCCAACTGGAGCGCGGATACGTCCCGTTCCTGGTCGAGGGACGCGAGACAGGGCAGCTCTCCGAAGTCCGCGGCCGTGAGGACGTCCGCACGGGCGTCTTCCGTGTCGCCGAGGGGGCGTACCCGGACCGCACCGCGGTGCCCTACCTCTTCGAGGCCGACGAGTACGTCTGGATCATCGAGGGCGAGGTCCACATCAAGACCAGCGAAGAGGAGGAGCTGGTACTGCGAGCCGGCGACTCCGCCTTCTTCCAGCGTGGAAGCGAGTCCACCTGGACGTTCCACGCGCCCTTCCGCAAGTTCTCGGTGGAGATTGGGGTAGCCAAGTGAGCACTCGATACGATGTGGCGGTGATCGGCGGTGGTTTCGCCGGTCTGGCAGCCGCTCGGGAAGCCTCCCAGTTGGGGCGGTCCGTGGTCCTCATCGAGGCGCTGGACAGGCTGGGTGGTCGAACCTGGACTGACGACCGCCTCGGCACCCGGATCGAGATGGGCGGCACCGACATCCACTGGCTGCAGCCCCATGTGTGGTCGGAAGTGTCACGCTACGGTCTGAAGATCGAGGAGTTCGCCTCACCGGAGCACCTGCTCTTCCTCGACGACGGCGACGTCATAGAGGGCTCGGAGGAAGAGGTCTTCGGCCTCTTGGACAAGGGCATGCAGGCCCTGGCCGAGGCCGCCCGCGAGGCCTACCCTCGCCCGCAGGACCCGCTGTTCTCCCCCGCGGCCCTCGACTTCGACAAGCTCAGCCTCGGCGACTTCCTCGACCGGGTGGAGATGAGCCGGCAGGAACGGGCCATGGTGTCCTCGTTCTGGGCGGCCGCCTGCCAGGCTCCGCTCAGCGAAGCCGGCCTGACCCTCGCACTGCGCTGGCTGGCGCTAGCCGGCTGGGACTGGCAGGTCATGCTGGACGTCATCTCCCGCTACAAGATCACGGGCGGGACGGGGCTCCTGGTCGACGGCATCGTCTCCGACATCAAGGCCGACTTCAGGATGTCCACGGCCGCCAGGAAGGTGACCGAGACATCTTCGGGCGTGGAGATCGAACTGTCCGACGGGTCCACTGTCGTGGCGGGTGCGGTGGTGTGCGCCGTGCCGGTGAACGTCCTGTCGCAGATCGAGTTCTCGCCCAAGCGACCGCAGGTCACTGCCGTCGCCGAGGCCGGACAGATTTCCGGAGGCCTGAAGGTCGTCTGTCGTATCAAGGGCGACAGGACCCCGTACATGGCGTTCGCGCCGGAGGGGCACCCCTTCGTGCTGCTGCAGTACGACCGGCCGATCGGCGAGGACCACATCGCTGTCGCCTTCGGCCCTGACGCTACCGCGGTGAACGGTCATTCCTCCGCCGACGTGCAACGTGTGCTGCGGGCCTGGCTGCCCGACGTGGACGTCCTGGAGGTCGCCACGCACAGTTGGACCACCGACCCGATGTTCCGCGGCACGTGGGCCGTACCTGCTCCGGGACAGTTGCAGCAGCAGCTCGACCTCGTCGGGTCCCGAGCGGGCCGAGTTCTGTTCTCCGGAGCCGACCTGGCCAGCGGCAGCTACGCCCTGATCGACGGCGCAATCCACACAGGCATCAAGGCCGGCCGCGACGCGGCCAACCTGGTGTGACCAGCAAACCCTGACCGGCAAGACCGTATTGCTGGCCTGTCGGACCGGACGCGTGAGGCGGGGCAGCAGCTCCCACCCCCGCGTCCGGTCCGTGGTCGTTACGTAGCCGGACGCCGCATTCGTGCTTCAACCGTCTGGAGCCACCATGAGAACCACCAGCCCGAACCCCCGCAGCACAGAGCGGTTCGCCTTGGCCATGCAGTCGGCACTCACCCGAGGCGAAGTCGTCGACGCCTACCTCGCCCACGCGCGCGCCGTGATCCCGGCCAGTGCCGTCGGCCTGTACCGACTCGACGAGCACTCCAGACGAGTTCTGGACGTGCACGCCGTCACCTCGGACCAGTTCCTGGATGCCTATGAGGCGTACGGCCGGGACGACGACCCGATCCTGAGCCGGGTGATGGACGAGAAGACGGCTCTGGACTCGTCGCGTCTGCCCGGCGGGCAGTGGGACCGCAGCGGGGCCCGCCAGGCTCTGGCAGTGGCCCGGTACGAGCACTCGCTCCTGGCCCCCGTCATGTCGGGAGCGGTGTTCTTCGGCACGATCAACTTCGCGCGCAGCGCCTCCCAAGAACCCTTCTCACGCGCGGACCTGACTGCCGCCCAGTGCATCGCCGAACACGTCGGACGGAGCATGGAACGCTCACTGCGTTTTGAGGCGACGGCCCAGCGCACCGCGCTGATCGAGAACGCTTTCGATCATCTGGACTACCCGGTGATCATCACCGACCTCGGCGGTCGGGTGCTGTTCTTCAACCGTGCCGCGCGACGTGAATGGCCCGTACCGCTGGGCCCCGACGGCAGTCTGCCCACCGCCGACGGGCTGGCCCGCGCCATCATGGACGCCACCGCGGCATTCGCCCGCGACGGCAAGAAAGTGGTGAGCCGGACGGTCTCCACGGCCGGCGGGAAGAACGTCATCGCCAAGACGGTCCGTCTGGCGGGTGGCACGCCTGCCGCGGCGACGGTGCTCTTCGAGCACTCCGGGCGGCGGTCCGAGGGCCGGCTGCCGGACTGGCAGGTTCTGACCAACCGGGAGAGGGACATCGCCCAGCTCGTGAGCGAGGGCCTGACGACCAAACAGATCGCGGAACGCGCCTTCGTCTCCGAGAACACGGTCAAACAGCATCTCAAGCGCATCTACGCCAAGACCGACGTGGCCAATCGCGCCGAGCTGATCCAGCTGATATGGGCCTCGACACATGGCCCCGCAAGCCGATAGTGCCCCGACACTGCAGACAGATAGGGCGGGTGGCGGTCTTCCAAGACCGCCACCCGCCCTATTACGGCGTGGCTCACCATGACCTGCAGGACCCTGCTTCGCCCGCCAGCCGCACCCGGCGCACTACCGCAGGGCGCGGCCTCCGTCGCTGTTGATGACGAGGCCGGTCACCACCCGGGAGGCACTCGGGTCGGCGAGGTAGACGTAGGCGCCGGCGTGATCGGCCGGTGAAGGTGTCACCCCGAGCATGGTGCCCGCGGCGATCCGCTCGTCCCTGCCGCTGACCGCACCGACCGATGACTCGCTCTCCCCGAGCGCCGCGAGGCCGGAGAAACCAGTGCCGGTGGTGCCGCCAGGGGCTACGCCGTTGACCCGGACGGATGGGGCCAGGTCGGCCGCCAGGTGCTGCACCGCCCCGCGCAGAGCCCATTTGGAGGTGCCGTACAGCACCCCGCCGCCCACGGGGTGGAACGCCGACTCCGACAAGGTCAGAGTGACGGAGCCACCCGCCTCGTGCAGAGCGGGCCAGGCGATCCTGACCGCGACGAGCGTGGCCAGGACGTTCACCCGCCAGGTCTCCTCGGCCGCCGTGACGAGTTCGTCCACCGACAGCTCGCGCAGCGAGGCATAGTGGTCGAACACGCCGACACAGCAGGTGAGATGGTCGAGCCCGCCGGTCGTGCTGACGGCCTGCGACAGGGCCTCGTAGAGCACAGCTGGAGCGGTCGCGTCCCCGACGACCACCTCCAGGGGTCTGCCCTCGGTCTCCCGCCGCAGTGCTTCGGCATGGTGCTCGGACCGTTCGACTACGGTCACCACCGCGCCCTCGTCGAGATAGGCGAGCACCACGCCCTTGCCGATGCCGGCGCCGCCTCCCACGACGAGAACATGCATCCCTTCCAGGCACCCGCTCACGGTGCAGGCCTCCTGGCCAGCATCTCGGTGATGAAGTCGGGCTCCTGGAAGCTGAGGCAGTCCAGTGCCAC
The DNA here is from genome assembly GCF_040296605.1 of Streptomyces sp. NPDC002088. Taxonomy (NCBI): domain Bacteria; kingdom Bacillati; phylum Actinomycetota; class Actinomycetes; order Kitasatosporales; family Streptomycetaceae; genus Streptomyces; species Streptomyces sp. NPDC002088. The sequence goes on along the minus strand of NZ_JBEOXO010000001.1, from coordinate 482,871 downwards.
GGCGTCCAGCAGCACGCGGCTGCCCCGGCGGGGCGACCAGATGTCCAGGCGCATGCCGTTCCTGGTCTCCACCTTGCGGATGACCACGTCCGCGAACTCGTTCGCGATGATGATCGGCCCGTCGGTGCTCGGGCCCTCGGGGTAGTGGGACTCCTCACCGATGTCCGGGCGTTCGATGTTCGGCGTGTGGCTCGACGTGTCCACCATGGCCTCCTGATCAGTGCGGCGGGAGCCGGCTAGACGAAGATGGACAGGTTGTGCGCGTTGATCAGCGACTGGTCGAACGCCGCCCACCTCCGCGCGAGCCGCCATCCGTCGCCTTCCTTACGGACGGTGTCCTTCCTGGACAGTGAGTAGAAACTGGGCGTCGGGCTGTCTCCTCGGCTTCGGTAGATGAAGCAGTTGGAGTGCACGAGGTACTCGTCCGGCAGGTCCGTGGCGTCGACGAGCACGTTGGTGACGTAGTGCCGGGTGCGGGAGGGCGGCTGCTCGGCCCAGGAGAAATCCGTCTCCAGCCGCCGCACGCGCACCTCCAGCGTCTGACGGTCGTCGTCGAAGATGCGCGAGGTGGGGGCCAGCTCCCAGTCGGCCTGGGCCTCACGAGTCACCCGGACAGGCACCTCGTAGGTGATGTCGTCGGTGAGCATGGCCAGCCAGTCACGGAACCGCCGTTCGTCGAGGGCGAGCGCCTCGCGGTACAGGAACGCCTGGATCTCGGCCACCGTGGTGTGATCCACGGCGAGTTGGTCGCCCATCATGCCTCCCCGGCCAGGTAGTCGCCCCAACGGGTCCACAGATTCCGGAAGTTGGTGTCGTTGACGTAGGGCGTGACGACATGGCCGGGACCGGCGAATTCGGGGTCGGGCTCGCTGTGCATGCCCATGATGTAGGGGAAGTCGAGGTCCTTGACCATGGTCGACCCTGCGGACTGGGTGACCTTGGTCCAGTTCTCGAAGTCGTCCTGTTCGAAGGTTCCGGCCTGGCCGAAGGCCAGGGTGTAGGCGCGGTAGGCCTCTGCCTTGTACTCCTCCGAGGCGTTCTTGGGCACCAGGCACCAGGAGTACATCTCCATGCGTCCGGGGCCGGCCGGGTGGTAGAGCCGCATGGTGACGAAGCGGACACCCGGCTCGCCGGGTACCAGGCTGAAGGGCTGCATGAGGAAGGAGAGGTTCGGGAAGACCGTGCCCACGGCCGTGCGGGTCTTGGCGAACACCTCGACCTGCTCGGGCGTCAGGGTCTGTTTCATCTCCTCGACCAGTTCGTCGGGGAATCCGCCGAAGGCCGGGAAGTTGGGGCTGTGGCCCAGTCCGATGCCGTGGCCCTTGCCGGGGATGCTGGCGGCCCAGCCCTGGCTGTGGGTGGAACCCGACGACGGGAAGTAGCCCAGGTTGAAGCCCCATTGGTGGGCCACGGGGGTGTGGTAGCCGTCGCCGGCGAAGTTCTCGGCGCAGATCTTCCAGTCCGTGTCGGCGATCCAGTGGTCCGGCGGCCCGTGCACCTCGCAGCCGCCGAAGCCGTGCTTGAGGTAGAGGTCGAGGTAGAAGCGGAAGTCGCCCAAGTACTCGGCCAGTGTGGGGGCTTGCCCGTCGAGCGTCCCGAAGACAAGGCCTTCGTAGCTGTCGACGCGGACGCTGACCAGGCCCCAGTCCTTGCGCTTGAGCTGGCCCTCGTAGCCCTCTTTCATGTAGGGCACGCCGATGAGTTCACCCGAGTTCTTGTACGTCCATCCGTGGTAGGAACAGCGGAAGTGCGAGGCGTTGCCCATCTCGGACTTGCACATCACGTTGCCGCGGTGCCGGCACATGTTCAGGCTGGCGTGGATCTCACCGTGCTCGTCCCGGGCGACGATGAGGTTGTTGTTGCCGATGGAGCGAGTGACGTAGTCACCGGGTGCGGGAATCTCGCTTTCGTGGGCGAGGAAGCACCACGCCTTGGAAAACAGGCGCTCCTGCTCGAGGTCGTACACGGCCTGGTCGTTGAAGGCCCGGGCGGGGAACCGGCCTGCGGTGATCCCCGCCCGGGTGTTCTCAACCCAGGCATCCAGCTGCTGCTGCTCCGCCTGTGGTGTCATCGGTCATCCCTGGTGCTTCGGCGTACGCGGCCCGAACCGCTTCTCGATCTCGGTCTTGATCTGCGCGTAGCGCTCGACGTGCTGGGCCGTGGTCTGGACGTGTACGTCGGGGACGAGGTCCTCGGTGTACGGCGGGCGGCACTTGCCGACGTTGATGTAGCCGGCGCCGTTCACCCGGATCTTCTCCAGCGGGATGTTGTACTTGGCGAACTCCATGAAGTCCTGGCCGACCAGGAAGGGCTCGTGGGCCCAGCGCAGCCGCTCGGTCAGCCAGCGGGCGTCGTCGGTGCGGCCCTGCTGCAGCGCGTCGCGCAGCTCCAGGACGGGGCCGGGCCCCATGGCGGTGGTGGAGGACCAGGCCATGCCGACGAGCTCCTCGCCGTACAGCTCCCAGGCCGGGAACCAGTCCGTCTCGATCGACATCAGCGGGAAGCTGGTGCCGGTGTGGGCCATGTCGTTGTGGTAGCGGAAGCCGACGGAGGCGCCACCGGCGTACTTGACAGCGACGACCTGCGGCAGCTCGACGAGGGTCTTGTACACGCTCCGGGGGATGATCCCGCGGAAGGCAGCGGTGTTGTCGTAGACGACGATGGCGAGTTCGGGCACAGCCTCTGCCACGTCGCGGTAGAAGCGGTCCATCACCGGGGCGACCATCTCGCCCCACATGGGCCGGCCCAGCAGCGTGCCGGTGACGCCGAGGTCGGCGAGGTACTTCATCCGGGCCACCGTGTCCCGGGTGTTGAGCGTGGTGGCTCCGATGAAGAGCGGGAAGTCGGGGTCGATGGCGCGGGCGGTCTCGGCCGCGCAGGCGGCGAAGGCCTTCCACTCCTCCAGGGTGAGTGTGGCCATCTCGCCGAGCGTGCCGTTGAGGGCGATGGCGTCGACGCCGTCGCGGATCAGGGCGCCGATCATCCGCTCGGTTTCCTGGAGGTCGACGGTGTCGACGGCGTCGACGCGCTCGGCGCCCGGCAGGGCGGGGGTGGGCGGGTAGGCCATCACGCCCCGCATGTCACGGCCGGTGACCTTGGGCAGCTTGCTCATAGGGATTCTCCTTGGACAGAGAGAGGGGAGGGTGTGTCACAGCCGGGCGGCTGCAACGGCGGTGCCCGTGAGCCACTCGGGCACGGGTTCGTAGGCCAGTACGTCGAAGCCGGTCTGGGCGGCGCCCGCGGCTGCGAGCCAGGTGCGGATCTCGTGCGCTCCGTTGCCGGCCGCATCGATGGCGTCCTGGGTGTAGTCGGTCAGGCGCGTGGGGTCTCCGGACTCAAGGCGTGAGATGAAGTCACGGTCGAAGTCCTCGTTGATGGAGCCGGATTCCGGCAGGCCCACCCAGTGCGAGAGGCCTCCGGTCGCCAGGACCACGACGCGCGAGGCGAAGCTCTGGGCCTCGACCGCATCACGGATCATCCGTCCCAGGTCGTAGCACCGCTTGGGGGTGGGCCAGGGCGGATTGACGCCGTTGACGATCACCGGGACGAGCGGATACTTCGAGTCCGGGTCGAGATGCTTGAGCGGGACGCAGAAGTTCTCGTCGAACTCCAGGCCGCCTTCGACCAGGGCGGGGTCGAACTCCGCCCGCAGAGCGTGGGAGTACAGGTGACTGCCCAGCTCCGCGTGACCGGGGTAGTGGTGCTGTTCGACATTGAGAAAGGCGGCCATCTCCGCGGTGGTGGGCCCCAGATAGGACTTGGCCGTGGCGATGGCGAAGGACGGCAGGTTGCCGAGGTTGAAGTTGGTGAAGTGCTCCACCGAGACGGCGATGACGGCGTCGGGCCGCAGCTCTTCGATCCGCTTGCGCACCTCGGCGTAGGCGTCTTCCACGGTGGCGCGGACATCGGCGGGTACCCGTTCGGGCCAGCCGGTGATGCCCGGCGAGTGGGAGGCCGCGAAGACTCCCACAATGCGTCCGTTGCGGCTCATCGTTGCGTCTCCCCTCGTATCTGGGCGTAGTACTGGGCTCGGTCGACCTGGAGCTGGATGGCGCAGAAATAGAGCAGGTAGGGGTTGATGCCGCTCTCGTACAGGGCCTTGAAGTCGAGGTCCTTCATCCACTGCCGGTATTCGCCGTCGATGCCGTACGAGTCGAGGACGGCGTCGGGGTCGGCCTGGTAGGCGTTCTTCACCTCTGGATCGCGGCGGATCTCCCAGAGGAGCTGGTGGATCGCGTACACGAAGTCACCTCCCTGTGGCCTGGGTCCGGTGGGTGCGGGGCGTGCCCAGGGGGCTCAGGCCCTCGCCTGGTCGACGTCGAGCTTGTGGAGGAACCAGTCCGCCAGGCGGGCGGTGGCCACGGAGAAGTAGTCGTAGCTGCAGTGCAGCGAACCGGCGCCGTCGTAGATGTCGACGGTGACGTCCTTGGTGGTCAGCGCGTCGATGAAGCGGCGGGCGCCGGCGATGTCCATGATGATGTCGTCGGTGCCGTGCATGACGTACACGGGGATGGACAGCTTGTCGGCGACACCGTCGAGGGTGAACGCGGCCAACTTCTCACGGGCCTCGGCGTCGTCCTTGGAGCCCGACAGCCACTGCAACTGCTGCTGCAGCGGCGGGTAGAACTCGTAGAAGTCGGTGAGGATGCTCCACGTGCCGCACCAGGCGGCGACGGCCTTGATACGGGGTTCGAAGGCGGCGGCTCGCGGGGCGTAGTAGCCTCCGAAGCTGACGCCGGCCACACCGATGCGGTCGGCGTCGACGTCGTCACGCTGCTCAAGGAAGTCGAGGATGGCGGCGACGGGGACTTCGTAGTCGGGGCGGCTGAACAGCTTCTTGAAGCGCAGCGAACTGCCGCGGCCGGGGGTGTCGACCATGACCACGTTCATGTCGCGGGCGGGGAACTCGGTGCCGCCCATGAAGTACAGCTCTTCGGCCCAGGAGTCGGCGCCGCCCAGGAACAGGACGGTGGGCCGTCGCTTGCCGGAGTTGTCGGGGCGGACGATGTAGCCGTCCATGGTGATGCCCTCGAAGGGCACCTTGATGCGCTCGATGACACCGTCGGAGAGCTCGACGGAGCGCTGGAAATTCTTCGTGCCGGTGGTGTACGCGAGTTCTCGGCGCGGGTCGTCGGAGTTGAGGAAGAACTCCGAGTGACGCCAGTAGCCGCAGGAGCGCATGAAGGCTCGGCGGGCGGTGGTGATGTTGCCCTCGGCGAGGGCGGCTTCGGCAGCGGCGGCGACCTCCTGCGCGGTGCGGCTCCATTCCTTCTGCCACAGTTCGCCGTCGGTGCTGGTGCGGCCGATGCGGGCGGCGGTGCGGGCACACTCGAACAGGTCGGAGCCACCGACGGCGACCTGTGCCAGCAGACGCATGGTCTGCAGCGACCAGTCTTCGTCCTGGGGGAAGAGTTCGATGGTGGAGAGGGCGTCGCGGTTGGCGGCGACTGACGACTGGGTCATCGGGCTTCCTTTACTCGGTAGATGTCCGGGCTCGGCTGCCGGGACGGCAGCCGGCGGGCAGAGGACGGGTCAGGGCGTTGTGGTCACCGGGGTGGCGCCGCTGCCGGTGATCTCGCGGAAGTCCGCGCGCTGCGCGATGGCGTTGCGCAGGGTGGCGAGCTGCCGGGGGGCGTTGACGCAGACCGCTCCGCGGATGGTGCCGTCGCGTCCGTAGGCGGCGACGAGCGAGTTCTCGTCGCGGCGCAGTACGGCGATGGTGTCGTCCGGGGAGATGCGTCCGACGCAGCGCAGCTTGGCTTCGAACTGGTCGGTCCAGAAGTAGGGAACGGACTCGAAGGGATCGCGCTCGCCCAGCAGTGTTCCCGCCGCGTGTATGCCCTGTTCGACGGCGTTGGTCCAGTGCTCGACCCGCATGGTCTCGTCGAAGACGTTGTTGTGCCAGCGGGCGACGTCGCCGGCGGCGACGATCCCTGGAACGCCGGTGGACAGGTCCGGTTCGCAGCGCACACCGTCGGCGAAGCCGACTGGCGAGCCCGTCAGCCAGGCCGTCGCCGGAATGCCGCCCACTCCCACGAGGAGCGTGTCGGCGGTCAGGGTCTCCCCCGTGTCGAGCAGCACGTGGGCGCGATCACCGGCCGCACGCAAGGAGTCGACGCCGGTGGAGCAGACGATCCGGACTCCGTTGCGCTCGTGCAGATCGGCGAACCAAACCCCTACCTGTTCTCCGAACCGGTACATGGGGGTGGGCATGACGTCGACGACGGTGACGTCCAGGCCGAGAGCGCGGGCGGTGGCCGCTGTCTCCAGGCCGATGAATCCGGCGCCGATGACCACCAGGTGACCGCCACGCTGCAGTGCCTGACGCAGCAGGTCCGCGTCGTCGTAGGTTCTGAGGGTGTGTGCGGTCGGCATGGACAGGGTCATGGGCATCCGGCGCGATATCGATCCGGTGGCGATGACCAAGCCGTCGTAGGCGATGGATGTTTCGGACCCGAGCCACAGTCGGCGGTCGTGGGTGTCGAGGGCGGTGGCTGCCTCTCCGAGTTGCAGCGTGACGCCTTTTTCGTCGAACCATTCCCTTTCCCGCAGCCGCAGCGCCGATTCACGCAGCCCTGCGGTGAGAGCGTCTTTGGACAGCGGGGGCCGGGTGTAGGGAAGTCGGTCTTCAGCGCCGACGAGGACGATGTCCCCTTGGAAGCCCCGTTCCCGCAGGGACTCGATGGCGCTGACGCCGGCCAGGGAGGCTCCGACGACCACGACGCGGTTCATGCCGCGCCCTCCACGCGTATGGCCTGGGCCGGGCAGCAGCGTGCCGAGGCCTCGGCGTGGGCGCGCAGGGTGTCGTCGGGGTTCTCCAGTCGCAGCACGGCGGTGTTCTTGTCCTCGTCGAAGTCCCAGAGTTCGGGTGCTTCGATCAGACAGTTGGCGTACCCCTGGCACTTGGCCGATTCGAAGATGACGTGGAGGGACATGACACGCTCCCTGGTTGCTTGTGGTGCGGCCTAGTGGCCGGCTGCGGACAGGTGCGGCATCGGCGGGGTGACGTCGACGAGGCGAGCGGCGCGCGGCGTGTTGCGGCTGGTCAGATTGCGCAGGACACCTTGGGTGACGACCGCGGTGATGCCGGGGATGTCGCCGATGGCGAGGGCACCGAGCGCGTCCGGGGCGGTGGATCCCCAGGGGGCGTCCATGACCACGAGATCGGCTGTCGCGCCGGGGGCGATGAAACCTGCGGGCAGGTCCCACGTGCGGGCGTTGTTGCCGGTGGCGGCGGCCCACACCTGTGCGGGGTCGATCCCGGAGAGCGAGGAGAGCTCGGCAACGGTCTTGATGACGCCCAGCGGCATCACACCGGTACCGGTCGGGGTGTCCGAGCCGATGACGACCCGAGCGAAATGGCCTTCCTCGTGGCACTTACGGAGGATGCGGACCGCCGACCGGAGGTTGCCGGCCTGCACGAGCTGCAACGCCATCCGCGTCTCGTCGATGATCTTGTCGACGCCCTCGACCGACAGCGAGGTCGGCCCCCCGTTGACATGCCCGCACACGTCGGGCGCCAGGTGCAGCAAGTGGTCCGGGGTGATCGGCTTGCTTCCGGGGATGCTGGCGCCGCCGGAGTGACACATCACGGTGATGCCGTGGGCCTGGGCCGAGCGCACCTGGTCGTATCCGTCGGCGGGGTCCTCGTACAGACCGAACCCGAACTTGGCCAGCCGTACACCGGCTTTCTCCAGGTCGGCGAAGTCCTCGTCGCTCAGGCTGGGCTCCAGCACCACGGAGCCGGCGTGAACGGTCATGCCTCCGGGATGGAAGTTCCTGAAACACGACATCGCGGCGATGGCCAGGGCCTTCACGCCCGTCGCGTCGTGCGGGCGGCCCTGGGCGTGGATCTCGCCCGGGGACACCACACTGGTGATGCCGCCGTGCACGTAACTGGCGAGGAAGTCCACGGTCTTCTGACGGGGTGTGTAGTCCCCCAGCACGACGTGGCAGTGCGAGTCGATGAGGCCGGGGGCTACGGTCGAGCCGTTCGCGTCGATCACCACCTCGGCGGTGTCGACGAGGTCCGCGAGATCACCGCGCCGACCGACCGCGACGATCACCCCGTCCTCGCTCACCACGGTGTCCGCGTCGGCGATCAACGGGCTGCGGTAGTCACCGGACAGCACCGTGCCGGCGCCGACGACAGCGAGGGTGCTCATGACGTCACCCGCGCCTGCGCCTCGGCCTTCGAGAGCCCGCCCACCCGCGCGTTGATCCGGCCGCGGTTGGCGACGACCGCGATGATCACCAGTTCGTCGGGGTGCGGAGCGTCGGGGATGTGCACTGTCATGGCGTCGTAGTGGCTGCGCACCCAGATCTCGTCCTTGAAGGCGAGCGGTACGTCGATGGTGGCGTCCGTGCCGGAGATCTTGGTGACGGACGTGATCCAGGCCTCGCCCCCGCCGATCGCCTTGCGCAGGGCGTTGCCGAACGTCGAGGTGACGGCGGCGTTGATGTGCTCCTGCTCACCCGCGGTGCCGACCAGCCCGCCCTTGCCGTAGCTCTCCGGAGCGGAGCCGAGCAGGCGGACCGCTTCCTCCCCGAGGTAGGTGCCGATCTCGTCCGAGCCCTCGACGATCGGGGAGAGGTCGGCGACGTATCCCTGACCGGCGAAGGGGTTACGGACCACCGCGCACACCGCCACCTTGCGCAGCGGGCCGCCCTCGTCGCCTTCGCCGGCCACGGACCGGATCTCCTCGATCTGGGCGAATGTCTTCCGCACAACCAGGCCGCTCACGCTGACTCCTTCGTCCTAGGACCCCGGCGGTCCATCTCGCTGGGGTGACACGAAGAACGTTATGAACGGCAACCACACCGCCGCCGTCCCCGAACGGGTGTATTCGCTGCGGCATGCCGGTCCAGAGAACAGGCACCTGTCGGCGCCGTTCCTGTCGAGGAACGGGGTGAGCTGATCGGTCGTCGGCGTAATCGAGCTTCCGGCCGAGTGGCGTAAGCAGGTCTGCCGTTCGCCAGGCTGTGCCGATGACGGCGGCCGCACCGATCGCGCGTCCTGATTCCTCCGAGTGCTGGGCGGTCCTCAGACACTGTTCGGGCGTTCCCCCGGCAGGTACATTCGACTTCCAGTGGGTCAGAGGATCTTTGTTCGTGGCGTGGTCAGGTTCGAGGGACATGCATGGTGGCCGGCAGTCGTAGCGCTATCGCGTTCGCGGGGGATCTGGTTCGTGCGGGTTCGTTCGACGAGCTCGCGCGGCGGCTGTATGCCGGGATCGATGACCTTTTCGGGCCGGTGTGCGTCGGCTTCGACCTGCTGGACCCGGACACGCGCGAGGTGCGGCGGACCTCCGCGCGTGGGGTCAGTGACTACTTCATGGCCCGGTACGACAGGTTCGCGCGGCGTACCGACCCTGTGCTCAACTTCGCGATCGACAACCGGGCGGTCACCTACAACCTGTCGATGATGTCGTCTGCTGAGTGGCGCTCCTTGGTGATCTATCAGGAAGTGTTCTCTTTGCACAGGATGACGAGCCTGGTGTACGCACCGGTGGTGGCCGACGACCGGGTGGTCGCGACGCTCAACCTCGGGCGGGAGGACGGGGCCGACGGATTCGACGCTGCCCATCTGGAGCAGGCCCGGGACCTCGCCGACCTCCTCGGGGCCGTGCTGGGCTCCCAGCGGCGGGCTGACACCCTCGCCCGGCGGGCAGACCAGTACGCCGCCGCCATCGACCTGTGCGACGAGGCGATGGTGGTTACGGACCTGCGGGAGGGCGAGCGGCACGTCAACCCCTCGGCCGCCGCGATCCTTGCCCGCCGTTCCCCCGCAGAACCCTCGCTGGACGAGGAGATGGCGCTCCATCATGCCCGCGCCGCCGGGTCGGTCGAGCGGTCGAGCGCGCTGGTCAAACGCTCGGTGACGTTGGAGGACAGCGACGCGCTTGTCACCTTCCTGCAAGCCGGCAAGGGCGGCGAGAGGCTACCGGAGTGGCTCTTGCAACGGCTGACACCCCGCGAGGCCGAGGTCGCGGCGCTGGTCGCCCGCGGCTACCGGGATGGAGAGATCGCGCGGCACCTGGTGTTGAGTACGCACACCGTCAAGGGCTACCTGCGGGAGATCTACCAAAAGCTCGAGGTTCGGTCCCGGGTGGAACTGACCCGGCTGGCCGCCGACAAGGGGCGGTGACCCCCCTCTTTCGAGGGGGGTGGCAAAGACCGCCCATGCGCGCCTGACCCGGCCGGGTCCGCCGAGCCTAGTGTCCCGGACTACCCGAGCGACGCTGCAGTGACCACCGATGAGGAACGGGCGTACGTCCGCCGAACACTGCGCGCCCGGGACCGACCATCGAGTACGGGAGCGGAGCCATGGCAGTTGCCTCCAACCAGACCAGCGAGGAACTCGCGGCGATCGACGCCGAGTTCCTGATCCATCCGCACGGCGCGCCCGGCCCCGGGGAGCGGATGATCGTCACCCGGGGCAAGGGAGCCAAGATCTGGGACTCGACCGGCCGCGAGTACATCGACGGTACCGGTGGCGGCCTCTGGGCCAACCTGGTCGGTCACGGCCGTGAGGAGCTCGCCGACGTCGCCCGCAGGGAACTGGCCGAGCTCGGATTCTTCTGCACGTTCTGGGAGTTCTCCAACCCCGCCCAGATCCAGCTCGCCCAGCGGCTTGTCGAACTGGCCCCGGAAGGTATCTCCAAGGTCAACCTGACCGCCGGCGGCACCGAGGGGATCGAGTCCGCGCTGAAAATGGCCCGGCTGTTCCATTTCGAGTCAGGGCACCCGGAAAAGCAGTGGATCCTGTCCCGCCGCAGCAGCTATCACGGCGTCGGGTACGGTTCCACCGCGGCCACCGACTTCGACTGGCTCCGGCACGGATTCGGGCCCCAGCCCGGCGGTTTCGCGCACCTGACGCCGCCATGGCCGTACCACTCGGAGTTGTACGGCGACCAGGACCCGAGCGACTTCCTCATCGCCGAGCTCCAGCAGACGATCGACCGGATCGGCCCGGAGAAGATCGCAGCCTTCGTCGGCGAACCGATCATGGGCGTGGGCGGCATGCTCGTGCCCCCGGACGACTACTGGCCGCGGGTCGAGGCGGTCCTCCGGGAGCACGACATCCTCCTGATCCTGGACGAGGTGGTCACCGGCTACGGCCGGGCCGGCCACCACTTCGCCGCCGAACGGTTCGGCCTGCGCCCGGACATCATCGTCACCGCCAAGGGCATCACCAGCGGATACTTCCCGGTGGGCGCCGTGTTGATGACCGAGCGGGTTGCCCAGGGCATCACCAGCGGGGACCACGGTTTCCCCATCGGCTACACCTACGCCGGACACCCGGCCGGGGCCGCAGTCGCCCTGGCCAACCTGGACATCATCGAGCGCGAGGGGTTGGTGAACCGGGCGGCGAAGATGGGCGAGTTCCTGGCCACCCGGCTGAATACCCTGCTGGACGTGGAGCTGGTCGGCGAAGTGCGCAACGTCGGCCTGATGGCAGCGGTAGAGGTGGTCACCGATCGGAAGACCCGGCGCCCCATGGGATCCGTCGACGCGATCGCGGCCGAGATCCGTGCCGCACACGGTGCCATCGTCCGGCCCTCGGTCGGGTCGGCGCTGATCTTGTCGCCGCCACTGATCATCGAGGAGGGCGAGCTGGATGCCTGTGTGCAGGCCATAGGTGACGTGCTGCGGCGGACGGACGCCGACGGCACCGTGAGGGCGAGGAGCTGAATGATCACGGATACGGACGCGGGGACAGATGTCGCAGCGGCTGGATCCAGCGGGTTGCGGGCCAATGCTGTGGGCGCGGCCGGCATCGTGTTCTTCGTCGTTGCGGCCGCGTCACCGCTGTCGGCCGCGTTGGGCGGGAGCCCGGCGGCGGTCGGTGCAGGCAACGGAGCCGGTGCGCCCGGCGCGTATCTGGCAGTCGGTGTCATGCTGCTGCTGTTCTCCGTCGGATACGCGGCGATGAGCCGGTACGTCACCGTCGGCGGCGGCTTCGCGGCGTACATCCAGGAGGCGTTGGGCACCAGGATGGGCCGTGGCGCGGCGTACCTGGCCACCGCGTCGTACGTCGCCATGCAGGTGGGCATCTACGGCATCTTCGGTTTCTTCGCCCATGTGGTGTTCGGCCGGCAACTCGGGGTCGACCTGCCCTGGTCGGTGTGGGCGTTCATCGCCATGGTGCTGGTCGGTGTGCTGGCCTATGTCGAGATCGACCTGTCCGCCAAGGTTCTCGGCGTGCTGATGGTCTGCGAGGTGGTCGTCCTGCTGGTGGTCGACTTCGCGATCGTCGGCAAGGGCGGTGCGCAGGGTGTCACGTTCACCAGCTTCAGCCCGGCCACTGTCACCGGCGGCGCGCTGGGCATCGCGCTGATGTTCGCGTCCGCGTCGTTCATCGGGTTCGAGGCGACCGCGATCTACAGCGAGGAGGCCCGTGACCCGAACCGCACCATTCCCAGGGCGACCTACGCTGCGGTCCTGCTCATCACAGTGTTCCTGGTATTCACCGTCTGGTGCTTCGTCATCGGCCATGGCGCCGACAAGGTCCAGGGTGCGGCGCGGCAGAGTCCGGACGCCTTCGTGTTCACGCTCTCCAGCCGCTACGTCGGCCCCGTGTGGACGGACATCATGCAGTACCTGCTGATCACCAGTTTCTTCGCCGCGCTGCTGGCCTTCCACAACACGATCGCCCGTTACCTGCTGAACCTGAGCCGCCGCGGTTGGGGCCCGAGCCTGCTGGCCCGCACACACCCGAAGTACCAGTCTCCACACGTCGCCGGCGTGGTCCAGAGCGTCGTCGGCGCCGTCATCGTGGGGATCTTCGTGGTGGCCAAACTCGACCCCTACACCGCGCTGTTCTCCTGGACAGTCGGCCTGGGCACCCTCGGGGTGATCGTGCTGCAGGCGTGGACCTGCCTTGCGATCATCACGTTCTTCCGACGGCGCAGAACCGGGCTGAGTGTGTGGCGCACGCTGATCGCGCCCGGCTTGGGCGGCGCGGGCCTGGTCACCGCGATCGTGCTGGCGCTCAAGAACTGGGGAGTGCTCGTCGGCGCGGGCACGGGTTTTCCGAACTACCTGCCGTGGATCGTTCCCGCGGTGATCCTCATCGGCGCCCTGCTCCCGGTGAGCGCCGGCCGGAATTCCGCCACTTCGAACCCCGCCAATTCGTTGACGGCCGCCGACCGTGGCTGACTCTCCCACCCCACGGTGGCCGAGACCTGCTCGGCCACGAGCAATACGGCCTGATCGGCGACATGCAGACCAGCGCTCATGTCTGCGACGACGGCTCGATCGACTGGCTGTGCCTGCCCCGCTTCGACTCCTCGGCCCTCTTCGCCGCACTGGTCGGCAGGCGGAAGCACGGGGCCTGGCGCATAGCCCCGGCCGTCGCGTACGAAGGCAGCTCCAGTGCGGCTGCCGAGCGTCGCTATGTCAACGAGTCGCTCGTCCTGGAAACGGTGTGGACGACGCCTTCCGGCCGTGCACAGGTCACCGACTTCATGCCGCCTCGGGACGGGGCGCCGTAGGTGATCCGGATCGTGGAGGGAGTGGCTGGCGAGGTACCGATCGTCCCACGCTGCGTGCCCGCCCCGGCTACGGGCGGGGCAGCCCGTGGATCCACGAGTTGAACGGACGCATGATCGCCGAGGCCGACGGGGATGCCCTGTGGCTCGACACGTCCACCGAGCAGGCCGAGAAGGACGGTGCCATCGTCAGCTCGTTCACGGTCGCCACCGGCGAGAGCGTCGCGTTCGTGCTGAGCTGGGGCCCCTCCCACGGTGCCGCGCCGGCGGGCTTGCTGCCCGTCGGCTGCCCGGCGGCCCCCTGGCCCCACAAGCCCCCTGGACCACCCGAGCGCGAGCCGGGCGTGCCGCGAGGCGACGACAGGGCATGGAATGTCCCCTCCCAAGCAGTGGAACTATGCTCTTCCCCACAGGCAGGCGCTATGTCTCTGCCTGTGAGACAGGCGCTGCGCCCGAAGCCCGTTCCAGCGCTACCTTCGTCAAGGGAGCTCGAAAGAGCGTCCCACTGAGAGAGACAGTGACAGGGCAGGAACGGAGCACAGGATCATGGGCAACGGACGGGTGCAGGGCAAGGTCGCGATCGTCACGGGCGGCGCCCGTGGGATCGGCGCAGAGATCTGCCGGGTCCTGGCCGAAGAGGGCGCGACCGTCGTGCCGGTCGACATGGCCGCCGGCGACGGGGTCCGGGCGATGAACGTCACCGACGAGAAGCAGGTCGCCGACGTCTTCGACGCGGTCGCCGCGGAGTACGGGCGGATAGACATCCTGGTCAACAACGCCGGGATCATCGGCCCGATCAAGCCGGCCCACGAGGTGGAGGAGAAGGAGTTCGACGCCCTCTTCTCCGTCGATGTGAAGGGCGTGTGGCTGTGCACCAAGCACGCGGTGCGGCACATGCTGTCCACCGGCGGCGGCAGCATCGTCAACCTCTCCTCGATCAACGGCCTGGTGGGCGGCTCGCGCATCCCGCTCTACCACGCGGCCAAGGGCGCCGTCCGGCTGATGACCAAGGCCGACGCCGCGACGTACGCCAAGCAGGGCATCCGGGTCAACTCGATCCACCCCGGGGTCATCGAGACCGAGCTCGCCAAGTCGGTGTCCGCCGGTGGATCGCCTGAGGCCGCCGCCCACGCGCAGCGGCAGATGGAGGCCACCCCCATGGGCCACCGCGGCGCCCCCGCCGACATCGCGTACGGCGTGCTTTACCTCGCCTCCGACGAGGCGGCCTTCGTCACCGGCGCGGAACTGGCCGTGGACGGCGGCTTCAGCGCAGTCTGACAGCGGCGTGACGCGCGGGACGAGACAGAAGGCGAGGGCTCACGATGGGTGACTACGTCATCGAGTCGCTGGACAGCGGGCTGCGGCTGCTCAGCCTGCTGGCCACCCACGACACCCTGTCGGTGACCGAGGCCGCGAGCCTGCTCGACGTCTCCCGCGCCACCGCCCACCGGGTGCTGAGCACCCTGGAGGCGCGCGGGTTCGTCACCCGCCGCGGGGCAAGGGGAGGCTACTGCACCGGCCCGGAACTGACCCGCCTGGGAACGCCGGCCGGACTGGACGACGCCACCCGTGCCCGGCTCGCGCCCATCCTGGACGACGCGTTGCGCCGCACCGAGAACACCCTGGAGGTCGTCTCGCTGCTCGGCACCCGGATCCTGGTCACCGACGGGCGGGAATCGCCCCGTCCGGTCCGGGTGACGCTGGAGCGCGGCAAGACCCACGCCGCGCACGCCACTTCCGGCGGCAAGGTGCTCCTCTCGTTCCTGACGGACGACCAGGTGCGCCTGCTCTACCCGCACGAGACGCTCCCGGCCGTCACCGACCGCACGATCACCAGCCGCGAGGAGCTGCTGGAGGAGCTGGCGCAGGTACGGCGACGCGGCTGGGCCAGCAGCGTGGGCGAGTCGGTGCCCGGCATGGACTCGGTCGCGGTACCACTCACCGGCGCGCACGGACACGACAGGCTCGCGGTGATGGCCTCCGCCCCCGCGACCGGGGACACCCCGTTCGCCCTGGCCCGCCGCGCCGCTCTGCTGCGCCTGGCGACCCGCGCCCGGCCGCACCACGCGCGGCCCGCGCAGGGCCACTGAACAGCCCCGCGGAACTCGGAACTGCTGGGGAACCTTTGCGTCGAGGCATTCGGCGCCACGGCACCACAGAGTTCACACGACACCACAGAGAACAGAACAGGGGAGAGTATGACGCCGGCGCGGGCCACAGGCCAGATCGCGGCATTCTTCCGGCTCGCGCCGACACCCGGACACACGCGACGGGCGACCCGGTCGACAGCGTGCATGGCCGCGTCCATCGTGGCGATCACCGCCGTCGTCGGACTGCAGGTCGGCCCGATGGCGATGTTCGGCTCGCTGATCGCCGCCTGGGACACCGGACAGCCGCTGCGGGCACGACTGCGCACCTACGCGGTCGTGGGTGCGGTGTTCCCCGTCTCCCTCGGCCTCGGTGTCCTGGCCGGACCCGCGCCCTGGGCGGCCGCTGCCGTCGTCATCGCGGTCGTGCTGCTGAGCGTCGCCCTGTACCACGCCGTCGCCCCCTCAGGGCCCGGACCACTCAACCTCTCCTTCGCCTGCGCCCTGGGCGCCTACCTCGGCGCAACCACCGACCTGGGCGGGCAGGTCGTAGGGGTCACCGTTGTCTCGGTCGCCCTCACCGCCCTGCTCACCCTGCACGACCTGGTCCGGCGCCCGCACGGCCCGGAGCAGGACGCGATCGCCGCCGCCCGCAGCGCCGTGGCGGACTTCGCCGCCGGACGCACCGAGCAGGGCGACACCGCGTCCGCTGCCGTACACCGGGCCTGGGAGGTACTGCGCTCCGCGGAACGCCGTCGCCGGCCATCGGCAGCGCACCGAGCCATGGAGGACGAACTCGCCGAGTTGAACCGACAGTTGGGCACCCGCCTACTGGAGGCGCACTACCCGGGCGACGCCACCTCCCCCCAGGGCTGGACAGCGGTCGACGCGGTGGCCATGCCCGGACGTCCCTCGCTCGGCTATCTGCTGCGGCGCGCCTTCGGACGCCGCTCGCTGCCCACGGCCCGCATGGCCGCGCTGCGCAACGCGCTCGCGGCCGGCATCGCCGTCTCGGCGGCCGAACTGGCCCACCTGGAACGCCCCTACTGGGCCGTGCTGTCGGCCACGGTCATCCTGCACGCGGGGGCGGACCGGACCTCGACCACCGTACGCGGGCTGCACCGCCTCGCGGGAACCCTGCTCGGCGTCGCCGCGGTCGCCGGGATGGAGGCGCTGCACCCCAGTCGCGGGCTGCAACTGGTGCTGGTGATCCTCGGCGCCTGGGGCATGAACCTGCTGCTCCCCCGCAACTACACCTACGCGGTGATCTTCGCGACCGTGATGGCCGTCGCCGCCAACATCGCCTCCGCGCCGACCTCGTCCGTCGCCACGATGCTCACCGCACGGGCCGAGGAGACCCTGCTCGGCGTCGGCTGCGCGCTCGTGGTGCTGTGGACCACCGGCCGCCGCCACCCCCACCGAGCCCTTGACCGCCAATTCCGGCGCACTGTCGCGGCGTTGGCCCGGGTTGTCGAACACGTGCACGCGGGGACGGTGACCGCCGACCCCGGCCGGGCCGCCCGCCGGGAACTGGGCTTCGAACTCGCCGCGCACCGCGCCCTGCTGGCCCGGACCAGCGCGGACGCCCCAGGGCTCGCCGCCTGGCAGTCGGTCGAGCAGGCCGTCAGCCGCCTGGGCCACCAGGCCTTCGCCGCCTGCTGGCACCCCCACTCGACCGACGCGGCCCAGGCCCTGCCCCACACCCCGCGACGCCTGCGCACCCTCCTCGACACCCTCCCGACCGTCGCCCCCGGCACCGTCGACCCCCACCGCCTCGCCACCGCCCTGGGCGGACCTGCGCAGACGTCGGCATGATCCGAGCCGGCGGACCATCAATGCGCGCCGGCTGACGCCGGACCGCGTCAGCGATCCGGGAGGCACGAGGGCCGCATCGAGCAGATGCGGCCCTCGCGATGGCTGATAACCGCGGGTGTCCGCCAGCGGGGTGTGCCGCACCGACGCCATCGTCCGTGACGCATCGCCCTCTTCGGCGTCGGCGCCGTCGGGTTCTCGGCGCTGCTGGCCGCAAAAATCCAGAGGTGAAGGTCTGGCCCTGCTCCCTACCGATCGTGCCTGTTCCCTGAGTCACGGCGTCGTTCGGATCGTAGAAAGGGGGCGCCGGCGGGCCGCAGAGTCTCTGGGTTGGACACGCCAGCGTCACCTCGGCCGGTGTCGCGGGTGGGTGTCAGAGGCTGGTGACGTCGGTGCGTCGGTTGTCGGGCTTGAAGGGGAGAGTGGTGACCGTCGCCCTGATGGTGCGCTGCGGGGTGCCCGGCCTGCCCCACAGCACCTCGACGTCGGTGCCGGGTTCGGCGTGTTCGCGGTCGATGACGCAGAGGGAGATCGTCGCCCGCAAAGTGGGGCTGAGGGTGCGCCCGGTGGCCACACCGACGGGTGCGCCGACTGCGATGACCTGGTCGAAGTTGGGGCCCGAGTTGCGGGGGACGTCCATCTGGTCGGGCAGCTCGCCGTCTTCGGTCAGCGAGGTGAGGATTCCGGCGACATCCTGCGCGTTCCACACCAGGCCGACCAGGACGCGTGCCGGGCCGCCACGTGCGGCTTCGGCAACGAGGGCGTCCCGGCCAATGAAATCGCGGTCGGGGACGCCCTTGCGGAAGCCCCAGCCGAGTTCGCCGGGGCTGCGGAAGTAGTCGGTGATGCCGTTGGACGGGACGAAACTGCCGCCCGGAGCGCCGCGCCGGAACTGGCGCGGCGCCCCGGGCGTGAGAATGGAGGCGGGCAGGTAGTCGAGTCCGTTGGTGGCGATGCCGGCCTCGATGTGCTGGACGGGCTGGGAGCGGAAGCCGAGTTGGCGGATGCCGAACTCCTCGCCTGATGCCAGTACTGCATTCCAGACGGCTTCGGCGTCGGCGGTGGCGCCGTGCAGTTCGTAGCCGAGTTCGCCGGAGATGCCGGTGCGCATGACGTCGACCGGAATGCCGGAGACCTCAGAGGGCCGGCCTCGACTGAAGCCGATGTCGCGCAGGCCCTGACCAGTGACCTTTTCCAGCGTGTGCAGGGAGGCGGGGCCCTGCACACCGAAGATGAACCGTTCAGGACTGATGTCGGTGACCTCGGCGTCCCAGTCGCCGAGGGAGAACTGCCACAGCAGCCAGTCGCAGCTGCCCGCGGTATAGACGAACTCTTGATCGCCTGTGCGGGTCAGGACTCCCTCGGAGGCGATGCGGCCTTGGTCGTCGAGCTGGACGTGATGTTTGATCTGCCCGGTCTCGAAGCGGGAGAGGTCACGCATGCCCAACCGGCTCAGGAAGGGCAGGGCCTGCGGCCCGCGGACGCGGACCTTGTGCAGGGAGGTCCAGTCGCCGATGTAGCAGGACCGGACATGGGCGGCGGCCTCCTCAGTCCAGTGGGTGTACTCCAGGGGCAGCAGGATCTGCGCGAAGCGTCCGTAGGTGCCCCGGATGTTCAGGGCGTCCTGCGCGGCGGCGGCCGGGCTGAACAGCGCCGGGCGTTCGGTCAGGAAGGGTGCGTCGGCACCGCTTTCCTTGAAGGCCTCGTAGGCGCTGCGCTGCCTGTCGGCGATGCTCATGGTCGGCTCCACTTCTTCGTTGGGTTGTGCGTCGTGTCACGGCCGGGTCGGCTGCGCGGCGGAAAGGCTGAGGGACGACGTGGTCCGGTCCTGTGTCAGGGCGGCTTTGAGGGTGTTGGCCAGGAGCATGGCGATCGTCATGGGGCCGACGCCGCCGGGCACCGGGGTGATGCGGCCGGCGATGCCGTCGAGCTCTTCGGTGCGGACGTCGCCGGTAAGGCCGGTGGGGGTGCGGGTGATGCCGACGTCGATGACGGTGGCTCCGTGTTTGACGTGTTCGGGGCCGATGAGGCCGGGGACGCCAGTGGCGACGACGAGGATGTCCGCTGCCCGGGTCACCGCGGCCAGGTCGGTGGTGCGCCGGTGGGCGATGGTGACCGTGGCGTCGCGCTGCAGGAGCAGCTGTGCCATGGGGCGGCCGACGAGGTCGGAAGCACCGACGACGACGGCGTGGGCGCCCTTGATGGCGATGCCTTCGGAGTCGAGGATTTCGATCACGCCGCTGGGTGTGCAGGGGCGCAGGCCGTCTGCGCGGCCGGCCAGCAGGCCGACGCTCTCGGTGGTGAGGCCGTCGACGTCCTTGACGGCGGGAATCCGGTCGATCAGCGGGCGGGCTTCGACTCCGGCGGGCAGGGGGAGTTGGAGCAGGATGCCCGAGACCTCCGGGGTGGCGGCCAGTTCGTCGATGACCGCGGCGATGTCGTCGTGGCTGGCGTGGGCGGGCAGTGACCGGTGCAGGTCCCGCATGCCCGCCTTGCGGACGGCAGCGCGTTTGCGTGCGACGTAGACGGCGCTGGCTGGGTCGTCGCCGACGAGGACAGTGGCGAGGCCCGGCACACGCCCGGACCGTTCTGCGAGGGAGGCGACCTCGGATGCCACGGCGTCCTCGATGCGGCGGGCGAGTTTCCTTCCGTCGATGTGCATGGTCATGGCGCGGGCGGGCTCCGATTTCCGGGAGACGGTGTGAAAGAGGGGTCAGGCGAAAACGATGGTGTGATTGCCGTTGCGGACGACACGGTCCTCGGAGTGCCAGAGCACGGCGCGGGAGAGGACGGCGCGCTCCACGTCGGCGCCGTGGCGCATCAGGTCGGCGGTGGTCTGCGCGTGAGTGACGCGTACGACGTCCTGCTCGATGATCGGTCCCTCGTCGAGGTCCTCGGTGACGTAGTGAGCGGTGGCGCCCACCAGCTTCACGCCCCGTTCCTTGGCCTTGGCGTAGGGGCCAGCGCCGATGAAGGCGGGCAGGAAGGAGTGGTGGATATTGATGATCGGCACACCGACCTGGTCGATGAACTCGGCGGAGAGGATCTGCATGTAGCGGGCGAGGACGACGAAGTCGACGTTGTCCTTGAGCAGCCGCAGGTGCTCTGCCTCTGCCGCCGACTTGTCCGGGCCGGCCGAAGGGACGTGGAAGAAGGGAATGCCGAAGCCGCGCACTTCCTCCGCCACGTCGGTGTGGTTGGAGATCACCATGGCGATGCTGACCGGGAGCTGGCCCCGACGGTGACGCCACAGCAGGTCCAACAGGCAGTGGTCGGTCTTGGACGCGAAGATCGCCACGCGCTTGGGCACCGACAGATCCCGCAGGGTGAACTGCACATGGAAGTCCTGGGCGAGTCGCTTGCCGAGGTCTTCTTCCAGCGCCGGGAGCCGGACGGGAGCATCGGCGAGGGTGAAGACGGCCCGCTGGAAGTAGGCGCCGCCTTGCGGGTTGTCCGAGTACTGGTCCAGCGAGGCGATGTTCGCTCCGTGGGCGCTGAGGACCTCGGTGACGGCCGCGACGATGCCGGGACGGTCCTCGCCCTGGACGATGAGCGAGATCTGCCGAGGTGCGGCCGCGGAAGCGGCCTTGGTGTGCGTGGCGGTCACGACGTGTGGTCCATCCTCTGGTCGAACGCTGAATCGTGGGACGAGGTCGGGGCGGGCGCGGTGGGAGGCGTTGTGCCCGCGGCGCCCGACGCGACAGGCGACGGGCTCGCCATCTGCCGGGCCGGGCGCAGCAGGAGCGCGCAGGCAGCGGCAGCGAGCAGCGTGAGGGCGGCCGACACGATCAGGCAGAGCTGCAGGCCGTCGAGGAAGGAGTCGCCCAGGGCGCTCAGCGCGCGGCCGGTACCGGCGCCGAGATCGAGGCCGGTCACGGCCCCCAGGCCCTGTTCGCGAACCGTGTCGACGATGTGTTCCCGGGTCGCCGGACTCACCCCGGCGTCCGTCAGGTGCGCGGGCAGCGTGTTCAGGGCGCGGGTCGTGAGCAGGGCGCCCAGCACGGCCGGGCCGAGGGCCGCGCCGACCTGCCGGAAGGCGTTGTTGCCCGCTGCCGCCATGCCGGCCAGCTGGTAGGGCACCGAGGAGACTGCGGAAGCGGTCATCGGCGTGAGGACGGCGCCCATGCCCAGACCGAGCAGGACCAGCCGCCAGGCGATGGAGACGAACGACGTTTGGGCGTCGATGCCGGTGAGCGACAGCAGCGAGCCCGCCGTCAGTACCAGACCGGTGGTGATCAGCACCCGGGCGGAGACCCGGTGCATCAGGCGGCCGACCGGCATGCCCGCGACGATGGCCGCCGCGGTCACCATCAGCAGCCGCAGGGCCGCCTGAAGCGTGTCCAGTTGCTGCACCATGCCGAAGTACAGGCTCAGCACGAAGAAGAAGCCGATCAGACCCAGGAAGCTGATCATGGCCACGAGCGTGGTGGCGGTGAAGGCGGGGCTGCGGAAGAGGGCCAGGTCGATCATCGGGCTGGCGCTGCGGCGCTCCACGGCGACGAAGGCACCGGCGCTCACCACCCCGATCGCCAGGGCGCCCAGTACGGCGGGCTGGGTGAAGCCGTCGGCGCCGCCCTCGATGACGCCGTAGACGATCGCGGTGATGGCGAGCGCGGCGGTGATCTGGCCGGGCCAGTCGAGCCTCCGGCCGTGCGGCGCCCGCGAGTCGGGCAGCAGGAAGGCCGCCGCAGCCAGCACGGCCAGCGACACGGGGATCGGCAGCAGGTAGATCCAGCGCCAGGCGACGTGCTCCAGCAGCACACCGGCGATCAGCGGTCCCACGGCCAGGGAGACCAGCAAAGACGTCGCCCACAGGCCGATGAACTTCCCCCGCTCCCGGTGATCGGGGATGGCATGGCTGATCAGCGCCAGGGTCGTGGGCAGCAGCGCCGCCGCCCCGAGGCCGGAGACCGCCTGGCCGATCCACAACGTCTGCACCGAGCCGGCGGTCAGGGATATCGCCGCGCCCAGGGCGCAGAAGGCGAGGCCCGCCTGGAACACCCGCTTGCGGCCGTGGACGTCACCGAAGACCCCGGTGGTCAGGATCAGCGCGGCCATGGGCAGCACGAACGCGTCCGACACCCACGACAGCTGCGACGTCGAGGCACCCAAGGCTTTCTGGATGGCGGGCAGGCTCACCGACACGGTGGTCACCGGAAGGTAGGCGACGAAGACGCCCAGGCAGGCCATGACGAGCGTGGCGGCTCGTCCGGTTCGGGGTTGTTGCAGGGGTGTGGGGTTCACGAAGTCGTTCCTTCAGCGGTGTCGAAGCCGCAGTCTCTGGCTGCCCGGCGGGGCGCGTCGGCTCAGCGATGCGCCTCTCCACGAATCGCCGAACAGCTTCACTCTGACTGAGAAGAATCACCAGATAGAACCCAGAAGACGTCGCGAAACTTCTGATCACTGCTGCGGGTGTGTGAATATTCCTCCATGCCGGACGATCTCGACGGAAGAATCATCCATTGCCTGCGCTGCGCCCCCCGCGTCTCGTTCCGCCGCATCAGCGAGGTGATCGGCGTGTCCGAGCAGACTGTGGCCCGCCGCTACAACACCCTGCGCCGCAGCGGCGTACTGCGCGTCGTCGGTCTGGTGAACCCCGCCGTGCACGGACAGGCCGAGTGGGTCGCCCGACTGCGCTGCCGTCCCGACCGCGTCGGCCCCCTCGCCGACTCACTCGCCCGCAGGCCAGAGATCGCCTACGCCAGCATCGCCTCCGGCGGCTCGGAGATCATCTGCATCATCCGCTCATCCACCGGCACGGAACGCGATGACATCCTCCTGCGCCAGCTCCCCAAAGCTGCCTCGGTCCTCGACATCAGCGTCGACCTGCTCATCCACCCCTTCAGTGCACCCGGTACCGCCGGCTGGACCGGTCAGGAAGCATCGCTCACGCCCGACCAGGTGCAACGCCTGACCATTGAGCAGCCAGTCCCCGTAGGTCCTCTCCTCGCCCCGACCACCGAGGACCGGCCCCTCCTCGACGCACTGGCCGAGGACGGCCGCGTCTCACACACCCGCCTCGCCGAACTCACCGGCTGGTCCAAACCGCGCGTCGCACGCCGGCTCGACACACTCGAAACGGCAGGCACCCTCACCTACGACGTCGACGCCCTCCCCGAACGCCTCGGATACGAACTCAACGCCACCATCTGGATCCAGGTAGACCTGCCCCAACTCCACCGCATCGGCCAAGAGATCAGCCGCCACGACGAATGCGCCTTCGCCGGAGCTATGAGCGGCCGCCACAACATCATGGCCGTCATCGTCGCCCGGAACACCCCGGACTTCTACCGCTACCTGACCGACCGCCTCGCCCGTATCGACGGCATCAAGGGCTACGAGATCAGCATCCGGGTGCGCCGCCTCAAACAAGCCGCCTCCCTCATCCACCACGGGCGACTCGTCCAACCCCCACACGTCTGACACCGCCCTCCTGGACACCGTTTCGGGCGGGCCCAGAACCAGTTCAGATCAGAGGACAGCCCCGACAGGAGCCCGGCCGGCAGCGTCTCTGTCACGATGACGACGAACGTGGTGCTGGACGTCGCCAGCAGCGCTGCCCAGGGAGCCGAGCAGCAGCCGTGCGGGCATGCGCTGCCGCCGGACGTTCCGCGACGGCGCTCAGGCACATTTGAATAACGTGCATCACTGAGTCTTTTCAACCTGGCCACCGATCGGGTGATGGCCGTGGCGGCGGGAACGGACCGCAACGCACGAGGCTGCCGTGCCGTTGGGGAGATGTTCGACGTCTCAACTCAGAGCTTCGGGAGCCTCGTTGGCTCCCTGCCCTGCTGCACTCGGCTTGCCTCACGACCAGTCGAGTGACTCACCATGCTTGTCGTCACCCGCGAGGGTGACCGCTGCTGCAAGCTTCCACCGCACCAGCGTGCGCTGGTCGTTCTGGTGTATCTACGCAGGCACGACACACTCGCCAGGTCGCGACCGGGTTCGGGATCGCGGTGGGTACCGCCCATACCTGCATCCGGGCGGTGGTCCGCCTGCCGGCCGCTCGCGCTCCCGGCCTGCTGAGGGTCCTGCGGGAAAGCAGGGCGAACTTCGTGTTGGTGGACGGGACTCTCGCGGAGCGTGACCGCGTCGGCGCCAGCCACACCGACTACTGCGCCAAGCACCGCCGCCACGGCGTGAACGTCCAGGTCGTCACCGACTCGGCCGGGCAGGTCCTGTGGATCTCGCCGACCCTGTCTGGCCGAACCCACGACCTGACCCCGGCCCCGCACGCACCGCATCATCCGGCGCAGGTCACTCGTCAGCCCGAACCGGATGACGTCCAGTGCGCGGGCCGTCCTCACCCTGGAGCGGCAACGCTGAAAGGCTCAACCATGGGGCCCCGCTACCGTCGGCGGCGTGAGCCGCAGTGGCGGGGCCCAGGAAGAAGCCCTCTCTCGTTGCTGCTCACTCTCGGAAGGGCTGCTTCACCCATCCCTGGTCCCAGTTGGATACCTGGTGGGTGCTCCCGCGAAGCTCCTGGAAGTACCACTGCCCGTCGCGCTTCACGAACCGGTCGGTGTAGTCGACCGTGAGGACCACGGCGTCCTGCGCTTCGGCATCGTCTGTGCGCGCGATGGTGCACAGGCACAGGAGGCGGAAGTTGCCGGTCGCCGACAGGCCGTCCTCGGCGAGCTCCACCTGCGGATTGATGATGTAGTGCTGGGCCCACGGGATCTTCTTCGGGAGGTCCGTGAAGTGTGCAGTGATCTCGGCGTGGCCGGTGTTGCTGCCTCCCTCGCCGTCGACCACCCAGCGGCCATCGGGGACGAAGAGGGACGCGATGCCCTGGGCGTCATAGGAGTTGTCGCAGTGGGCGGCGTACCGGTACTTCAGTTGCTCGACGGCGCGAGTGTCCTCGAGCCGGTTCAGGCGCGCCTCCAGCACGGCCAGGGCCGGCAGGGCTTCGTTGGCATCAGACATGGGGTGTTGTCCCTTCGTGGTGCAATTCCGTGGGGTGGAGCGGCTGATGAGTCGCCGCTGCCTGCATGACACCGCCCCGGGGAGGGTTGTGCCCAGGCTGGCCCCGGTCCGTTCCGACGTGGCGTCGCCACCGAGGTTCGCCTCGATGGATAGCAGGAGGTTCGACTGCCTGGGCGAAGCCCGAGGGCGCTGTGCGCTACAGCGGCGTCACCCGGTTCCAGAGGCTGGCGATGAGCTCGTAGGAGCGCAGGCGCGCTTCCTGGTCGTAGGTCTCGGACATGAAGATGACTTCCCGGGCTCCTGTCCGGGCGACGAGCGCTTCGAGCTGGGGGCGGACGGTGGCCGGGGTGCCGACGTAGGACTGGCCCAACTGCTCCTTCACCGCTGCGGCCTCGTCCGGCGTCCACAGCCCGTGCATGTCGTCCACCGGCGGGTCCAGCGGACGCATCCGGCCGCGGACCGTGGAGAGAAATCTGCGCTGGACGGAGGTGAACAGCCGGGCTGCCTCCCGGTCGTCATCGGCGAGGACCGCGTTCACGGACACCATCGCGTAGGGCTCGGACAGGGCCGGGGAGGGGCAGAAGGCGGAGTGGTAGAGATCCATCGCCTCCTGCAGCCGGGCGGGGGCGAAGTGTGCGGCGAAGACGAACGGCAGCCCCAGTCGCGCGGCCAGTGCCGCACTGTAGATGCCGGAACCGAGCAGGTGGATGGGGATGTCGGCGTCCTCTACCGGGACTGCGCGCACCTGTCGGCCGGTCCCGTGCAGGTAGGAAAGGAGTTCGGCGAGCTGCTCGGCGTACTCCTGCTGTGCGGGTCGGCCGCGACGGATCGCAGCCGTGGTCGACGGATCCGCTCCCGGGGCTCGGCCCAGGCCGAGATCGAAACGGCCGGGGTGCAGGGCGTCGAGCGTGCCGACCTGCTCGGCCACGACGAGCGGCGCGTAGTTGAGCAGGTTGAGACTGCCGGTGCCGACCCGGATGGACCGGGTTCCTCCGAGGACGGCACCCGCCAGGATGATGTTCGCGGAGCTTGCCATCGGCGCCATGTTGTGATGCTCGGCGAGCCAGTAGCGGTGAAAGCCCAGGCGCTCGGCATGAGCGGCGAGTTCCACGGTGCGGTGCAGTGCGTCGCCCGTGGTGTGGCCCTTGCGGATGGGTGCGAGATCGAGAAGCGAGAGCGCCGGGCGATCCGCGGGGGTGGAGGGGGTGGCCATGGGGTGTGTCGCTTCGGGTCGGGGAGAGGTTTGGAGTATGCCTGCGGCGCATCGGTCCGACGAGGCGCGGGGCCGATCGGCGCGCCGGGGCGCGACGGCGGCAGGAGGGACTAAGGCTCCTTGGTCGTGATCCAGCCAGGGATGTAGTCGAAGCTGGAGATCCGCCAGATGCCGTTCTGGCGGCGGAGGTCCAACTGGTAGTGGGCTCCGTAGAGGTCCTGGCCGTTGGGCGCGGCCGACTGCTGCGGAATGATCCTGCCCACGACGAGGTGAGCACTGGTTTGTGCCTCGTCGACCGTGACGTGCAGCGTGCGGCCGAAGTGCTGCATCCATGGCCACCCGCGCCGGAAGGACTTCATCTGTCCGATGACTTCATGACGCCCGTCCAGGTCGCCCATCGGGGGGAACGACCCCGAGACGTCCTCGGTGAAACAGTCGCGCAGGAGCGCGATGTCGCCCTGGTCGATGGCCCATGCGTAGCGTGCGTAGAAGTCCGCCGCCTGTTGCACGGCGTCGTCGGCATCGAGGTCGGGGACGCCACGGCTCCAGGGGGAGTCCAGCTCGCTCACGATGGCGGGTGTCGCGTCGCCGAGCTTCCAGCCTTCCGCGGACGGGAGGCTCCACGGGACGAACCGGGCCGGGTCTCCGTCGGTCCACGGGATGGACAGCCGCAGCTCCGCGAATTGCCAGCCGTCCTCGGTGCGTACCAGGTCGGCCAGGAGCGTGGCGCCGAAGGTGGAGGGCGTGGGGTCGGATGGGGAGCTGACGCCGTAGAGATACGACGTCAGTACGGTCCGCCGGTCGTCGCCGCTGACGGAGTGATTGGTGGTGACGACACGGAGGGACGTCTTGGCGACGAGGTCGGCGCTGAACAGGGAGGCGATCTCCGCCGCACCGCGAGCCTGCCCGTGTGCGCTGGAGTGCAGCACGCTCGATTCGGTGAAGAGGCTACTCAGGGCGGACTGGTCGCCCTCGGTCCATGCCGCGGCGAAGGTGTCCAGAGCGACGCGTACATCCTTGGTGATCGGGTTCATCGGCCGGACCTCCACAACGGAGGGGCGGAGCGTTCTTCCTTGCTGCGAGTCATGCCACCGACGTTAAACATTGACATCAATGTGAATGTCAAGCGCCGGGTGTGTGATCGCCTCAGGCGGCCTGCCTGGCGACATCCAGGTAGGCGCGAATGGCGTCGCGATTGCGCTCCAGGGTCTCGATGCGCCGCTCGATCTGGCCCAGTTCCCTCGCCAGGTTGGCGGCCAGCTCCGGGTCGACCATGGGGCGCAGCTCGGCGCCCGCGCCGAGGAAGCAGGGCACGATCTCGCGGATGACCTCGGTGCTCAGCCCTGCCTGGAGCAGGTCGCGGATCTGCTGGACGCGCTGCACCGAGCTCTCGGGGTAGTCCCGATAACCGTTGGGGAGGCGGTCGGGGTGGAGCAGGTCCTGCTGCTCGTAGTAGCGCAGTAGTCGGGTGGCAACCCCGGTGCGGCGGGAGAGTTCACCGATCTTCATAGTGGCGTACATCACTCCGTTCCGGCTTGACCTTGACATCGATGTGCAAGTTTAACGTCAGTGACGTAGCCACCAGGCACTAGGCACCCACCCGCCGCACTCCGGGCCGCACCCATGAGGCGGGCGTGGCAAGTCCTGACCGCGCAGATCGGTATCACCGCCCTGCGCCGCCCTCCTCGTACACCTACGGCCTGATCACGTGCTCCACGCTGACCGACCCCGCTCCGCATCCGCAGATCCGGAAAGGCAATCCCGCACCGCCATGAAGAAGCTCCGCGACATTCCGCTCTCCCTGCTCAACCTCGCCCCCATCCGGCACGGCGAAGGCACGGCCACCGAGGCGCTGCTCGAGACCATCGAACTCGCCCGTAGGGCGGATGAGTTCGGCTACAACCGTTACTGGATCGCCGAGCACCACAACATGTCCGCGGTGGCCTCCGCCGCGACCTCCGTCCTGATCGGACAGGTGGCCGCCGTCACCGAACGGATCAAGGTCGGCTCCGGTGGCATCATGCTCCCCAACCACGCCCCGTACGTGGTCGCCGAGCAGTTCGGCACCCTTGCCTCCCTCTACCCCGGACGCATCGACCTCGGCCTCGGGCGCGCCCCGGGCACCGACCCGTGGACCGCCCAGGCCCTGCGCCGCGGCGACGCCACCGCCAAGGACTTCCCCACCCAGGTGACGGAGGTGCGCCGCTACCTCGAGCCGGCCGCACCCACCCGGCGGGTACGCGCCATCCCCGGCGAGGGCACCAACGTCCCGCTGTACATCCTCGGCTCCTCCACCTTCGGCGCGGCCCTGGCTGCCCAGGAAGGCCTGCCCTTCGTCTTCGCCTCGCACTTCGCTCCCGCCCAGCTGGCCGCCGCCCTGGAGGTCTACCGAACGAATTTCCGCCCCTCGCAGAGCCTGGAGAAGCCGCACGCCATCGTCGGCGTGAACGTGATCGCCGCCGACACCGACCACGATGCCCGGCGCATCTTCACGACCCTGCAACGCAAGTTCCTCACCATGATCCGCGG
This sequence comes from Streptomyces sp. NPDC002088, assembly GCF_040296605.1. Classification (NCBI taxonomy): domain Bacteria; kingdom Bacillati; phylum Actinomycetota; class Actinomycetes; order Kitasatosporales; family Streptomycetaceae; genus Streptomyces; species Streptomyces sp. NPDC002088. Next base: position 453,808 of record NZ_JBEOXO010000001.1, on the reverse strand, counting down.
CGAACTCCAGAACCTGCCCCCGGTCGACGACATCGACCAGCTGTGGTCCCCGAACGAGGCCGCTGCCGTCACGGACATGCTGCGCGAGTCCGTGGTCGGTTCACCCGGCACCGTGCGCGACGGCCTGGGTGCACTGCTCAAGCGCACCGGGGCCGACGAGCTCATCGTCCTGACCGAGACCTGGGACTTCAAGGACCGAGTCCGAAGCTACGAGCTCCTCGCCGAGCTGAAGACCGCGTGACGTGCGGATCCCCTCCTCCTCGTTCCGCCTTCGTTGCCCGCGCGGCCGGGTGCAGACAGGACCCGACATCATGAACACCACACTGTTCGACAGCATGACTCTGGGCGCCCTCACCGTGCCCAACCGCATCGCGATGGCCCCGATGACCCGGTCCCGGGCCGCCGCGGACGGCACCCCCACCCAGCTGATGAGCACGTACTACGCCCAGCGCGCCACCGCTGGGCTGATCATCGCCGAGGGCACCCACCCCACCGCCGCCGGCCGCATCGGCCCCGGCGCGCCAGGACTGCACCAGGACGCCCACCGTCTCGGCTGGTCCTGCGTGGCGGACGCGGTGCACGACGCCGGAGGGAGGATCTTCGTCCAGCTGATGCACGCCGGGCGCCTCGCCCACCCCTCCTTCCTGCCCCGCGGGCTCCACCCCGTGGCTCCTTCGGCGATCGCCGCCCGAGCAGAGGTGTACACCGCCGGCGGCAGGAAGGCGGCGGTCCGTCCGCAGGCACTCACCCATGAGCAGATCCTGCACATCATCGACGACTTCGCCCGCTCGGCGGCGCGCGCCATGGCCGCGGGGCTGGACGGTGTGGAGATCCACGCTGCCAACGGCTACCTCCTGCACCAGTTCCTCGCCGAGAACGCCAACCTGCGCACCGACGACTGGGGCGGATCACCCGAGGCAAGGATCCGGCTGACGGTCGAGGTCGTACGAGCGGTGGCCGCAGCCATCGGCCCGCACCGCGTCGGGCTGCGGATCTCGCCGTCGAACCAGTTCGGTGATCTCGCCGAGCAGGACCCGGACACGACGTACACCGCGCTGGTCCAGGAGTTGTCCCAGGACAATCTGGCCTACCTCCACCTGGTGGAGACGGGTAGGGCCGACCTGGACGACCGCATCCGGGCCGTGTGGCCCAGCGCTCTCGTGGTCACACCGACGGTCAGCCGTCCCGGTGATGTCACCAAGGCCGGTGCCGCGAACGCCTGGCTGCGACGCGGTGCCGACCTGATCGCCTTCGGGCGCGGCTTCCTCGCCAACCCGGACTTCGTTGAGCGGCTGCGCGTCGGCGCCCCGTTCAACGCTCCCGCACCCCACGGGCTCTACGGCGGAGATCACCGCGGATATACGGACTACCCAACCCTGCAACGACTTCCCGCAGTTCACCCCTGACCGTACCGACGGCTCGGCCTGTCCGACCGGCTACTGGGCGGAAGAGGTGTCTGCGCCGCACGAGAAATTCATGCAAGCCGGGTACAGCGTTGACTTTGCCTCCCCGGGCGGGGGGCTGCAGCCGCTCGACCGACACAGCGCCGACCCGGAGATCGCCGGGGCCGACTGCGCCTGCTACGTGGCCTACACCGACAAGGTGCTACGGGAATTCGGCCCCCTGCTGCGCCTCGACGCCGTTGACATCGACGAGTACGCCGCTGTGATGCTGCCCGGCGGCCACGGCCCGGTCGTCGACCTGCACCAGGACGCCGACCTGGGCCGACTGCTCATCGCGGCCGTCGCGGCCGGCAAGCCCGTCGGAGCCGTCTGCCACGGGCCGGCCGGTCTCCTCAGCGCCGTGGACACCGAAGGCAACTGGCTCAACGGCGTCGAAGAGCCGCCCGCCGTCCTGGAGCGGGTCGGCGCCCTGCCGCTGCCGGGCGGCGGGCCGCACGAGGCATCGCTCTCACACCGCCGAAGGCAGGGGACTTGCGCCGGCCGGATGCGCCTGTTCCATGGCGCATCCGGCCGCGAAGAGCCGTTCCAGCCGATTCGGGTGCCCGATGAGCTGCAGGCCCAAAGGCAGGCCCTGGCTGTTCCGGTGGCCCGGTACGGTCAGTGTCGGCAGGCCCAGGAGCTGCCACGGGCGGCTCAGGACCGGCGAACCCGTGGCCGTCAGCCCCCTCGGCGCAGGTCCGAGCGCGGCCGGGCCGAGGATCGCGTCCACGTCGGAGAGCAGGTCCAGCATCCCGGCGCGTTCCCGCTCCGCGATGGACAGTGCCTGCTGGTACTGCGCGACCGTGATCCCGCGGCCTTGCGCCAGGAGTTCACTGAGCGGGGTACTCAGCCGCTCCGGCGTCGCGGCTTCCGCGGCCAGCGCGCAAGCCGCCTCGTACGCCATCACCGTGGCGTGAGCCTCGACGAGCCCGGGAGTCCGCGCGGACAGATCGACGTCGACGAGCACGGCGCCGTTCGCCACCGCGCGCTCGGCGGTCCGGATCAGAGCCGCCTGCATGTCCGCCTCGACCTCGCCCAGTTCGGTGCCCGACCACACCGCCAGCCTCATGTGTGTCGGCGGTTCGGGAGGGTCGGGGAGCCGGGCCGCTCCGGTCAACGCCAGATAGGCGAGCCGCAGGTCCGCGACGGTCGGGGTGATCAGTCCCACCGCGTCGAGGCTGTGGGCCAGGCCCACGAATCCCGTGGTGTCGAGCGGTCCCCCGACCGGCGCCACGAATCCCGCGACTCCGCAGTACGCGGCCGGGCGGGTCAGCGAGCCTGCGGTCTGGCTGCCGAGGGCGAGGGGCACCACGCCCGCCGCCACGGCAGCCGCGGAACCACTCGACGAACCACCGGGCGTATGCGCGAGATTGTGCGGATTCCTGGTGGGGCCGGGCGAGAAGTAGGCGAACTCCGTGGTGACCGTCTTGCCCAGGGGTATCGCTCCGAGCTGCCGGAGCCGGGTGATCAGCGGGGCGTCGGACTCGGCGACCCGGCCCTGCCTCAGCGGCGATCCGCACTCGGTGGGCAGGCCGCGGACGTCGATGATGTCCTTCACCCCGAACGGAATTCCGCGCAGGAGTCCGGCCGTCGGTGCCGCGTCGAGCTGCCGGGCCGCACGCAGCGCTCCGTCCCGGTCGACCCGTACCCAGGCCCGGATATCGGGCTCCGTACGGTCGAGGCGTTCCAGCGCGTCCGAGACCATGTCGCTCGCGCTCGACTCGCCTGCGGCCACCAGGGCGGACAGCGTCACTCCGCCCACCGCGTCGTCCTCGTGCCTCTCGTGCCGTGCTGCCGGCATCGGATGTTCCTCCTTTCGCGGGGTGGCCGAGCTACAGCTCCAGCACGAGCCGGGCCGTGCTGGCCCGTGACACGCACGTGGCGATCTGGTCGCCGGCCGCCTTCTCCTTGCGGGTCAGGCAGTTGTCGCGGTGGTCCGGTACGCCGTCGAGGACCGTGAGCACGCACGTGCCGCAGATGCCTTCGCGGCAGGACGTGTCGACCTCGATGCCGCCGTCCGCCAGCACTTCGACGATGCTGCGCCCGGGCGGGACGCGGAACACCTCGCCGGTGTCCAGTTCCACTTCGAACTCGTCCCCCGCTTCAGCCGTCGGCTCCAGGGGCTGGAAGTGTTCGATGTGGACGTTGTCCTCGGGCAGTGAACGGGTTGCCACGTCGGCGACGCGTTGCATGAACTCCTTGGGTCCGCAGGTGTAGACGTGCGTCGCGGCGTCCAGGTCCGCCAGTGCCTCGACCACCGCCTTGGGCTGTTCGTTCCGGTCGACTCCGAAGTGGAACTCGACGTCGGCGGCGAACTCCGCGCTCTCCAGCAGCGGCACGAACGCTGCCTTCTCCCTGTTCGTGGCGAAGTAGTGCAGCCTGAACCGGGCTCCGGTACGACGTAGTTGGTGCGCCATGCTCAGCAGCGGCGTGATCCCGATGCCAGCCGCGACGAGCACGTGCCGGTCGGCCGTGGGCTCGATGCGGAAGAGGTTGCGGGGTTCGCTGATGACGAGTTCGTCGCCTGCCGCGACCTGGTCGTGCAGTGCCGCGGAGCCGCCCCGGGAGTTTTCCTCCCGCTTGACCGCGATCAGATAGGAATCGGTGTCGTCGGGCGGGCTGCAGAGCGAGTACTGCCTGGTGATACCGCCGGGGCCCAGGACGTCGACGTGCGCGCCCGCCTCGTACGGGGCGAACGGGCGCCCGTCGCTGCGCCGCAGTCGGATGCTCTTGACCACGCTGGTTTCGGTCGTCGTGTCGCTGACCGTGACTCTGATCATCCTCGCCTCGCCTACAGCAGGAAGCCGGACGCGTTGACGGCGTCCGAGGAGTTGATCAGCCGGACGACCTTCTTCACGATCAGCGGCTCGGGGGCGTCCAGCCGGATCCGGTGCGTGACGTCCGCGCCGAGTACGAAGGTCACCTCGCGCCGGTGTCCGACCAGGACCTGAGCGGAGCTGAGCTCGACGGTCTCCTCGTCGTAGCGCTGGATCACGAAGCGGGAGAGCGTCCGTACGGTCCGCGCGGCGGCGTCCACCGAGATCGAGTAGCCGGACGTCAGCCGTTCGATGCGCATCCGGCGCATGCGGTCGTCGTCGTAGACCATGTTCAGCGTCGACTCGAAGTCCTCGGTGTCCGAGTCGATGGGGATCACGTACAGGCCGCCCGGCGCCCACAGCCGGTCCCACTCCTCGTATGCCTTCCGGTCGAGCAAGTGGGCCTCGCGCCAGACCAGTTCGAGGGCCGGAGCGATCCGGGTGTCGGACAGGTGCAGGGTTTCGGTCGTCTCAACGGACATCGGTCATCATCGCCTTCCACATCGCGTACGCCTCGCGCATCCCGGTCTCGTCGGTGGCGTGCGAGACACGGCCCTTCAGTTCGTCCTGCTCGCGCCCCAGTCCGCGGTTCACGAGGATCGGCAGTCCGGGTCCGGCCGCCGCGCCGCGCTGTACCCGGTCCCAGGCCTCGGAGTCATCGGTGGTACCGAAGCCGAACGGTCCCTGGAAGTGCTCGTGGATCCGCAGCCGTTCGCGGTTGACGATCTCCGGGCCGCCGTCCAGGCCCAGGGCCAGGTGCCGGATCTCGGTCTCCGCCACGGAGATCGGCCGCAGGACGCGGAAGAACGACATCGACATGGCGACGTTCGGGAACAGGTTGAGGTTGAAGCCCGCGCCGTGCATCGAGCGCACGATCCGCCGTACGTCCGCCGGTGCGAAGTCCTTGGACAGCTCCTCGACGATGTGCCCGAAGCGTTCCTGGAGTTGCTCGGTGCCGTCGTCCTCGTCGAGGTCGACGTGCTCGGGCACCATGACCATGACGCTGTGGCCGTTGCCCAGGGAGTGGGTGACCGCCTTCTCGTCGGTCATGAACGAGAGCATCTCGGCCGTCTCCGAGTCCACGGAGGACATCCAGGAGCGGTGCACGATCGGGAAGTGGTAACCGTCGGTGGTGTTCTCCAGCTGGATCTTCCAGTTGCCGTCGAACCGGAACCTGTGCTCGCCCTGCACCTTGATCGGATAGCCGGCGCCCTGCTTCATGAACAGGTCCATCCAGTGCCGGGCCGGGCCGAGGAAGTCCGCCAGCGGTTCGACGTCGGGGTTGAAGCTGGCGAAGACCATTCCCGCGTAGGTGTCCACCTTGAGGCGGTGCAGTGGGAGGTCCTTCTTCTCCAGGACGTCTTCGTAGCCGTCGGGGTAGGGGATGCCCCGCAGCTTGCCGTCGAGCGCGTACGACCATGCGTGGTAGGGGCAGGTGAAGCCGTTGGCGTTGCCCTTGGGCGCCTCGCACAGGCTCGCACCGCGGTGGCGGCACCGGTTCAGCAGGACGTTGATCCCGCCTCGGCGGTCGCGGGTCACGATGACCGGCTGCCGGCCCACCATCGCGGTCCGGAAGTCCCCGGCTTTCGGGATCTCACTCTCGTGTGCCACCCACACCCAGGTGCGGTTGAAGATGCGGTCCATCTCCAGCTCGAACAGTTCCGGGTCGGTGTAGAGCGAGACGTCCACGCGGTCGTTGCGGACGAGGCCTGCGATGTCGGTACCGGTGAATCCGGTTGTGGTCGGTGTGTTCATCGTGTCGTTTCCTGTGCGTTGTGGGGGTCGGTCTGCTGGTCCCATGCGGCGCCCGCGGTCCAGTAGTCGCTGCCGTCGGCGCGGATGCCGTGCTGCCATTCGGTGGTTCTGCGCAGGGTGGGTTCGATGGCCGCGCAGGCGCGGTCCGCGCCGTCCGGGCCCTCTTCGGCGACGCCCCAGTGGACCCAGTTCAGTTCCCTGCCGTCACGGTCGTGCAGGAACAGATCCACGTGGTACCAGCCGTAGTAGCGAATGTCCCGGTAGCAGGTCAGGAGCATCGTGCGGCCGTCCTGTGCCGATGCCGTCATCGCGTCGTCACCAACGCCTCCTGAAGGCCCGCGTCGAAGACCCGTTCGGTGCGGAAGTGGGAGATCCGGGCCCGGTCCTCGTCGATACGGAAGGCCAACTCCAGCCTTGCCACGACGAGTTCGGCCGCGCCGGTGTCGTACCGGGACAACTGCTGCATCAGCCATCTGCCGCGGACCTCGTCACCGTCCACGTACGTCGTGCCGGGGTGGAGCAGGTGCACGTTGGCCCGGAAGTGCGGGTTCGGGGGGAGGTGGGCCGAGAGCATCGCCGCGATCTCCTCCGGCCCGGTGGTGCGGCCGAACCTCGCCGAGTAGAGCGGTCCGACGCCCTCCCATACGGCGTCCGCGGTGAACAGGTCCTCCAGGCTGCCTGTCTCGTCCGAGGGACGGGGGACGTCACACAGCTCCAGGTAGCGGGTCAGCACCTCGTGTGCCAGTTGTTCGGGTGGCCGTGAAACGGCGTTGGTGGAAGGCATGCGTAATCGGCCTCCTTTCTGCGCATGCACGAATTTCTGTTAAGTGGCGGGCTGGTCAGGCCGCTCGGCCGGCCCCGGCCGATGCTTCGGCCATCTGTGGGGTCCGGCCCTCGTGGAGGGACTTCGGCTTGGTCTCGGGGGCCAGCGCCACGGCCACGACGGTGATCAGTCCCATGCCGATGAGGAACAGCACGATCGGCCAGGAAGCGCCCGCCCAGGCGAGCAGCGCGGTCGCGATGATGGGCGAGAAGCCACCGGCGACCACGGAGCCGAGTTCATGCCCCAGGGCGACGCCGCTGTAGCGCACCCGGCTGTCGGTGAAGAGTTCGGTGATGAACGCCGGCTGAGTGCCGATCATCGCCCCGTGGCAGATCACGACCGCGACGAAGACCGCCACGAAGACCGCCACGGTGTTGCGCGAATCGAACATGAGGAAGAACGGGTACGCCCAGAGGATCATCCCGATCGCGCCGCCCAGGTAGACGGGCCGGCGTCCGACGCGGTCGGACAGCGCACCCCACAACGGCATCGCGAAGGACTCGAACGCCATTCCCACCACGACCGCGACCAGTACCGTGTTGCCGTTCATGCCGATCTTGGCTGCATAGGAGAGGCTGAAGGTGAGGAAGAGATAGCTCGCGCCGTTCTCGGCGATCCGCGCGCCGAACGTGGTCAGCACCGCCTTGGGCTGGGTGCGCAGGGCCTCCAGCGCGGGCAGTTTGGCCTTCTTCGGTGCCGCCGCCGACGCCTCCTGGTACGCCGGTGTCTCCATGACCCGCAGCCTGATCAGCAGTCCTACGACGGTGAGCAGAATCCCCGCCATGAACGGGATCCGCCAGCCCCAGGCAAGGAACGACTCCTTGGTGGTCATCGCCTGGATCAGCCAGTACATCGAAGCGGAGAGCACGAACCCGAGGCCCACACCCGTCTGGCTCCAGGCCGAGTAGAAACCGCGCCGGTCGGCCGGTGCGTGTTCACTGACGATCAGGACACCGCCGCCCCACTCGCCCCCGGCGGCGATGCCCTGCACGACCCGCAGCGCCAGCAGGAGCACCGGGGCCCACAGTCCGACGGTGCCGTAGGTGGGCATCACGCCTATCAGGAAGGTCGCGACGCCCATGACCATCAGGGTGACCACCAGGACCGACTTGCGGCCGACCCGGTCACCGAAGTGCCCGAAGACGACGCCGCCCAGGGGCCTCGCGAGGAAGCCCGCCGCGTTGGTGCCGAAGGCGGCGATCGTGCCCACCAGCGGATCGAAGGTGGGGAAGAACAAAGTGTTGAAGACAAGGGCGGCAGCCGTGCCGTAGAGGAAGAAGTCGTACCACTCCAGCGCACTGCCGACCAAGCTCGCGATCGCCGCTCTGCGCACCGCACGCGGCACGCTGTTCGCTCCTGCCATGCTCGCCCTCCATCGGCCGCTTCGGATCGGATCAACAACTGCGGCCAGCTGTTCACGGATTGTTCGCGACGCCTTCGTCGGGCGAAATGGCGTTGGCCCGGTCACCGGACCAGGAAGTTTGCAATGTTCAGTCGTTTACGGACTCGAAATCTCGTGTCAACGCGCGACCGGCTGCCGTGACGACCGGAGCAAGCCGCGAGATGTCCAGCCGGTCGATCGGGCCGGTCACGGTCAGCGTCGCCACGGCCACGCCCGCGGCGAACACCGGCGCGGCGACCGCTCCGTACCCGACGACGAGCTCCTGACGCTCGACGGCATATCCCTGCCGGCGCGCCTGCTCCAGATCGGCCGCCAGCCGCGCCGGATCGGTGATGGTCCACTGGGTACGGCGACGCAGCGGTGCGGCCAGCACACGCTCGCGCAGCGCCGGGTCGCCGAAGGCCAGCAACGCCTTGCCCGACGCTCCGCAGTGGAACGGCACCCGGTCCTCCACCTGGGTGAAGGTGATACCGCCGCCGCGCTGGCTGAAGTACTTCTCGACGAAGAGGACGTCCTGATCCCCGGGGAACGCGAGCACCACGGTCTCCCGGGTGGTGAGCGCCAGGTCCTCGAGGTACCGGGCCGCGATCAGCCGCAGGGCCCTGGTCCGGGGTACGCGCTGGCCCAGCTCGAAGAGGAGCGAGCCCAGCTCGTACCGACGCCCGTGCCGGTTCAGCAGGCCGACGTCGACCATCTCGGTGGCCACCCGGTGGACCGTGGTCTTGGCGAGTTCGGTCCGCCGCGCCAGCTCCGACAGGCCGAGTACCGGGGAGCCGGCGTCGAAGGCACCCAGGATCCTCCGCACCTTCCGCAGCAGGGAGTCGCCTTCAGGTTCTACCGACATCGCGGTCACCCTCCCTCCCCCGTGTCCGACCGCTCCGGCCGGGGCCTGAGCAGGGGCAGTGTCACCATTCGAGTGTTCCACGACCGGGACGAGCCGCGCCGAGGCCGCCGGGGCACATGTCCCTGGCGGCCTCGGCGCATGCAGCCGAGCCGGTGCTTCCTCATGACCCTTTCCGCTGCTCGGGCATCTCCGCGGTAGCCCATCGAGCTCGGAGCTCGGCCATGTACGCGCCGAACTCCTTGACCATGGACACCCGTTCCGGATGCAGCAGCCACTGCTGCTGCAAGCCGTCGAGGATCGCGATCGTGTTGTGGACGAGGATGTCGATCGGGGCGTCGGCTCGGATGTCGCCGCGGACCTGTCCGATGCGGACGGCGTCGGTCAGCCACGCCTCCATCCCGGCATAGCGGTCCTTGAGCCAGTCGTGAGCGGGATGCCCCGCCTCGATCGCCTCGGCGGAGACCCGGACGAAGAGCCCCACCAGCTGCGGCCGTGTCGAGTTGCGCGCGACCAAGGCCTCGAGCGCGTCGAACGCGTCCCAGCCGAGCGGCGCCTCCCCGTCCTCGGCGGTCAGGAACACGCCATCCTCGGCGTCGCGCGCCTCCAGGACGGCTGACAGCAGCACGGCCTTGCTCGGAAAATGGTGCAGCAGACCGGACTGGGACAGCCCGGTCCTCGCCGCCACCTTCGCGACCGACGTCCCCTTGAATCCCGATGTGGCGAACAGCTCCACGGCCGCCCGTACCGCCTTCGCCCGTGACGCCTCGCCGGCCAGCTCACGTCGCGACTTCGCCCGTACGGTGTGGTACTGCGGTGGGAAGGACATGCGCGCTCCTGATCATCATCGGGTTGCCGGCAGCGTAATGCGGATGTCACCGAGGCCACGGGCGATCAACACCTCGCCGGTGAGCGGCAGCCACTGCCAGGCGCCGTCGTGCCACCGCCGAAGTACCCGCTGTTCGACGAGTACTTCGACCGATGCGGTCAGTCCGGGCTCGACGTCGACACCGGACCATCCAATGAGCCGTACGGGCTCGCCTTCCGGTCGCCAGTACACCTGGACGACCTCCCGGCCTGCCCGCGATCCGGTATTGGTGACCTCTACGCGTACCGAGCGGATCGTGTCGTCGACGGTCAGCTCGGCCTCGCCGTAGGCCCATTGCGTGTAACCGAGGCCGTGTCCGAACCAGAACAGCGGGTCGATCCCCGAGGCCTGCCACCCGCGGTACCCGCAGGCGATCCCTTCGCCGTACGGCAGTTCGCCGTGCAAGGGCATCGGCGACCAGACCGGGCCGTCGCCGTCCCGGGCCGGGAAGGTGGTGACCAGTCGCCCTGCGGGTTCCACCTCTCCGGTCAGGGCCGCTGCCACCGCGGCGCCCGTCTCCTGGCCGGGCAGCCCGGCCCACAGCACGGCGTCGACCCGGTCCAGCCATGGCATCAGCACGGGCGTCGCCGCGTTGACCACGACCACGGTCCGCTTCGCCGCGGCGGCGACCGCGGCAACCAGGGCGTCCTGCTCGCCGGGTAGCGCGAGGGTGATCTTGTCGACCTCCTCTGTCTCTTGCTCCGGCGTGAGGCCGACGACCACGACGGCGACATCGGCCTCCCGTGCCGCCCGGGTGGCGGCGCCGATCGCCGCCGCGGGCGGTTTCGGTGCCACGCGGGCCGCGAGACCGACGATGGGTGTGTCGGGTTCGGGGGTCACCGCCGCGGTGATCCGCGTGCCCGGCTGCAGATCGAGGGTCACGGTGCGATAAGGCAAGCGCAGCACTTCACCCGCGTTGTCCACACGCTCCAGGCGCACCCGCTCGTAGTGGCCCGGAGCACTGAACGTCCACTCGCCCCGCCCGCGCACGCCGACCTGCATGCGCGCCGGCTCTGCCAGAACGACCACGGCGGCCAGTTCGATCGTCGTGGCCGACGCCAGCCACAGGCTCTCCCGCAGGGACACCTCGCTCACGTCGACGTGGCGCGACTCGATCACATCGCCCCGGCCGTCGCGGGTCGTGACCCGTATGCCGAACTCCCCCGTCTCCGGGTCGCGCAAGGAGTACGGCGCGGCGGTCAGCGGATCCGAGCGGATCTCCACCCCGTCCACGACGGACACCCTGTCCGCGCCCAGCGCCGCCGAGATCCCGTCCGCGATGCTGACCACGTGGGGTGGCCGGACCTGCGCCGAACCGGCACCCTGCGCCACGGTCTCCGTCGCGTGCCGCCCGATGACGGCGACCTTCCCCTCGGTGGCCAGCGGCAGGGTCGACTCACGGTTGACGAGCACGGTCATGCCACCCGCGGCCAGCCGCCGCAGGAGGGCGCGCCGCTGTGGGCTGTCGGGCGCCGGCCCGTCGGAGGGCCATGCCCGTTCCTCGCCGAACGCGCCGACCCGGCCCGCCAGTCGCAGCATCCGGCGTACGTGTTCGTCGACCGTGGACTCGGCCACCTCGCCCTCGTGGACGGCGGCGACGAGCCGGTCGCCCCACGGTCCCGCGGGGCCCGGCATCGTCAGGTCGAGTCCGGCGTTGGCGCTCTCGGCGGTGGACTCGGCGGCGTACCAGTCGGACATGACCAGTCCGTCGTACCGCCACTCGCCCTTCAACACCCCCTCGATCAGCGCCGTGTGCTCGGTGGCGGGAATGCCGTTGACCCGGTTGTAGGCGGCCATGACGGCCCAGGGGTTGGCGTCGGCCACCGCCATCTCGAACGGCAGGAGGTACGCCTCGCGCAGGGTCCGCTCGTCCACCAGGGAGTTGACAGTCTTGCGGTCGGTCTCCGCCTCGTTGGCCACGAAGTGCTTCAGCGTCGCGGCGATGCCGTTGTCCTGCAGTCCTTTGATGTAAGCCGTGGCGAGGGCACCGGTGAGCATCGGGTCCTCGCTGAACGACTCGAACAGCCGGCCGCTCAGCGGGGTGCGGTGCAGGTTGACCGTCGGGCCGAGCACCACGTGCACGTGCTGTGCGGCCGCCTCCTCCGCGAGCAGCGCTCCGACTTCCGTCGCGACCGCTGTGTCCCAGTGCTGGGCCAGCAGGGTGGCGTTGGGCAGCAGGCAGGCGATGCGCCCGCCGGTGAAGAGGGCACCGCGCACACCGGTCGGCCCGTCGGAGAACACGACTTCGGCGAGGTCGATCGCCTGCTCCGGGTGCAGGGTGAAGTTCGACGCGCCGGTCAGCAACCGGACCTTGGCGTCCAGCTCCAGGGCACCGATCGCCTTGTCGATACGGGATTCCAGTTCCGTCATTGCCTAGCGCACCTTCTTGATGGGGAAGATCATGACCGCGCCCACCACCGCGACGGCAGCCGCGGTGCCAAGGAGCAGGTCGTAGTTGTGTCCCCCGCCGATTCCGACCAGCACGGCACCGACCGCGGGGGCCAGGGACTGCGGTATGACCTGGGCCATGTTGAGCACGCCCAGGTTCTTCGCCGAGTCGTTGATGCCGGGCAGGACGTCCATGACCAGCGCCAGGTCGACCCCGATGTAGATACCGAAGCCGAGCCCGAGCACCACCTCGGCCACGTAGAAGCCGGTGACGCTGCCGGCCTGCACGAGCATCGCCATGCCGATGCCGAAGATCAGGGCCGAGCCGATGACGAACGGTTTGCGGCGGCCCACCTTGTCCGACAGCCAGCCGGCCGCCTGCCCGGCCAGCGCGAGCGTGATCGTGTACACGGTGACCGCGGTGGCCAGCACCGCGACCGCACGTTCGACCGACAGCCCCAGCTCGTACTCCATGTAGAGCAGGCGGTACGTCATGAACAGGTACAGCGACATGGTGATCAGGAACCGCGAGCCCCAGGCCCAGGCGAAGTCCGGGTACTGGCGCGGGGAGAGCCAGAACGTCTTCAGGACCGCCCGGAAGCCCTCCCTCGGCGGACGCTCGGTGAGCTGCTTGTCGGGCAACAGCAGGAGGAACGGCACGAGGAGCAGGATCCCGGCCAGGGCCGGTACCACGAACATCAGCACAAGGCTGCCGATCAGCCACTGGGCGACATAGGCCGCACCGAGCTTGCTGCCCTGCTGCATGAGTCCGATCAGCCCGCTGACCCTGCCGCGCTGCGCCTTGGGGATCTGGTCGGCGACCGAGGCCAGCAGGGCCGCCTGCGCGGCGTTGGCGCACGCCTGGGCCGTGAACCAGGCGAGCGCGATCCCAATGACGTTGGGCACCAGGGCAAGGATGGTCAGGCTCACGGCGAGCCCGACAACTCCCAGCAGAAGCCAGGGACGCCGACGTCCGAAGCGTCCGGTCGTCCGGTCGCTGATCCGGCCGAAGACGGGGTTGGCAAGCAGCGCGGCAATGGCACCGATGCTGCTGACCGCGCCGAACGTGGCGACCACGTCGTCCTTGCCGACGATCGACTGCACCTTGATCGTCAGGCTCGCCGTGACCGGGGTGATCAATGCGATGGAGAGGCCGAACTGGGCCAGCGCCATGGTGCCGACGAGCTTGGGGGATGCCTTCCCGGTCGGTGGGGAGACGACGGCCTCGACGACGGGCACTGCTTCGCCTGTCGTAGTCATGGATCCTCCTTACAGGCCCACGGGGGACGCGTGGGCGGAGTGAGAGCGATGAGAACATGTGACAGACCGATCACTCGGTCTGTATGCGAGAGCGTGATACTCCTGTATCTGTTGCGTTATTAAGGGCGTGCGTCTTGCGCTGTGCACAGGACGACGATCACGAAGTGCTGCGTATGGACGCGTGGACGGATGAGGGTCGAACTTCACGATGCCGGAGAATGAACGGGCCCAATCCGCCACCGGTGCGCCCGGGGACGTCCGGAGTGTGGCCACCCCGTGAACAGAAACCAACGGGATTGGTCCGCTGTGCGGGCCGAAATCTGGGGCGTGGCCCATCTTTTACAGGCGCGACATCTCAGGCTGGCGCCCGTCCGCTGGTCCACTGCTCGACCGGTGCCATCGATGCACAAACAGCGGCCATGAACACCTGGGCGTTGGGCGCTTGTGTGTTGATGAGGACCGCTGCAACCGAGGGCAGGACGGTAGCCCACCAGAACGCACTGCTGCAGCGATGCGTCAAGCTCGCGGACCTGGCCCGGTCCGGCCTGTCGGCCAAGCGGCCAGCGACCCATGCGGCCGTGGCAGAGCGGCCCTGCTGAACATGACCGTGGCAGCCCCGCCGACCTGTCGGGCACCGTCTAGCAGGGAGGAGACCACGCCCGCGTTGGGTGGCCGGACCGTGTGCTGCCCGCCTGGCGACTGGGCCAAGGACGAGCAGGAGCAGGCCGGACGTGTGTGACGTATCGGCTGCCGATAATCAGGCATGACGTGGAGCAGACCGAACAGTGTCCGGTGCCGTACTCGGGCAGCACGCAGGCGGGGATCTGCGCCGAGCTGAACAAGGCCCGCGAAAGAACTCCCCACTACGGCAGCGCCAAAGCTCTACGGGCAGATGCGGTCGGCCAGCCGTGGAATCAGGCCGAGGTCACAGCTGGGGCCATTACAGGAAGACGAGGCTGATCCAAGGGTCAGCCATGTTGGTTGGATGCAGCAGGGTCACTGCTGGGCTGGGCGTCTTCTGTAGCGGCCCAGCTCGCTAGGAGTTGCAGGGTGTCATGGTCGGGGGTGTCGGGCGTGGCAGTGTATGCGGTGAGGGTCAGGCCGGGCTGCGCGGGCAGTTCCATGGCGTCGAAGTCCAGGGTGAGGACTCCGACCGCCGGATGCGGCGGGTCACCAGGTCGTGGCCACCGCCCGCCGCCCCGAGCGAGTCTTTCAAGCGCTCGGCGGCGGGCAGGACAACCTACTGGCCGCGGCGTCGGACATCACCGACCCGGCCGCGCTGCAGAGCGTCGCACGGGCCGCTGTCGACCGATTCGGCCGCATCGACGTCCTGATCAACAACGCCGCCAACTTCTACGCCGGCTACTTCGAGGAGATCTCCGACGCGCAGATGCGCGCCCAGATCGAGACGAACCTGTTCGGCCCGATGAATGTCACCCGCGCCGTGCTGCCCATCATGCGCGCTCAGCGCGACGGCCACATCATTCACGATCTCTTCCCTTGCCGGCGCTGTCGGCCAGGAGTTCTGCGTGGCCTACGCCGCCGTGAAGTTCGGCGTCGAGGGCTTCATGGAGTCCTTGTCCTACGACGTCGAGCCGTTCAACATCCGTACGACAGCAGCGGCACGCTGGGGCATTGGGGGATCCCCACAAAGCCCCCTCGTGACGGACTTCTCCTCACCTTCGTTGCCCAGGCACTTGGTGGCGCCTTGCCCCAGCACAAGTCACCAAGGTCAGCATCGGCCTGGCCAACACGCGAGCGGCAGCTCCGGGGCGGGCGCTCCAACAGCTGCGACGCCAACGCAATAGTGCTGACGCTCCGTCAGGAAAGTCAGCACCGGGTCAGCATTAGGCTGACTAAACCCGGCTACAGATGGCCAGACATGAGAACGTGGCGTTGTCCATCGATGGCTTCCCGGGGAGCGATCGCCCCTCGGGAACACCGGGTGCCGAGCGGGGACAGCCGTGTCCCGCGAGACGCGTGCACTAGAGCTGGAACCCCAGGTCAGCGCACCCTTCCGCGCGGTTTCAGCGGGACATGCGGGAGTTCGGGAGCGGTCAGTGGTGCCCCGTCGTAACCCACCACCTCACCGAATCGGGAGCCCTTCATCCAGTCCGAACGGGCCTGCACGATATCCTCATTGGACCGCCCGATGAAGTTCCACCACATGACGATCTCCTCCTCGAACGGAGTTCCGCCGAGCAGGACCGTCCGGGCGGCCTCGTCCGACTCGTTGGTGAGCGTCAGGGTGTCGCGTCCGGTGGGGACGTAGCCCAACTCCGCGGGATGCAGCAGGGTGTCAGCCATCCTGACCTGCCCTTGGTCGACGAGGACGCCGTGCTCGAAGCGGGGGTCCACGGCGAGGGTCAGGGCGGCGCGCGGTTCGAGGGTGACTTCGGCGCCGAGCAGGGGCGTGAAGGTCCGCACCGGTGAGGCGGCTCCGGCGAGGGTGCCCAGGAAGACCCTGATCTCCGCGCCGTCGGTCCGTACCGGCTCGGGGACGTAGTGCTGGAAGTCCCGCTCGGTGTGGCGGTGCTCCCCGGGAAGCGCCACCCACAGCTGGACTCCGTGCAGGACGGTGGTCCGCGGGGTGGAGACCTCGGAGTGGCTGATGCCGTGTCCGCCGGTCATGAGGTTCAGTTCGCCGGGCCGTACGTACGCGTGGCTGCCGAGGCTGTCGCGGTGCTCGATCTCCCCGCTGAACAGCCAGCTCACCGTCTGCAGTCCGGTGTGCGGATGCGGGGCCACCACCATGCCGCCCGTGCGGGCGACGTCGTCGGGACCGTAGTGGTCGGCGAAGCACCAGGCTCCGATCAGGCTCCGGGCGCGCTGCGGGAGCGTGCGCCGCACGGTCATCGCCCGCGGGCCGCCCAGCGGCACGTCACGTGGGGTGAGTACGTCGACGGGACCTGCTTCGGCATCGCTCATCGGGATCGCCTCCTCCATACATGATAGTTTCACATTCAACAATTACTATCATGATCATAGGACTATAGGCGGCACCACGTACGCGCCGGAGCAACGGGAGCCGGGAACGGCCCCTGAAGGAGTGCAGGTTGAGCAGCCCCACGCCGGGGTCCGCGACCCAGCGGATCTTCATCGACAAGCAGAGTCCCAAGGCTTACCACGCGCTGATGCAGACATCGGAGGCAGTGCGCGCGGTCGCCGCCGACGCCGGGCTCGACCGCACCCTGGTGGAGCTGATCAACCTCCGCGTGTCGCAGATCAACGGCTGCGCCTACTGCCTCCACATCCACACCCGGGCCGCCCTGCGGGCCGGCGAGACGACGCAACGGCTGGGAGTGCTGGCGGCCTGGCGGGACACCGAGCTGTTCACTCCCGGGGAACGGGCGGCTCTCGCGCTGGCGGAGTCGACGACACAGCCGGCCGACACCGCCGCGCAGGAGTCCGCCTACGCCGCCGCCAGGGACGCGCTCACCGACGACCAGATATCCGCGGTGATCTGGGTGGCGATCACCATCAACGCGTTCAACCGGGTCTCGATCATGAGCAAGCATCCGGTACGGGCGGACCGGTGATGCCGGGCCATGCGTCGCTACTCAGGCTGCCGCGCAGGCTCCGCCGTGCGCGCGGCGCGAGGCCGTAGGCGCCGCGGAACACCCGGCTGAGGTGCGCGGGGTTGGCGAAACCCCACCGCTGGGCCACCGCCGACACGGTGAAGCAGCGCCCCGAACGCCGCCTGCTCCCCGGCCATCCCCGTCCCCTCCTGATCGCATGCTCTGTCGTGAGCGCCGAGCATGATCGCGGGAATTCCGGTTGCACCGGGCGCAGCACGTTACGGACAGTAACGGTTGGCCCATGGCTGCGTACTCCCGAATGCGCCGGATTCGACCGCCCTGCACGCTGGAAGCACGAACGGCACGTAAAGCCGGAGGAGGTTCCAGTGGCGCACGGCGATCCGGGCCGAGAGGTGGAAGAGACGGCGGCTTCGATGCTGGAAGCGCTGTTCACCCGGTCACCTGTCGGACTGCACCTGCTGGACACCGATCTGCGGGTCGTGCGGGTCAACACCTCCACGCCCGCCATGGCGGGCGTCTCTCTCGACGACGCGATCGGGCAACCGTTCCAGGCCATGTACGGCGACGTCGAGGCTCCCGTCCGGGAGGTGCTGGACACCGGGGTCCCCCTGCGGCGGCACATCGTCCGGGCGCGGCTCAAGGGGGACCCGTCCCAGGAACGCCACTTCGAGATCACCGCGCTGCGCCTGGAGGACCCGCACGGGACGGTCCTCGGCGTGGCCGTCACCGCACTCGACGTCACCGAACGGGAGCGGACCCGTGGCCGCACCCGGGTGCTGGACGCCGTCCGCCGGACCGTGGGACGCACGCTGGACATGGCGGTGTCCTGCGAGGACCTCGTCGATGCCCTGGTGCCCGCGTTCGCCGACTTCGCCGTCGTGGAGGTGGTGGACGCCGTGATCCGCGGCGATGACCCGCCGCTCGCCCCGTTGCCCCCGAACACTCCCCTGATGCGCGTCGCCTTCCGGAGCACGGCCGCGCGGCCGCCCCAGGCCCATCCGGTGGGTGACGTACACCGCCTGCCGGGTCCCACCCCCTTCACCCAGGCCATGGCCGATCTGCGCCCCCGGGTGGTTGCCCTGGCCCCCGACGCCCCGTGGATGTCCGTCGACCCACCGCGTGCGGAGGCCATCCGTTCCTCGAGCGCCCACACCCTCCTCGCCGCTCCCCTGGCCCTGCGCGACACGGTCCTGGGCCTCCTCAGCCTCTACCGCACCGGACAGTCGCCGCCCTTCGACGAGGGCGACCGGGAACTCGCGGTCGAGCTGGCCGTCCACACGGCCCTGTGCATGGACAATGCCC
Organism: Streptomyces sp. NPDC002088; assembly: GCF_040296605.1. Taxonomy (NCBI): domain Bacteria; kingdom Bacillati; phylum Actinomycetota; class Actinomycetes; order Kitasatosporales; family Streptomycetaceae; genus Streptomyces; species Streptomyces sp. NPDC002088. The sequence continues at coordinate 435,372 of NZ_JBEOXO010000001.1, read as the reverse complement.
GCCGCTTCACCCGGGAACACTCCGTCGCCGCCACGGTCCACCGTCAACTGCTGCCCCGAAGCCCCGAGACCCACGCCTCCCTGGAGACGGCGTACCTGTCCGTCACGGGTGCCGATCCCGGCGCCTGGTACGACACCATCGCCCTGTCCAGCGCCCGCACCGCGCTCGTCGTCGGCAACGTGTCCGGGAGCGGCCTCAACGCGGCGGCCACCATGGGCCAGTTGCGTACGGTCGTGCGCTCACTCTCCACGTTCGACCTCGCCCCCGACGAGCTCCTGGCCCGGCTGCACGACACGGCGGCACAGCTGGCGGCCGAACGGGCGGAGCTGCCCCTGGGCGACCCGCTGCGCCGCGAGGCGCTCACCGCCGACTGTGTGTACGCGGTCCACGACCCCCTGACCGGCAGGTGCACGATGGCCGGCGCCGGGCGGCTGGCCCCCGTCCTCGTCTGCCCCGACGGCACCGTCACCGTCCCCGACACGCCGTCCGGCCCCGGCCTCGGCACCGGGGAGGACGCGCCGTTCGCCACCGTGGAGTTCGAGGTGCCGGAGGGCAGCGTCCTGGTGTTCGCCAGCGACCCGCTGCTGACCTCGTACCTCGCGGACTCCTCACGCCCGCTGCGGGAGTCGCCGGACTATGGCGAGCGGCCCCTCCAGGACCTGTGCGACGACATCGTGTACGCGCTCCCGCCCGGCCTGGGGGCGGGCGACGCCGCGGTGCTCATCGCGCGGGTCCGGTCCTTCCCCACGGACCAGTTCACCGCATGGCGGTTCGAATCCGAGCCGACCGCGGTGGCGCTCGCCCGGAAACGTACGCGCAGGCAGCTCGCCGAGTGGCACGTGGACGAGGAGACGGCGTTCAACACCGAGCTCATCATCAGCGAGCTGGTCACCAACGCCATCCGGTACGGCAGCCCACCCGTGGAAGTCCGCCTGGTGAACGACCGCAGCCTGACGTGCGAGGTCTGTGACACCGGCTCGGCCGCGCCCCACCTGCGCCACGCCCGCACGGTCGACGAGGGCGGACGGGGTCTGTTCATCGCCGCGCAGTTGGCCGAGGCATGGGGCACCCGGTACACGCCCCAGGGCAAGACGATCTGGACCGAGCAGTCGGTTCCCACCCACCAGGACCAGGGTTGACGGGCATACGGGGGGGGCGACAGCGTCCCCCCGAGAGGGCGAGCCGCAGGCACGGCGCTGTGTCCTGCGGCGCCCACGTCGCGAAGGCGTCCGGAACCCTCACTGCCCGAAAGAGCGCTCCCCGTCTCCCGGCGGCGGTCCCGCCGCGGCGGAGGAAGCGGTCACCACGTCCACGTCGCTCGCCCGGACGTAGGCGAGCCGGTGGCCGAACTGGATCTCGTAGTACTCCTCCTCGCCCTTCACCACCGGGTTCGGTGTGTCGACGAAGAACGACCTGTCGATGTACGAGCCGTCGAGGCTGGACTGTGTCACGTACCGCTGACCCTCGAGGAGGCTGTACGGGAGCGGTGACTCGGGGGGCTCCTCCACCCCCTCCGGGTAGGCGTCCTCCTCCGGGAGTGCGCGCCCGAACACCGGGATCTCGCTCAGGCCTTCCTTCGGAGTCACCATCCGGCCGGCCGCGCCTACGGCCGTCGGGTGTTTCTTCGGGTTGCTGAACCACGCCTTGTTGCCCTGGAACCAGATCGCCGTCCAGTCGCCGCTGCGCTCGGCGACCGCAAAGGTCTGGCCGGCGGAGACCCGCGACCCCAGGTCGTTGACGTCCTGCGTGGAGTCGTCGCCGTCCGGGTGCCGGCCCGGGTCCTGGATCAGCGGGGCGTTCTCGGACGGCTCGGTGTGGAGGCGGACGGCGCTGGAGCCGTGCGGCGCACACAGCACACCGTCACCGGCGCACCCCGTGAACGGCGGCTTGTGGGTGGCGAAGTCGGGCAGCACGGTCACCATGTCGCTGTCCGGTCCGGCCGTGGCCCGCAGTGGCGCGCCGAGGAGGTCGAAGTAGTGCCGCCAGTCCCAGAAGGGGCCGGGGTCGTCGTGCATGTCGGGGATGCTGCCGGCGGTCGGGGACGGGACGTTGTCGTGGCCGAAGATGTGCTGCCGGTCGAGCGGGATGTCGTACTTCTTCGCCAGGTAGCGCACCAGGCGGGCCGACGACTGGTACATCTCCTCCGTGTACCAGGTGTTGGGCTGCGTGAGGAAACCTTCATGCTCGATGCCGATCGAGCGGGCGTTCACGAATTGGTTGCCGGAGTGCCAGGCCATGTCCTTGGTCCTGATGTGCTGGGTGACGTGACCGTCTTTGGAGCGGATGGAGTAGTGCCACGACGCCTCCGTCGGATCCTGCACGGTCTGGAACATGCTCGGCAGGTATGCCTCGGTGTCGTGGATGACGATGTACTCGATCTTCTGGTCCCGGGGCCGGTCGGCCAGGTCGTGATTGCCGTAATCACCGTCGTCGTCGATCTCGACGTACGGCGCGCTGAGCCAGGAGCAGGACAGCTCCGGCGGGCACTCGACATCCTTCGGCTGCCGTGCGACCGCCGGGCGGTGGGGGCGCACGCCCGGGCTGGCGGGGAGGCTGACGTGCTGCCCCGCGTCGGTGGTGCGGTGGGCGCCCCGACGGATCACCTCGAAGACGTCGTTGGCGTACGTCGCCGCCGAGGTCCTGTCCGCCGTGCCCGGGAAGCGCGCCACCGCCTCCCACCAGTCCGCGGTGTCAGTGCTGAGCGGCTTGCCCAACTGTCGCTGCGTCTCCGCCAGGAGGGCCGCGCCGCCGCGCACGTTGGCGGCGGCGTCCGTCCGCAGCTTCTCCGCCGGGACCCCGATCAGGCGGGCGGCCCGTTCCAGGTCCGCCGGCTGCACTGAACGGCCGCTCGAGACCTTCGCCCCTGGTGAGGCCGGTGGTCCCGCCGCCACCGCGTCCGGCCGGGCGGTCCCGCGGGGCGGCGCCGACGGGTCCAGGGCCTGGCCGGCGTCCACCAGGTGCATCGGCCCATAGCCGCCGACGACGCTCGGGGCGCCCGGATGGGAGTCCCATCGCGACTGGAGGTAGGCCACGCCCATGAGCACACTCCGCGGCACGTGATACTCGTTCGCGGCGTCCGTGAAGACGTCCTGGAGGCGCCGGTCGTCCGGCCCGCCGCCCAGCGGACCGGTCAGCAGGGGCACCAGGAGCGCCGCCGACGCAGTCACGCAGATCAGCCAGCGGCGCCCGCGCAGGGCGCCGGGGACACGGGGGGCGACAGGTCTTCTCATCATTGCAACGGTCTCCAACCATGCTCGTCGCAGCCAGGACGCAACCAGGACGCAACCAGGACAAAGGAGTTGCCCTTCACGCCACCCCTCGTACGCTTCCGTGTCCGACGAGCCACGTCGCGCCAACCGTCACCGGCGTGGACCAGCGGCCCGGCACAGGCCACCCGGTCGGCGGCAGTACGTGCGGCGTGGCGGTTCAGTCCTGGACCGGGTCGACCTGCCAGTCGGGGTGCCCCGGCATGGGCGGGGTGTGTGCCCCGTACAGCCACGGGGTCAGGAACGGGTCGAGGTCCTGGCCGGCGACCTCGGAGGCGAGCGCGACGAAGTCCCGGGTGCCGGCGGCCCGGCCCCGGTACTTCGTCACCCAGGACCGCTCGATCCTGTCGAAGGTCGCCTCGCCGACCTTCTCCCGGAGGGCGTAGAGCACCAGCGCCGAGCCGTCGTACCGCATCAGCTTGAACAGGGTCGCCTCGGTGGGTTCGGCGGGCGCCCCGTCCTCGTGCCGCCACTGGTCGTGCTGCTCGTACGCCGCCCGCATCGCGTCCTCGATGCTGTCGCCGCCGTGGGTGTCGGAGTAGAGACGTTCGTAGAAGCGGGCGTGCCCCTCGCTCAGCCACAGGTCGGACCACCGCCGGATGGCGACGCTGTCGCCGGTCCAGTGGTGGGTCAGCTCGTGCACGAGGTTGCGCTCGGCGTCGACCTGGTCACCCAGCAGGTCGGCCCTCGGCAGGACGGACAGCGACTGCGACTCCAGCGCCACCGGCAGGTCGGTGTCCCCGACCAGCACGCCGTAGCGGCGGAAGGGGTACGGGCCGAGCCGCTCCTCCAGCCAGGCCAGGTGCTCGGCGGTGAGCGAGCGGTACGCCTCGGTGTCGGTGACCAGGTCCCCCGGGACCACGTCCCGGACGGGCAGTCCGCGCGGGCCGGTGCTGTCGACGAACGCGAACTTCCCGATCGCCATCTGGATCAGCTGCGCGGCGACCGGCTGCTCGGAGTCGTACGTCCACCGGATCCGTCCACCGGGTCGCCGGACGCGCTCGACGAGCCGGCCGTTGGCCACCGCACTGAGGCCGGGTGGGGTGGTGATGCGGAAGGTGACCGGCGCCCGCAGGCTCGGATGGTCGTCCGCCGGGAAGATCATCTTGGCGCCGTCGGGCTGCGCGTAGAGCACGGTGCCGTCGGGCGTGGGCACCCAGCCGTAGTCCTGGATCGCGTCCCCGCGGTGCCGTTGTTGTGTCGGGTCGGCGGTGTAGGCGACCCGCACGGTGAAGGTGCTGCCTTGGGGGATCGGCTTCGCGGGCGTGACGACGAGTTCGTCGCCGTCGCGCAGGGCGGTCGCCGGTGCGCCGTCCACGGTGACCGTGTGCAGCGTGTTGCCCGCGAAGTCGAGGTCGAAGCGGGACAGAGCCTGCGTCGCGGTGGCGCTGACGGTGGCGCCGGCTTCGAAGGGGGTCCGCGGTGCCCGCCAGTCGAAGTCGAGCGTGTAGTGGCGGACCGTGTAGCCGCCGTTGCCGTCGAGCGGCACGAGCGGATCGCCGATGCCCGGGGCGCCGGGGGACGGGGCCGCGGTGGGGCCGGGGTGGCCGGGGTGGCCGGGGGAACGGTGGCCCCCGTTGGGGACGGTGCCGGCGAGGACGGCCACTCCGGTGATCACGACGGCACCGGTAAGAACGAGGGCGAGAGTCGTGCGACGACTGCGGCGGCCGCGCTCCCCCCGGGCCGGTCCCCTCGGGGACCGCGTGAACGACGCCTTCACCGGAGGAACCGGTGGGCCTCACCGGATGCCCGGATCGGTCGGCGCACGCGGCCAGCGACGGTCGTGATCTGCATGGCCGCACTATGTCAGCAAAGGGATTCCGGGAGGGATATATGACTCTACGACCCCGTACCACCCGCCCGCATGGGCTACATGGGATTCCCTCGGGTCAGCTCACGCTCCCCCGCGGTTGGTTCCGGAACAGAGATCTCAGGTCCGAGAGGGCGGCACCGGAAAGAGCATGCAGCTGCTGGTGGCGTGAGCCAGGAGGCGATCGTTCGCGTCGACCAGCGTGGCTTCGGCGAGGGCGGTCCGACGGCCGCTGTTGACGACCCTGCCGATGGCGCGCACCGTGCCCGTGTCGACGGTGATGCGGCGCAGGAACTTCACGGTCAGGTCGAGCGAGGTGTACGCCACGCCTTGCGGGAGGGTGGAGTGGACGGCGCAGCCTGCCGCCGAGTCGAGCAGGGTGGCGTAGACGCCGCCGTGCACACTGCCGATCGGGTTGTAGTGCTCCTCCCCCGGTGTCAGCGAGAACACCGCCCTGCCGGGTTCCACCTCGTCGAGCGAGAAGTCCAGGGTGGCGCTGAGGGGCGCCCCCGGCAGGCGCCTCGCCTGCAGCTCACGCAGGAACTCAATGCCGGAGACGCGTGCGGCGGCCGCTGCCGTGGTCGCGGGATCGTCCCAGTCATACGTACGTGTCCGTCCCACAGCGCAACGCCTCTTTCCTCTGACTTCGTAGATCGAAGCTAGCTGCGCGATCGCCTGACTGTCAACGACGAAGTGAGACTGCCTACTATGACGAGATGGAGTGGCTTGAGGCGAGCACGGAGAACTGCCCCGTCCAGCGCACGCTCGACGTGGTCGGGGAGAAGTGGACGCTGCTGATCCTGCGTGATGCCGTCAACGGGGTCCGCCGGTTCGACGACTTCCACCACCACATCGGCCTGTCGGAGTCGGTCCTGAGTGACCGGCTCCGGAAGCTGACGTCGGCCGGCATCCTGCGGACCGTCCCGTACCAGGAACCGGGCAGCCGCCCCCGCAACGAGTACCGCCTGACCCGCAAGGGCTGGGACCTGTGGCCCGTCGTGGTGGCGCTGCGCCAGTGGGGCGAGACGTACGCTCCAGATCCGCAGGGCACCGTCCTGGACGTACGCCATACCGAGTGCGGAGCTCCGGTGCGCGCTGTCGTCGAGTGTTCCGCGGAGCACTCGGCTCTGACGCCCAAGGAAGTCACCGCCCGGTTGGGCCCTGGCGCCCGCCTCCGGTCGTGATCCGCAGGTTCAGCGTGCTGGTCGGGGCGTTGACGGGGCACCACTGGTGGTGATCCGACAGAGATCGTTTCAAGCTTGCGGGTGATCGTCCGGCAGTGCTGGACCTCGGCGTTTGTCAGCACGAGGAGGGTCCCGGAGCATGGTCGCGTGTCGGGCGTGCCCGGGACCGGAGCCGCCGAGCAGCGGAGTCGCCGCCGAAGATCATGGCGCGTACGCTCGTACGCATGGCTGAGCATCGAATGGTCGACGCGAACGGGGTTCGGCTGCACATCGCCGAGGAAGGCGAAGGCCCCCTGGTGGTGCTCCTGCACGGCTTCCCCGAGTCATGGCACTCGTGGCACCGCCAGTTCGGTCCCCTGGCCGACGCGGGCTTCCGAGTGGTCGCCCCCGACCAGCGTGGATACGGGCGCAGCGACCATCCCGACAACGTCGACGCGTACAGCATCCTCCATCTGGTCGGCGACGTCGTCGGCCTGATCCGGGCACTGGGCGAGGAGCAGGCATACGTCGTCGGGCACGACTGGGGCGCGCCGGTCGCCTGGCACACCGCTCTGCTGCGGCCGGACATGGTGCTCGGGGTAGCCGGCCTGAGCGTGCCACCCCCGTTCCGGGGCACGGAGCCTCCGCTGGCCACCATGGACAAGAGGTTCGGCGGCCGCTTCTACTGGAACTACTTCAACCGCCCCGGTGTCGCCGACGCCGAGTTCGCCAAGGACACGCGCACCGCGTTGCGGAAATTCTTCTACTCGGCTTCCGGAGAGGCTCCCGGCGCGGTCAAGCAGCCGCTGGTCGACCCCGAGCGGGGCTGGCTCGCGGACATGCCCGACCCCGAAGTACTGCCGGAGTGGTTCACCGAGGACGATCTCGACGCACTCACCGAGAGCTTCTCCAAGGGCTTCACCGGGGCTCTCAACTGGTACCGCAACCTCGACCGCAACTGGGAACTGACCGCTCCCTGGCAAGGCGCCGTCGTCACCCCTCCCGCCCTGTACATCTACGGCGACCGCGACCCCGTTCCCGCCTTCCCCGGCACGCCCGAACTCATCGACAGCCTCCCCGACCGGATGCCCAACCTGCGGCGCGAGCCCCTCAAGTTGGCGGGCTGCGGACACTGGACACAGCAGGAACGCCCGGCCGAGGTGAACGCGGCGCTCATCGAATTCCTCACGACCTGATCTTGAGCGTCTGTGTCCGGCACCGCGGTGGCGGCAAAGCCCAGCCGTTGGCCGTTCAACTTGGGAGCCCGGCGACCCGGGCACTCCACCGCACCGCCACTCGGGGCCGGCCTTCGGGTATGTCATCGAGGGTGCGGTCCGTTTCGAGCTCGAGGGCGAGCCCGAGCGCGTGGTCGAGGCCGGCGGGACGTTCCGGGAGCCGGGCGGTGACGCGATCCGCTACCAGGACGGCAACGCGCTGACGGACGCGCGGACCCGGTTCGTGGTGACGATGATGTGCGCGCCGGGCAAGCCCATGCTCGAGCTGGTGGACGAGGAGGAGCTGGCGCAGCGGGCCCACCTGCGAGCTCCACGACCCACCCACTGACCTGCCGCCTGCTTGCACACAGCCGCCGACCTCACGGCGCCCAGCGTCGCCGCGGGCAAGCCCGCCCTGGCGGCCACCGCCACCGTCGAGGGCAAGACCAGCGCCGTGGTGCAGCTCGTGCCGCGAACCGGCCGTGACCTGGTGCTGGCCCGCCTCGCGCGGCCCGTCACCGGGGTCACCCCGGTGACCGTCGCGTCCACCGCCGTCACGGCGGGGGAGCAGCTGCGCGCGGTCGGCTACGGCCGCACCGCCGCCGACTGGGTGACGGACACCGCGCACACCACCAGTCGCCGGCCTCCGCGCCGCCGCTCACCGGCACGGTCGCCGCGGTGACGACGTACCAGCCGGGCGCGGGCGGTCTCCCGGCCGCGGGTCTCCGCTTCGGATACGCGGCGCGGTAGGAGCATCCGGGATGCCACACTGTCCGGGTGAATTCCGAATTCTATCCGGACGTGGTCGAGGCCGGCGGCTTGGCCGCCGCACTGGAGCAATTGGCAGCCGGCCTCGGCATCCCTCTCATTCTCGTTCCCGGCCGAAAGGAAATAGCGGATTCGATCGGTATCGCCACCACGGCCCCCGGCCGAGAGCCGCTCACGGTCTTCCCGCGCACCGACACCCGTGGCTTCCAGGTCATCGGCCGGGCCGGGGAGGTCGACATCGTCACCGGGGAGGCGCGGGAGCTCGGGGACGTCGTCGAGGCGGGTGCGGCCTGGGCGGCGGGCACACCGGTACCGCGAATGCGTGCGGCGCTGCCCTTCCTCCTGTTCGACCAGCTCGCCGAGGCCCACGAGCGCGGACCCGAGGCGGCGGTCGCCGCGCAGTGGGACCGGCTGAAGGAGAAGGCCGCCGACACCCCGACCTTCCCCGAGTTCGGACGGCTGGTGGAGGCGGCGTACGAGCAACCCCGGCTGCGGGAGCTCTTCCCGTTCACCAGCCACTGGACGGTCGCCTTCAGCTCCTGTACCGGGCGCCCCTACCACGACGAGGTCGCAATCGCCCCGCAGTACGGCGGCGGGCCGTACATCGTCCTGCGGCATCCGAACACCGGGATGATCGGGGAGACGCCCACCGTGGAGGAGGCGGTGGCGCTCGCCCTGGCGCACCTTCCGGAATCCGTCGGTCCGGCTGTGGCGGGATTCACCGGAAGGTCCGGCTGACTTTTTCTTCACCCTTTTTCCACACCCGTTTGGATATGCTCCCCGGTGACAATATCCGGGATCCAACAAAAGGGAATAGCGGTCTGCTACAGCTGCTATTCCGGGGTGGAAGAGGACATCCGTGAGAGGAAAACGACCCGGGCGCTCCGGGATACGCAGGGGCGCCCTCAGACGCACAGCTGGTTCACTGGCCCTGGCCGTGCTGGCCGGTCTGCTCGGCGCATACCCGGCCGCCGCCGACGACACGGTGGACGACACGGTCGTACCGATATCCCGCAGCTTCCGTCAGCAGGCGGTGGACCTCTGGGCGTCCGGAGGCACCGAAGTGCGGTCGGCCGCCGAGGCCGCGCTGGTCGGCAGCCCCGACGACATCGCCGCCTTCCTCGCGAACTACGGGGACCAGGAGCTCCAGGACTACCGGATCGAGGCCGCCCAACTGGCCGCCATGGGCGGGGACAACACCCTCGATGCCGTCCGCACCGCGCTGGCGGGCAGCGAGGGCGACCTCGTCGCCTTCATGAAGTCGGGCTACCAGGAACCTCTGGAGCAGGACCAGCGGGTCCTGCTCGCCCGGGCGATCGACGCGGGCGGTCCCGAGGTGCAGGAGCGCGGCCGGACCGCGCTCGCCGGCACCGCCGAGGACCTCCAGATCTTCCTGGACACGGGCCTCACGGAGGCCCAGGAACAGGACGACCGGGTCCTGCTCACCACGAGGCCTACTGCGACGTGCTTTCCCGGGGGCCCGCCTTCGAGGCGAGCATGAAGCAGCTCAACGACATCGTCAACGCCATCACCGGCCTCACCCAGCTGGAGAACTGCGCCCAGAAGCACGATCTGGACGCCTGCTGGGAGCTGCAACGCGACGTGTTCATGTCGTCCAAGTTCCGCATGCTGGCGTCGCGTACAAGACGCTGCGGGCCTTGGAACGCGGCTGCACCCAGTGCTTCCTGCCCGGCACCCGCGTCCTCATGGCGGACGGCGGCAGCCTGCCGATCGAGAAGGTCGCGGCAGGTGACCTGGTCCGGGCCACCGACCCGGAGACCGGCGAGACCGCGGCCCGGCGGGTCACGCAGCAGATCGTCACGCAGTACGACGACAAGTACCTCGCCGCCCTCACCATCCGGGGCCCGACCGGCGAGCGCGCGGAGCTCTCGGCCACCTACGAACACCCCTTCTGGAGCACCAACCTCCACGCCTGGGTACCCGCGCAGGACCTGCGGCCCGGCGACAGCCTGCGCACGGACAGCGGCCGGACCGCCACGGTTCTCGCCAACCGCGCCTACACCCGCGCGACCGTCACCTACAGCCTCACCGTGGCGGGACTGCACTCCTTCTACGTCCTCGCCGGGCAGACCCCGGTCCTGGTCCACAACTCCGAGTGCAAGGTCCTGGTCCTCGGCGTGACGGAACACATCGGGGACGCGACGACGGAACTCAAGGGCTACCACTTCATGGACGAGAAATACAAGGCGGTGGAGGCCTACCTGCCCGGCGGCATTCCGTACACCAGGTGGATGTCCGAAGTCGAAGGCGTGATGCGGGAGAACGGCAAGATCGCCGTGAGCCTGAAGGGCTTCGATCCGCCCACCGGCACGTACCAGCAGAAGTTCGAGCTCGCCGTGACGAACGGACAAGGCACCAACTGGAAGTCCACCGAATGGGAGATGGCCCAGATCGTGAAGTACAACAAGCGGGGCAATCTGGACTGGGACCACGTGAAGTTCTATGACGACAACGGCATAGAGGTGAAGATCGACCCGCCCAAGTGACCCGTTGAGGGCAGCGCCCCGTCAGGGGCGCTGCCCTACCTTCCGAGCGCGGCCGCCAACGCCACGACGACGAACATCAGCACCAGCACACCGGCCATGATCCGATTCCGGGTCTTCGGGTCCACGCATCAAGCTTGACCGGCGCCGCCCAGCGCCCAACGGCCGACCACCTCGTAGCGGGGCTGCTCCCCCGGCACCCCCGACTTCGGCAGACTGCTCCGCACCAGCCCCAGCTCCTCCACCGTCCAGGTACGACTGGCGAACCGGTCGAGCACCTCCAGGTACGGCCGTACGTCCACCGCGTCCCGACTGCGCGCCACCGTCAGGTGGGTGTGGTACCGCCGATGCTCCCCCGTCTCAACCCTCGCCTTCCGCCCTGCCGCCTCCACGCGGTCGGCCAGGAGGCGGAGGGTCTCCCGGTCGCCGTGGGCCCGCGCCCACACGGCCCGGCCGTGTCCGAACCGCCCGCCACCCTTCACGGCCGGCGGGAAGGGCCGGGTACGGTGGGCCGCCCGCTCCAGCCGCGCCGACAGCTCCGGTACGACGGCCTCGTCGACCTCGCCGTAGAAGGCAAGGGTGAAGTGCCAGCCGGCGCGGCCCGTCCAGCGCAGCCCCTCCGCGCCGGGCAGCTTCCTCAACGCGTCCACCTCGGCCCCGAGTTCGCACGACGACGGCACTGGGCACTCACGCTGCTGTTTCCGTCGTGTCCTGGGATACACGTGCCGTGCGGTGTCTCATGGCGCGGCGTTCGCTTCTGTGGTGCCGCCCCATATTCCCTCCACCGGATCGACCCGGATGGCCCAGTTCGGGCACTGCTTCATCACTGGGCAGCGATGGCACACGGCCTTCGCCTCGTCTGTCTGAATCAGCGTCGGACCACTGGTGATGTGTCCGACGGGAAAGAACAGATCAGGATCCTGGTATTGGCAGATCGCCATTTCACGCCAACCCACGGCACACCTCTGCGATGCTTGGTGAACGACTCACATCGGCACACCGTGTGGACAGTGCGTGCCGATATTCGATCGCCCCATGCGACGCGCACACCTTGCCGCCACACCGAGCGGACATTGGTACGCCTGGGCTCCCGCCGGGCTCTCGTCCGCACACCACATCTCCCCTACGCTCCAGCTCACCTTCAGGTGCCCGGCGCGGACAGGCGTGCCGTCGGTGCGGGCCCGGGGCCTGGTCGTGACGTACCGACCCCGACCGGAAGGGTCTGGTAGCCGCGCAGGACGAGCCGGTCGCGGCGGGTGGGCTTGTGGTCGGGGTCTGCCGAGAGGGCGGGGAAGCGGTCCAGGAGGCGGGGGAAGGCTGTGGATGCTTCGAGCCGGGCCAGGCTGTTGCCGATGCAGATGTGCGGGCCGGCGCCGAAGCTGACGGGTTTGTTGCCGGTACGGGTGGGATCGAAGCTGTCGGGGTGGGGGTAGCGGGCGGCGTCGCGGTTGGCGGCGCCGAGCAGCAGGATCACGTTGCTGCCTGTGGGTATGGGGATGCCTTCGACGTCGAGAGCGTCGGCGCGTGCGACCCGGGTGGTGACCTGCACCGGGGAGTCGTAGCGCAGTACTTCTTCGACGAAGCCTGCTGTCGCGGTCTGTCCGGAGCGCAGTGCCGCGGCGAGGTCCGGCCGGTCGAGCAGGATCGCCAGGCCGTTGCCGAGAAGATCCGTGGTGGTTTCGAAGCCGGCGACGAGCAGCAGGATGAGGTTGGCGAGCAGTTCCTCGTCGGACAGGCGGCCGTCGTCCGCGTCCCGGGCCGCCACCAGGGCGCTGACGAGGTCGTTGCCCGGCGCGTTGCGCCGTTCGCCGATCAGGTGGGTGAAGTACCCGGCGAGTTCGCGTGCGGCCGCGTCGGCGGGGCCCTCGGAGCGGGTGGCGCCGCCGGAAAGTTCCAGCGCCGTGGTCAGGTCGGATGCCAGTCGGCGGAACCGGTGGCGGTCGGCCGGGGGGACGCCGAGGAGTTCGCAGATGACGGTGACCGGCAGCTGGAAGGCGAACTGGTCCATGAAGTCGACCGTCCGGCCGTCCGCTGTGGACTCGGCGAGTCGGTCGAGCAGGGTGTCCACGGCGTCCACGACCGACGGCTGCAGGGAGGCGACTCGGCGCGGGGTGAAAACCTGGGAGATCAGGGAGCGCATGCGGCTGTGATCCGGTGGGTTGGTCCGCAGGATCGACCGGCTCATCGAGCGCAGCGCGTCGGCGCCGGCTTGGTCTGCAGCGTCTTCGGGGTGGTTCGGTGTGGTGTCCGGCAGCCCGAATCCCGGGTTGCGCAGCACCTGGTTGACGGCCGCGTAGCCACAAACGAGGAACGTGTCGGCGGCGACGGCCAGGACCGGACCGATCCGGTGCGCTGCGGCGTACAGCGGGTAGGGGTCGGCCCGGCCCGCGGGCGCCGTCAGGGCCTCGATGATCGCCGCCGCGCTCTCGGGGCCGTCGGCCGGCGCGGCAGTTCCCGCCTCCGGCGGAGTCGGCCTCCAGGTCACGGTCAGCCCGTCATGTCGGCCGATCCGTTCCAGACGCTGGGCGATGGCGTCCTGGATGCGCTGCAGCCGCTGCTGGTCATCCGCTTCGGCGCGCAGTACCAGGTTCTCGCCGTCGGCGCGCAGGGTGCAGCGTCCCCAGCCGAAGTCGACGACCCCGCCGGGGCCGGAAGATTCGACACGCCGAGGCATCGAGTCGGCGCTCCCCTCGCCATGGCCGTGGCGGAGGGGCGCGGCGCCCGTCAGGTCCGTCCGGCTCAACTTGCTGATGTGCGCGCACAACTGGGTGAGGTAGCGCTCGGCGCGACCGGTAGGGATACGGGCTTGGGAGGCAGGCATGACCGGGAATCCTCTCTGGCAGGGCTCGGACCCGGGTGCGGGGCTCAGATCCGCGTACAGGTGATCAGCCAGGCGGCGACGCCGTCGGCGTGCAGGTTGGAGGCGCACACGGTGGGCTGGACCGATTCCAGCACCCACCCGTCGGTGAAGCAGGACGCGATGTCGCTGCGGGACAGCTCGTGCGGTACGGCTGGCTGCCCGGTGTGCCGGTCGCTGTAGCCGAGGACGAACAGCTTGCCCCCCGGGCGCAGGACCGAACGCACTGCGTCCAGGTAGACGGCACGGTCGGCGGCGTCCAGGGCGTGCAGCACGAGCGAGTCCAGGACGGTGTCGAACAGTTCGCCGAGCTCGCCCACGCGCAGGGCGTCGTGGCGCAGGAAGCGTGCCGTCAGGCCCCGCTCGTGCGCCTTCTGCCCGGCGATGCGCAGAGCGTCGGCGGCGAGGTCGATCCCGGTGGCGTCCAGGCCGACGGCCGCGGCCATCAGTGTGTGCTCCCCGGTCCCGCAGCCGATATCCAGGACGCGCCCGCACAACGCGCCATTGCGGGCGAGGGCAAGCAGCGCGGGCTGTGGTCGGCCGATGTCCCACGGCGGGCGGGCGGCGTCCAGACCCTCCGGGCGGCGGGCGGCATGGTGCGCGTAGGGACTGGTCATGTGCGCATCTCCGATCACGCGTCGCGGTGGTTGACAACGGCGAATCCGGCCAGCACGGCCGCTGCGGCGTAGAGGCAGAACACGCCGAACCCCGGCCATGGGGCCAGGCTCGCCGCTTCGCGGTGGGCGGCGACGTAGATCTGGCCGCCCGACTGCATCGGGATGTACGGGCCGATGGTTGTCTTCCACGTCCCCGGCAGCAGGTTCAGCAGCAGAGGTGGTACGAAGAGCACGCCGAGCAGGGTCGCGATGGCGCCGGCCGAGGAGCGCAGAAGAGCGCCGAGTCCGAGGCCGAGCAGCCCGAACACGGTCAGATACAGCCCGCCGCCGAGCACCGCCCTGGCGACCCCCGGGTCCGACAGCGACGTCCCGGTCAGGGTGTGCGCGGGCAGTGCCGCCTGGAAGGTCAGATAGGCGGCGAACGTGGACGCGGTGGAGGTGATCAGCGCGACCCCGGCGAAGACCAGGGCCTTGGCCGCCAGGACGCTACGGCGCCGCGGCACGGCGGCCAGCGTCGTACGGATCATGCCGGTGCTGTATTCGCTGGTGATGAACAGGGTGCCGAACACGCCGAACGCGACCTGGGACAGGTGCAGTCCGGCCAGCGCGAGCTGGACCACGTCGACGTGAGCGAGGTCTGCGGAGTCCAGCCGGGGTGCCAGGACGGCCGCGGCGAGGCCCGCGAAAGCGATGTTGGCGGCGAAGGCGACCAGCAGGACCCAGTAAGTGGAGCGGACGGTGCGCAGCTTGCACAACTCCGCACGCAGTACGTTGGTGAAGTCGCCCCGGCGGCGCTCGGTTTGCAGTGGGGTCGATGGGGCGGTGACGGTGGCCATGGCGTGGACCCTTTTCTACTTCGCGGTGAGCGCCGGCGTCGACGGCGCTGCCGGATCGGCGGCCTGGTGACCGGCCTCGTGATCGTTGGGACCATCGGCCTGGTATTCGACGGCCTCGCGGGTCAGCTCCATGTAGCGCTGCTCCAGGGACATCTGCTGCTGTGACAGCTCCAGCAGGCCGAGCCCGCGGGCGCGGGCCAGTTCGCCGACCTCGTCCGCACTCGCGCCGGTGACCCGTAGCGCGCCGTCCGGCTCATTGGCGACGGTGGCGCCGCGCTCGGCGAGCAGGCCGGCCAGCACCGCGGTGTCGGTCGAGCGGACCCTGATGGAGTTGCCGGCCCCGGCCGCGAGGAAGTCGGCCATGGTGGTCTCGGTGATCAGGCGGCCGCGTCCGATGATGACCAGGCGGTCTGCCGTCAGGGCCATCTCGCTCATCAGATGGCTGGACAGGAACACCGTCCGGCCCTCGGCGGCCAGCGACTTGAGCAGCGTACGGATCCAGGCGACGCCCTCGGGGTCCAGGCCGTTGACCGGCTCGTCGAACATCAGCACCGGCGGATCGCCCAGCAGCGCGGCGGCGATGCCCAGGCGTTGTGCCATACCGAGGGAGAAGCCGCCGACGTGCTTGCCCGCCGCCGAGGCCAGCCCCACCTGACGCAGCACCACCCCGACCCGCGAGCTCGGGATGCCGTTGCTCAGCGCCAGCCACCGCAGATGGTTGAAGGCCGAACGCCCGCCGGCCACCGCCTTGGCGTCCAGCAACGCCCCGACCGCGCGCAGCGGACGGCGATAGCCGGCATAGGGGCGGCCGTTGACCGTGACCGCCCCCGAGGTCGGCGCATCCAATCCCATGATCATCCGCATCGTGGTCGACTTCCCCGACCCGTTGGGCCCCAGGAACCCGGTCACCGACCCGCAGGGGACAGTGAACGACAAGCCGTCCACGGCCGTGACGCTCCCATAGCGCTTGGTGAGTCCGACGGCCTCGATCATCAGTGGCCCTCCCCGCCGACGACGCCGGTCAGGTGCAGCACGGCGACCAGCACCAGCAGACCGATGACAGCGGCGATGACCAGCAGCTTCCGGCCCTGGGACCAGCCGGGGACCACGGGCTCGACGGCGAGGTCGGTGTGACTGGTGGGGGTCGTGTCGGGGTGGGACGGCAACTCGGGCATGGAGCACTCCTTCGCCGTGGTCGTCTCGATGACGCGAACGAAGCCCCAGTTTTTCGATACACATTGTCTTTGTCAAGCCATGGTGTCTACACGAGGGCGGGGCGTATGGTTCACGCCGTATGATTGCGGCATGCCGAGAATCTGGAGCGAGACGATCGCGGCGCACCGGGACGCCGTCCGCGAAGCCACCCTCGACGCCACCGCCACCCTTGTCGCCGAACACGGGCTCACCGGCGTGACCATGTCGCAGATCGCCAAGGACACCGGCATCGGACGCGCGACGCTGTACAAGTACTTCCCGGACGTGGAGTCCATCCTGCGCGCCTGGCACGAGCGCCAGATCGACGAGCACCTCAAGCAGCTCCTTGAGATCCGCGACCGGACCGACGGCGCCATGGAGCGGCTCGAGGCGGTGCTGACGGGCTACGCGGCAGCGATCTCCCACCGGCGGGAGCACGACTCCCGCCTCGCCACCCTGCTCCACACCGGCGAGCACGTGGCCGCCGCCCACGAGCACCTCCGAGAGTTCATCCGGGAACTCATAGCCGACGCGGCCGCGGCCGGAGCCGTACGCCGGGATGTGCCCGCCGGTGAACTCGCGGCCTACTGCCTGCACGCCCTGGCCGCAGCCGGCGTCCTGGACAGCCGCGCAGCCACCCACCGCCTCGTCAAGACCACCGTGAGCGGTCTCCGGGAAAGCACCGCCTAGGAACTCGTCCGAGCGTGGATCTCCGCCGCCCGGCCGGACCGCTCCAGCGAGATCGCCACCGCCCGCCTCGCCAGCGGGCGGGCGGCGGTCGAGCACGGCTTCGCGGACCGGAAGTGCCGGCGCATCCTCACCATGCTCAGCCTCAATGCCCGTCACGCCACGGTGCTGCTCCGGGCCCTGCTCGTGTCGACGAACCTCGAGGTCTCTCGCTGACGGACGATCACCTATTCACGATCACGCCCGCGACCGGCACGAGCACCGCCTCACGCCAGCCCGTTGACCTGCAACTTCAGCTTGGAACTTCCCCATTCACCGCATCCGTGCCGGATGACGCAGAGCACTCGGCGTCGCCACGCATGCGACCGCGTGTTCTCCGGCGTGTACTCGTGGCCGTGTCGACAGTGGGTCCTCCGAGCGCGGCTGCGGGTAGGAGCTGGCAAGCTCGCCCTCGAACTTGTCGCACCAGCGAGTACTGACTGAGCCACTCACCGTACAAGATCCGGACCATGTGCGGGCCAACGGAGCAGGACAAGGGTTTAGCCACGCCATATGTGCTGGTCAAAGCCGTGCAGCCCCTGCACCACCAGCAGACGAAGAATCTGCTGGTCTCCTCGGCTGCCACGGCTCTCGCATCCGCGATTTGACGCGCGAACCAGCGTCGGAAGATGTGCGCTCACCCTGCTTCAGGCGAAGCCGAAGTCGCACCCTCACGAGCAAGGCCTACTCCAGTCGCACGCCAACCCATCAGGAAAGTCGGCAAAAGTCAGCAAGAGGGGCGTCTCCCAGTACTGCGGGCAGGGCTGCCCGACAACTCTGCCCACAAGAAGTCAGATTCGACCTTCCCGCAGGTCAGCGCACTCGTCCGCGCGGTTTGAGGACCACCGGCGGGAGTTCCGGAGCGGGCAGCGGAGCGCCATCGTAGCCCTTCACCTCGCCGAACCGGTTCCCTTCCGTCCAGTCCCGACGGGCCTGGACGATCTCCTCCTGGGACCGCCCGATCCAGTTCCAGAACATGATGAGCTCCTCTTCGAACGGCTCACCGCCCAGGAGCATCAGCGTCGCGTCCGACTCGGCGCGCAGCGGCAGTTCGCCGCGGCCGCAGCCTAGATAGAGCATCGAGCCGGGCAGCACCGGTACGCCGTCCACACGGGCCTCGCCGGACATGGACAGCACCGCGTACTCGAAGTCCGGCTCCAGCGGCAGGCGTACGTCCGTGTCGGCGGCGAGGGTCAGATCGGCGCCGACGATCGGGGTGTAGGTCGTCCCGGGCGAAACCGCGCCGTCGAGGCTGCCGAGGATCATCGTGGCCTTCAGGCCCAGAGCCGTGACGACCGGCAGCTCGGCATGGTGTTCGAAGTGCGGGTCGGTGTGGCGGTGACGGTCGGGCAGGGCGACCCACAGCTGCGCCCCGTGCAGGAAGCGGGCGTGCGACCTGGGGCTCTCCTCCGAGTGACTGATGGCCCGTCCGGAGGTCATCAGGCCCAGTTCACGGGGGCGGATCGTCTGGAGGCTTCCGGTGGAGTCACGGTGCAGCACCTCGCCCTCGTGCAGCCAGCTCACCGTCTGCAGGCCCATGTGCGGGTGCGGGGGTACCTGCATGCCGGGCTCGTCGGCGATGTCGTCGGGCCCGTAGTGGTCGACGAAGCACCACGCGCCGACCATGCGTCGCCCCAGGTTGGGCAGGAGCCGACGGACCTCGGTGGACTCGCCGAGCTTGACGCGGCGAGGGCTGAGGAGTTCGCGCACCGGCTCCGCCACGACGAAACCGCGGCCACCACAGACGGCGGGAACCGGCTCGCGATCAAGATTGCTCATGACGCCCAACCTAGCCCCGCCGGACCCACCCCGTCAGTCCGTCATTTGGGCTGTTGCTCCGCCGGCCCCCGGATGCACCGTGGCCGACCCCCGGCCGACCGTGGCGCCGCTGCCGTGACCGCAGGACCGGGCCGTCGCCGGCCGGGTGCCGTCGCTGGTGACCGAACCGGCCGGCGTCGGGCTGGTCACTGCCGCGGCCGCCCGAACCAAGTAGTGGAATATTAAACGACCCCGTTCCGTTGTCGACCTCGAAGGAGGTCAGAAGTGGACACGACGTACTACGACCACGGAACGGCGGCGGAGCGCTGGGAGCGCGCGCTGTTGTTCTTCGACGCCAAGGACTACGCGGCCGCGGCGCGCGCCCTGGGCGGGCTGGTCGAGGAGGTGCCGGAGCAGACCGCACCGCGGCTGCTGCTGGCGCGCGCCTACTACCACTCGGCCCAACTGCGGCGCGCGGAGGCCGAGTTGCGCGTCATCGTGGAGCGCGACCCGGTGGAGCACTACGCCCGGC
Source organism: Streptomyces sp. NPDC002088 (assembly GCF_040296605.1). NCBI lineage: Bacteria > Bacillati > Actinomycetota > Actinomycetes > Kitasatosporales > Streptomycetaceae > Streptomyces > Streptomyces sp. NPDC002088. Next base: position 416,127 of record NZ_JBEOXO010000001.1, on the reverse strand, counting down.
TGATGCTGGGCCGCACCCTGGAGCGCCAGGGCCGGCACGAGGAGGCGGCCTCGCACCTGCGGATCGCCTCGGCGCTGGCGGGCGACTTCGAGCAGGCCTGAAGGGCAGATCTGAAGCAGACCTGCCCTCAGACCCGAACGGACCTGAAGCAGGTCTGAGGGCGGGTCTGAGGGCAGGTCTCAGAGCAGATCCACGATCAACACTGAGACTGCACGCGGCTACAGCGGCGTCGCCGCGTGCAGGATCAGGAACAGGATGACCGCCGAGTTCGCCGAGGACATCGCCAATGACCTCGGCGGCGGCCCAGGCCGCCGGGCCCGCCGCCATGAACAGCGACGGCACACCGCGGGCCGCCGACGCCTACATCACTCGGTCGCCGCCCCACTCGCGGAGGTCCGCCGACCCCGCCGGTGCGTGATCTCGCCGAGAACGACGTCGACGACGACGAAACAGACCAGCGGAATGCCGAGCAGCGGCACGAAGTAGCCGAGGACGGAGATCGCCGCCAGCCCCGGAACGAGAACGTAGGGCGGCACCTGCTGCCAGGCGCCGCGCGGGACGGGCCTGCCGAAGGCGGAACCGCGGCCGCGCTGCCACCACATGCGGTAGCCCCACACGATCAGCAGGATGAGGCAGAGCGCCAGCAGCATCAGCGCGATCTGGTTGACCAGGCCGAACAGAACACCGGTGTGCAGGTCGATGCCCCAGCGGGTCAGCTTGGCGAGCACCGGGTAGTCCGCGAACCGCAGGACGTCCGTGACCTCGCCGGTGGCCGGGTCGATCGCGACGGAGTCCTGCTTCTCGGGCCAGCTGCGCTGCACCTGCTTCACGACGTACGCGGAGGACGCGTCCGCGGGTGGGACGATCTCCACGGGGTCGCTCAGCCCCTCGGCGCGCGCTGCCGCCAGGATTTTGTCGAGGCCGACGCCGTGTTCCGCGTCCCCGCCGGCGGCGGAGGCCGAGTCGTGGCCCGCGTGCTCGCCGCCGCCGGCCGCCGCCGAGACGGACGGCGTGGCCTGGCCGAGCGAGGTACGCAGCTCGTCGATGTTCGCACCGGCGTACGTCGACCAGGTCAGACCGGTCGCCGACAGGAAGAGGAACCCGGCCGCGGCCCATACCCCCACGCTGCCGTGCAGGCCCAGCGTGCGGCGCCGCCCGCTGGTGCCGCGCACCGTGCGCAGGGCGTGGCGGCGTGAGAACCACAGCACCAGGCCGCCCAGCGCGACGACCCACAGCCAGCTCGCGGCGAGCTCGCTGTAGAGGCGGCCGTTCTCGCCCAGGTGCAGGTCACGGTGGAGTTCGTCGATCCAGATGCGCAGCGGGAGCGCGCCGGACGCTCCGTACTGTTCGAGGGCGCCGCGCACCTTGCCGGTGTAGGGGTCGACGAACACGGCGAAGGTGTGGTCGGCGTCGATGCCCTTGACACCGGAGAGCAGCACCCTGGTGGTCGCGTCCGGCTCCGGGGAGGGCCGTACGGCCGCGACGGTGCCCTCGGGGTGGGCCTTGCGGGCGGCTGCCACCTGCTCGGAGATCGGCAGCTTGTCGTCACCGACGGGCACGGTCATCTCGTGGGCGTACACGAGCTTCTCGGCCTGGAAGGAGCCGGCGTACAGGAAGCCGGTGACCGCGGCGACGAGCAGGAAGGGCGCGACGAGCACGCCGGCGTAGAAGTGCAGCCGCAGGACGAGGGGGCGCAGGGGAGCCCACCCGCGGGGGGACGGCGCGGGCGCGGCGGGTTTCGGGGCCTCGTCCGTGGTGGTCGAGGGAGCGGTGGACATCGGCGGCTTCTCCGGCGGTCGGGGACGTGGGATGCCATGGCGGTGATCGTGGCGGTCCAGTAGTCGGAGTGGGGGGCGGCCGAGTTCCCGGGGCTTCGAGTGGCGTGCGTCACACGGGCGTGCCGGTGGTTGCGGGGCGCCGTGGCATGCTGGCGTGATGGCATCTCCGAGCGGTCGCACGCCCCTTGCCGAGGTGGTCGAGGAACTCCTCGCCACCGACGGCCCGTTGCCCATCGTCGCGGCCGGCGATCCGGTGCTGCGGCGCGGCACCGAGCGCTACGACGGCCAGCTGGACTCCGCGCTGCTGGCCCGTTTCATCGAGGCGCTGCGCGTCACGATGCGCGCGGCGCCAGGTGTCGGTCTCGCGGCACCGCAGGTGGGCGTGCCACTGCGGATCGCGGTCATCGAGGACCCGGCGCCGGTGCCCGAGGAGGTACGGCTGGCCCGTGGTCGGGTGCCGCAGCCGTTCCGGGTGCTGGTCAATCCGTCGTACGAGCCCGTCGGCACCGCCCGTGCCGCGTTCTTCGAGGGCTGCCTGAGCGTGCCCGACTGGCAGGCGGTGGTGGCGCGGCCCGCCGCGGTGCGGCTGACCGGCGAGGACGAGCACGGCCGGGCGCTGGACGAGGTGTTCACCGGCTGGCCCGCCCGGATCGTGCAGCACGAGACGGACCACCTGGACGGGATGCTCTACCTCGACCGGGCGGAGCTGCGCTCGCTGTCCTCGAACCAGGCGATGCTGGAGCGTTGGGCGGCGGCGACGCCCGAGGAGGCGGCGAAGGCCCTGGGGTTCGAGCTGCCGGACTGAAACCCAGGAGGCGCCCGGCCGGGCGCCTCCATCGGCGTCCGCTTCCTGTTCAGCGGGGAGGACGCCGACAAGCGCGTCGGCGTCCTCCCCGGTGGCGAGAATGACCGGGCTCGCCATCATCGAGGCACGGAGCCCGGAACCGGGCGCTGTCAGCCCCGGTAAGCCTCCAGCAGCCGCAGCCACACCTCGCTGATCGTCGGATACGACGGAACCGCGTGCCAGAGCCTGCCGATCGGCACCTCGCCGGCGACGGCGACGGTCGCCGAATGGATCAGCTCGCCCACGCCCGGCCCGACGAGGGTGACACCGAGGAGGATCTCGCGGTCCAGGTCGACGACCATGCGGGCGCGGCCGCGGTAGCCGTCGGCGTACAGACCCGCGCCGGCGACGGAGGACATCTCCACGTCGACGCCGCGCACGCGGTGGCCGGCCTGTTCGGCTTCCGCCAGGGACAGGCCGACCGCCGCCGCCTCCGGGTCGGTGAAGACGACCTGGGGGACGGCGGCGCGGTCGGCCGTCGCGGCGTGGGCGCCCCAGGGGTCCGTCTCCAGGACGGGGACTCCGGCGGCGCGGGCGGCGATCGCGGCGCCCGCGATGCGGGCCTGGTACTTGCCCTGATGGGTGAGCAGGGCACGGTGGTTGACGTCGCCGACCGCGTACAGCCAGTCGCTGCCGGTCACGCGCAGGCTGTCGTCGACCGGGAGCCAGGAGCCGGGCTCCAGACCGATCGTGTCGAGGCCGAGGTCGTCGGTGCGCGGGGCGCGGCCGGTGGCGAAGAGGATCTCGTCGGCCTCGATCCGGTCGCCCTTGTCGGTGACGACCACGACCGTCCCGTTCTCTCGGGTCACCGACTCCACGGACGTGCCGGTACGGACGTCCGCGCCCGCCTCCGTGAGCGCCTCGGCGACCAGTTCGCCGGCGAACGGCTCCATGCGGGACAGCAGCCCCTTGCCACGGACGAGGACCGTGACCTGCGAGCCGAGGGCCTGCCAGGCGGTGGCCATCTCGGTGGCGACCACACCGCCGCCCACCACCACCAGGCGGCCGGGGACCGCCTTCGCGCTCGTGGCCTCCCGGCTGGTCCAGGGCCCGACGTCGGCGAGGCCCGGCAGCCCGGGCAGCAGGGCGCGGGTGCCGGTGCACACGGCGACGGCGTGCCGGGCGGTGAGGACGTGGTGCTCGCCCTCGGGGCCGGTCACCGTCACCGTGCGGGATCCGGCGAGCCGGCCGTGGCCGCGGTAGAGGACGGCGCCGATGCCGTCCAGCCACCGGACCTGGCCGTCGTCGTGCCAGTGGGAGGTGTAGTCGTCGCGGCGGGCGAGGACCGCGGCCGCGTCCAGGGGCCCCTGCACCGCCTGGCGCAGGCCGGGCAAGCGGCGGGCGTCGGCCTGGGCGATGACCGGGCGCAGCAGGGCCTTGCTGGGCATACAGGCCCAGTAGGAACACTCGCCGCCGACCAGTTCGCTCTCCACGACCGCGGTGGACAGGCCGGCCGCGCGGGTGCGGTCGGCGACGTTCTCCCCCACTGGGCCGGCCCCGAGCACCACGACGTCGTACGCGATGGATTCCGTTTCCGTCATGGGCCCAGTCTGGTGGGTGGTGTGCGGGGTGGCCACACGGGTAAGTGCTCCGGACCCCCATGGATCACCCACTGGAATACCTTCCCGTCCTGCCGTGTTGTGCCGACGGCTTCGCCCCACACCAGAAAGAGGGATGCACGCATGAGCAGCACCGTGGAGCTCACCAAGGAGAACTTCGACCAGACCGTCACGGAGAACGAGTTCGTTCTCATCGACTTCTGGGCTGCCTGGTGCGGGCCGTGCCGTCAGTTCGCGCCGGTCTACGAGAAGGCCGCCGAGGCGAACCCGGACCTGGTCTTCGGCAAGATCGACACCGAAGCACAGCCGGAGCTGGCCGCTGCCTTCGGCATCCAGTCCATTCCGACGCTGATGATCGTCCGCGACCAGGTCGCCGTGTTCGCCCAGCCCGGCGCGCTGCCCGAGCCCGCTCTCACGGACATCATCGGGCAGGCCCGGAAGCTGGACATGGACGAGGTCCGCAAGAGCATCGCCGAGCAGCAGGAGCAGGCGCAGGTCCAGGGCGAGTAGTCCCTGGAGGCGAGTAGTCCCTAGAAGGGATAGGGCGCCACGTCCCCGCGCACCGTCGTCCAGCGCACGTCGGTGAAGGCCTCCAGGTTGGCCTCGCCGCCGAAGCGGGCGCCGGTGCCGGACGCGGCGACACCGCCGAAGGGCGCCACGGCCTCGTCGTTCACCGTCTGGTCGTTGATGTGGACGATGCCGGTCGGGATGCGCTCGGCGAGGTCCAGGCCGCGGGCGGTGTCGCGGGTGACGATGCCCAGGGAGAGGCCGTAAGGGCTCTGGGCGGCCAGCGCCACCGCTTCGTCGGGGGTGGCGAAGGGCCGTACGGGCGCGACCGGGCCGAAGACCTCCTCCGCGTAGGCGGGGGTGTGGTCGTCGACGCCCGCCAGCACGGTCGGCCGGTAGAACAGTTCCTCGTGTGTGCCGCCCGCGGCGAGCTTGGCGCCCTGGGCGGTGCTCGCCTCGACCAGGCCGTGCACCTTGGCGAGCTGGGTGTCGTCGATGAGCGGGCCGAGGTGGACCTGCGCGCGGTGCGGGTCGCCGACGGCCAGGGAGTCGGCCTTGGCGGCGAGCCGCTCGACGTACTCCTCGTACAGGGAGCGGTGGACCAGGTGGCGGCCGGTCGTCATGCAGATCTGGCCCTGGTGGAAGAACGAGCCCCAGGCCGCCGTGGAGATCACCGCGTCGAGGTCGGCGTCCTCCAGCACGATCAGGGCGGAGTTGCCGCCCAGTTCCAGGTGCGCCCGCTTCAGGTACCGTCCGGCCGCCTCGCCGACGGCGCGCCCTGCCCCGGTGGAGCCGGTGAAGGAGATGACGGGCACGTGCGGGTCGGCGACCAGCGCCTGGCCCGCCTCGGGACCGCCGGGCAGGACGTGCAGCAGCCCCTCGGGCAGGCCCGCCGCCGCGAAGACCGCGGCCAGGGCCAGTCCGCCGCAGACCGCCGTGCGCGGGTCGGGCTTCAGTACGACGGCGTTGCCGAGGGCGAGGGCCGGGGCGACGGAGCGGATGGAGAGGATCAGCGGGGCGTTGAACGGGGAGATCACGCCCACCACGCCGACCGGGACGCGCCGCGTGTACGACAGCCGGGGCGCCTCGCTGGGCAGCACCTGTCCGGCCGGACGGGAGGCCAGCGCGGCCGCCTCGTAGCACTCCTGGGCGGCGACGTGCAGCTCGAAGTCCGCCTTGCCCGCGATGGATCCCGACTCGCGGACGATCCACTCCCGCAGTTCGTCGGCGTGCGCCGCGAACAGGTCGCCGGCCTTGCGCAGCACCCCGGCGCGGACGAAGTGCGGCAGGCGCGCCCACTCCGCCTGGGCGGCCCGGGCGTCGGCAGCGGCCGTGCGGACGTCCTCGGCGCCGGCCAGGGTGACCGTGCCGAGCGTGTCGCCGGTGGCGGGCTCGGTGACGGCGTGCTCGGGTCCCGTCAGTGTCCGGGACTGCCAGGTCTTGGGGTCGAGCAGCGGCATGACGGCTCTCCGTTCGTCACCGGGGGACTCGGTGCGGGAGTCCCGTGTGGTTCGCGGCCGGTTCGCCGACCGCAGGGCGGGACGCGTTGATCCGGCGCAGCCGCGCGAGCCGCATCCGGCGGTCGAACGCATACCCATCTGGTTGAGCGTGCAACATCCTAGTCATGCCGTTCGAGAAGCGCGTCGCCTGCCACTCTCGGGTCAGGCACAACCCGGAACAGGCCTCCGTCAGTTGGCCGGACCCCGTGCGACCATCGTGCGCATGGCACGTCTCCCGTCCTGTCAGCTGGAGTCGCGGTGCACCACCGAGGCTCCGAGCACCTTGTGCGTCTCGGGCTCGGCGCCGGGGTCGCGGACCGCGCGGTCGACCAGTTCGGCGAGGTCGCGGCCGGACGGCAACTCGATATGGACCGTACTCAGCCGGGGCCGCAGCAGCCGGCCGAGCATGAGGTCGTCGGCGCCGATGACTGCCGTTTCCCCGGGGATCCGGATGCCCTCGTCCTGCAGGGCGCGCATCAGCAGCATCGCGTACTCGTCGTTGTAGGCGAACACGGCGTCGAGGTCGAGCTCCCGCCAGCTCGCGGCGAGGCGGGCGGCGGACTCCTCCTCGTAGGCGAGCGGCAGTTCGGCGACCGTGGCGGCGGTACCGGCCAGGGCGCCGCGCACCCCGGCGAGGCGGGGCCGGGAGAAGAACTCCAGGCCCGGCTCCTCGGGGACGACAACGCCGATACGGCGGCGGCCGCGGGCGTACAGATGGGTGCCGGCCGCATGGCCGACGCCCTCGTGGTCCATGAGCAGGGCGTGGGCGCCCTCGACGGACTCGGGGCCGAACGTGACCACGGCCCGGGCGCCGGAGCGTTTGAGCACGGCTACGCCCCGCGGACCGAGTCCGGCGCCGGGGACCAGGACGGCGACCGGCCGGAGTTCGGCCCAGGCGCGGGCGGCCTCGTCGCCGTGCACGCCGACGGTGCCGTACTGCACGACCGTGTAGTCGAGGCGGCCGAGCGCCCACTGGAGTTCGTTGAGGAACTGGCTGTAGAGCGGGCCGGCCGGGACGGCCGGCGCGGGCATGAGCACCATGCGGCTGTGCCCGGCGCGCAGACTGCGGGCCGCCGCGTGCGGGACGTACCCCAGTTCCTTCGCGGCCTGGTGGACGCGGCGGCGCGTGGGTTCGCTGATCCTTACGGCGCTGGTGTTGTTGAGGACGTAGGAGACGGTCGCGCGTGAGACGCCGGCCAGTCGGGCCACGTCGGCGCTCGTGGGCGCGGAGCGCGGTGCGGGCGACGAGGGCGTGGGCGATTTCGGTATCTGCACCATGACGTACCGCATCTTGGCAGAAGCGCGGGCGAGGGTCCCGGGCGGGGGAAGGCCGTTCACGATGCAACCAACGTGCAGGAGCGGGACGGGTTCACGAAGATCGATGCCGAACGTGTTCCTCAGCGGTTCGCCGCCCACGGCCGAGACCGGCTCAGCGGGGCGGCTCGATACAGGTGACGCGAGCGACCAGGTCCGCCCAGTTCGCCTCGAGACGCTCCAGGGGCATGCCGCACTGCTTGGTCAGATGGTGGATCAGCGCGGGGTTGAGCTGCGCCATCAGCGTGTGGGCGAGCAGCTCGCAGTCCGCGTCCGGGACGGCCATCCGCAGCAGCAGTACGACATGGCCGTGCAGCACGCGGAGCGCCGGCGCGGAGAACCGGCGGTCCGGACTCGGCTCGGCCGCCAGTTGCAGGTCCAGTTCGTCGACCGAGCGGCGCAGCATCGCGCACCCGAACGCCCGCAGCCGCTCCATCGGCGGCGCTCCGGGCCCCAGTGGCGGCGGCCCGGCAAGGAACGCGGCCTGGAACTTCCTCTCGGAGTGGTCGAGCAGCGCCGTGAGCAGCCCGGTGCGGTCGCCGAAGCGGCGGAAGACCGTCCCCTTGCCCACCGCGGCCTCCGCGGCCACGGCCTCCATGGTGACGCCCGCAGCACCGTGCTGCGCGATCAGGCGGGCGGCCGCGTCGAGGAGGCGGGCCCGGTTGCGCGCGGCGTCGGCGCGCAGGCACGGCTCGTCCTCTGCGGAGCCGAGTTGCAGCAACTCGGGCTCTCCGACCGGCTGTTCCGGCTTCGGGAAGGGCGGCAGGACTGCGGACATGAACACAGCGTAAAGCATCGGGAATGAAACTGGACCGCGGTCCGGTTACAGTGGTAGAAATTTAAACGGACCTTGGTCCGGATCGTAACAGCTATGTTTCAGCACCCTGGGAGTTCCCATGTCCGTTCGTATCCTCGCGCTCGTCGGTAGCCTCCGCGCCGGTTCACACAACCGCCAGCTCGCCGAGGCGGCCGTCAAGCTCGCTCCCGAGGGCGCCGAGGTCGAGCTGTTCGAGGGCCTGGCCGACGTCCCCTTCTACAACGAGGACATCGACGTCGAGGGCAGCGTCCCGGCCGCCGCCGCCAAGCTGCGCGCCGCCGCTCAGGCCTCCGACGCCTTCCTGTTCTTCTCGCCGGAGTACAACGGCACCATGCCGGCCGTCCTGAAGAACGCCATCGACTGGCTGTCCCGCCCGTACGGCGCCGGCGCCTTCGGCGGCAAGCCCGTCGCCGTGGTCGGTACCGCCTTCGGCCAGTACGGCGGTGTGTGGGCGCAGGACGACACCCGCAAGGCCGTGGGCATCGCCGGCGGCAAGGTGCTCGAGGACGTCAAGCTGTCCGTCCCGGGTTCCGTCGTCCGCTTCGCCGAGACCCACCCGGTCGACGACGCCGAGGTCGCCGCCCAGCTGACCGAGGTCGTCTCCCGTCTGCACGGCCACGCCGGCGAGGCCGCTGCCGCCTGACGGCCGCCACAGCTCCCGCGGGGGGCCGGAGCCTTCGGGCTGCGGCCCCCCGCGTGCGTCAGTCGAGCTCGGCCAGGCGCCGCACGGCCGGCGCCACGAAGCTCTCGATCCAGGCGGCGGTCTCGCCCAGGCGCGGGGCGAGGATCACGGTGTCGATGCCGAGCTCGGTGTAGCCGCCGATGTCTCGCAGGAAGGCGTCGAGGTCGCCCGTGGTCGCCGGTTCGCCGGTGTAGGCGATCGTCTTGCGGATCGTCTCGTAGTCGCGTCCCTCGGTGTCGCAGTGCTCGCGCAGCACGTCGAGCTTGTGCCGGGTCTCCTCGGGCGAGGCCGCGATCAGGTTGCAGGCGTCCGCGTACCGCGCGACCAGCCGCAGCGTCTTCTTCTCCCCACCGCCGCCGATCATGATCTCCGGGTGCGGCGCGCTGACCGGCGCCGGAACACACAGCGTCTCGGCGAGCCGGTAGTACGTACCCTCGAACGGACCGTCGTCCTTCGGGTCCCACATCCGCAGACAGATCCGCAGTGTCTCCTCCAGCCGCTCGAAACGCTCCGCGAGCGGCGGGAACGGCACGCCGAGCCCCTCGTGCTCACGGTCGTACCAGGCCGCCCCGATACCCAGCGTGGCCCGGCCGCCGGACACGACGTCCAGCGTGGTGGCGATCTTGGCGAGCAGCCCCGGATGCCGGTAGGTCACGCCCGTCACCAGTGCGCCCAGCCGCACGGTGGAGGTGTGCCCGGCGAGGTACGCGAGCGTCGTGTAGGCCTCCAGCATGGGGGCCTCGGCACCGCCGTTGAACTCCATCTGGAAGTAGTGGTCCATGACCGACAGCCAGCTCACGCCCGCCGCCTCGGCCGCGGCGCCCGCAGCGGCGAGTTCGGCACCGAGCGCGGGGGCGCCCCCGGAGTGGTCGAACCGGTTGATGTGCACACCCACACGCATGTCCGTCTCCGCTCTCCCAGACCTTCTCCGTCCCTGGTGACGCTAGAACTTCGAGCGCTCTCGAAGTCAAGCGACGGGGGGCGAAGTCGGGCCCGGGCCGAAGAACATCATTCACTGGGATGACAAATCTGATTCATAGGGGCGACGGCCGGCCGCCTCGTCTGCAAGGGTGAGGCGATGCAGACCGCTTACCGAAGACTGCTCAAGCTGATGCCCCGACTGGGCCTGCAGGTGACCGATCTCGGCCCCGGTACCGCTGTGGTCTCGCGGCGCGGCCGACGGGTCCGGATCCCGTTGGGACCGGGTGCCGACGTGCTGGCCAGAGACAACGGCCGGTACACGGTGGCCGATGCCGGCGAGGACACCTGGGTCGTCCGCCGCCGCAAGACCCGTGCGCAGCGGGAGGAGGGTGGCCGAGAGGCGACCACCGTGCGCCTCGGCGACAGCGGGGCACGGCTGCTCCTCGATCCGACGGCCGGGAACGACGAGCGCAAGCTGCAACTCGCGGCGGCCGAGTACCTCTGTCCCCAGCACGTGGCCGGGATGCTGGAGCTCTACGGCGTGAACTGCGTGTTCGACGTCGGGGCCAACAAGGGCCAGTACGCCCGGCGGCTGCGCCGGTTCGGCTACACCGGCCGCATCGTGTCCTTCGAGCCCACCTCCGAGCACTTCGCCAAGCTGGAGAAGGCCGCCGCCGACGACCCGGACTGGTGGGTGTACCAGTACGGCCTCGGCCGCGAGGACACCACCAGCACCATCCACGTGGGCTGGAACACCATGAACTCCCTGCTCCCGCCCAGCGAATACGGCAAGGACCGCTACCTCCGGTTCACGAAGAGCGACACGGAGGAGATCCAGATCCGGCGGCTGGACTCGATGATGGAGAAGGCTCTCGACGGCATCGACGAGCCCCGCCCGTTCCTCAAGATGGACACCCAGGGCTACGACCTGGAGGTGTTCGCCGGTGGCGGCGACCGCGTCGCGGAATTCGTGGGCCTGCAGTCGGAGGTCGCCGTGCTGCGGCTGTACGAGGGCAGCCCGCCGATGACCGAGGCGATCGGTGTGTACGAGGCCGGCGGCTTCGGGATCACGGGGATGTACCCGGTGACCCGTGAGGCGAACACCGGACGGGTGATCGAGTTCGACTGCGTGATGATGCGGGCGGACGCGGCCTCCGAGAAGGGCTGAGCGGCTGCACCGCCTCCTGTTCGGCAGGCCGCCGATCAGGAAGGTGCCGGAGAGAGGGAAGACCCGGTCGAGTCATGTCCTGGCAAGGCGGGACAGTCCTGGTGGACCTCGGCGGCCCGGCACGAGCTGTCGCCGCGCTCGACGGCCGGCCCCTGATCGTCGCCGGCGCGCACCCCGTCACGGGCCATGGCACCACCGACCGGCTCGGCGTCGGCCCAGCCGTCCCCGTGCTCGACCTGCCCCGTTCCTGGGCCGCCGCCCGCACGGCTGCGCTTCACCGCGAACGGCACCGCACAGGACCCCGGGCAGTCGGTCGTGTACGGCGATGAGCTCGGCGGCATCGCACTGCTCGCCGGGCTCGTCGAGCCGGGTGCCGAACCGCCGCCCGACGTCCAGGCCGTGGAGGCGGCCACCGCTGCCGCGCCCTGGATGCTCGCCACACCGCACGCGGTCGCTGCGACGGCGAGCCTGCGGGCGGCCGCCGCCGAGGTCAACGTGCACCACTCCACGCTCCAGGACCGGCTGCCCCAAGCGGAACACCTGCTGGGCTGGCCGGTACGCACCCCACAGGGCAAGTTCAGGCTGCAACTGGCCCTGGTGATGCGGCACTTGGAGCGACCGTAGCGCGCACCGCGACCTGGCATCGCTCAGGAGGTCAGCCGCGGGCCGGGGCGCCGACCACGGCGGCGCGCTGTTCGAGCAGTCTGACGGCCAGCTCGCCCCACTGGACGTTGGCCCGCTCAAGAGCCAGGCCGCCCAGGAGGGTGAGATAGGGGCCGACGCGCTCGACGGTGGCGCAGTACTCGTCCTCGGTACGTCCGGCCAGCAGGCGTTCCTGAGCGCGTTCGTACCGGGCCAGTTTGACGGCGGACCGCTCCACGCGCTGAACGATCTCGGCACGGACGACCTCCATGTCGCCGAGGTCGACGCACTGGACCTTGACCAGCAGCTCGTCGCGGATGGCCAGCGGCTTCGCGGGGCCCTCGGTGAGGAAGGCGCGTACGGCGTCGAGACCGGCCTCGGTGAGCGAGAAGAGCCGCTTGTTGGGCCGGCGCTCCTGCTGCACGATCCGCGCGGCGACGAGCCCCTCGCCCGCCATGCGTTCCAGTTCCCGGTAGATCTGCTGCGGGGTGGCCATCCAGAAGTTGGCGACCGAGGCCTCGAATCCCTTCGCGAGGTCGTATCCGGACGCCTCACCCTCCAGGAGTGCGGCCATCACCGCGTTGCGCAGAGCCATGCAACCCAACCTAACACTCGTTGATTAATCAACGGCTTGCCGAAATCGGGCCACACCGGCGTGACGACGGCACGGCCTGTTCCACAGGGATGGTCCTCACCACCCCATGGAACAGGCCGCAGACACCTCACGCGGTCTCCTCAGACGACCGGCTGACCGATGCCCAGCAGGTTCCCCTCGCTGTCACGGAACCAGGCGCCGCGCTCCCCCCGGGCGCCTGTGCTCGGGTAGTTGCCTTCGACCTCGGCGATCCCGCCCCGCGTTCGAAACCCGGGTACGTCGACCTCTTCGAACACCACGCCGCGCCGGCCGAGTTCCGACACGACCGTCTCGATGTCCTCGACCGTCCACGCCATCTGTGTGAACGTGCCGGGAGAGGCGCCCGTCGAACGGAAGAGTGCGAACTCCGTGTCTCCGCACCGGTACAGCAGTCCACCGGGCCGTTCGTCGACGGGTTCCAGACCGAGCCGCTCGGAGTAGAAACGCCGGGCCCGGTCCAGGTCCTGGGCCGGCAGTCTCGTCGCCACGTGCGCCGCGCCGGCCAGGCCCTTCCTGTCGTCTGCGTTCATGTCCACCACTGTGCCGTGAGCGCCGGCCGGGATTCGGGAGGTGGAGACGACCGCGCGTCGGTCACGCCGCGAGGCGCTCCACGACCTCCTTGGCCTTGACGATCGCGTCCTGGTGGGCGCGCTCGCGGGAGGCCTCGAAGAGCGGGACCAGCTCGGACATCGCCTCGTTGTGCGGGGCCATGGTGAGCTCGGGGACGATGAAGTCGACATCCAGGGCGAGCATGTCGCGCAGGATGGCCTCCAGGAAGTTCTGCACGTACTCGTAGCCCTCGCGCGGGGTGCCGGGGGCGTAGGAGCCGCCACGGCTGGCGACCACGGTGACCGGGGTGCCCTTGACCTTCGACTCCTCGGTCATGGCGGTGCGGCCCACGAGGGCCACGTTGTCCAGCCACGCCTTGAGGGTCGACGGAATCGTGAAGTTGTACATCGGGGCACCGATCACCACCGCGTCCGCCTGCTCCAGCTCCGCTATGAGCTGCACGCGCTCGGCGAAGGCGGCGGCCTGCTCGGGCGTGTGCGTGGCGGGGTCGGCGAAGCCGGCGGTGTGGGCGTCGGCGGTGATGTGCGGGACGGGGTTCGCGGCGAGGTCGCGGTAGATCACCGTGCCCTCGGGGTGCTGCTCCTCCCAGGTCTTGCGGAAGGCGTCGGTGACGGAACGGGACGCGGACGCCCCCTGGGGGAACACGGACGAGTCGATGTGCAGCAGCGTGGCCATGAGTGTCTCCAGAGAAAGCGTGCCCGACCGGGAAGGCGGGCTGAGGTTTCGTACCTAGCTATGAATAACACAGGTACTTACTATTTTTCATCCCCGCACGTGAAGGCAGTATCCTGGGGGTATGGCGATCGACGGGGTCCAGAATGAAGTGGCCCACAGCCCTGCGGCCTGCTCGCGCGTGGACGACGGCATCACGCGCGTCTTCGGCCTGCTGGGGAAGAGGTGGACCGGACCGATCGTGTCCGTCCTGCTCGGAGGGCCGGGGTACTTCGCCGACCTGCGCCGGGCCATTCCCGGCATCAGTGAGCGCATGCTGTCGGACCGGCTGACGGAGCTCGGCACAGCCGGGCTCGTCGTGCGCGAGGTCGACGAGGGGCCGCCGCTGCGGGTCTCCTATCGGCTCACCGGGGCGGGGGCGGCTCTGGCACCAGCCCTGGAGGAGCTGCGCCAGTGGGCCGAGGCGCACCTGCCGGGCAACGAGCCATGCATGGACGCGCCGACGAACTGCTGACGGAGCCGTGCGTCACGCCGCGAGGGCTCCCCGATCGGAACCCTTTTACGCACAGCGGCGGGCGTCGCCTGCCGCCGGCCCGCCCGCCGACGGCGTCACCACCGCCGTACGGGACACGGTCGCTCTCGGCGCCGACATCGCGCACGCCTGTGGCTGGGCTGCACCGGAAGGCCATGCGTGGAGCGGCATGAACCGACGCGGCGAGCAGCGGCGCTGCTCGCTCAGGCCCAGGATGTCACCGCCCCGAACGGGACCCGTTGCACGTCGGTTGCACTGCTCGGCTCCGCAGGGGAACGCGACGCCGCCGGCTGCCCCGGCTGCGTTTCACCGGGGTCCACGAGACCGTCTGTTGCCATGCCGGCGCCTCGCATGCGCTCTGCCCCTGCCGCTGAGACGCCGCGCACCGGTGCACGAGCGTCTCCCCGGCGGGGTGCAGCTCAGGCCCAGGCCGTCACCGGTACGAACGAACTGTCCTGCCGGAACAAGTCTGTCGCGCTCGTCGGTTCCACCCGTAGTTGGTAGTTGTAGTGGCGAAGGTAGTAGCCGGGGTAGTTGTACGACTCGAAGCGGACCGAGCCGCTCGTCGTACCCGTCCTGGCGATGAATGTCGCGTCCTTGGCGAATGCCGCCGTGCCGTCGTTCGCGTCGAAGCGGCCCCGGAAGGCGTAGTGGCGCAGGTAGTTGCCGGAGGAGTCGCGGAAGGAGCAGCCGTTGGCGTCGGCGAGGCCGGCGACGACGGTGAAGGCGGAGGCCTGCTTCTCGGCGGTGGTGCTGGAGCTGGTCACCACCGGAAGGTTGAGGAGGGAGGACTGCTCCTGCCAGTACCGCGTCGTGTAGTTGACCGACTGGAGGGAACGGGAGACGTTCTTCGACAGGCTCACGCCGCCCGAGACCGTCTCCTTGATCACGGTGAAGTGGCGTGCGGTGCCCGAGATGCCCGCCAGCGCCTGCGGGGCGCTCCAGGTGGCGAAGGTGTCGTAGCTGTCGCTGTAGTAGTAGTTCCCGTCGCCGTAGCCGTCGAAGAAGATGCGCCAGCCGCCGTTGTCGAGCTGCACGAGGGCCGGGCCCTCGCGGTAGCTGCCCCAGCCCGCCCAGTCGCCGGTTCTGGAGATGGTGTACGGGCCGGTGAGGTTCGAGGCGGTGGCGTACTCGATGTACTTGGTCGTCTCGTTCTTGGTGAAAGCGTGGTAGGTGGAGCCGACCTTCACGATGAACGTGTCGATGTGGTTGCTGCCGATGCCGGACAGGGCCACCGGCGAACTCCACGACGTGAGACCAGAGTTGGTGGCCTTCAGCAGGTACGGCGTGAAGATCCACTCGTCGTCGGTGGTCGAGCAGGACACGATGACGTTCACGCTGCCGTCGCTGTCGACGTACCACTCGGGTGCCCAGGCGCGGGAGAGGTTGGTGATCGGGACCGTGTAGTCGTACAGGAACGTCCAGTTGACCCGATCGGCGCTGCGGGCGAAGCCGATCGTGGTGCTGACGTCCTGCCAGGTGTGGGTGGTGTAGGTGATGTAGTAGTAGCCGTTGGTGTGCTTGAAGACACTGGCGTCGCGGATGCGGTTGCTCGGCGGGGTGTAGGCGGAGGCCTGCACGAGCCGGAAGTCGGTGGCGTCGTCCGACTGGTAGACGTTGACCGTGCCGTCGTTGCTGTTGAGGAACGGGACGATGGTGTAGCGGGTGGCGGAGCCGGAGGCCGGTGCGGCTGCGGCGGCCGTTCCGGTCAGTTCCGGCAGGCCGCCCAGGAGGACGGCCGAGGCGGGCAGTGCGGCCATCGCGCGCAGCAGGGCGCGGCGGGACGGGGTGGGGGGACGTGTGGTCACGTGCGGCTCTCCCTCGACTCGCATGTTCGATATTCCGAACACGGTTCGGAAATGCGATCAGAAAGTAGGGGTGGGACCCAGGCGCGTCAATGCTTTGCACACGACCTGGTGAGCCTTGTGGGAAACCTGTGGCGGGCGGCTCTGTCCAGCCAAGTCCCCTCCCCCGCGTGGGACATTCCATCGCCGTGCCGCCAGACGTTACCGTTCGGTAGAGATCGGAGTCCCGCAGGAGTCCCGGAGGAGTCCCGTATGACGCTCGACCGTTCCGCCGGCCTGGCGGAGACCGCCCGCGCGCTGGCCGCCGGGGAGGTGACGTCCCGTGCGCTCGTCGAGGACGCCCTGGCCCGGATCGGGGCCACGCAGAACACCCTCAACGCCTTCCGGATCGTACGGACCGAGGCGGCGCTCGCCGAGGCCGCGGCGGCGGACGAGGAGCTGGCCGCCGGGGTGCGCCGCCCGCTGCTCGGGGTGCCCGTGGCCGTGAAGGACGACATGGACGTGGCGGGTGAGCCGACCGCGTTCGGCTGTCCGGGTGAGTTCCCGCCGGTCGCCGAGGACGGGGAGGCGGTACGGCGGCTGCGCGCGGCCGGGGCCGTCGTCGTCGGCAAGACCAACACGTGCGAGCTCGGGCAGTGGCCCTTCACCGAGGGGCCCGCCTTCGGCGCGACCCGCAACCCCTGGAGCACGGAGCACACGCCGGGCGGATCGTCCGGTGGTTCCGCCGCCGCGGTCGCCGCCGGTCTCGTGCCGGCGGCGCTCGGCTCGGACGGCGCCGGCTCGGTGCGGATCCCGGCCTCCTGGACCCATCTCGTCGGCATCAAGCCACAGCGCGGGCGGATCTCGACCTGGCCGCTCGGCGAGTCCTTCCAGGGCATCACGGTCAACGGCACCCTGGCCCGTACGGTCGCGGACGCCGCCCTGCTGCTGGACGCGGCGAGCGGCAACCACGCCCTCGACCCGCACCAACCGCCCCCGCTCGACATCTCGGCGGCCGTGGGCCGCGATCCCGGACGGCTGCGCATCGCGCTCGCCCTGAAGCCGCCGTTCACCGCGGCGCCCGCGCGGCTGCTGCCGGAGGTGCGCGCCCGGGTCGTCGAACTCGCCGAGAAACTCGCCGCGTCGGGACACTCCGTCGAGGAGGCCGATCCGCCGTACGGTGGGATCGGGCTGACGTTCGTGCCGCGCGCCACGGCCGGAATCGCCGAGCGGGTCGCGCAGGTGCCCTTCCCCGCGCTGCTCGATCCGCGCACCCACGGCGCCGCACGGCTCGGCCGGCTGCTCGGCGGGGCACCGCTGCGGGCGGCCCGGCGCGCCGAGGCGGTCCTGCACCGCCGTATCGGCGGATTCTTCGAGACGTACGACGTGGTCCTCGCGCCGACGACCGCCGCTCCGCCGCCCCGCATCGGCGCCATGCTCGGCCTGGGCGGCCTGGCCACCGACCGCGCCATGATCGCCGCCTGCCCCTATGCCTGGCCGTGGAACGTCCTGGGCTGGCCCGGCGTCAACGTCCCCGCCGGCTTCGTCGACGGGGGCCTGCCGGTGGGGGCGCAACTGCTCGGCCCGGCGAACAGCGAGCCCCTGCTCGTCTCGCTCGCCGCCCAGTTGGAGGCGGACCTGCGCTGGCACGAGCGGTGGCCGGAGCTCGCCGCGCTGGATTCCCCGGCGGCGTGAGGGCGTTCCGCCCGTAGGCTGTGGCCATGGACGACGCGTCGATGGTGGGTCTGATGGGGCGGGTCACCGGGACGGTCGGGCCCGGGCTGGTCGGTGAGGTGATCGTCCGGGTGCGCGGCGGGGCCGAGCACTTCCTGGCGTATCCCGCCACCGGGACGGACCGGATCGAGCGGGGCACGGTGGTGATGGTGGTGGAGTATCTGCCGCCGCGCACGGTCTACGTGACTGCCGCATACGACAGTTGAGCCCGCCCCTCCGCAGGTGAGAGCCGTCTGCGTCAAGGTTGCGACAAAGATCCGTCAGCGTCTTCTCCCCGGGCTTGCACAGGAGCACACTCCCTTCGTTCGGTGCCGAAAGGGCACCATGCAAAGGGGGCGTATGCCGATGGTCGTCGGCGTCGTTGCGGGGGTGGCCGTATGTGCCGTCCTCGTTCTGATCGGTGTGTTCAAGATGATGTGGCGGGTCGCGGAACCCAACGAGGCGCTCATCATCTCCGGGTCCAAGCACCGGACCGAGGGGCTCGAGGAGGGCATGGGATTCCGCATCGTCACCGGGCGCGGCACGTTGGTGCTGCCCGGTGTGCAGGCGGTGCGCAAGCTCTCGCTCGACCTGAACGAGACCGAGTTGCATGTGGACTGCGTGACCCACCAGGGCATTCCGCTCAAGGTGCGGGGCGTGGTCATCTTCAAGGTGGGCGACGACTTCGTGTCGATCGCCAACGCGGGCCGCCGCTTCCTGGACCAGCAGAAACTGATGTCGGAGCGGGTACACAACGTCTTCGCCGGTCATCTGCGGTCCATCGTGGGCGGGTTGACGGTCGAGGACATGATCCGCGACCGGGAGAAGCTCACCGGGCAGACCCGGGCCGCCTGCGGCACGGAGATGGAGAAGCTGGGCCTGATCGTCGACTCGCTGCAGATCCACGAGATCGAGGACCCGACCGGGTACATCCAGAACCTGGCGATGCCGCACGCCGCGGCCGTCCAGCGGGACGCACGTATCGCACAGGCGGAGGCGAATCGTCTCGCCACCGAGGCCGAGCAGCAGTCCTTCGCGCGGATGGCGCAGGCCACCCGGGACAGCGAGATCCTCCAGGCCGGCTACCAGGCGGAGCGCGACCATGCGGCGGCCAAGGCACGGCAGTCCGGCCCGCTCGCCGACGCCGCCGCCCGGCAGGAGGTCGTCGTCCAGGAGACCCGGGTCGCGGAGTTGGAGGCCAACCGCCGGGAACAGCAGCTCCAGGCGGACGTCCGCAAGCCCGCGGACGCCAAGGCCTACGAGAAGCGCACGCTGGCCGAGGCCGAGCGTGACGCGCGGATCTCGGCGGCGCAGGCCAAGGCGAAGGAGACGGAACTCGCGGCGGCGGCCGAGGCGACCCGCGTCAAGACGGCCGCCAGTGCCGAGGCCGAGGCGACCAAGGCACGGGGTGCCGCGGCCGCCACGGCGACCCGGGCAACCGGTGAGGCCGAGGCTGCCGCGGCCCAGGCCAAGGGTCTGGCGGAGGCCGAGGCGACCAAGGCCCAGGGTCTCGCCGAGGCGGAGGCCATCAAGGCCCGTGCCGCCGCCCTCGCCGAGAACCAGGAGGCGGTCGTCGCCCAGCAACTCGCCGAGAACTGGCCGGAGATCGTCAAGGCCGGCGCGTCCGCCTTCGGCAACGTCGACAACATGGTGCTGCTCAACGGCGCCGACGGCATGGCCGAGTTGTTCGCCAAGGCACTCACGATGGGCGGGACCGGGCTGGGTCTGGCCCGCCAGCTGCTGGCGTCCATGAACCAGAACGGACAGAGCACGAACGGGACTTCGTCCCTGAACGGGATCGCGACCCCGCCGTCGCAGAAGGTGACGGTGGAAGGCAGCTGACACCCGGGGCGTACGGCGGTCGGCCGCCGTACGCCCAAGTCCCGTACGGTACGCCTCGTGACTGCGTTTACCGATGAGAACGTCCCCGGCCGCCACGGCCCCACCGCGACCACCGAGGCCGACCCCCGCGAGGTCGGCAAAGTGCACACCGAGTACGCGCCCGCACACGACGGCGACCCCGATCCCGGGGAGATAGTGTGGACGTGGGTGCCCTTCGAGGAGAACGACGGCCGGGGCAAGGACCGCCCGGTGCTCGTCGTCGCCCGCGAGGCCGCGGGGACACTGCTCGCCGTCCAGCTCTCCAGCAAGCGGCACGACGGCGACCGGGAGTGGGTGCCGATCGGCAGCGGCCCATGGGACCGGTCGGGACGCGACTCGTGGGTGGACGTGGACCGGGTGCTGCGGCTGCACGAGGAGGGCATGCGCCGGGAGGCATGCGCCCTGGACCGGATGCGCTTCAACCTGGTCCGGCACCGGCTGCGGGAGCGCTACGGCTGGAGCTGACGGGCGGGGAACGCCGTAGCCGCTCCGCCGGGAGCCGATGCCGGGCAACCCCCTACGCGCTACGGCCGGAGCCGGCGCCCGGAGCCCCCGTACGCGCTACGGCTGGAACTGACGGGTCGGGAACGCCTGTACGAAGGCCGCCCGGATCACCGCCCCCGGCGTGCGGTCCAGCACGCCGAACACCACGTGTTCGAAGGTCCCGGCGAACCGGCCGCCGGGGCCGAGCAGCGCCCGGAAGGCGGCCGCCACCTGCACCGGGTCGTTGCGGAACACCCCGCACCCCCAGGCGCCGAGCACGAGCCTGCGGTAGCGGTGCGCCGCGGCCGTCTCCAGGACCCGCTCGGCCCGTACGGACAGGGCGTGCGGCAGCTCGGACGCGCGCTCGGGGGCCGTGCGCAGTACGACTCCCGCGTTCGGCGCGGCCGCGGTCAGGAATCCGGCGGTGAAAGGCTCGTCCAGGAGCCGGCCCCGGTCGTCGCGGAAGACGGGAACGGCCGGGGCGTGGATGACCCGGTCCGTGTAGAACGGGTCCCGGTGGGTGCGGTGGTGGTCGTAGAACTCACGTGCCTGGAGCAGGCACGTGTACAGCGCGGAGGCGCGGCACAGGGCCTCCTCCTGGGCCTGGGCGCCGTTGAGGTAACCGCCGCCGGGATTGCGGGCGGAAGAGAAGTTCAGGACGGCTACCGGGGCGGCCAGACGACGGGCGGCCTCCAGGCTGCTCTCGCCGGTGACCTCGAAGAACGTGTCCGCGGGCGGAGTCGCTGACACCTGCACCGGTTCCGGCCCGTACATCCGCGTACCGCTCCGCGCGGCCTCGACCGCCGCGGCGACGGACACCTCGTGCCCGCCGGGCGCGCGGTACGCCCCCGCCGCCACGATCTGCTCCGTCTCGCGGGCGATGCCGCGCAGGCGCGCGCTCACGGCGCGACCCCCGTACGCGCCACGAACGCGGCCTGCGCGATCTCCCCCGCGATCTCCCCCCGTCGTGCTCATGAACGCATCGTGAGCGATGCTGGTCTTGCTGTGCAACAGAGTTTCCCGGCCTCGGAAACACTCCGGGATGGGAGGTTACGTGTCCTGAAGATGACGATGTGCACCCTTGTGCGATTCGACTCGACGGTCTTGGGTGGGACGAGCGCCGACGCCGCCTCGTCGACCCGAGGGCCGGCGGACCGGTGGAATCTCAGGAGGATCCTGACATGTCCGATTCAATGAGTGACTGCACGGAAGGCGACTGTACGCAGAACCGCACCGCCGTCACCGAAGCCGAGGTGGAAGCCCTGGTCCGGGGCATCTGCTTCAAGACCGGACCGCCCCGCACCCTCGGGGTGGAAGTGGAATGGCTCGTCCATGAGCTGCACCTGCCGCAGCTCCCCGTCTCACCCGAACGACTCGAAGCGGCCTACGCCGCACTGCGGACCGTGCCCCTGAGGTCGGCGCTCACCATTGAGCCCGGCGGCCAGCTGGAGCTGAGCTCGCCGCCCGCCACCTCCCTGATGGAGTGCATCGGTACCGTCTCCGCCGACCTCGACGCCGTCCGCGCGGTGCTCCGCGAGGACGACCTCGGCCTCCTCGGCATCGGCACGGATCCCTGGCACAGACCCCGCCGGTTCCTGCACGAGCCGCGCTACGACGCCATGGAGACCTGCCTGGACCGCACGGGTCCGGCGGGCCGCGCCATGATGTGCACCTCGGCCTCGGTCCAGGTGTGCCTGGACGCCGGGTACGAGGAGCCGGGCGCCCTCGGGCACGGGCGGCGCTGGTGGCTGGCGCACACACTGGGCCCGGTCCTGGTGGCCGCCTTCGCCAACTCGCCCGTGGTCGCCGGCAGGCCCACCGGCTGGATGTCCACCCGGCAGCTGATCTGGACGGAGATCGGCGCCGGCCGGGCGGGCGCGCCCCCGCTGGAGGCCGAGCCGCGCGACGCCTGGGCCCGGCACGTCCTGGACGCGCCGGTGATGTGCGTACGCCGGGACGACGGCCCGTGGGACGTGCCCGACGGGCTGACCTTCCGGGAGTGGATCAGGTCCGGGACGCCGCGGCCGCCGACCCGCGCGGACCTCGACTACCACGTCACGACCCTGTTCCCGCCGGTCAGGCCGCACGGCCATCTGGAGCTGCGCATGATCGACGCACAGCCCGGCGACGACGGGTGGATCGTGCCGCTCGCGGTGACCACGGCCCTGTTCGACGACCCGGAGGCCGCCGAGACCGCCTACCGGACCGTGAAGCCGCTGGCCGAACGGACCGACGGCCTGCCCGCGCCGCACAACCCGCTGTGGACCGACGCGGCCCGGTACGGGCTGGGCGATCCCGAACTGCGCGAGGCCGCCGTCACCTGTTTCACCGCCGCCCTGGAGGCCCTGCCCCGGCTCGGCGCCGGCACCGCGGTCACGGACGCCGTGACGGCGTTCCTGAACCGCTATGTGCTCCAGGGCCGCTGCCCCGCCGACGACCTGCTCGACCGACTGCGCGGCACGGACCGTCGCGTGCAGTGGAAGGACATCCGCACATGACCGAGCCCGCCCTCGACGCCGAGACCCTCCGCGAGCGCGCGCTGACGTCTCTGATCACCGCCCGTGAGCGCACGACGCTGCTGACCGACTGCGTCGACGAGCCCGATCTGACCGCCCAGCACTCCCCGCTGATGTCGCCCCTGGTGTGGGACCTCGCGCACATCGGCAACCAGGAGGAGCTGTGGCTGCTGCGCACGGTCGCCGGCAGGGAGGCGATGCGACCCGAGATCGACAGCCTGTACGACGCCTTCGAGCATCCGCGCTCCGAACGGCCCAAGCTGCCGCTGCTGCCGCCAGCCGAGGCGCGCACATACGCGGCGGAGGTGCGCGGCCGGGCCCTGGACGTACTGGAGAGCACCGCGTTCCACGGGACGCGGCTGACGGAGGCGGGCTTCGCCTTCGGGATGATCGCGCAGCACGAACAGCAGCACGACGAGACGATGCTGATCACCCACCAGCTCCGTACAGGCCCGCAGGCCCTGACGGCACCGGACCCGGAGCCCGCCCCGCTGTTCACGGGACCGGCCGAAGTCCTCGTCCCCGGCGGCCCGTTCACGATGGGCACCTCCACCGAGCCCTGGGCGCTGGACAACGAACGCCCGGCGCACCGACGCGAGGTGGCGCCGTTCCACATCGACACGACCCCGGTGACGAACGCCGCGTACCAGGCGTTCATCGAGGACGGCGGCTACGACACCGAGCGCTGGTGGTCGCCGGAGGGCTGGGCACACATCCGCAAGCACTCCATCACCGCCCCGCTGTTCTGGCACAGCGACGGCAGGCAGTGGCTGCGTCGCCACTTCGGCGTCACCGAGGTGGTGCCGCCCGATGAGCCGGTGCTGCATGTGAGCTGGTACGAGGCCGACGCCTACGCCCGCTGGGCCGGGCGGCGGCTGCCCACCGAGGCCGAGTGGGAGAAGGCGGCCCGTCACGACCCGGCGGGCGACCGCTCGACGCGCTACCCGTGGGGCGACGCGGACCCGACTCCGGAACACGCCAACCTGGGCCAGCGGCACCTGCGGCCGGCCCCCGTCGGCAGCTACCCGGCGGGTGAGTCGCCGCTCGGCGTACGGCAGTTGATCGGTGACGTGTGGGAGTGGACGGCGAGCGACCTGCAGCCGTACCCGGGGTTCCGGGCGTTCCCGTACAAGGAGTACTCGGAGGTGTTCTTCGGCCCCGAGTACAAGGTGCTGCGCGGCGGCTCGTTCGCCGTGGACCCGGTGGCCTGCCGGGGCACGTTCCGCAACTGGGACTACCCGATCCGGCGGCAGATCTTCGCCGGCTTCCGCACCGCCCGCTCGGGGGCCGTCTGATGTGCCGGCATCTGGCGTACCTGGGCCCCGCCGAGCCGCTCGGCCGACTTCTCGTGGAGCCTCCGCACGGCCTGTACCGCCAGTCGTGGGCGCCGCGACGGCAGCGGTACGGGACGGTCAACGCCGATGGTTTCGGGGTGGGTTGGTACGCGGAGGGCGATCCGGTGCCGGCCCGGTACCGTCGCGCCGGGCCCATCTGGGCCGACCTGTCCTTCGCCGACCTGTCCCGGGTCGTACGGACCACCGCGCTGCTCGCCGCGGTCCGGGACGCGACCCTGGCGGGCGCCGACGCGGAGGCCGCCGCGGCACCGTTCGCGACGGGCCCCTGGCTGTTCAGCCACAACGGCGCCGTGGCGGGCTGGCCGCACTCGCTGGCCGCCGCCTCCCGGACCCTGCCGCCCGAGGACCTGCTGTCGCTGGAGGCGCGCAACGACTCGGCGCTTGTCTGGGCGCTGGTCCTGCACCGGCTGCGCGGCGGCGACGACGAGGGCCAGTCACTGGCCGACACGGTCCTCGACGTCGCCGCCGCGGCCCCGGGATCCCGCCTCAACCTGCTGCTGACCAACGGCGAGACCATCGCCGCGACCACCTGGGGAGACAGCCTCTGGTACCTCGCGGAGCCCGGCCGACGCACCGTCGTGGCCTCCGAACCCTACGACGACGATCCGCACTGGCTTCAGGTCCCCGACCGCACGCTGCTCGTGGCGAGCCGCACGGACGTGCTGCTCACCCCGCTCAAGGAACCGAGCACCGAGGCGGCACCCGCATCCCTGAAGGAGCCCTGTTCGTGAGCCCGTTCCAGATCACCCGCACCCTCCCCGAGGACGCCACGGACGCCGCCCTGCGCGCGGACGTCCTGCTCGGCCTCACCTCCGACCCCAAGGCGCTGCCGCCGAAGTGGTTCTACGACGCGCACGGCAGCGAGCTGTTCGAGCAGATCACCGAGCTGGACGAGTACTACCCCACGCGCGCCGAGCGCGAGATCCTGGCCACCCGGGCCGGCGAGATCGCGGCGGCGACCCGGGCCCGTACTCTGGTGGAACTCGGCTCCGGGTCCTCCGAGAAGACCCGGTACCTGATCGACGCCCTCACCGACCTGCGCACCTATGTCCCGGTGGACGTCAGCGAGAGCGCCCTCACCCAGGCCGGACAGGCGCTGGTCGCCGAGCGGCCGGGGCTCGAAGTGCACGCGCTGATCGCCGACTTCACCGCCGCGCTGACGCTGCCGGACACGCCGGGCCCCCGGCTGGTGGCGTTCCTCGGCGGCACGATCGGCAATCTGCTGCCGCCCGAGCGTGCCGCGTTCCTGGCGTCCGTACGGGCGCTGCTCTCGCCCGGGGACGCCCTGCTGCTGGGCACGGACCTGGTCAAGGACGAACAGGTCCTGGTCCGGGCGTACGACGACGCGGCCGGGGTGACGGCCGAGTTCAACAAGAACGTCCTGGCCGTCGTCGACCGCGAGCTGGGGGCCGACTTCGACCTCGGCGCCTTCGAGCACGTCGCCCTGTGGGACCCGGAGAACGAGTGGATCGAGATGCGGCTGCGCTCGCGTACCGAGCAGACCGTGAAGATCCCCGCACTCGACCTCGCCGTCGACTTCAAGGACGGTGAGGAGCTGCGTACCGAGGTGTCGGCGAAGTTCCGGAAGGAGGGCGTGCGCGGCGAACTGGCGGCCGTGGGGCTGGAGTTGGCCCACTGGTGGACGGACGCGGAGGGCCGCTTCGCGCTGTCGCTGAGCGCCGCGCGCTGAGCACGGCCGTGGACCGCGGGTCCGCCGGCGCCCGTGGGCCCGGCGGGCCCCGTCGCCGGCGAGGAACCGGACACCTCGCGCTCCGGCGCAGCTTGGGGCACGGTGGAGTGAGACGTGACACAACCGTCACGACGGACGTGATGCTCCCTGCGCGTCTCGGACGTCACGGCGGAGAGGAGTACCCGCATGACGAACCACACCTACCGGGTCACCGAGATCGTCGGCACCTCGCACGAGGGCGTCGACCAAGCCATCCGTAACGGCATCTCCCGCGCCTCGCAGACTCTGCGCAACCTGGACTGGTTCGAGGTGACCCAGGTCCGCGGCCAGATCGAGAACGGCGTGATCGAGCACTGGCAGGTCGGCCTGAAGGTCGGCTTCCGGATCGACGACGCGGACTGACGCCGCCGCTCCCGGACGGTACCGCGGGCCTCAGGTCCGCCCCTCCTGCTCCTGGGCGGCCTCCAGCACGGCCGACGGAGCGCTCCAGCGAGCCCGCACGACGGTGAACCCCGCCCGTCCTGCGTCGTCGCACACCAGTTCGTCGTCGTCCACGAGGACCCGGACCTCCCGGGTGCGCGCGAGGCGGCGCAGGATCTCCAGTTTGGTACGCCGGGCGGGCCGGCGGTCGTCATTGCGCCGCATGTACACGCGCCCCTCGGGCAGCCCGTGCGCCGCGAGCCAGTCGAGCGTGTCCGGGCGGCATCGCTCGGGCCGCCCGGTGAGATAGACGACCTCGCACTCCCCCGCGTTTTCCACGGCCAGCGCCACGCCCTCGGCGATCGGCGGGTCGTGCGGCGCGGCCGCGAAGAAGGCGTCCCAGTCGCGCGGTGTGCGCTCCAGGAACCGCTGCCGGTGCGCGGTGTCGGCGAGGGTGTTGTCCAGATCGAACACCGCGAGCGGCCGCTTGCTGCTGTCTGTCACACCGCCACCCTAAGCAGCCCCCTCTCCTCCCTTGCTTCCGCCCACCCGGCAACCTTCGCCCGCCCGGCGGCCACTCCCCCCTGCGACGACACAGGCACACATCTCAGGGAGCGGGAGAGCCGCATGCGCAACACATCGATCTGGACGGCAGCGATGGTGACCACGGCGGTGGCGTCGGTGGCGGCGTTGGCCGCAACCGCGGGCGAGGCATCCGCCGCCACCACGACCCTGGTCGTGGCCACGAACGGAGACGACTCGGCCGCCGGCACCCTCGCCCAGCCGCTCAGGACCATCCAGCGGGCCGTGGACCTGGCCGAGCCCGGCGACGTCATCGCCGTACGCGGCGGCACCTACGCCCTCACGGACAACATCACCATCACCGCCTCCGGCACCGCGTCCCAGCCCATCACCCTGGGCGCCTACCAGGGCGAACACGTGGTCGTCGACGGCGAGCAGCTGCCCGCCTCCCACACCCCCGTGGGCGGCAGCATCGCGCGGGCCGACCGCGGGGCGATCCACCAGGAGGCCTCCTACTGGCGGATCTCCGACCTGGAGATCGTGAACGGTCCGTACGGCGTCTACTGCGACAGCTGCAACGGCAACGTCTTCGCGCACCTGTCCACCCACGACAACTACGAGTCCGGCTTCCAGCTCCAGGGCACGTCGAGCAACAACCAGATCCTGAACCTGGACAGTTACGGCAACCGCGACCCCCGCAAGAACGGCGAGAGCGCTGACGGCCTCGCCATCAAGGAGGGCAGCGGGACGGGCAACGTCGTGCGCGGCGCACGGCTGTGGAACAACGTCGACGACGGCTTCGACCCCGCGCCACCGACGGCTCCCTGCCCCCGGCCCCGTCGTTCCTCGTCCCGCGCAACGGCGCGAACGTCGGCGCCCGGTTCTGAAACCCGCCCTCCGCCGGATGGCACAGACGCAATGGATCATGCTTCTCCCATGCCTTCTGTGCCTCCCGCCTCCCGTACGTCCCTGATCGGCGCCGCCGGCCGGCGCCCCTGCACCCTGGTCGTGTGCCGGGGCTGCTGCTGCGGCGACGCGCGCAAGCACCCCGGAACCGACCACACCTGGCAGCTGGAGCGGCTGCGCGCGGCGGCGGCCGAGCACGGCTTCCAGGTCCGTACGACCGACTGCCTGGGCCCCTGCGACCAGGCCAACGTCATCGTCGTCCAGCCCTCGGCCGCGGGGCGCCGGGCCGGCGGGCGGGCCACCTGGATCGGGTTCGCCATGGACGACGACTGCACGGAGGAGGTCCTGGCGTGGGCGGCCGCGGGCGGGCCGGGAGTCGCCGAGCCGCCGGTCACGCTGGAGTTGCAGTTCATCCAGCCACCGCGAGAGGCGCGGGTGCGTACACGTCGCCGATAGGGCCCACGCGGACGATGTCCTGTGTCCGTCAGCTGACGGTGGGCGACGACGGGAATCCCGCGGTCTCTTCGGTGTTGAACCTGGTATGAGCTCCGTGATCGCCTCGGCCCGCTTCTCCGTCCTCGACCGCTCCCGCACCCGGGAGGGCCGCCCGGCCGCCGAGGCGCTGCGTGACACCGTGCGGCTGGCGCAGGAGGTGGAGCGGCTCGGCTACCACCGGTTCTGGGTGTCGGAGCACCATGGCGTGCCCGGTGTGGCCGGCTCCGCGCCGACCGTGCTGGCCGCCGCCGTGGCCGGCGCGACCCGCACCATCCGGGTCGGCACGGGCGGGGTGATGCTGCCCAACCACCGGCCGCTGGTCGTGGCCGAGCAGTTCGGGGTGCTGGAGTCACTCTTCCCGGGGCGGATCGACATGGGTCTGGGCCGGTCGGTGGGGTTCACCGACGGAGTGCGCAGGGCGCTGGGGCACGACAAGGGCGACGCCGAGGACTTCGCGGGCCAACTCGAGGAGCTGCTCGGCTGGTTCCGCGGCACCTCCCCGACGGGGGTGCACGCGCGCCCCGCGGAGGGCCTGGCCGTGCCGCCGTTCGTGCTGGCCATGGGCGAGGGCGCGGACATCGCGGCCCGCGCGGGCCTGCCGATGGTCATCGGCGACCTCCGCAACCGCGAGAAGATGCAGCGCGGCATCGACCGCTACCGCGCCCACTTCCGCCCCTCCCCCTGGGCCCCGGAACCGTACGTCGTCGTCTCCGGCTCGATCGCGGTGGCCGCGACCCCGGAGGCGGCCCGGCGCCTGCTGGTTCCGGAGGCCTGGTCCATGGCGTACTCGCGCACGCACGGCACCTTCCCGCCGCTGCCCCCGGCCGAGGCCGTCGAGGCCCGCACGATGACCGCGAAGGAACGTGGCTTCTACGACTCCGGCCTCACCGGCCACCTCGCCGGCACCGAGGAACAGGTCACCCACGAACTGGAGACGGTCCTGAAGGAAACGGGCGCGCAGGAGGTGCTCGTCACCACGAGCACGTACGATCGTGCGGCCCTGTCGGACTCCTACCGGCGGCTCGCCAAAATCGTGAACCGGGCGACGACCACCGGCCCTTGAGGGGAGTCACACCTCGGCCGGCTTGTCCGCACGGATGACGATCCCGCCGTCCTCGGCGTCCACGCGCGCCCCGTCCCCCGGGTTCAGTTCGCCCGACAGCAGCATGTCGGCGAGCCGGTCGTCGATCTCCCGTTGGATGGTTCGGCGCAGCGGGCGGGCGCCGAAGTCGGGCTGGTAGCCGATGTTCGCCAGCAGGTCGGCGGCCGCGTCCGTGACCTCCAGGGTGACGTCCTGGGCGTGCAGGCGGCGCCGGGTGTGCTCCAGCAGGAGGTCGACGATCTCGCGCAGCTGGGTGCGGTCCAGGCCGCGGAAGACGATGATCTCGTCGATGCGGTTGAGGAACTCCGGCCGGAAGTGCTGGTGGAGGGCCGGCATGACCGACTCGCGCACCTTGGCGTAGTCCTCCACGCCGGCGGTGAGGATGCGGTCGGCCCCGATGTTGGACGTCATGATGACCACGGTGTTCTTGAAGTCGACCGTGCGGCCCTGGGAGTCGGTCAGCCGCCCGTCGTCGAGCAGTTGCAGCAGGGTGTTGAAGACGTCAGGGTGCGCCTTCTCCACCTCGTCCAGCAGCAGCACGGCGTACGGCTGCCTGCGGACCGCTTCGGTGAGCTGGCCGGCCTCCTCGTGGCCGACGTATCCGGGCGGGGCGCCGACCAGGCGGGAGACGGTGTGCCGCTCCTGGAACTCGCTCATGTCCAGGCGGATCATGCGGCTCTCGTCGCCGAAGAGGGCAGCGGCCAGCGCGCGGGCCAGCTCGGTCTTGCCGACACCGGTCGGACCGAGGAAGAGGAAGCTGCCGACGGGGCGGTTGGGGTCGCTCATACCGGCCCGGGCCCGGCGGACGGCGCGGGCGACGGCTGTGATGGCCTCGTCCTGGCCGACGACCCGCTCGTGGAGGTGCTCCTCCAGCTTCAGCAGCCGCTCGCGCTCCTCCTCGGTGAGCTGGGCGACGGGAATGCCGGTGCTGCGGGAGACGACCTCGGCGATGTCGTCGGCGGTGACCCTGGGCGTCTGCTCGTCCGCCCGGCCCGCCTCGCCCAGCCGGGCCTCCGCCTCCTTGATCCGGTCACGGAGCTCCTTGGCGCGCTCGTACTCCTCGTCGGCGACGGCCTGGTCCTTCTCCCGGTTCAGGGCGGCGATGCTGTCCTCGATCTCGCGGGTGTCGGCGAGCGGGGTCTTGCCGCGCAGCCGTACCCGGGCGGCGGCCTGGTCCATCAGGTCGATGGCCTTGTCGGGCAGGAAGCGGGAGGTGATGTAGCGGTCGGACAGCTCGGCCGCGGCGACCACCGCCTCGTCGGTGATGCGGACCTGGTGGTGGGCCTCGTAACGGTCGCGCAGGCCGCGCAGGATCTCGATGGTGTCGTCGACGGTCGGCTCGCCGACCAGGATGGGCGCGAAGCGGCGCTCCAGAGCGGCGTCCTTCTCGATGTGCTTGCGGTACTCGTCGACGGTGGTGGCGCCGATCAGGTGCAGCTCGCCGCGGGCCAGGGCGGGCTTGAGCATGTTGCCCGCGTCCATGGCGCCCTCGCCGCCTCCACCCGCGCCGACGACGGTGTGCATCTCGTCGAGGAACAGCACGAGCTCATCGCCGTGCTCGCGGACCTCCTCGAGCAGCTTCTTCACTCGTTCCTCGAACTCGCCGCGGTACTTGGTGCCGGCCACCATGCCGGCGAGGTCGAGCAGGACGAGCCGCTTGTTCGCGAGGGTCCTGGGCACCTCGCCGGCCGCGATGCGCTGGGCGATGCCCTCGACGATGGCGGTCTTGCCGACGCCGGGGTCGCCGATCAGGACGGGGTTGTTCTTGCTGCGCCGGGAGAGCACCTCGATGGTCTGTTCGACCTCGTCATCGCGTCCGATCACCGGGTCGAGGCGTCCGGCCCGGGCGTCCTCGGTGAGGTCGCGGCCGAACTCGTCGACGGTCGGCGTGCTGCTGGGTGCCTTGGCACGCTCGGCCGCGCTCTCGGTCGGCAGCCGGGTGAGCTCCCAGCCACTGTCGGCGAGGACCTGTCCGGCCGCCGACTCCGGGTTGGCGGCGAGGGCGCGCAGCAGGTGCTCGGGGCCGATGTAGGAGGAGTCCTCGGCGCGGGAGATCTGGTAGGCGTCGAGCAGCGCCCGCTTGGCCGCCGGGGTGAGGGTGGCGGGCTGGGTCTTCTCGTCGTCGTCCGTGCCCGTGCCGAGCCGCTCCCTGATCCGGTCGGGATCCGCGCCCGCCTCCGTGATCAGCCGGCGGGTCGAGTCCTGCTCGGTGGCCGCCGCCAGCAACTGCCGCGCGTCGAGCTCCTCACTGCCCTCGACGGAGGCGATGTGCCTGGCCTCGGCGACCAGCTCGCGGGCCCGCTCCGACAGCAGGCTGCCGATGTCGACGCGCTGCACCCGCCGCGCGGTCGAGGCCTGTCCCGAGCCGCCGAAGTACCGGGACATCAGCTCGTCGAATTCCTCGAAGGGGCTGCGTCCGAAACCGAAACCGGGAGAAGTCATCCTCACGGGCCTTCCATGCGCCGACGACAGGCATCCGAGACTTCCAACCTGGCACAGGCCGGCCACCCCCGCATCCCCGCCATCCCCGCCGGTCACCGAGCGTCACCCACCCCGCTCGCATAGAATCGCGGGGTTTGTCCCGCCGCAGCAGAAGAGCCGTACGGAGTTCCCCGCCATGCACAGCCCACACGATCCGTACGTCCGGGTCCGCGGCGCCCGTGAGCACAACCTCAAGGGCGTGGACGTCGACATCCCGCGGGACGTCGTGGCCGTGTTCACCGGGGTGTCCGGCTCGGGGAAGTCGTCGCTGGCGTTCGGCACGATCTACGCCGAGGCCCAGCGCCGCTACTTCGAGTCGGTCGCACCGTACGCGCGCAGGCTGATCCACCAGGTCGGGGCGCCGAAGGTCGGTGAGATCACGGGCCTGCCGCCCGCGGTCTCCCTCGAACAGCGCCGCTCCGCCCCCACCTCCCGTTCCTCCGTCGGCACGGTCACGAACCTCTCCAACTCCCTGCGGATGCTGTTCTCCCGCGCCGGGGACTACCCGCCGGGCGCCGAACGCCTCGACTCGGACGCCTTCTCCCCCAACACGGCCGCCGGCGCCTGCCCGGACTGCCACGGGCTCGGCCGGGTCCACCGTACGACGGAGGAGTTGCTGGTCCCCGACCCGTCGCTGTCGATCCGCGAGGGCGCGATCGCCGCGTGGCCGGGCGCCTGGCAGGGCAAGAACCTGCGCGACATCCTCGTCACGCTCGGCCACGACGTGGACCGGCCGTGGCGCGAGCTGCCCGCCGAGCAGCGGGAGTGGATCCTGTTCACGGACGAGCAGCCGGTGGTGACGGTCCACCCGGTGCGGGACGCCGACCGCATCCAACGGCCGTACCAGGGCACGTACATGAGTGCCCGGCGGTATGTGATGAAGACGTTCTCGGACTCCAAGAGCCCGACCCTGCGGGCGAAGGCGGAACGCTTCCTGGCCAGTGCGCCCTGCCCGGCGTGCGGCGGCAGCCGGCTGCGTCCGCAGGCCCTGGCGGTGACCTTCGCGGGCCGGACGATCGCCGAGCTGGCCGCGCTCCCGCTGGCGGAGCTGGCCGGGACGCTCGACGGCACCTCGGAGACCGCACGCGTCCTCACCGAGGACCTCAAGTCGCGTATCGCACCGGTCGCCGAGCTGGGCCTCGGCTATCTGAGCCTGGACCGCGCCACACCGACCCTCTCGGCCGGCGAGCTGCAGCGGCTGCGGCTCGCCACCCAGCTGCGCTCCGGGCTGTTCGGCGTCGTGTACGTCCTCGACGAGCCGTCCGCCGGACTGCACCCCGCCGACACCGAGGCGCTGCTCACCGTGCTGGAGCGGCTGAAGACGGCCGGGAACTCGGTGTTCGTCGTGGAACACCACCTCGACGTCGTACGCGCCGCCGACTGGCTGGTGGACGTCGGCCCACGGGCCGGCGAGCACGGCGGGCGTGTGCTGCACAGCGGTCCGGTGGCGGAGCTGGCCGCGGTCGGGGAGTCGGCGACGGCCCGTTTCCTCTTCGACCGCTCCCCCGCCGCCGTACGCGAAGTCCGCACCCCGCGCGGCCAGTTGAAGGTCGGTCCGGTGACCCGGCACAACCTGCGCGGGGTGACGGCCGAGTTCCCGTTGGGCGTGTTCACGGCGGTCACCGGTGTGTCCGGCTCCGGCAAGTCCACGCTCATCGGCGAGATCACGGAGGAACTGGCGGGCGTGGGCCGCCTGGTAGCGGTCGACCAGAAGCCGATCGGCCGCACCCCTCGTTCCAATCTCGCCACTTACACCGGACTGTTCGACGTCGTCCGCAAGGAGTTCGCGGCGACCGACGTGGCCCGCGAGCGCGGCTACGGCGTCGGCCGGTTCTCCTTCAACGTGCCGGGCGGGCGCTGCGAGACCTGCCAGGGCGAGGGGTTCGTCAGCGTGGAGCTGCTGTTCCTGCCGAGCACCTACGCGCCGTGCCCGGACTGCGGCGGGGCACGCTACAACCCCGAGACGCTCGACGTGACGTACCGGGAACGGAACATCGCGTCGGTGCTGGACCTCACCGTCGAGGCTGCGGCGGACTTCTTCGCGGACACCCCGACGGTCGCCCGCAGCCTGAACACCCTGCTCGACGTGGGCCTCGGCTATCTGCGCCTGGGCCAGCCGGCGACGGAGCTGTCCGGCGGCGAGGCCCAGCGCATCAAGCTGGCGAGCGAGCTCCAGCGCGGCCGCCGCGGCCACACCCTCTACCTCCTGGACGAGCCGACGACCGGCCTCCACCCCGCCGACGTCGAGGTACTGATGCGCCAGCTGCACGGGCTGGTCGACGCCGGGCACACCGTGGTCGTGGTCGAGCACGACATGTCCGTCGTCGCGGGCGCGGACTGGGTGATCGACCTGGGGCCGGGCGGCGGGGACGCGGGCGGACGGATCGTGGCGGCGGGGGCGCCGGCGGAGGTGGCGCGCGCGGAAGGGAGCGCCACGGCGCCGTATCTCGCGCGGGAGCGGTCCGGCCGCGCCTGATCCCTGCGCCCCGCCGGACGCCAGAGACGGAGGGCACCAGAGGCGGAGGACGTCAGGGACAGAGGACGTCAGGGATGGGCGGCGGCCCGCAGGCCCAGGCTGTGCTGCGCCGCCCGGGCCAGTGCCCGCCGATCGACGTCACCGCCCTCGGGGAGTACGGGTCGTACCTCCACCTCGGCGACCAGCCCACGCGCCGACACCACCCGCCACACCGAGGCGAGCAGCGAGTCGTCGCCGACGAAGGCGGGGGCCGTGCTGTCCGCTCCCCCGGCGAACCGGTAGCGGATACGCACCGGCTGGACGGCCGCCCCCGCGTCGAGCGCGGCCTGGAAGGCCGCACGGCGGAAGTCTCCCTGGGCGCGGCCGCACCAGGTGCTGCCCTCGGGGAAGACCGCGACCGCCTGACCCGCCCGCAGGGTGTCCGCCATGCGGGCGACCGTGCCGGGGAGGGCGCGCAGGCGGTCGCGGTCGATGAACAGGGCGGCGCGCGCGGCCAGCGGGCCCGCCACCGGCCACCGCCGGATCTCGGCCTTCGCCAGCATCCGGGCCGGGCGTACGGCGGCGAGCAGCGGGATGTCGAGCCAGGAGATGTGGTTGGCGACGAGGAGCAGTCCGCCGGTGGGCGCGGCGGTGCCGGTGATACGGACCCGGACCCCCGCGGCCCGTACGGTCGCCCGGCTCCACCGTCGTACCAGCTCCGCGGGGATCCACCGGCCGAGCGGCGACAGCGTGATCCCGGCGAGGAGCAGCACGACCATCGCCGTCAGCCGCAGCACGGCCCGCGGTACGGCCGTGGCGGAGCCCGCCGACTCCACGCACGCCCCGGGGGTGCAGGGCGCGCTGGGCAGCCAGACGCTCATCAGGCCGGGACGAGGGAGAGGAAGTGCCGCAGATAGCGCGGGTTGACCCGGCGCATCGACAGCAGCACGTACAGGTCGGCGACCCCGAAGTCGGGGTCGTGGGCGGGCTCGGCGCACACCCAGGCGCCGAGGCGGAGGTAGCCGCGCAGGAGCGCGGGAAGCTCGGTACGGGCGGGGGCGGTCGTGTCGTTCGGGATCCAGGGGCGCAGCGGCCGTACCCGGAACTCCTCGGGCGCCAGGTGCTTCTCCCGCACCCGGTCCCAGGTCGCCGCCGCCAGGGCGCCGCCGTCGGCCAGCGGGACGGAGCAGCAGCCGGCCAGCCACTCGTGGCCGCGGTCCACCATGTAGCGGGCTATCCCGGCCCAGATCAGGCCGATGACCGCGCCGTCACGGTGGTCGGGGTGCACGCAGGAGCGGCCGACCTCGACCAGGCCGGGCCGGATCGCGTCGAGCGGGGCCAGGTCGAACTCGCCCTCCGAGTACAGGCGTCCGGCGATCGCGGCCCGCTCGGGCGGCAGCAGACGGTAGGTGCCGACGACCTCGCCGGTGGCGTTGTCCCGTATGAGAAGGTGATCGCAGTACGCGTCGAAGGCGTCCATGTCGAGGCCCGGCTCGGGGCCGTCGAGGCGGGCGCCCAGCTCGCCGGCGAACACCTGGTGGCGCAGGCGCTGCGCGGCCCGGACGTCGTCCTGGTCGCGGGCGAGCGAGACGAGATAACCGGATCCTGTGGGCGGGGCGGCCAGGGCGGGGGGCGAGGCGGGCATGGCGGTCATGACGGTCTCCTGTGCCGAGCGGAAGCGTGAGGAAATCTGCACCTCACTTCTTCCGCGGCCGGCTGGCCTCGACGTGTCCTGCGCGGGGACCGTGGATGTGCGGCTGCTGAATGCCGGGTTCGACGCGTCCGGCGCCCGCCGCCGCTACTTCGCGCGCACCAGCAGAGCCACCGTCAGACCGCCGGGACGTTCCGCCCCGGACGCCGTGTAGTGGGCGCGCAGGGCCGCCGCCTGGTTCGGGGGCAGGCCGTTGAACGGGTCCGTCTCGTTCCCCATCACCACCAGCCAGATCCGCTTCTCGCCCTTCAGACAGCGGTCCGGCTGCGGGCAGTCGGTCGACAGCAGGTCGTTGCGCCGGGCGGCCGGCTCGGCGAGGAAGACGTCGCGCAGCTCCAGGTCGCGGGGCAGGTAGTAGCGGATGCCGAGGGGGAACATGCCCGCCTCTTCGGCCCTGTCGTAGACGATCGCGTCGCCGGGGAGGTAGTACTTCTGGATGGTCCGTGCGGCCGCCGCGTAGTCGGGGCCGCCGATCCAGTAGTGCGCGAGCGGCTCTCCCAGAGATCTCTGGTCGGGCAGGGTGAGCAGGGCGAGAACCGCGAGGACTGAGGCGACCACCGGCCGGGACCGGGCCGAGGCCGCGAGACCGGCACCCGCCAGCACCGCGAACACCGGCAGGGTGAACAGCATGTACCGGAAGTAGAAGTACGACATCCCGTCCTGGGACACCGCCCAGATCGCCACCGGGGGCAGCACGGCCGACACCGCGCAGAAGGCGACGGCGTCGCGGCGTTCTCCGCACGCCAGCGCGACGAGCAGCATCATCGCCCCTGTGCACAGGCCGGAGTAGAACAGCTGCGGCCAGATGTCGACCAGGCCCCATCCCTCCGGCACGGCGATCCACGAGCTCTGCCGGGCGGTCTGCGCACTGCCCAGTACCACCAGCGGGGACAGCGCGGCGGCTGCGGCCAGGACCGCGAGGCAGAAGCCCCACCACAGGCGACGCTCGTACCGGGCCCGCAGGGCCACCAGGACCAGATGCCCCATCAGACAGGTCAGCGCGATCAGGTGGAACAGCCCGACGGCCACCACGCCCAGCGTGTACGCCGCCCAGCGCACCGGGCTGCCGGGGCGGTCCAGGGCGCGCAGCAGCAGCAGCGAGGCCAGGGCCACGGCCAGCATCACCAGGGCGTACGGGCGGGCCTCGTGGGCGAACCGGCTCGCCCCTGGAATCAGGGCGAACAGCAGGCCGCCGGCCAGTCCGGCGCGGCGGCCGAACAGGCGCTGCCCGATCAGCGCCACGCAGGCCGCCGCGGCGGCCATGGCCAGTGCGGAGGGCAGGCGCAGGGCCAGGGGCGAGTCCCCGAAGAGGCGCGTCCACGCGTGCAGCAGCAGGTAGTACGTGCCCACCACCCCGTCCACCCGCCGCACCGTGGCCAGCACCTGGCCGACGCTGCGCCCGGACACGTCCCAGCTGGTCAGCTCGTCGCGCCCGAGCAAGGGGTCGCCGATCCGGTACAGCGCGCCGACGAGCGTGGCCAGCGTGGGCCACAGCCACAGACCTACCCGGGCGGCCGCCGACCGGTCGTGCCGCCCTTCCGAAGCCGGAGCGTCGCCCGTGGGCGGGGCGGGCGGGGAGAGAAGTGCCATGCCGACAGCCATAGCGGCGCGGCACCGCGGGCACCGGCCGCGACCCGCCGACCCAGCCCGCTTTCCCCTGTTCGGGCTCGGGCCCGGCTGGTCGGGACGTGGTGCCCGAGCGAGTGCCTGGCGGGACCGGAGAGCACCACTCCCGGTCCCGCCCGTCCGCACTTCGCCGGCGAACGTTCCTGGCCGCGCGCTAAGCGGCCTCGGTGAAGTCGCTGCGGTTCCGCAGCGCCCCAAAGGGGCGCGGGGAACTGCGCGACCAGCCACGACGATGCCGCAGGCGATCGACGGCGCATCGCCGCACATCCCGCGGAGCGCTCAGCGCTTCGCCACCTTGCGGGTCGCGCGCAGCCACTCCTTGTTCATGCTGGTGATGGACACCAGCGGGATGCCCTTGGGGCAGGCGGTGGCGCACTCCCCGGTGAGGGTGCAGCCGCCGAAGCCCTCCTCGTCCATCTGGGCCACCATGTCCAGGACGCGCGTCTCGCGCTCGGGCGCGCCCTGCGGCAGCACGTTCAGGTGGTTGACCTTGGCGGAGGTGAACAGCATCGCCGCGCCGTTCGGGCAGGCGGCCACGCAGGCGCCGCAGCCGATGCACTCGGCGTGCTCGAAGGCGAGGTCGGCGTCCGGCTTCGGTACGGGCGTGGCGTGGGCCTCGGGTGCCGCGCCGGTCGGGGCGGTGATGTAGCCGCCGGCCTGGATGATCCGGTCGAAGGACGAGCGGTCCACGACCAGGTCCTTGACGACCGGGAACGCCGAGGCCCGCCAGGGCTCGATGTCGATCGTGTCGCCGTCCTGGAAGGACCGCATGTGCAGCTGGCAGGTGGTGGTGCGCTCGGGGCCGTGCGCGTCACCGTTGATCACCAGGCTGCACGCGCCGCAGATGCCCTCGCGGCAGTCGTGGTCGAAGGCGACGGGGTCCTCGCCCTTGAGGATGAGTTCCTCGTTGAGCGTGTCGAGCATCTCCAGGAAGGACATGTCGGTGGAGATGCCGTCCACCTCGTACGTGGACATGGCGCCTTCGGCGTCGGCGTTGCGCTGCCGCCAGACGCGCAGGGTGAGCTTCATGCGTAGCTCCGCTGAGTGGGGTGGACGTACTCGAAGACCAGGTCTTCCTTGTGCAGGGTCGGGGCCTCGCCCGTTCCCGTGAACTCCCAGGCGGCCGCGTATGCGAACTCGTCGTCCTTGCGGGCCGCCTCACCGTCGGCGGTCTGGGACTCCTCGCGGAAGTGGCCGCCGCAGGACTCGGAGC
The DNA here is from genome assembly GCF_040296605.1 of Streptomyces sp. NPDC002088. Classification (NCBI taxonomy): domain Bacteria; kingdom Bacillati; phylum Actinomycetota; class Actinomycetes; order Kitasatosporales; family Streptomycetaceae; genus Streptomyces; species Streptomyces sp. NPDC002088. Next base: position 377,635 of record NZ_JBEOXO010000001.1, on the reverse strand, counting down.
GGTGCAGCGCGTCGAGGCACATGAGCTCGGCGAGCTCGATGTAGTCGATGACGCGGTTGGCCTTCTCCAGGGACTGGTTGAACTCCTCGCCCGTGCCGGGCACCTTGATGCGCCGCCAGAACTCCTCGCGGATCTGCGGGATGCGCTCTAGGGCTTTGCGCAGGCCGGCGTCCGTGCGGGCCATGCCGCAGAACTCCCACATGAGCTCGCCGAGTTCACGGTGGAAGGAGTCGGGGGTGCGGTCGCCGTCGACGGCGAGGAGCCGGCTGAGCCGGTCCTGGGTCTCGGTCAACACCTCCTGGACCGCGGGGTGTTCGGTGGTCACCGAATCCTGGTGCGGGTTGCGGGCCAGGTAGTCGTTGATGGTGGACGGCAGCACGAAGTAGCCGTCGGCCAGGCCCTGCATCAGCGCGGAGGCGCCGAGGCGGTTCGCGCCGTGGTCGGAGAAGTTGGCCTCGCCGATCGCGAACAGGCCGGGGACGGTGGTCTGGAGGTCGTAGTCGACCCACAGACCGCCCATCGTGTAGTGCACGGCGGGGTAGATCCGCATGGGGACCGTGTACGGGTCCTCGGCGGTGATCCGCGCGTACATGTCGAAGAGGTTGCCGTACTTCTCCTCGACCGCCTTGCGGCCCATACGCTTGATCGCGTCGGCGAAGTCCAGGTAGACGCCCTGTCCGCCGGGGCCCACTCCCCTGCCCTCGTCGCACACGTTCTTGGCGGCGCGGGAGGCGATGTCGCGCGGGACCAGGTTGCCGAAGGACGGGTAGATGCGCTCCAGGTAGTAGTCGCGCTCGTCCTCGGGGATCTTGTTCGGCGGCCGGTCGTCGCCCTTGGCCTTGGGCACCCAGATCCGGCCGTCGTTGCGCAGCGACTCGCTCATCAGCGTGAGCTTGGACTGGTGGTCGCCGGTGCGCGGAATGCAGGTGGGGTGGATCTGCGTGAAGCAGGGGTTGGCGAAGAGGGCGCCGCGCCGGTGGGCCCGCCAGATGGCGGTGGCGTTGGAGTTCATGGCGTTCGTCGACAGGTAGAAGACGTTGCCGTAACCGCCGCTCGCCAGTACGACGGCGTCCGCGAAGTACGTGTCGATCTTGCCGGTGATCAGGTCCCGGGCCACGATCCCGCGGGCCCGCCCGTCGATGACGATCAGGTCGAGCATCTCGGTGCGCGGATGCATCTCCACGTTCCCGGCCGCGATCTGCCGGGACAGCGCCTGGTAGGCGCCCAGGAGGAGCTGCTGGCCCGTCTGACCACGGGCGTAGAACGTACGGGACACCTGGACGCCGCCGAAGGAGCGGGTGTCGAGAAGGCCGCCGTACTCGCGGGCGAAGGGCACGCCCTGCGCCACGCACTGGTCGATGATCTCGACCGAGATCTGGGCGAGGCGGTGGACGTTGGACTCGCGGGCCCGGAAGTCGCCGCCCTTGACGGTGTCGTAGAACAGCCGGTGGATCGAGTCGCCGTCGTTGCGGTAGTTCTTGGCGGCGTTGATGCCGCCCTGGGCCGCGATGGAGTGGGCCCGGCGCGGGGAGTCCTGGTAGCAGAACTGGACCACGTGGTAGCCCTGTTCGGCGAGGGTGGCGCCGGCGGAGCCGCCCGCGAGACCGGTGCCCACGACGATGATCGTGTGCTTGCGGCGGTTGGCGGGGTTGACCAGCTTGGCCTCGAAACGGCGCTTGTCCCAGCGCTCGCCGACGGGGCCGGACGGGGCCTTGCCGTCCACGACCGGCTCACCCGTCTTGTATTCGGCATAGTTGTGCATGTGTCAGCTCACCACTCCGGTCATGACGCCCACCGGGACGGCGATGAAGCCGGCCGTGAGCAGCAGCGCGAGGACGTCGGCGACGATCTTCAGGGCGCGGTCGCGGGTGCGGCTGCCGACGCCGAGGGTCTGGGCGGCGCTCCAGAAGCCGTGCCGGACGTGCAGGCCCATGGCGAGCATCGCGACGATGTAGATGACGTTGCCGTACCAGGTGGAGAAGGTGTCCACGACGTTCTGGTACGGGTGGCCCTCCTGGAAGCCGCCGGAGTGCACGGTGCCGGTGGTGAGGTCCAGGATGTGCCAGACGATGAACAGGCCGAGGATGATCCCGCCCCAGCGCATGGTGCGCGTCGCGTAGGTCGCCCGCGGCTTCTTGTGCACGTACTTGCTGGGGCGCGCCTTGATGTCGCGTCGGCTGAGCTGGTACGCGGAGACGGCGTGCGCGATCACGGCGACGACCAGGACGACGCGGACCAGCCACAGCGTCCACTCGTAGTGCATGAAGGGCTCGCCGACCGTGCGCAGCCAGTGGGCGTAGTGGTTGAACTCGCCCGCTCCGAAGAAGATCTTCAGGTTGCCGATCACGTGCGCGACCAGATACAGCAACATGATCAGGCCGCTGACGGCCATCACTGTCTTCTTGCCGACGGAGGAGTCCCACACGGTGCGTGCCAAGGACGGCCGTCGGTCCGTCCGCGTTGCCAGAGCCATGGAAGAAGACGCTAGAGCCGGAAGACCCGATCGGTCCAAGACATGGTCCGGCTCGATTCAATAGGCTGTGGCTATCGTGGCGGTTATCGTGGGTGTATGCAGTTCCAGCAGCTCCAGTACTTCGTGGCGGTCGCCGAGACCCGGCACTTCACCCGGGCCGCCGAGCTGGTCCATGTCGCGCAACCGTCGCTGTCGCAGCAGATCAGGGCGCTGGAGCGGGAGCTCGGGGCGGATCTGTTCCTGCGCGCCCGGGGGAACATCACGCTGACCGACGCGGGCGAGGCGCTGCTGCCGCTGGCCCGGCGCATCCTGGCCGACGCGGACACGGCACGGCACGAGGTGCTGGAGCTGGTGCAGCTGCGCAGCGGCCGGGTGCGGCTGGGCGCGACGCCGAGCCTGTGCACCGGTCTGCTGCCGGACGTGCTGCGCGCCTTCCACGACCGCTACCCCGGCATCCGGCTGCTGATCGAGGAGGGCGGCTCGCACGATCTCGTTCGGGAGCTGGCGCGCGGCGCCCTCGACCTGGCCCTGGTGGTCCTGCCGCTGCCCACCCCGTCGCCCGCGCTGACCACGGTGGAGCTGCTGCGCGAGGACCTGGTCGTGGTGTCGTCGCCGGAGGCTCCCCGGCCCGGCGGCGGACGGCGGACGGTGCGCATCGGCGACCTGGAGGGCGAGCGGCTGGTGATGTTCCGGCACGGCTACGACCTCAGGGAGCTGACCGTCGCCGCGTGCCGCGCCGAGGGGTTCGAGCCGGACTTCGCGGTGGAGGGCGGCGAGATGGACGCGGTGCTCGGGTTCGTACGGGCGGGGCTGGGCGTCGCCGTCGTCCCGCGCATGGTGGCGGCGCGCTCCGGGCACGGGCTACGGGTGACCTCGCTGGCCCGCCCGGGCCTGTACCGGACCATCGCCCTGGCCCACCGCAGCGATGTGGCGCCGCCGCGGGCGGCCCGGGAGCTGCAGCGCATGCTGCTGGAGCGGTGAGCCGGGAAAGGCCCTGGCCGTGCCCTGAGCAGCCTTGTCGAAGTCCGGTGCGGTATCGCGCCCCGCAAGGGGCGCGGGGCTGTGCCGATATGCGGCTCCGCCGCGTGGGCACGACCGGCCCCCACCAACCCGCGGGATCGTCAGCGCGCTTCCGGCGGAGCGCTCAGTCGATGTCCGGCGGCACCGGCGTGCCCTGGTGGTAGTACATGCGCCACCCCGTCTCCTCGTCGCGCTTGCGCCACAGGGAGCTGCGGCGGGCGCGGCGGCCGTCGAAGACGGTCTCGAAGGTGAGGTGCACCAGGCCGGGGGCCAGCAGGACGCCCGTGATCGCCGACGGCTCGTAGCGCGGGCCGTCCGCCGCGCTCCCCGGCTTGTCGGGCAGCCCGGCGATCGTCTCCTCGTAGGTGTAGCTCCGGCCCGAGGCGCCGACCTCGACGAACTCCGGGTCGAACAGGCGGGCGGCCTCGGCACCGGAGCGGACGGCGGGGTCCATGAGGCGCAGTTCGCCCGCGATCGCCTCGTTCACGTCATCTGATTCCTGGGTCACCCGCATATCGTCGCCCGAGACCCCGGCACCCCCGCAACCGCGTTTCGGCCGTCACCCCGCGGCGTCCACCAGCGCCAGTTCGTGCAGCCGCTCCGGCGGGCCCGGGCGGGCGTAGTACCAGCCCTGGGCCGTGTCGCAGCCCAGTATCCGCAACTGCTCCGCCTGGGCGCCGGTTTCGACGCCCTCGACCGTCACCGCGAGGTCCAGACTGTGGGCAAGCGAAACGATACCTTCGACGATCTTGAGGTCGACGGGATCGGCCGGGAACCGCTGCATGCTCTGGGTGAAGGAACGGTCCAGCTTGAGGATGCTCACCGGCAGCCGGCGCAGGTTGGCGAGGTTGGAGTAGCCGGTGCCGAAGTCGTCCAGGGCGATGTCGACACCCATCTCGGCCAGCCGGCGCAGCGGCTTGAGCAGGTCGTCGTCGGCCCCGATCAGCGCCGACTCGGTCACCTCCAGGCAGAGCGCGTCGGGGGCGACGCCGGTGCGCTCCAGGATGTCGACGGTGTCCTGCACCAGGCCCGGGTGGGTGAGCTGGCAGGGCGAGAGGTTGACGTTGATGCGCAACGGGCCGGCGCCGGTGTGGCGTTCCCGCCACTCGCGGGCCTGGCGGACCGACTGCTCCAGCACCCAGCGGCCCAACGGGACGATCAGGCCCGTGTGTTCGGCGAGCGGAATGAACCGGTCGGGGCCGAGGACGCCGTGCTGCGGGTGCAGCCAGCGCACCAGGGCCTCGGCGCCGCGGACGCTGCCGTCGCCGAGGTGGACCAGCGGCTGGTACTCGATGAAGAACTCGCCCCGCTCCAGGGCGGTCGGCAGCGCCGTGGTGAGTCCGTGCCGGGTGATGGCGCGGGCGTCGGCCTCCGGGTCGGCGAGCTCGAAGCGGTTGCCGCCGGCGGACTTGGCCCGGTACATCGTGATGTCGGCGCTGCGCAGCACCTCCGCCGCGCTCCGCTCCTGCGCCGCGCCCTCGACGATGCCGATGCTGCCGCGCACGGTCAGCTCCCGGCCGTCGACGCTGATCGGGGCGATCAGCGCGTTCATGATGCGCGCGGCGAGCTCGTCGACCTCCCGCTGGGTGTCCGGCCCGGTGGTCAGCGCCACGAACTCGTCGCCGCCGAGCCGCGCGACCATCTCGCCCGGCGCGGTCGCGCAGGACTGGAGCCGGTCGGCGACCTCGACGAGCAGCCGGTCCCCGGCCGCGTGACCGAGGCTGTCGTTGATGGTCTTGAAGCCGTCCAGGTCGAGGTAGCACAGGCCGAACCGCTGTCCCGGGCCGGCGCCCAGCGCCTTCTCCAGGCGTTCGAAGAACAGCGTGCGGTTGGGCAGGCCGGTGAGCGCGTCGTGCGTGGCCTCGTAGCGCAGCCGGAGGTTGAGCAGGCGGCGCTCGGTGGTGTCCTCCATCAGCGCCAGCTGGTACTGCGGGTCGCCGTCGGCATCGCGCAGCAGAGAGACCGTCAGGTTGGTCCACAGGACCGTTCCGTCCGGACGGTAGAAGGCCTTCTCCACGTGGTAGTGCTCGCGGTCGCCGCGCACCAGCTCCTGGTACAGCCGCCAGATCTGCGGCGCGTCCTCGGCGTGCGTCCACTCCCGGACGTTGCGCCCGCGCACGGACTGTTCGGAGCCGCCGAACATGCGCAGCATCGCCCCGTTGACCTCAAGGACGTTGCCGTCCAGGTCGGCGATGCCGATTCCTATGGCCGCGTCCTCGAACACCGCGCGGAACCGCGCCTCGCTGGCGTGCAGCGCCTGCGCGACCAGGCCCTGGGCCTGGAGCGCGGCCTGCGCGATCGCCTCCTGCTCGGCGAGCGTCCGGTCGCGCAGCGCCTGCGCGAAGCCGGCGGCCATGGCGTGCTGCAGCCGGGAGGAGCGGCTTCGCAGGTCCTCCTGGGGGCCGTCCTCGCCGCAGTAGAGCACGAGGTAGGCCTCGACGCAGTCCAGCGCGCGGCTGAGCGCCTCGGGGTCCGTGCAGTGCACGGCGACGAGGGCGGCGCCGACCGCCCTGCCCGCGTCCGCGTCGAAGGCCCGGGCCCGCAGCGCCTCGCTCAACCGCCGGGCCAGCGGGAGCAGTTGCTCCTCGAACTCAGGCCGGGTCAGTGACGTCGAGGTCACCGGGAACACCGCCCGGCTCCAGATCGTGGCGAACCGACGCAGTCTGTCCTCCGGCCCGTCCGGCTCCGCCGTCACGCCGTACGCCCCACGCCCGCGAAACCGGAGTAGGCGTAAGGATCCTCGTCCTCCGGCGCCGTCTCCGGCCGCCAGAGCGGCATCGGCACCAGTCCCGGTTCCACCATGTCGTACCCTTCGAAAAACCGTTCGATCTCGTTCCGCGAGCGCATGATGAGCGGGTTGCGAATGTCCTTGTATACGTCCACCGCGCCGTCGGCCCGCTCCGGTGGCAGCGGGATTCCCTCGTACGAGGCATGCGTCAGGATCAGCAGGCTGCCGGGCGCGAGCGCCTCGCGCAGCTCGGCCACCACTCCGTACGGGTCGTCCGCGTCTTCCACGAAATGCAGTATGGCAACGAGGAGCAGCGCAACTGGCCGATTCAGGTCGATCAGACGCTGAACCTGAGGGCTCGACAGGATTTCCCGGGGCTTGCGGAGATCGGCCGCGAAGACATCCGCGTCGTCGTTGCCCGCGAGCACGGCCTGGCTGTGCGCGACGGCCACCGGGTCGTGGTCGACGTACATGACGTGGGCGCCCGGGGCGGCGGCCTGGGCGACCTCGTGGACGTTGCCGAAGGTGGGAATGCCGGAGCCGATGTCGAGGAACTGGGTGATGCCCTCGGCGGCCGCGAAGCGCACGGCGCGGCGCATGAACGCCCGGTTCGCCTGCATGATCTTGGGGAGTCCCGGCATGAACTCCATGGCCTTGCGGGCCGCTTCCCGGTCGACCTCGAAGTTGTGCGAACCGCCCAGGTAGTAGTCGTAGATTCGCGAAACGCTCGGCACCGAGATGTCGATGCTGCGTGGGGCCCAAGCGGGACGCTCCATCCATCACTCCAAGGCGTAGGCGATCCGGTGTTCGAGCAGAGGCTACTGATCGCCCGCCATAGGGGCGAGCCGAAACGGAAATTGACCGTCCGTTCCCGGTCACTGCCTGCGGCACGTGCCGAATTGAGGTGCGGGGAACGCTCTACGAAAAGTATCCGGGGTGTTCCGGAGAGTTCCGAAGAGGTGTGAAGAGCGATGAACCGTCAGGAAAATTCCGGGTGAAGGGCGTACAGCGGTCCGCCCCCTCCGTGCGGTGCGGAGGGGGCGGACCGGGGGTCGCGCGCGCTGCGGGGAAGGACGATCAACCCTGGGGAGGCGATCTTTACTCCTTCGGCGCGCCGACCGGCTTCCCGTCGGGAGCCACGGCGTACCACGTGCCGCCGACCCCCTGACCGTTGGTGTCTCCGGGCGCCTTGTCACCGGAGAAGGTGTAAATCGGCCAACAGTTGACCGTCTGCTGCTTGACGCCGTCGGGCCGGGTGAAACTCATCAGGCCCTTCTTCACGACGCCCTCGGTGTCGTTCGTCTCGACGGGCCCGACCGCCGGCCACTTCTCCAGGCAGGCGCCGGTGCAGGCCGACACCGGCTTCGGCCACGCTTTGTCCTTCAGGAAGCGGTAGACCGTCATGCCGTTCTTGTCGACGACGACCTCACCCAGGTTGGGGTCCTTGCGGGTGGACAGCCCGGGCAGGCTGGTGAGCTTCGCCTTCTTGCCGTCGGGGGCCAGCGCGTACCACTTGCCGCCCACGCCCTGGCCGGTGCTGTCACCGGCCTTGGTGTCCTTCGCGTAGCGGTACGCGGGCCAGCCGGCGACGGTCAGCTGCTTGGTACCGTCGGAGCGGGTGACCTCGCCGAGGAGAGCCTTGTCGATGCCCGCGCCGGCCGTGGCGTCGTCTGCGGGAACGGGCGGCCAGGCCGTGGCACAGTCGCCGTCACAGTTCGACTTGGGCGGCTCGGCGGTGTCGTCGTCGAAGCGGTACAGGGTGAGACCGGTGCTGTCGGTGAGCACCTTCCCGAGTTCCGCGTTGTCGGAAACGGCCAGCTCACCGGCGGTGGAGGTCTGCGCCGCGGGGGCCTGCGTGCTGGTTCCGGCGCCGGCCGTGGTGCCGAGGCCCGTGCTGCCGGCGCTTCCGTAGTTGCCGGCCGCGGCCGTGGCACCCACGTTCTGGCTCGCGGCCTGAGTGCCGCCTTCCTGACCGCACGCCGTCGTCAGCGCCAGCACGGACACAGCGCTCGCCACGAGAGAGGCGCTCCGCCAGGAGGTCTTCATCGTCAACTCCCCGATCATCACAAGGTGTTGCGGCCCCCTCTGGGCCGCCGCACGACACTGGGTACGCACGGGGACAGGGTTTGCGTTCAGCCACAGCACAAATTTCTTTCCGGAACCTGTGACGCGCACCGCCCCCGCCTCGTACGCGCGTGCGTGCCGCCGGCGCCCCGACGGTGCGCCGCTCAAACCGACGTACGCCGTCTGTCCCCCCTTCGGGGCAATCCTCCGGCGCTCCGGCGTGGGCGGGCGCGACACGACGAATGATCTCCGTCGTGCATGGACCCGAACCGACCCGATCCGCCCTCGCCACAAGGGTGTTGGCCCTCTTCGCGCTGGCCTGGATCCTCGTGGGCGCGCCGGCCGGGACGGCGGCGGCCGACGCCTGCGCGTGGGCCTCGACCGGCCCGGACGGCACGGAGGCGGTGGCGGTCGCGGGGAGTGGCACCTGGCCGACTCCCCCGTCGTGCCCGGTGCCGTCGCCGACCCCGACGCCCACACCGACTCCGACTCCGACGCCGCCACCACCACCACCGAAGCCGACCCCCACGCCCACACCACCCCCGACGCCGACCCCGCCTCCGAAGCCCCGGCCCGAACCACCGCCCCCGCCGGCGCCGCAGCCCGCGGCACCCCGCCCACGTCCGACCCCGACGCCGACACCCACACCGACGAAGGCTCCCAAGCCGTCGCCCACGCCCGCTCCGCGTCCCTCCGTGACGCCGGTGAGCTATCCGCGGTACCACGCCACGCCGCCCCGGCGGCCCCCGCGCGGCACCACGTCGCCCGTCGTCTACGTCCTGCTCATCACGGCGCCCGCGGTGGTCGCCGTCGCCGCACTGCGCCCGCGCTGATCCCTGGAGGCACCTCTTGCCGGAATGGCTTGTTCTCACCCTCGCGATGGCCGCCGCCTGCGCCGTGGTGGTCGTCATCACCCTCGTACGCCATCGCAGGGCCCCCGAGGACGAGGATCCCAACGACACCCCGGACGTCATCGAGTACATGACGATGTGGATCGGCGTGATCTACGCGATCGTCCTGGGGCTGGCCATCGCCGGCGTCTGGGAGGCGCGCAGTGCCGCGCAGGACCATGTCCAGGCGGAGGCCCAGGCGCTGCACGAGATCTCGGCACGGGTCCGGGTGTATCCGCCCGATGTCCGTGACCGTGTCCGGGCGGACGTCGACGCCTATGTCGGGTACGTCGTGACCACCGAGTGGAAAGCGATGGCGGACGACGGGAAGGTCACGAAGCGGGGCGCCGAACTGATGCAACGCGTCCGCCAGGACGTCACGGACTACCAGCCGAAGACGGACTTCGAGGCCCAGGCCTACCAGCCGCTCCTCGACCAGGTCGCCGCGGCGGACCAGGCACGCAACGCCCGCGCCGACTCCACCGGGGCCACCATGCCCGGCGTGGTGTGGTTCGGCCTGCTCAGCGGAGCCGCCATCACCATCGGCATGATCTTCGCCCTGCAGATCCGGCGTACGGCCCGCGAACTTGTCCTGGCCGGACTGTTCTCGGCGCTGATCGCCTTCCTGCTCTTCCTGATCTGGGACTTCGACTCACCCTACAGCCGCGGCATCACCGCTTCGGCAGAGCCGTTCCTGAACCTCTTCCCGCACGCGGGCGGCTGACGAGCCGTGCGATGGCGTGAGCAACCGCGACGGCGGTGGCCGCAGGGGCTCCGCCACGGTCGCTTCCGGGATCTTTGCCGGTCCCGCGGGGAGCCCACTTCGCCCCGGATCCTCCAAGGATCCGGGGCGAAGGCCTTTCGGCGCGCGCCCCGCTTCGAGGCGACCGGAATCAGACGCGCTTCCCGGCGCGGCGGCGCAGCCAGAACGCCCCGCCGCTGATGACGGCCGCGCCCACGAGTCCGCCGCCGATGGCCATGTCGGTCGGGGTCGCCCCGATGGAGATGCTGCCGCCCAGGCCGCCGCGGACTCCGCCGATAACGGTGAAGGCCCCCGGGCGGGTCAGGGTCCGGCCGTTGCAGTTGACCGTGATGTCGTAGCGGCCGGGGCGGGCATCATCGTTGATCGTCGCGGTGCCCCTGGATGTGTCGTTGGCGCCGAACGGCCGCAGCGAGGCGGTACGGAAGGCACGCGACGACATGGTGCCGCCGTTACCGCAACCGTCCACGGTGACGGTGAGTCGGCCGCCGGCGGCGATCACGCTGGGCTGGGCGACGATGTTCCTCGGTCCGAAGCCGTTGTTGTTACCGAACCCGTTGTTGCCGAAGCCGTTGTTGTTACCGAACCCGTTGTTGTTCCCGAACCCGTTGTTGTTACCAAAACCGTTCCCGTTGTGGTTGCCGGGACCCCCGTTGTTGTTCCCGAATCCGTTGTTGTTGCCGAAGCCGTTCCCGTTGTTGTTCCCTGGACCCCGCCCGTTGTTGTCGCCGAAGCCGTTGCTGTTCCCGAAGCCGTTCCCGTTGTTGTTCCCTGGACCCCGCCCGTTGTTGTCGCCGAAGCCGTTGTTGTTCCCGAAGCCGTTGTTGTTGTTGCCGGGACCGCGTCCGTTGTTGTTGCCGAAGCCGTTCCCGTTGTTGTTGCCGGGACCCCCGTTGTTGTTCCCGAACCCGTTGTTGTTACCGAAGCCGTTCCCGTTGTTGTTCCCTGGACCCCGCCCATTGTTGTCGCCGAAGCCGTTGTTGTTCCCGAACCCGTTGTTGTTCCCGAAGCCGTTGTTGTTCCCGAAGCCGTTGTTGTTGTTGCCGGGACCGCCCCCGTTGTTGCCGAAGCCACCCCCGTTGTTACCGAAGCCACCCCCGTTGTTACCGACGCCCCCACCCAAGTTGTTGCCCGGCCCGATTACGGCGACGCCCGGCCCGACCCCATTGACGCCTGGCCCGACCCCATTGACGCCCGGCCCGACCCCGTTGATGCCGACCAGGTCATTCGAAGTGCCGGTGCCGCCCCCGTTGCCCATCCCGTCCGCGACGGCCGCGGGGGCGGCGAACCCGAGGACGGCGACCACAGTGGCCGCGGCCGCCAGGGCACGTGAGTTTCGCATGTGATCCTCCGCGGAGACGCCCCGGGACCCGTCCCCGGTCGATCGGCGAGAAAACGTCTCCGATATGACCCTCAGATGCCGTGCACGCCACCGCATTTCGGGAGTGGTCCGTCCTGGTGAGCGGACACGCCGAGGGGACACCGCACAACCTGATATTGCCGCAGGTCACACACCGTCAGAAACTTGCTGTCCAGCATCGACCCGGATGGCGCACCCCGCGACACGGAGCCACCCGTTCGCGTCTGTCCCGTCGCCGGTTTCGCGTGAGGGACTTAGCGTTTACGTATGCGCGAATGACGCGGCGACGGCCGTGTCGAGAGGGGATGGCGAATGTCTGCGTACGAGCTGTACGTGGTGGCGGAAGAGGAGGAGCAGCGGCAGAAGAGGCGCGCCCCGTGGGGCGTGATAGCGCTTGTTCTGCTGACCGGTCTCGCGCTCATCCGGAATGGTTCGGGGGAGTTCGACGTCGGGCCGCCGCAGCCCGCGTCGGTGGCGGCCACGGACAGTCGCAGCAGCAGTAGCAGTAGCAGTAGCAGTAGCAGTAGCAGCACCTTCGGCCAGGTCCCGGCCCCGTTGCCGTACTCCGTTGCCGACCGGGTCAGGATCCCCGCGATCCAGGTCGACGCGCCCGTGACGCCGGTCGGCCTGGACACGGACGGCTGGGTCGACGCGCCGCCGCCGGAGGACCCGAATCTGGCCGGGTGGTTCACCGGCTCCGTCTCGCCGGGCGAAAAGGGAACCGCCGTGATCGTCGGTCACGTCGACAACGAACAGGGCCCCGCCGTGTTCTACGGACTCGGGGCCCTGAAGAAGGGAAATCGCGTCGAGGTCGCGCGCAGGGACGGAAAGACGGCGGTATTCGATATCTACGGCATCGAGGTCTTCGCGAAGAGCAATTTCCCGAGCGACCGCGTCTACGCCTCCAAGGGAACCCCCGAATTGCGGGTCATCACCTGCGGCGGCGGTTTCTCCAAGCAACACGGCTACGACGGCAACGTCGTGGTCTTCGCCCGCCTGGTCGAGGTCCGCTGAGCGTTCCCCGGCCGGGCGGGCGAAGACCCGTCAGACGTACTGCCGGCGCGGCACGGTGATGTGGTATCCGGAGTCCAGCAACTGCGGCAGGTACTCACGCAGCGCCCGTACGCTCTGGGAGCGATCGCCCCCGGCGTCGTGCGAGAGCACGACGACGCCGGGGGCGGCGCCGCTCTCCACCCGGTCGACGATGGTGCGGGTGCCGGGAGTGGTCCAGTCGAGGGAGTCGACCGTCCAGGCGAGGGGATCCATGCCGAGCTCGGCGCCGAGCTGGAAGGCGGCCCGGTTCCAGGCGCCGTAGGGGGCCCGGAACCACTGCGGGCGCTCGCCGTACGCGTCCTCGATGACGTCGCTGGTGCGCTCCATCTCGGAGCGGATCTGCGCGCGCCTGAGCTCGGTGAGCCGGGGGTGGGTCCAGGTGTGGTTGCCGACGACGTGCCCCTCGTCGGCCATCTGGGCGAGGAGGTCCTTGTTGTCGACGGCCATCTCCCCGCACACGAAGAACATGGCGCGTACGTCGTACTCGCGCAGGGTGCTCAGGATGCCCGGGGTGTAGCGGCGGTCGGGTCCGTCGTCGAAGGTCAGCACCATGGTGCGGCCGCGTCCGGAGACCCGCAGCAGCGGCTCGTGGCGTACCGGGGTCCGGCCGCGCGCGGCGCCCGGGGGGCCGTCTCCGGTCAGGGGCTGGAGGCGGTAGGCGAAGGGCTTCGACGGCAGGCGGTGCGCAGGGGCGCCCGCGGCGGGGGCCACGGACCTGGCCGGCTCGTCATCCGTGCCCAGTGCGAGCAGACCGGCGCTGCCGGCGGCGCCCAGAGCGGCGGCGCCGATGAGCAAAGCACTGCGCCTCGCGAGGAACTGATCCTTCTTCATGACTCATCAGTCGCCCAGCGGGGGCTCGGCGCACCGCAGCGACACCGGAGCGGCGGCAGGAATCCACCCGCCCGGCCCAGTGGCCACGTTCAGCGGCGGCGCACCAGGGGGAACAGCAGCGTCTCACGGATCGTCAGGCCGGTGAGGAACATGACCAGCCGGTCGACGCCGATGCCGAGTCCGCCGGTGGGCGGCATCGCGTACTCCAGGGCGTCGAGGAAGTCCTCGTCCAGCTCCATCGCCTCGGGGTCTCCCCCGGCGGCGAGCAGGGACTGCCGGGTCAGGCGGCGGCGCTGCTCGACGGGGTCGGTCAGTTCGGAGTAGGCGGTGCCGAGTTCGGTGCCGAAGGCGACGAGGTCCCAGCGTTCGGCGAGGCGCGGGTCGGTGCGGTGCTGCCGGGTGAGCGGGGAGACGTCGGTCGGGAAGTCCTTGTAGAAGGTGGGCAGCCGGGTCTTCTCCTCGACCAGCCGTTCGTACATCTCCAGGACGACGTCGCCACGGCCGTCATCGGCGGTGTACGGCACGCCCGCCCGGTCGCACAGCCGGTGCAGGTCCGGCAGGTCGGTGCCGGCGTCGATCTCCTCCCCCAGTGCCGCGGAGATGGCGCCGTAGACGGTCTTGACCGGCCAGCTCCCGGAGATGTCGTACTCCTCGCCGTCCTTGCGGGTGACAGGGCTGCCGAAGGCGGCGGTCGCGGCGCCCTGGATCAGCTCACGGGTGAGGTCGAGCATGTCGTCGTAGTCGGCGAAGGCCTGGTAGGCCTCCAGCATCGTGAACTCGGGGTTGTGCTTGTAGGAGACGCCCTCGTTGCGGAAGGTCCGGCCCATTTCGAAGACCTTTTCGAGGCCGCCGACGCACAGCCGTTTCAGGTACAGCTCGGGGGCGATGCGCAGGTACAGGTCGAGGTCGTAGGCGTTGATGTGGGTGGTGAAGGGGCGGGCGTTGGCACCGCCGTGGATCTGCTGGAGCATCGGGGTCTCGACCTCGAGGTAGCCGCGGTCGAGGAGGCCCTGGCGCAGTGCCTGCACGGCGGTGGAGCGGGCGCGGACGACATCGCGGGCGGCGGGGCTCGTCACCAGGTCGAGGTAGCGCATACGGACCTTGGCCTCGGGGTCGGCGAGACCGCGGTGCTTGTCGGGCAGGGGGCGCAGGCACTTGCCGGTGAGCTGCCAGGAGGTGACGAAGACGGTCGGCTCGCCCCGGTCGCTGACGCCCGCGCGGCCGGTGACGGTGATGTGGTCGCCGATGTCGGTGTCGGCGGTGAAGCGGTCCAGAGCGGGGCCGGACTCCGCGCGGGTGAGGGCCACTTGGCGGTCGCCGGACCAGTCCCGCAGCACGGCGAAGACGATGCCGCCGAAGTCGCGCACGAGCATGACGCGGCCGGCGACGGTGACCTGTCCGCCCCGGGGTACGTCGGCGAGCGTGTGGGTGCGGGGCGGGATGCCGACCGGGTAGGGGTCGGTGGCGTCGGCGCGCAGCCGGTCCAGCTTGCGGTGCCGGACGCGGACCTGCTCGGGCAGGCCCGCGTCCGGGCCGGCTGCCCCGGCCTCGTCCCCTCCGTAGAGGCCGAGCTCCGACAGCGACGGCAGCCCTTCGGTGGTCGCGGGCCGCCGCGCACCCTTCGGGTGCCCCTTTCCCCGGAGTCTGCGCAGCGAGGGTACGGAGACGAAGCCCTCGGCGATGGCGGAGGCGAGGCCGATACGGGCCAGGGAGGCGGCGTCGCCGTAGCAGAGGAAGCGCGGGTACCACGCGGGGTGGTACTTGGCGTTGGAGCGGTAGAGGGCCTCCAGCTGCCACCAGCGGGAGAAGAACAACAGCAGGCGGCGCCACGCGCGCAGCACGGGTCCGGCGCCGATGCGGGCGCCCTCCTCGAAGACCGACCGGAACACCGCGAAGTTGAGGGAGATGCGGCGCACGCCCAGTTTCGGGGCGGCGGCGCACAGTTCGGCGACCATGAACTCCATGACGCCGTTGGGGGCGGTGCGGTCCCGGCGCATCAGGTCCAGGGAGACCCCGTCCTTGCCCCAGGGCACGAACGAGAGCAGGGCGAGGAGCCGGCCGTCCGCACTCAGCGCCTCCACGAGGAGGCAGTCGCCGTCGGCGGGGTCGCCGAGGCGGTCCAGGGCCATGGAGAAGCCGCGTTCGGTCTCGGTGTCGCGCCAGGTGTCGGCCTTGTCGACGATCTCCTCCAGCTCCGCCTCGGTGAGGGTGGAGTGGCGGCGGATGCGGCAGTGGGCGCCGGTGCGCCGGACGCGGTGGGCGGCCTGGCGGGTGACGCGCATGTCGCGGCCGTCGAGGTCGAAGCCGGCGGGGTGCACGATGGCCTCGTCGCCCAGTTGGAGGGCGCCGAGGCCGGCGCGCGCGTAGGCCCTGGCGCCGTCCTCGGAGGCGCCCATGACGGCGGGCGCCCAGGCGTGGTGGCGGGCCATGTCGAGCCAGGCGGCGACGGCGTGCGGCCAGGCCTCCCGGTCGCCCACGGGGTCGCCGCCGGCGAGGCAGACGCCGGCCTCGACGCGGTAGCTGACGGCGGCCTTGCCGCTGGGCGAGAAGACGACGGCCTTGTCGCGGCGGGTGGCGAAGTAGCCGAGGGAGTCCTGGTCGCCGTAGCGCGCCAGCAGGGTGCGGATGCGGAGTTCCTCGTCGTCGTGCAGGGCGGCTTCGAGGCGCTGGGAGCGGAACAGTGTGGCGGCGGCGTTGAGCAGGGCGAGGGCGCCGAACAGGCCGAGCACGAAGAACAGTGCGCGGGGCGGACGGCCGTCGAAGGAGCGGGCCGAGACCAGGCCGCCGAGGACCCGTGCGGCCGCCCAGGCCAGGTGCTGTCCCTCCGGCAGTGTGCCGGGGAACAGCGAGACCAGGCCCCAGCCGGCCAGGATCGCCACGGCGAGCCCGGCGATCAGCACGACGAGCGCCCGCCGTACGGCGGCGCGGCGGGAGGCGGCGTAGAACTCCTTGCGGGCCACGACCAGCAGGACCAGGGCCAGGCCGCACACGACGAGGGAGGGGACGGACTCGGCGTACAGGCCGTCGGCCGCGCCGAGCGCGTCGGTCAGGACCAGCAGGCCCAGATAGACCACGACCAGCCACCAGGCGACTTTCTTCCGGGCGGCGGTCGCGGCGGCCAGCAGGAACAGGAAGACGGCGTAGGCGAGGTTGGCGCTGACGGGGACGGTGAGCAGGTCGAGGAAGCGGACGACCGGACGCAGCAGGGCGCGCAGCGGCGGGATCAGGTCCAGCAGCACGCAGAGCAGGCCCAGGGCGCCGAAGAAGGTCGCGAAGGCCTCGGGCACCCGGCTGAGGAACCCGCCGCTGGGCGGCCGTATCGCGCCCGGGGTGTCCTTGGCCGTGGTGGCCTCCACGGTGGGACTCATGTTCCGACTGTAGGAACACCTCTGCGGACCCGCCCGTCGAGAGGTCCGACCGGTGACCGGAGCCTTTGCCTCCGATAGCCTCGGGACGTGACGGAACAGCGCGCTTCCCAGTTCGAACGGGGCACGGACGGACCCAAGGTCATCGTGGTCGGGATGGATGGCTCCGACTCCTCGCTCCGGGCTGCGGCATATGCCGGTGGCCTTGCCCGGCGGCAGCACGCGCTGCTCGCCGTGGTGTACGTGCAGCCGGTGATGGCGGCGGGCGCCGCCCTGGGGGTGCCGGTGGCCGAGACGACCGACGAGATCGCCGAGGACCTGGTCGGGCACATCCGGGAGGCCGCCGAGCGGGTCAAGGGGATATTCGACCTGCGCTGGGAGTTCCACACCTTCCGCGGTGACCCCTACAACGGTCTGGTGAAGGCGGCGGACGAGCTCAAGGCGGACGCCGTGGTGGTGGGCGCCTCCGAGCAGGCCGGCCACCGGATCATCGGGTCAGTCGCGATCCGGCTGGTGAAAGCGGGGCGGTGGCCGGTCACGGTGGTGCCGTAGGAACCGGAGGAGAGTCCCCGGGGTCCGTGCGTGGCGCCTTCCGTCCCCCGGATCGCTGAGCCATCATGATCCGCCGTCAGCCGTTTGCGGATCGTGAAGAGGTGAAGCGCATGGCCGGGCTCCGGGCGGGCGAGGGCATTCTCCGCCGCAAACCGATCGAACACATCGAAGAGACCGAGGTCGGCGAGGGCCCACGGCTGGACCGGACGCTGGGCCTGGGGCAGCTGACCGCCATCGGCGTCGGCGGAATCATCGGCGCGGGCATCTTCACGCTCGCGGGGACGGTGGCCAACGAAACGGCGGGCCCGGCGGTCCTCGTCTCGTTTCTGATCGCCGGCGTCGCGAGCGCCGCCGCCGCGCTGTCGTACGCCGAGTTCGCCGGGCTCATCCCCAAGGCGGGCTCCGCCTACACGTACGGCTACGCGGTGCTGGGCGAGTTCGCCGGCTGGTTCATCGGCTGGGACCTGCTGCTGGAGTACACGGCGATCGTGGCGGTGGTCGCGATCGGCATCTCCGGCTACTTCGGCTTCCTGATCGGCGAGCTGGGCGCGAACCTGCCGCACTGGATGCTGGGGGCGCCGGGGACCGGCGACGGGCACCGCGTCGATCTGTTCGCCGCGTTGCTGTGCCTGCTCATCGCGTATCTGCTCACCCTCGGCATCCGCAACGCGGCCCGCTTCGAGACGGCGGTCGTGGTGCTCAAGGTGCTGGTCGTGCTGGTGGTGATCGGGGTGGGCGTCTTCCACATCGACACCTCGAACTACACCCCCTTCTTCCCGTTCGGGATCAGCGGGGCCTTCACCGGCGCGGCCACCGTGTTCTTCGCGGTCTTCGGCTACGACGCCATGTCAACGGCGGCCGAGGAGTCGAAGGACGCACAGCGACACATGCCGAAGGCGATCATCTACTCGCTGGCGATCTCGATGGTCCTGTACGTCGCCGCCTGCCTGGTGCTGACGGGCATGCAGAACTACAAGGACATCGACCCGGAGAGCGGCTTCTCCACGGCGTTCAAGTCGGTCGGGCTGAGCGGTCTCGCGGACGTGATCGCGGTGGGCGCGATCATCGGCATCCTGACCGTGATGTTCACGTTCATGCTGGGCGTGACCCGGGTGTGGTTCTCGATGTCCCGGGACGGGCTGCTGCCCAAGTGGTTCGCGAAGACGCACCCCACGCGGCACGTGCCGACGCGCGTGACGTGGATCGTCGGGGCGGCGTCGGCCGCCATCGCCGGGTTCCTGCCGATCGGGGAGGCGGCCGAGCTGACCAACATCGGCATCCTGCTGGCGTTCGTGGTGGTGTGCACGGCGGTGATCGTGCTGCGCTACCAGCAGCCGGAGCTGCCGCGCACCTTCCGCACGCCGTGGATGCCGTTCGTGCCCGCGCTGGGTGTCGTCTTCTCGATCTGGCTCATCACCTTCCTGCGGTGGCAGACCTGGGTGCGGTTCGCCGTGTGGTTCCTGATCGGATCGGCGATCTACTTCGGGTACTCGTACAAGCGATCGGCGCTGGCGGGGCGTTAGCGGACACGGTGCACGTCCGCGTGGACGGGCCGGCACTACTGCCCCATCACCAGCCCGTCCTTCGCCGCGCCCCGGCTGAGCACCACGTCCCGGATCCGGTCACGCACGCCCTCGACGTCGGCGCCCTGGGTGAGTGCCTGGTTGAGGTTGACCACGCGGCCGGAGTCGATGTCGAACAGTTGCGGAACGAACTCGGCCCTGGTCACCTCCCAGCGCCCGCCGGGCCGGGTCGGCGGGGTGAAGGTGAAGCGGCCGAGGGTGGACTGGTTGCCGCGCACGTCCCGGGCGCCCTTGTGGTCGAACATCTCACCGGCGATCTGGTCGCCCATCCCGTAGATCACCCAGGTGCCGTTGATCTTCTCGTACGCCTGCGGGACATGGGCGTGGGTGCCGAGGACGAGGTCGATGTCGGGGCGGCCGTCGGTGCGGGAGGCGGTGAGCCCCTGGGCGAGAGTCTGCTGCTGTGCGTCCGGCGCGTCCTGCCACTCGGTGCCCCAGTGCACGGAGACGACGACCACGTCGGCACCCGCCTGCCGGGCGGCCCGGGCATCGGCGAGCATCCGGTTCTGGTCGATCAGGTCGACGGCCCAGGGCTGGCCGGCCGGGAGCGGGTTGTCGTTGGTGCCGAACGTGTATGCGAGATGGGCGACCTTCGCGGAGCCCGCGCGCAGGATCGTGACAGTGCGCGACTCCGCCTCGGTACGGGCCGTTCCGGCGTGCCGTACGCCGACGCCGTCGAGCGCGTCCAGGGTGCGCCGGATGCCGGGGGCGCCGTCGTCAAGGCTGTGGTTGGAGGCGGTGGAGCAGCCGTCGTAGCCGGTGGCGGCGAGGGCCTGGGCGACTTCGGGCGGGGACTTGAAGTCGGGGTAGCCGGTGTAGTCGCCGTCGGCGCCGTACACGGTCTCCATGTGACACAGCGCCAGATCCGCGCGGGAGACGACGGTTTCGATGCCGGCGAACATCGGCCGGAAGTCGTAACCCGTGCCGCCTGCGTCGAAGTGCGCCCGGTCGATGATCGAGGTGTGCGGGAGCACGTCGCCGGAGGCGACGAGGGTGAAGGCGCGGGCGGCGGCCCCGGACGGGGCCGGCCGTCCGGGCCGGTCGGGCGGTTGGCGTTCGTGGGCCTGGCAGGCGGCGGCCGCGGCTAGGACGGCCGTCAGGGCCAGGGCCAGCTGTCGTCTGCGTGCGATCATCACTCACCCCGTCGTGGTCGTATTTACGCACAAATAGGTATGAGCTTGACCGCCGCCGCAAACGACCTCGGCACTCCTATTAACCCATTGGGCGTGCGCGGGCGGGGCGGGCGGACCGTTCGTCGAACCGTTCGTCGACGCGATCGACCGTCCGCCGCAGATCCGTGTGCGCGCCCTGTCCCCGGGCGGCACCCTGCGCTCCCATACGGCCATGACGGCCGGAACCACCCTCATGAAGTCGACGACCGCCGAACACGAGCTCGTCGCGCTGCAGCGCGAGCACGGCCGGCCGCTCTTCGCGCTGCTGCTGAGGCTCTGCGACGGCGACCGGCAACGCGCCGAGGACCTCGTGCAGGAGACGCTGGTGCGCGCCTGGCAGCATCCCGAGGCCCTGCGCGCCGACGATTTCGACTCCGTACGGCCGTGGCTGCTGACCGTGGGGCGGCGGCTCGCGATCGACGCGCGGCGGGCCCGGCAGGCGCGTCCGGCGGAGGTCGGGGACGCGGTTCTGGAGCACGCGCCGGTCTGTGCCGATCACGCCGAACGGTCGGCGGCCACGCTCGATGTGCGCGAGGCTGTGAAGACACTCACTCCGGAGCACCGTGAAGTCCTGGTGCTGGTGTATTTCCAAGGGGCGAGTGTGGCGGAAGCCGCGGAAGCCCTGGGCATCCCGCCGGGTACGGTGAAGTCCCGCGCATACTACGCACTGCGCGCCCTGCGCAGGGTACTTCCGGGGTATGCGGCCGACCTGCGCTGAAACCAATGGGAAAGTCAAACCTCCGTAAAGCGCCTTGCTGAGGACCCCGGTTGAGTAATCGGCTGTCCTCATCCGTGTTCCGGACCGGGGGCCCGGGTTCGGGCGACGAGCACGCACCGGAGGAAGGCAGGAAGGGATGCTGCACAGAGGTCACCAGAACACGGACGGCACCGACGGCGGTGAACTGACCGTCCCCATGGCGTGGTTGTACGCCGAGTACATCGCCGACGAGCTGCTGCGGACCGGCGACCTGATGCCGCCGGCGTCCTTCGAGTTCCGGGCCGGGCGGGACGCCCTGGCGCTCACCATCTTCCTGTCCGACACCGACGGCGAGCTCTCCGGCATCCGGGTCGTCACGCAGCTGGAGACCTGGCTGTCGCTGACGGCGTACGACCAGCCGTGGCAGGACTGGGTGGGCGAGCGGCTGGCCCAGCTGGCCGCCGATGCGGCCGAGTCGACGGGGCCGGCGCCGGACCTGGACCTGGCGGAGTCGGCCTGGCGCTGGCTGCAGGAGACGGAGCTGCTCGCGCCCGATCTGAACGCGGTGCCGGGCGGCGGTCCGCCGGTCGGCGAGGACGACGGACCGAAGGTGTGGACGCCTGCGTGGCAGCTCGGGCTGCCGCTCGGACATCTCGCCATCCATCTTTTTTAGAATCGGACCAATCCGCAGGCCCGACCGCTACGAACTCGTTGGTTGCGATTCTGTGCGGGGCTTGAGTGATTCGGCTGTCGGGTGCGTACCGGTGGGAGCAAGCAGTAACCCCACCAACACCCAACGGCACGAGGATTCTGCATGAGGTCCCTGGAAAGGCATCGCGACGTCGGCGCGTACGCGCTCGGCCTCCTGGACGAAGTGGAGGCCTTCCGCTTCGAGGACCACCTCATGGAGTGCCCTCGGTGCGCCGCGCAGGTCACCGAATTCGGCCCCACGGCACGGCAGTTGCTGCTGTACCGGCGGGCGACACCACGCTCCGTGCACCCCATGGCCGGTCCCGGCCCGCAGCTGCTGGACAAGCTGCTCGGCGAGGTCGCGGCCCGGCACCGGGCCCAGCGCCGGCGGCTTGTGTTCGCCCTGGCCGCCTCGGTGGCGGTCGCACTGGCCGGGACCGTGCTGTCGACCATGGCGGGCGGCGACGACGACGGGGCCGTGCGGGTCGCGGCGACCGACGAGCGGTCGGGGGTCTGGGCACAGGTCACGACCCAGGACGAGTACTACGGCAGCGACGTGGAGCTCCAGGTCAAGGACGGGGCGGGCCCCCGTTCCTGCCGCCTGATCGCCGTCGGCACCGACGGCTCGGAACAGACGCTGGCCGGCTGGATGGTGCCGAACCACGACGCCCGCCCCCTCACGATGCACGGCGGCTCGACCTTCCACCCCGACCAGGTGGCCCGGTACGAGGTCCGCACGGCCGAGGGGGAACATCTGGTGACCCTCACGCCACACTGAGCCGCGGCTACTTCAGCAGCCGCGACAGCCTCCGGTCCGCCAGTGGTTTGCCGCCCGTCTGGCAGGTGGGGCAGTACTGGAGCGAGGAGTCGCTGAAGGAGACCTCGCGGATGATGTCGCCGCAGACCGGGCAGGGCTCGCCGGTGCGGCCGTGGACGCGCAGGCCGGTCTTCTTCTCGGCCTTCAGGCGGCCTGCGGCCACGCCCCGGGAACGCTCGACGGCCTCCGTCAACGTGCTGCGCAGGGCCTCGTGGAGGCCGCGGACCTCCTCCGGAGTGAGGGAGGCGGCCAGCTTGAACGGGGACATTCTCGCCGCGTGCAGGATCTCGTCGCTGTAGGCGTTGCCCACGCCGGCGATCAGGCTCTGGTCGCGCAGGGCGCCCTTGATCTGGCGCCGCTCCCCCGCGAGCAGGGTCGCGAGGCGGGTCTCGTCGAAGTCGTCGGCGAGCGGGTCCGGGCCGAGCCGGGCCACCCCCGGGACCTCCCGCGGATCCCGTACGACGTACACGGCGAGCCGCTTCTGCGTCCCCGCCTCCGTCAGGTCGAAGCCCGCGCCGGTCTCCAGGGCCACGCGCAGGGCGAGCGGGCCCTTGCCGGGGCGGGGCGGGCCGTCCGGAAGGCGGTCCTTCCAGTGAAGCCAGCCCGCGCGGGCCAGGTGGGTCACGAGGTGGAGTCCGTCGTCCGTCCCGAGGTCGAGGAACTTGCCGTGCCGGCGCACGGCGGTGACCTCATGGCCCTCGACAGCGGTGACCGGAGGGTCGTACGTCTTGAGGACACTGATCGCGACGGGCAGCACCCGTACGATCTCGTGGCCGACCAGGTGCTCGGTGAGGAAGTCCTTGAGCGCTTCCACCTCGGGGAGTTCCGGCATACGTCCAGAGTGCCATCGTCAGGCGGCTGTGGTCAGATCCGCTCCGGCACCACGAACTCGCACCACACGCACTTCCCGCCGCCCCGCGCCTCGACACCCCACACGTCGGTGAGCAGGTCCACCAGGAGCAGGCCCCGGCCGGAGACGCCGGACTCCCCCGCCTCGCGGCGGCGCGGCAGGGCGCTGGAGGAGTCCTCGACCTCGACCCGCAGCCGGCGGCCGGAGCCGGTCAGGACCCGCAGGGTGACGATCGCGGCTCCCTCGGTGTGCATGAGGGCGTTGGTGATCAGTTCGTCGGCGACCAGTTCGACCTCGTCGGCGCGCTCGCGTGCGCCCCAGGAGCGGACCGCGGCGCGGATCAGGTGGCGGGCGTGGGTGAGCGCCTCGGGGTCGCCGGGGGCCACGTGCTGCTGGAGGCGGCCGCCGGTCCGCGGGGAGTCCAGGCCACGGCGGCGCAGCAGGAGCAGGGCCACGTCGTCGTCGCCGCCGCGTTCGTCGGCCACCTCGATGAGCCGGTCGGCGAGGTCGCGTACGTCGTCGGGGCCGCCGGCGATGAGCGCGGTGAGGTTCTTCATGCCGTCGTCGAGGTCGGCGCCGGGCTCTTCGACCAGGCCGTCGGTGCACAGCAGCAGGGTGTGGTCGGGGTCCAGCTCGATGGTGCCGACCGGGTACTCCAGGGTGCCGAACTCCGCGGACAGGCCGAGCGGCAGCCCGCCCGGGACGGCGACGCGGCGGCAGGTGCCGTCGGGCGCCCGCAGCAGCGGGTCGATGTGGCCGGCCCGGACCACCTGGAGCACGCCGGTGGACAGGTCGGCCTCCGCGTACAGGCAGGTGGCGAAGCGGTCGGTGTCCAGTTCGTGCAGGAAGACGGAGGCGCGGGCCATCACGGTGGCCGGGGTGTGGCCCTCGGCGGCGTAGGCGCGCAGCACGATCCGCAGCTGTCCCATCACGGCGGCCGCGTGCGTGTCGTGGCCCTGGACGTCGCCGATGACGGCGCCGACCCGGCCGCCGGGCAGCGGGATCAGGTCGTACCAGTCGCCGCCGATGTCCCGGCCGAGGGAGCCGCCGATGGTGGCCGCCCGGTAGCGGACCGCGACATCGGCGCCGGGCACGCTGGGGATGGTGCGCGGCAGCATGGCCTGTTGCAGGCCCTGGGCGATGTCCTTCTCCTGCTCGTAGAACATGGCCCGTTGCAGGCTCTGCGCGATGCTGCTGCCGAGGGCGACGAGGATGTTGCGTTCCTCGGGGGTGAAGCCGCGGCGGTCGCTGTAGAGCAGACCCATGGCGCCTATCGGGCGGGCCTGGACGATCAGCGGCAGATACGCGGCCGAGGTGATCTTCAGGTCGGTGAGGCCCGGCCACAGGATCGGATAACCGGCGGCGAACTCGTCCGGCGACTCGATGAACCGGGGGCTGAGGGTGCGCACGACCTCGCTCATCGGGTACGGCTCGTCGATGCGGGTGACCAGGGTGCCGGGCACGAAGCTGCCCTCGGGCCCCTCGGCGACCAGGCGGATGCGGCCGGCCTCGACGAGGCCCATGACCAGGCTGGTCGCTCCGAGGTGGCTGAGACCGTGGGTGTCCTTGAGTACGTCGATGACGTCCCGCACGGTGCGGGCGTGCGCGAGGGCGGCCGTGGTGAGCTGCACGACGTTGGTCTGTTCGCGGCGGGCGTTGTCCAGGGCGGCCTCGTCGCGGCGCTCGGCGAGATCGCTGAGCTCCTGGGTGGCGTCGCGGACGATGCCCACGATCCGGCGCGGGCGGCCGGTCTCGTCGCGCCGGATGTAGCCCTGGGTGTGGTTCCAGCGCACGGTGCCGTCGCGGCAGCGCAGGCGGAAGTAGGCGCCGTAGTTCTCGCTGCCGTCCTTGATGGCCTGGGCGACCAGGGTGTCCAGGCGCCGGCCCTCGGTCGGCGGGATCCGCATGGCGAGGGTCTCCGGGTGGCCGTCGTATTCGTCGGGGCGCACGTCGAAGATCTCGTGGGCGAGGGCGTCCATGTGGAACAGGCCGGTGTCCAGGTCCCAGTCGAAGCTGCCCATGCGGTTGAGCGCCAGAATGGGATCCGGGTGGGCGGGCCAGTCGTCCGGGAGTGACAGGGCGCTCGCTCCCCGATCAACCATGGAGCCACCTTGCCAGGATTTGCCTGATTCTTCGACCGCTCAGCGCGACTGGGGACCGGATCAATCCACGAAGAGGTCGGTCGGGCTGTCGAAGATGCTTCCGATGGTCTCGGAACCATCGGTCCTGTCAGTCTCGTCCGTGTCGTCGGGTATGAGCCCGCCGCCGTCGGGCAGGTCCGGGATCTCCGGCACGAGGTCGGGGCCGATCTCGTCGGACAAGAACTCCCCGATCTCGTCGGACAGCGACTCCAGGTCGTCCGCCATCGGCTCCTCGGTGGCCGTGGTGCCGTTGAGGCTGGTGGTGTCCGTGTTGGACTTGCCCGGGTGGGCACTGTGATCGAGGGTGATCCCGGTGATCAACTGGGGTGCCGTCGTATGCGCCGGTTCCTCGCCCCCGCCGCATCCGGCGACGAGGAGCGCCGCCGTGAGCGCGCACGCCGTGACGATGATTCTGGTGGATGTCCGCACGATGACCATTGTCTGCGGCCCTCACCTCGGTTACGCAACCGGAGGCAGGAAACACGCAGAGTGAGCGGCGGCAGAATGGAGGAGAGGAGCGCACGGCCGTGGACTGGTTCACCGCATCCGAGTACTGGCTCAGCCGGCTGGTCTTCCAGCGGGCTCTGGCCGCCGTCTACCTCGTCGCGTTCCTGACGGCGGCCCTGCAGTTCCGCGCGCTGATGGGCGAGCGCGGGATGCTGCCGGTGCCCCGCTTCGTCGCACGGGTGCCGTTCCGGCAGGCGCCCAGCCTGTTCCATCTGCACTACTCCGACCGCTTCTTCGCGGCCTGCGCCTGGTCCGGCTGCGCGGTCTCGGCGGCGCTGATCGCGGGGCTGGACTCCCTGCTGCCCCTGTGGGGCGGGATGCTGCTGTGGCTGGTGCCCTGGGCGCTGTACCTGTCGATCGTCAACGTCGGCCAGACCTGGTACGGGTTCGGCTGGGAGTCCCTGCTGCTGGAGGTGGGCTTCCTCGCCGTGTTCCTGGGCAACGACGAGGTGGCCCCGCCCGTGCTCGTGCTGTTCCTGCTGCGCTGGATCCTGTTCCGGGTGGAGTTCGGCGCGGGCCTGATCAAGATGCGCGGCGACGCGTGCTGGCGGAAGCTGACCTGCCTGTACCACCACCACGAGACGCAGCCGATGCCCGGCCCGCTGAGCTGGTTCTTCCACCACCTCCCCAAGCCGCTGCACCGGGCGGAGGTGGCCGCCAACCACGTCACCCAACTGATCGTTCCCTTCCTGCTGTTCACCCCGCAGCCCGTCGCCACCGCCGCCGCGTCCCTGATGATCGTCACTCAGCTGTGGCTGGTGCTGTCGGGCAACTTCTCCTGGCTGAACTGGATCACCATCGTGCTGGCCCTGTCCGCGCTCCGGATCCCCGGCTCCCCGCCGTCCGTGCCCGCGACCCCGCTCTGGTACGAGGTCGTGGTCCTCGCCGTCGTCGCGTTGATCCTGTTCCTGAGCTACCACCCGGTGGTGAACATGATCTCCCGCAGCCAGATCATGAACCGCTCCTTCGACCCGCTCCACCTGGTGAACACCTACGGCGCGTTCGGCAGCGTCAGCCGCATCAGGTACGAGGTCGTGGTCGAGGGCACGCTCGACGCCGTACCGTACGAGGACTCGGACTGGCGGGAGTACGAGTTCAAGGGAAAGCCGGGTGATCCACGGCACTGGCCGCGCCAGTACGCTCCGTACCACCTGCGGCTGGACTGGCTGATGTGGTTCGCCGCGCTGTCGCCCGCGTACGCCGGCTCGTGGTTCGGCGCCCTGGTGGAGCGGCTCCTGGAGAACGACCGCGACACGCTGAAGCTGCTCCGCCGCTCTCCGTTCGCACCCGACGAGCCCCCGCGCTACGTCCGCGCCCGCCTCTTCCGCTACCGCTACACGACCTGGCGCGAGCTGCGGGAGACGGGCGCGTGCTGGAAGCGGACGTACGTGCGGGAGTACCTGCCGCCGACGCGGCTCGCGGGAGTCGCTCAGCGGTCGTGAGGGGCTCCCTGCCGGGTGTGCTGACGTCCTCAGGTCGCCGGGCGCCCGGGCCCGAGGTCGTAGACGGCGGTGGCGGTGCCCTCGTACAGTCGCGCGCGCTCGGCGGCGCCGAGGTGGGCGGTCAACTCGTGAACGGCGCCCACCACTTCGGCGTAGGTCGCGGCCAGCGTGCACACCGGCCAGTCCGAACCGAACATCAGCCGGTGCGGGCCGAAGGCGTCCAGCACGGTGTCCGTGTAGGGGCGCAGGTCCGCGGGGCGCCAGGTCTTCCAGTCCGCCTCCGTGACCAGGCCCGACAGCTTGCAGACCGTGTTGGGGAGGGCGGCGAGGGCACGGACGGCGGTGGCCCACGGCTCCCGCTCGCCCGAGGCGACGGGCGGTTTGCCCAGGTGGTCGAGGACGAAGGTGAGCCCTTCGTGGCCGGCGGCGGCCTCGGCGCAGGCGGGGAGCTGGTGCGGCAGCACGACGAGGTCGTAGACCAGGCCCGCCTCCGCGACGGCGGTGAGGCCACGGCGTACGTCCGGACGCAGCAGCCACTGCGGATCGGGCTCGCCCTGGACCTGGTGGCGGATGCCCTTGAGGTACTGCCCGCCGGGGAGTTCACGCAGCCGGGCCAGCTCGTCGGCCACGTCCGGGCGGGTGAGGTCGGTCCAGCCGACGACCCCGGCGATCAGCTCGCGCTCGGCCGCGAGGTCCAGGAACTCCGGAGTCTCCTCCGGCACGGTGATCGTCTGGACGAGGACGGTGCGGTCGACGCCGGCCGCGCGGGCCTCGGGTTCGAGGTCGTCGACGGTGAAGTCGCGGCGCAGCGGCTGGAGTTCGGGGCCGGTGATCCAGTCCTGGTCCCGGACGGAAAGGTCCCAGACATGGTGGTGCGCGTCGACGGTCACGGCAGCTCCCCGACGACGGGCAGCCCGGCGTCGGCGCCCTCGCGGGAGTAGTCGTGCGGCACGTCCAGCAGTTCGGCCATCCGTGCCTGCCAGGTCGCGAGGTCGGTGCCTCCCCCACGCTCGGCTCCGCTCGCGCCGGCCTCGTACGCGGCCACACGGTCCGCGCGGACCCTGGTGTGCAGGGCGGCTCTCATGACGGCTCCTCGCCGGGTACGGGGGCGTCGGCGGGGAGGTGGCCGGTGTCCCGCAGCTCCTGCCAGAAGGACGCGGGCACGGGCGTCAGGAACTGGTCGGCGCAGTCGTGGACTTCGTACGCCGAGCGGGCGCCGACGAGGACGCTCGCGACGGCCGGATGGGCGGCACAGAAGGCGAGCGCGGCGGCACGCAGGGTGGTGCCGTGGCGGTCGGCGACGGACTTCAGGTGCAGGGCGCGGTTCAGCAACTCGGTCGGCGCCTGCGCGTAGTTGTACGTCGCTGTCGGCTTCGGGTCCGCCAGCAGGCCGGAGTTGAAGGCGCCGCCGACGACGACCGAGGCGCCGCGGGCGACGGCCGCGGGCAGGAGGTCGGTGAGCGCGCTCTGGTCGAGCAGGGTGTAGCGGCCGGCGCACAGCACCACGTCGACGTCCGTGTCGCGGACGAAGCGCGCGAGCATCTCGGCCTGGTTCATGCCCACGCCGATCGCGCCGACCACGCCCTCCGAGCGCAGCTTCTCCAGCACCGGATAGCCCTCCCGGAAGGCCTGTTCGGCGTGGTCGTCGGGATCGTGGAGGTAGACGACGTCCACGCGGTCGAGGCCGAGCCGTTCCAGGCAGGCGTCCAGGGTGCGTCGTACGCCGTCCGCGCTGAAGTCCCACACGCGGTGGTGCGTGGCGGGCACGGCGAAACCGTTGGCGAGGTCGTCGCCCGCGCCGTCGGACGGTTCCAGACGGCGGCCCACCTTGGTGGAGACGGTGTACGCCGAGCGCGGGTGCTCGCGCAGGGCGGCGCCGAGTCGGCGCTCGGACAGTCCCAGGCCGTAGTGGGGCGCGGTGTCGAAGTAGCGGACGCCCCGCTGCCACGCGGCGTCCACGGCCTCGTGCGCCTGCTCCTCGCCGACCTCGGTGTACAGGTTGCCGATGACGGCGGCGCCGAAGGCCAGGTCGGTGACCTCGACGCCGCTGCGGCCGAGCGTGTTCACCGCTGTCCCGCCGGGCGCAGCCGCAGGCCCTGCATGCCGCCGTCGACCGCGAGTGACGTGCCGGTGGTGGCGGCGGACAGCGGGCTCGCCAGGTAGGCGATGGCGCCCGCGACCTCGGCCGCGGTGACCAGGCGGCCGGTGGGCTGGCGGGCCTCCAGGGCGGCGCGTTCGACGGCCGGGTCGTCGGCCGCGTCCAGCAGGCGGCCGATCCAGGGGGTGTCGGCCGTGCCGGGGTTGACGCAGTTGACGCGGATGCCCTCGCGGATGTGGTCGGCGGCCATGGCGAGGGTGAGGGAGTACACGGCGCCCTTGGTCGCGCTGTAGAGCGCCCGCTGCGGCAGGCCCGCGGTGGCCGCGATGGAGCAGGTGTTGACGATGGCCGCGTGCTCCGACGCGCGCAGGTGCGGCAGGGCGGCCCGGGCCGTGCGGACCATGCCGACGACGTTGACGTCCAGAACACGGTGCCACTCCGTGTCGTCGTTGTCCTCGACGGTGCCCTGGGCGCCGATCCCGGCGTTGTTGACCAGTACGTCGAGTCCGCCGAGGTCGGCAACGGCCGCGGCCACCGCCTCGCGGACGGACGTGTCGTCGGTGACGTCGGCCCGGTAGCCGAGCAGGGGCTTCTCCACCGACGAGGGGTCCAGGTCGAGGACCGCGACCTGGGCGCCCCGGGCGGCGAGGAGTTCCGCGGTGGCCCGGCCGATACCGGAGGCGCCGCCCGTCACCAGCGCCTTGAGTCCGTCGAAGTCGGTCATGCCGCCTGTCCCTTCTGCGGGTCGAGGTCGGCGGCCCAGAAGGTGCCGCCGGGGAACGTGTACCGCGCGATGGACTCGGGCCGCATGGTGGCCGAGAAGCCCGGCGCGGTGGGTGCCGTGTAGTGACCCTCGCGGATCACCACCGGGTCGAGGAAGTGGTCGTGCAGATGGTCGACGTACTCGATGACCCGGTCGTCGGTGCTGCCGGAGAGCGCCACGTAGTCGAACATCGAGAGGTGCTGGACGAGTTCGCACAGGCCGACACCGCCCGCATGCGGGCAGACCGGTACGCCGAACTTGGCCGCGAGGAGCAGGATGGCGAGGTTCTCGTGCACGCCGCCGACGCGGGCCGCGTCGATCTGGACGATGTCGACGGCGCCGGCCTGGAGCAGCTGCTTGAAGACGATCCTGTTCTGGACATGCTCACCCGTGGCCACCTTCACCGGGGCGACGGCCCTGCGGATCGTCGCGTGACCGAGGATGTCGTCGGGGCTGGTGGGCTCCTCGATCCAGTAGGGGTCGAACTCGGCGAGGGCCTTGGTCCAGGTGACCGCCTCGTCGATGTCCCAGCGCTGGTTGGCGTCGATCGCCATGCGGATGCCGGGGCCGATCACCGAGCGGGCGACCCGGCAGCGGCGTACGTCGTCCGCCAGGTCCGCGCCGACCTTCAGCTTGATCTGCCGGAAGCCGTCGGCGACCGCCTGGGTGGCGAGCCGGGTGAGTTTCTCGTCGTCGTAGCCGAGCCAGCCGGCGGAGGTGGTGTAGGCGGGGAAGCCGCGCTCCAGCAGGCGGCCCCTGCGTTCCTCCGCCCCCTCTCTCCCCCGCCGCAGCAGGTCCAGGGCCTCCTCGGGCGTCAGCGCGTCCGTGAGGTAGCGGAAGTCGATCTGGCGTACGAGCCAGGCGGGGTCGGCGTCGGCGAGGAGCTGCCACAGCGGCTTCTGGGCGCGCTTGGCGGCGAGGTCCCACACCGCGTTGACCACCGCCCCGATCGCCATGTGCATCACACCCTTCTCGGGGCCGAGCCAGCGCAGTTGGCTGTCGCCGATCAGGTCACGGTTCAGGATGCCGGGGTCGGCGCACAGTTCGGCCACGTCCCGTCCGACCACGTGCCCGCGCAGCGCCTCGA
The DNA here is from genome assembly GCF_040296605.1 of Streptomyces sp. NPDC002088. NCBI lineage: Bacteria > Bacillati > Actinomycetota > Actinomycetes > Kitasatosporales > Streptomycetaceae > Streptomyces > Streptomyces sp. NPDC002088. The sequence goes on along the minus strand of NZ_JBEOXO010000001.1, from coordinate 346,692 downwards.
TCGCGGCGACCTGCACCTCGTTGCCCCGCCCGATGGTGAAGGTGAACCCGTGCCCCTCGTGCCCGTCGGCCGCGTCGGTGCGCAGGACGACATACGCCGCCGAGTAGTCCGGGTCCGGATTCATCGCGTCGGAGCCGTCGAGCTCGCGCGAGGTGGGGAAACGGATGTCGTAGGTGTCGACCGCGGTGACGCGGGCGGGAGACGGGGACACGGAAGGCCTTTCGGTCGGTTGCGGGGTACGGCGGGGCGGGAGTGGAAGTCGGAGTCAGTCCTGGGCGCGTCCCGTCGTCACTCGGGCGATCATCAGGGCGACCAGGATGATTCCGCCGTAGACGGCCTGGATCCAGGAGGACGGGACCTGGGCGAGGGTGAGCACGAGATTCGTCGGCTCCGCCGTCCGTTCCGCGATCCGTTCCGCACTGTCAGCTCCTCGTTGAGCGTGATCGAGCAGTTGCCCGCATATTTATCAGACCACTTCGGGCCCGCAACACCCTCTGGCGGCAAATCCCCCCGGTTTCGAGGCATAGTGGTCCGACCACATCCGTGGCTAGACTGCGGCGCACCGGCGAAAGAGGGAGTGGCGTGGACGAGACCCTGACACCGGGGGCGGAGACCGGGGCCGCTCCGCGAAAGGGCACGGTGACGCAGCGTGCCATCGAGCGGATCAAGGCGATGATCGCGGAGGGCCTGCTGGAGCCGGGCCAGCGGCTGCCGACGGAACGGGATCTCGCGGCCCAACTGGGCATCTCCCGCAGCTCGATGCGGGAGGCGATCCGCGCGCTCACGGTCATGGGCGTCCTGGAGGCCCGGCACGGCTCCGGCATCTACGTCACGCAGCTGGAGGCCGGCGACCTGCTGGAGACCTTCGGTGTGGTCGCCGATCTGTCCCGGGGGCCGCGCCTGGTGGAGTTGCTCGAGGTGCGCCGGATCCTGGAGTCCACGGCGACCGCGCTGGCCGCCGCGCGGATCACGCCGGACCAGCTGGCCGAGGTCGAGAAGCATCTGACGGCGATGAACGCGACGGACGACCCGGAGGAGATCCTCGCCCACGACCTGGCCTTCCACCGCGAGATCGCGGCGGCCGCCGGAAACGACACCATGACCGCCATCCTGGAGGGCCTCTCCTCACGCACGTTCCGCGCCCGCGTCTGGCGCGGCTACCAGGAAGAGGGCGCCTTCACCCGCACCCGCCGCGAACACGCCGCCATCCACCGGGCGTTGTCGGCGCGCGACCCGGAGGCGGCCCGGGCAGCGGCGGCCGCGCACGTGGGCGAGGTGGAGGAGTGGCTGCGGGCGCAGCTCGGAGAGCGGAACGGACCGGCGTAGCCTCCGGACCCACGGCCGCCGAGAGGCGCTCGCCCACCGACGACGCTCGCCTCTTCTGGAGACCGCGGTCGCGGCCGCGCTTCCCCCGCTGGAGCCCGCTGCCGGCGAATTCCGTACCGGCGTGTATCGGCAGGCGGTGGACAGCTTCGCCCGGCACCCGAGGCTCGTCTCCAGGTGGCGACCCGGGTGGGGAAGATCATGCTGGGCGGCCGGGGCTGAGGAGAGCGGCACCGAGAACTGATCACTACCTCTCGACGCGGGGCGTGCCCGGGTGCAGAGTTCTCCCTACGTACTCGCCAGTAGCACCACTCCGCCTCAAGGAGCGCCCGTGACCAGCTGGGTCGGCCGGACCGCCGCAGAGATCGCCGCCGCCGTACGCGAGAAGCGGGCCACACCCCGCGAGGTGGTGGCCGAGCACCTCGCCCGTATCGAGCGTCTCGACGGCCGCGTCGGAGCCTTCCGTACCGTGCGGGCCGAGGCGGCGCTCGCCGAGGCCGACGAGGTGGCCGACCGGGCCGACCTGGACGGACTGCCCCTCGCGGGGGTACCGGTGGCCGTCAAGGACAACCTCGCCGTGCGCGGCGAGTCCACCCGGGTCGGCTCGGCGGCGACGCCCGACACGCCCGCCGCCGAGGATCATGTCACCGTGGCCCGGCTGCGGGCGGCGGGCGCGGTGGTCGTGGGCCTGACGAACGTGCCGGAGCTGTGCATATTCGGCACGACGGAGGGCGTCCACGGCACGGCCCGCAATCCGTGGGACACCTCGCGCACGGCGGGCGGTTCGTCGGGCGGCAGCGCGGCCGCGGTCGCGGCCGGGATGGTGCCGGTCGCCCTCGGCAACGACGGCATGGGCTCGCTGCGCATCCCGGCGGCCAACTGCGGCCTCGTCACGATCAAGCCGGGCCATGGGGTCGTGCCCGCCGGCATCAGCGACGGCGACTGGTTCGGCATGTCCGAGAACGGACCGCTGGCCACGACGGTCGAGGACGCACGCCTGATGTTCTCGGTCCTCGCGGACACGGAGATCGTCCGCGAGGAGGAGCCCGGCAAGCGCAGGATCGCCGTCTCGGTGCGCAGCCCGCTGGCCGGCGTCACCATCAGCACGCCGTACGCGACCGCCGTGCGAGAGGCCGCCCGGCTGCTGGCCGGCGCCGGTCACCAGGTGCGGCGCGCCGAGCCGCCGTACCCACTGTCGCTCGGGGTCACCTCGCTCGCGCACTGGACGGCGGGCTCGGCCGTCGACGCGCGGGGGCTCGACCCGCGGCTGCTGGCCCGGCGCACCCGGGTCCACGCCACGGTCGGGCAGCGGTTCCTGAACGGGGTGCGCACCGGTGAGGGCCGCGAGCGGCTGCGTCGGCGGCTGGAGCCGTTCTTCGCCGAGCACGACGTGCTGCTCACCCCGGCGCTCGCCCGCCGCTCCCCCCGGTCGGCGCCCTGGCACGACCGGGGCTGGCTGCGCAACGTCCTGGCCAACACGAACTACTCGCCGCTGACCCCGCCGTGGAATCTCACCGGCTGGCCCGCGATGACGGTGCCGTTCGGCACGCTGCCCTCGGGCGCCCCCACCGCCGTACAGCTGGTGGGGCTTCCCGGGTCGGAGGCGGAACTGCTGCGGCTGGCGGAGCAGCTGGAGGAGCTGCGTCCGTGGCGGCGGACGGCGCCGCTCGACTGAGCGGACACGGTCAGAGGGCCTTGTACATGATGTGCAGTCCGACGAGGCCGTGCCGGGGATGCTCGTACGCCTCCGGCACGGTGCCCAGGATCGTGAAGCCGAGTGAGCTCCACAGCTGCACGGCGGGGTTCGTCTCGACCACGGCGTTGAACACCATGCCTCGGTAGCCGGCCGCCTTCGCCTCGGTCAGGATGTGCTCGGCGAGGGCGCGGCCGATGCCACGGCCGGCCTGGTCGGGGTCGACCATGAAGCCGGCGTTGGCGATGCCGGCGGCTGGGCCGGCGTAGTTGGGGCTGACGAAGGCGGAGCCGACCACGGCCCCGGTCTCGTCCTCGGCGACGTACACGCGCTTGGCCGGGCTCATCCACAGGGCGCGGGCCGCCTCCTCGGAGGTGTCCGGGTCCCAGGTGTAGGTCTCGGCGGCGGCAACGATGCGGTGCCAGAAGGGCCAGATACGCGGCCAGTCGTCGGCCGCGGCTTCTCTGATCAGCATGGGCGTGAGTCTCGCACGCCCATGCGTCCGGCGATCGCGATGGCCCTGCCCGGGGAGGGGTCAGTCCACGCTGGGCAGGATGTGGGGCTCGGCGAGGTCGTCCTCGTAACCCGCCAGGCGGATCGGGGCGGACCGGGCCCACACGTCCAGGCTGCCGAGCTCTCCTGGCCGGCGGCCCGTGCGCTCCGGGCGTTCCTTGGGGCGCTCCTCGCGATTCGTCTTCTCTGGTGTCACCGCGCACTCCTTATGTGTCGGTCACCCTCGGGACGTACCAGCCGATTCTCCGGCCTCTTCATCGACGCCCGCTCGGGACTTGCTGTAGGCAGTTCGGACGCGGTGGCGCCGGTTGACGGACCTCGGGTGTGGGTGGGACCCCTTGCTGCTGCCCGTCCGCTACAGACTAACCAAATGAGCGGGGCAGCGCTCAGCGGGGCTGAAAACTTGGGGTAACTATCGCAAGTCACCCGTGCACATCACCCTTTGATTCAAACTCTTTGTCCCATTTTCTGCCTTTCAGTAATCACCCGTTCGGCCTACGTCGGCGAAAGTGACTTCGAGACGGCCGGGCAGTTCAGGTGCCGTTGGCCCGATGGAAAGCAGGCCATGATCTGGTGACGTACCGCAACGGCTGTCTCGCGGGAGGACCGACGCATGGAGCTGCGCAGCGTCGAGGAGCTGATGGACCTGCTGTACGCCTGCCGGGGCGTCCGCGACACCCGGATGCCCGGCGGCAGCCCGGTCGACCTGCACGAGCACGCGCTGCGGACGGCCGCGCTGCTGCGCCGCAGCCGGCCCGCCGACAAGGAACTCCAGGTGACCGGCCTGGTGCACCCCATCGGGCAGCTGCTGCGGCCGGGCGACCCGGCCACGCAGGCCGACCACGCGGCCGACGCCGTGTGCCTGCTGCTCGGCGACCGGGTCGCACGCCTGGTGCGCCGGCACCCGTGGCACGGCGCTCCCGCCGACGACGACCTGGCGAGCCTGCGCCACGCGGACGAGGAGGGGCGAACCGCCGACTTCGACGCCGGGGTCCTGGAGGACTGGCGCACCGTCCTGGAACTGGTCGCCGGGCGGCACTCGACGCTGAGGACCGCGGACTGAGAGCTGCCGGTGACTGAGGGTCGTCGACTGAGGACCGTCGGCTGAGGACCGTGGACCGAACGCCGTCAACGGAGGGCCGTCGACGGTGGGCTGTCGACTGAGGGCTGTCGACGAAGGACTGTCGACGAAGGACCGTCGACGAAGGACTGTCGGCTGACGGTCCGTCATGAGACGGTACGTCGATGACGTCGTCCTACGAACTGGCGGGCCGGGCCGCCGTCGTCACCGGAGGCACGCGCGGGATCGGACTGGCGGTCGCCCAGGAGCTCGCCGCGGCCGGGGCGCGTGTGTGCGTGACCGGGCGTGACGCCGATGCCGTGCGGCGGACCGCCGAGGAGCTGGACGGCATCGGGCTCGCGGGCAGTGTGGCCGACCCCGCACATCCGCAGGAGCTGACGGAACTGGTCCTGCGCGAGTTCGGCCGGATCGACGTCGTGGTCAACAACGCGGCGACGAACCAGCCGTACGGGCCGCTCATGGACGTCGACCCGGATGCGTGGCGCGAGGCGTTCGCCGTCAACGTCGAGGCGCCGCTGCGGCTGGTGCAGTGCGCGTGGCGGGCGTGGCTGCGCCGGCACGGGGGCGCCGTGGTCAACGTCTGCACCGAGGGTGCGGGGCATGTCGGTCCGAACGTCGGCGCCTACGGCACCGGCAAGGCGGCCCTGCTGCACCTCACCGCGCAGCTCGCGGGCGAGCTGGCGCCGAAGGTGCGGGTCAACTCCGTCTCCCCCGGCCTCGTCCGTACCGAGATGGCGCGGTTCGTGTGGGAGCCGGGTGAGGCGGAGGTGGCCGCGGGGCTGCCGATGGGCCGGATCGGGGAACCGGAGGACGTCGCGCGGGCCGTCGTGTGGCTGGTCTCCGACGCGGCGGCCTGGATCACCGGGGCCGATCTGCTGGTGGACGGCGGGACGCGGGTGCGGGCCGCGCACTCCTCAGGGGCGTACGCGGTCCACGATCGGCTGCGCCGGGCTCACCACTTGCCCGGCGCGTAGTCCTTCAGGAAGACGCCGTACAGGTCCTCGCCCGCCTCGCCGCGCACGATCGGGTCGTAGACGCGGGCCGCGCCGTCGACCAGGTCGAGGGGGGCGTGGAAGCCTTCGTCGGCCAGGCGCAGCTTGTCGTAGTGCGGGCGCTCGTCGGTGATCCAGCCGGTGTCGACCGAGGTCATGAGGATGCCGTCGGTCTGGAACATCTCCTGGGCGCTGGTGCGCGTCACCATGTTCATGGCGGCCTTCGCAGCGTTCGTGTTCGGGTGACCCGCGCCCTTGTAGCCGCGGCTGAACACACCCTCCATCGCCGAGACGTTGACGACGTACGCGCGCTCGGCGGGCGCCCTGCGCGCGGCCTCGGCCATCAGCGGCCGCAGCTTGCTGATCAGGATGAACGGCGCCGTGTAGTTGCACAGCTGGGTCTCGAGCAGCTCCACGGGGGAGATCTGCTCGATGGTCTGCACCCAGGTGTTGCTGTCGACGACGTCGGGAACCAGGCCACCCGCGTCGATGGCGGTGCCTTCACGGTGCCGGACCACGCTGGCGTTGCCGGCGACCAGGGCGAGGTCGGCCACCTTCTGCGCGTCCAGCCCGGTGACACCGACGGGCAGCGCGGTCAGTCCGTCGACCGCGCCGGAGTTGAAGGCGCCGATGACGTGGCGGGCGGGCAGTTCACCGGCCGGCAGCGGGGCGCTCTCGCTCTCGACGAGCGCGGCGTACGCGGAGGGCAGGCGACGCACGGTCTGGGTGGCGTTGTTGATCAGGATGTCGAGCGGGCCCTGCTCGGCCATCTGGTCGGCCAGGGCCACGGCCTGGGCCGGGTCGCGCAGGTCGATGCCGACGACCTCCAGGCGGTGGATCCAGTCCGCCGAGTCGTCCATGGCCTTGAAGCGGCGGATCGCGTCGTTCGGGAAACGGGTCGTGATGGTGGTGTGGGCACCGTCACGCAGCAGCCGCAGCGCGATGTACATGCCGATCTTGGCGCGGCCGCCGGTGAGCAGCGCGCGCTTGCCGGTGAGGTCGGTGCGAGCGTCGCGGCGGGAGCGGTTCAAGGCGGCGCAGTTCTGGCAGAGCTGGTGGTAGAAGTAGTCGACCTCGACGTAGCGGGTCTTGCAGGTGTAGCAGGAGCGCGGGCGCTGGAGTATCCCCGCGATCTGGCCCTCCTCCGTCACCGACGACGGCAGGATGCCCTCGGTCTCGTCGTCGATGCGCTGGGCGGAGCCGGTCGCGGTGGCCTCCGTGACCGCCCTGTCGTGCGCGGTCTTGGAGGCCCGGCGCTCCTGGCGGCGGCGCTGCTTGACCGTGCGGTAGATGCCCGCGGTGGCCCGGCGCACGGCGATCGCGTCGGGGTGGTCGACGTCCAGCTTGTCGAGTTCCTCGAGCACGCCGAGGCAGACGGCCAGCCGCTCCGGGTCGATACCGGGTCCGTACACCACCTCGTCCGTGGTCGTCGTGCCGTCCTGCGTCACCGTCATCGCGCTGCCGATCCCTGGGTCCCGTCGCGGCGCTCCGACCGCGCTCGCTTTCGAACGAGGAATTCTACGGAGCGCCCGACCCCGGGACCAAAACCGGCGACGGTCAAGGACCGCAGGCCGTGATGAGCGTCTCCACCTCCTCGGAGAGCGCACGGGCGAACCGGTCCAGGTCCGGTACGGCCTTCGCGTCGGCGACCAGCCCGTAGTGGACGCGGCCGCGGTAGGTCGAGACGGCGACCGCCAGGGACTGGCCGCGGGCGAGCGGGGCCAGGGGGTAGACAGCGGTGATGGGGTTGCCGCCGAGCTTCAGGCCGAGGCTGGGCAGCGGAACGCTGGTGACCAGGATGTCGAACCAGAGCCGGGCCGCCTGGCTCACCAGCGGGCCGCCGAGCCGGTGGCCGAGCGCGGGCACATGGTCGGCGAGCAGGGCGACCGCTCCTGCGCCGCGCTGCGGGCCCGCGTCCTTGTTGCGGTCCATGGCGGCACGGACCGTGCCGAGCCGCCGGAGCGGGTCCGGGTCGCCCACGGGCAGCCGTATCAAGTAGCCCGACAGCCGGTTGCCCTGCGGGTGCGCGGTGCGCGGGCGGCGCCGGGAGACGGGGATGAGCGCGCGGGGCGCGACGCCGTCGCTGCCGTCGCCGCGCTCGTCGAGCCAGCGGCGCAGCGCGCCGGCGACGACGGCGATGAGGACGTCGTTGACGGTGCCGCCCACGGCCTTGCGGACGCGGTGCACGTCGTCGAGGTCGAGCACCACTCCCGCGGTGCGCCGGGTGCCGGTGGACTCTGCGGTGAGCGCCGGGACGGGGCGCATGCCCAAGGTGGACACGGCGACGGAGGCGCCGATGTCCAGGGCCCGGCCCGCGTCGGACAGGGCGCCGCGCAGCAACTCCGGCAGCTTGCGCACGTCGGGCAGCAGGCCGCGCGGGGGCGGCTCCGTGGGGCGCGGCCGGGGTGCGGGCATGTCCATGGGGTCGAGGACGGCGGCGGCGAGCGTCAGCGCCCGCAGGCCGTCGGCGAGGGCGTGGTGGAACTTGAAGAGCACGGCGAAGGAGACACCGTCCTCGCCCGGCAGCACATGCGCCTCCCACGGCGGCCGGCCGCGCTCCAGCGGGCGCTCCATGAGCCGGCCCGCGTCGGCGTGGAAGTCGGCGGTCGGGGCGTGCAGCCGGACGTGCTGGAGGGGGTCGAACTCCGGGTCGGCCTCACGGGCGGCGCCGCCGAAGGCGAAGGGCCTGCGCAGGCCGAGCGGCTGCCACACGTCCCGGATCCGCATCCGCAGCCCCGGCACGGCGGCCGCACGGGCGGCGAGCAGGTCGGCCGCGTGTGCGCCGGCGGTGGGCGAGCGGGCCGAGAAGACGCCGAGCGCGCCGATGTGCATGGGGTGCTCGGCGGACTCGATGTTCCAGAACGCCAGGTCGAGAGGGGCGAGCAGGTCGGAAGTCAATGGCTTGCCTCGCGTCGACGACGGGACGGGTGAACGTAGTCAATCGCCCGTTGCCGATTACGGTCAAGCGCGATCAGGCTACGCACAGTAAACAGCGGATTAAGTCCCGGTCACGTAACCTCACCAACCCCGCTGGTCACAGACCTCAGGGAGTGGCCGAAAACAACCCATGCGGGCTACGGGACCATCTGCCCCTTGCCCAGCGCGATCACTCCGCCCTTCGACACCGTGTACAGCTCCGCGTCCCGCTCCGGGTTCACACCGATGGTCGCGCCCGGCGGTACCTCGACGTTCTTGTCCAGGACGGCCCCGCGCACCACCGCGCCCCGGCCGATGTGGACGTTGTCGTGCAGGATCGAGCCCTGGACGACGGCGCCCGGGTCGACCACCACGCCCGGGGACAGCACGGAGCGCGTCACCTGCCCGCGGATCAGGCATCCGGCGCTGATGATGGACTCACCGGCGATGCCGCCCGAGTTGAAGCGGGCGGGTGAGAGCTGGTTGGAGTGGGTGTAGATGGGCCAGCTGCGGTTGTAGAGGTTGAAGGCGGGGCGCTCGGCGATCAGGTCCATGTGGGCGTCGTAGTACGCGTCGAGGGTGCCGACGTCACGCCAGTAGCCCTGGTCGCGGGTGGTCTCGCCGGGCACGTGGTTGGCACTGAAGTCGTACAGGTGCGCCTCGCCCCGGCTGGTGAGCTGGGGCAGGATCGAGCCGCCCATGTCGTGCAGCGAGCCCTCGTCCTCGGCGTCCCGCTGGAGCGCCTCGATCAGCGCCTTGGTGGTGAAGACGTAGTTGCCCATCGAGGCGAACACGGACTCCGGATCGTCGGGCAGGCCCGGCGGATCGGCGGGCTTCTCCAGGAAGCGTTCGACGGTCTGGCCGTCCGAGCCCGGTGTGATCACGCCGAAGGACGACGACTCGGTGCGCGGTACGCGTATCCCCGCCACCGTCACCCCGGCCCCGCTGTCGATGTGCTGGGCGAGCATCTGCCGCGGGTCCATGCGGTAGACGTGGTCGGCGCCGAACACCACGACGTACTCGGGCCGTTCGTCGTAGATCAGGTTCAGCGACTGGAGGATGGCGTCGGCGCTGCCCAGGTACCAGCGCGGGCCGAGGCGCTGCTGGGCGGGGACGGGCGTGACGTAGTTGCCGAGCAGGCTGGACATCCGCCAGGTCGTGGTGATGTGCCGGTCCAGCGAGTGCGACTTGTACTGCGTCAGGACGCAGATGCGCAGGATGTCGCCGTTGACGAGGTTGGAGAGGACGAAGTCGACGAGGCGGTACGTGCCGCCGAAGGTGACCGCGGGTTTCGCGCGGTCCGCGGTCAGGGGCATCAACCGCTTGCCCTCACCGCCCGCCAGAACGATACCGAGCACCGAAGGCCCTCCACGACGCATGGCCGCTCCCCTCACCCTGGTTGACCCATGCCTGCCCCTGAGCAGTTCGCACTAAGCATGTTCGAGGATCTCCGAGCCGTATCTCCCGGCTGCACCAGGCCTGGTCGAGGACGCCCGAGCCACATCCACCGCTTGTACTAGGCCTGTTTGAGGATCTCCTCGTACAGCCGGACCGTGCGCCGTGCCACCGCGTCCCAGCCGAACTCGGTCACCGCGCGCTCCCGTCCGGCCTCGCCCATCCGCCGGGCCGCCCCCGGATCGCCGAGCACCGAGTCCAGCGCCCGCGCGAGGCCCGCCTCGAAGTCGTCGTCCACGGACACCAGTACGCCGGTCTCCCCGTCCGCCACGACCTCGGGAATGCCGCCGACCCGCGAGGCCACGACGGGCGTGCCGCAGGCCATCGCCTCCAGGTTGACGATGCCGAGCGGCTCGTATACCGAGGGGCAGACGAACACGGAAGCATGGGTGAGGAGTTGGATCACCTCCGGGCGCGGCAGCATCCGCGGGATCCAGTGCACGCCGTCGCGCGCACGGCTCAGCTCCTCGAAGAGGTCGCGGAACTCGCGCTCGATCTCCGGGGTGTCGGGTGCGCCCGCGCACAGGACGACCTGCGCCGCCGGGTCGATGTCCCGCACCGCGCGCAGCAGATGGGGGACGCCCTTCTGGCGGGTGATGCGGCCGACGAACAGCACATACGGGCGGCTCGGGTCGATGCCGACGCGGGTGAGGGCCTCCGTGCCGTGGTCGGGCCGGTAGAGGGCGGTGTCGATGCCGTTGTGCACGACGTGGACCCGGTCCGGGTCCAGGGCCGGATAGCAGCCGAGGATGTCCTCGCGCATGGCGCCGGACACCGCGATCACCGCGTCGGCCGCCTCGATCGCGGTGCGCTCGGCCCAGCCGGACAGCGCGTATCCACCGCCGAGTTGCTCGGCCTTCCAGGGGCGCAGCGGCTCCAGCGAGTGGGCCGTCAGCACGTGCGGGATGCCGTACAGGAGCTTGGCGAAGTGGCCGGCGAGGTTCGCGTACCAGGTGTGCGAGTGGACGAGTTCGCGCCCCTCGACGGCGGCGGCGATCGACAGGTCCGTGGAGAAGGTGCGCAGCGCGTCGTTGGCGCCGTCGAGGGCGGACCAGGAGCGGTGGCGTACGACGCCGTCGGCGCGCCCCTCGCCCCAGCAGTGCACGTCGAGATCGACGAGGGTCCGCAACTCCCGGGCGAGGAACTCGACATGGACCCCCGCGCCGCCGTACACGTCCGGGGGGTACTCCCGGGTCAGCAGTCCCACTCGCACCCGGAACCCCCTGTCTCAGCGGCTGGTTCCCTCATGGTCACCCAGATGGGTCGCGTGGGGAAGAGCGCGGGGGTCGTGTGAAGCAACAGTCGCCGCAGACGCCCCCGCCCGGCACCCGGTAGTACAGGCAGCAGCTGCGGCGACGGAAGGCGGTGCCGGTGAGGGTGCCGGTTCCGGCGAGGAGGGGGTGGCCGAACAGCTCGGCGGTCAGGGAGCGGGCTCCGGCGCCGACGTCCGGACGGCCGTTCGCCCTCGCCCAGCGGTCGAGCTCCCGGGCCGCCCCCGCGAGCGCGGATCCGGCGTTGCCCCACAACAGGCCCGCCGCGACCCGCCAGCGGGCCTGCACTGCCGCCGTCAGCGGCCGGAGGTGGGCGTCCAGCACGGCGTCGGCGACGGTCGCCGCGTCCCCCGGCAGCGGGCGTACCTCCGACAACCACAGGTCGTCGGGGGCGGTGCTGTCGGCGTCCCAGCGCAGCAGGCCCGGGTCGAGGTCGGGGATCCGGCCGTACAGCGTGGCGCACCCGAGCGCCACCGACCAGAGCCGGGCCGCGAGCGCCTGGTGCGCCACGGACGCCCCGACGCGCACTTCGGGAGCCCGCAGGCTCCTCGAACTCAGCTTGCCCAGGGCATCTCCGTGAACATCCGCTGTCCGATTCTCGTAGCTCTCACGCAGCGTCGGCAGCGGCCCGGACGGCGCTGCGGCCCTCCCTGGGTCCGTACGCAGGACGAAGAAGCCGCCGAGCGGGCGGAGTGCGGCGAGGTCGTGGTCGAGGTCGAGGTCCACGACCAGTAGTAGTACCAAGACCGGTAGGAGCTGTGATCAGCCGGTTCCCCTCCGTGTCACCCACCCTGGGGAGGAGCGTCCTCCTTTCGTACTCCATCGGCAGTAGGACCGATTGCCTGCTCAGGTACGACGACGGGAAGAGATCGACAGGGCAGGCTGTTGGCCATGAGAGCCGACCGTTCGCCGCGCCGGGCCCAGCGCCCCCGTCTCACGCAGAGGAGCTGCTCATGAGTGCCCTCGCGTTGTCCGTGGTCCTGTCGCTCGTCTCCGCCGTGGCGTACGCGGGCGGGGCGATCGTGCAGGAGCAGGTCGCGGCGTCCTCCCCCGACGAGCAGTTCGCGCCGCTGCGCCGGGCGAGCTGGTGGGCGGCCGTAGCGCTGAACGGCCTCGGCGGAATCCTCCACGTGGTGGCACTCGCCTACGGGCCGCTGAGCCTGGTCCAGCCGCTGGGCGCGCTGACCATCGTCTTCGCGCTGCCCATGGCGGCCCTGTTCGTCGGCCGCAAGGCCGGTGCCACGGCCTGGCGGGGCGCGATCATGGCGACGGCGGGGCTCGCGGGCCTGCTCTCCCTGGTCGGCGCGGCCGACGCGCACTCGCTCAGCACGGCCCAGCGGGTGGCCGCTGCGGTGGTCACCGGTGGTGCGGTGGTGGCGCTGATGGTGGCCGCCCGGGCGGCGCACCGGCACCCGGCGGTGCGCAGTGTGCTGCTGGCCACCGGGTCCGGCATCGCGTTCGGTATGTCCTCGGTGTTCACCAAGACGGTCGCGGTCGACTGGACCGGCGGGGTGACGGCGGGCGACCTGCCGTCCCTGGCCGTGATCGGCGTCCTGGCCACGGCCGGCATGCTGCTCTCGCAGGCCTCCTACCGGGGCGCCGGCCTCGCGGCTCCACTGGCCACGCTGACGGTCGTGAACCCGGTGGTGGCGGCGGCGGTGGGCATCACGATGTTCGGAGAAACCTTCCGCTACGGCACCGCGGGCACCGCGCTCGCCCTGAGCTGCGGAGTGGTGGCGGCGGGCGGCCTGATCCTGCTGACGACCGAGCGCCTCACGCGCACGGCAGAGGTGACGGTGCCCGCGCAGCGGTCGGAGACGGTGCCCGCAGAGGGGACCGAGACGGTGCCCGTGCAGGGGACCGAGACGGTGACGGTCGCCGTGCCGGTCACGGCGGAGGAACTGCTGGCCGAGGAACTCCTCCTCATGGAGACCCCGGAGATTCCGGCGATCCCTGCGATACCGGAGATCCCGGCGATCCCTGAACAGACAGTTGCCGTCCTGCGTGAGGACGGCCCGGAGCCGGTTTCGCAGCCCCCCGGCTCCGACGACGAACCGCAGAACGATTCGCAGCGCTACTACAGCTCCTTCTACGGCGGCCCGTTCGTCGTGATGCCCGTCCTGGACCGGCACCGCACGCACGTCAAATCCTGACGCCGCCGGCCCGTAGATACGCCACCGGGTCGACGTCCGTACCGAAGCCGGGCCCCGTCCGCACCTCGAAGTGCAGATGCGGGCCCGTAGTGTTGCCCGTGGAACCCGAGCGGCCGATGCGCTGGCCCGCGCCCACCGACTGCCCGGTCTTCACGGAGATCGCCGACAGGTGCGCGTACTGGGTGTAGCGGCCGTCGGCGTGCCGGATGACCACCTGGTAGCCGAAGGATCCGCCCCAGCCGGCGCTGACGACCCGCCCCGGCGCGACCGCCTTGACGGTCGTACCGGTGGGCACGGGGAAGTCGACGCCGGTGTGGTACCCCTTCGACCAGGAGGAGCCCGCCGCGTGGTACGCGGTGCCCATGGCCGCATGGACCGGGGCGACGAGGGAGTGACCGCTCGCACTGGTCGTCTCGGCGCTGTCCGAAGAGGACTTCTCCGTGGCGGGCTTGGGCGTGGTGCGGGTCGTCGTGGTGGTGGCGGCAGCCTTGGCGCGCAGGTTCAGCCGCTGGCCGGGCAGGATCAGGTCGGGGTCGTCTCCGACGGTCTTGCGGTTGGCGGTGTACAGCCCGTGCCAACCGCCCTTGACGTGCTGGTCCTCGGCGATCCCGGAGAGCGTGTCACCGCGCACCACCCTGTACATCTCGGCCGTGCCGGCCCGGGACTGGGGCGTGGTCTGCGGCTGCACGTCCTGCACGGAGGTCTGCGCGGAGGCATGCGTGGAGGTCTGTGCGGAACTTTTGGCGGTCCGGGTCGTGGCGGTGCCGGCGGGGTGGATGTCGGGTGTGTCGCCGCCCCGGGTCAGCCCGGCCCGTACCGAGCACACCGGCCAGGCGCCGGGGCCCTGCCCCTTCAGCACCTTCTCCGCCACGGCGATCTGCTGGTCCTTGGTGGCCAGATCCGCCCGCCGCGCGTACGCCGTGCCCCCGTACGCCTCCCAGGTGGACTGGGTGAACTGCAGTCCGCCGTAGTAGCCGTTGCCGGTGTTGATGCTCCAGTTGTCGCTCGACTCGCACGCGGCGACCTTGTTCCAGGTGTCCACGTCGGCCGCCTGGGCGGTGCCGGCGCCGATGAGCGGGATCGCGATTCCGGCGCTGCCCGCCGTGACGGTGAGTGAGGCGCGGTTGATCCTGTTCGGCTGATACCGGCGGTGCCGGCCGCGTACGGCCATGGAGAGCCCCCTCGTGCGTCAGGAGGGCCAAAAGTAAGCGCCCCGAACAGGCCATGACAAGGCAGCAATCAGCCGCCGTGTCACGCAAGGGACAAGGAATCCATCCGAGTTGCCGAACGGGTGAGGCAGGTGGGGGTTCCGCCGCGTATCTGCGTACGCAACAGGGAACAGCCCGGACGTGCGGTCGGCGTACCGGAACGTCAGGATGGTCGGTGCGGCAATACTGGCGGACACGACCGGCACGACCGATATCAGGATCCTTAGGAGCCAACCGTATGAGCACTACAGCCCAGATCGGCGTCACGGGTCTCGCGGTCATGGGACGCAACCTCGCCCGCAACTTCGCGCGCAACGGCTACACGGTCGCGGTGCACAACCGGACAGCGGCGCGCATGCACGCCCTCGTCGAGGAGTTCGGGCACGAGGGAGAGTTCGTCGCGGCCGAGACCGCCAAGGACTTCGTGGCGGCGCTGGAGCGGCCGCGTCGTCTGGTCATCATGGTGAAGGCCGGTGACCCGACGGACGCGGTGATCCAGGAGTTCGCCCCGCTCCTGGAGCCCGGTGACATGATCATCGACGGCGGCAACGCGCACTTCGCGGACACCCGCCGCCGGGAGCGCGCACTGCGCGAGCAGGGCATCCACTTCGTCGGTACGGGCGTCTCCGGCGGCGAGGAGGGCGCGCTGCACGGGCCGAGCATCATGCCGGGCGGTTCGAAGGAGTCGTACGAGTCCCTCGGCCCCATGCTGGAGAAGATCTCCGCGAAGGCGAAGGACGGGGCGCCGTGCGTGACGCATGTGGGTCCCGACGGCGCCGGACACTTCGTGAAGATGGTCCACAACGGCATCGAGTACGCCGACATGCAGCTGATCGGTGAGGCGTACCAGCTGCTGCGCGACGTCGCCGGGTACTCCCCCGCACAGATCGCGGACATCTTCCGCACCTGGAACACGGGCCGGCTCGACTCGTACCTGATCGAGATCACGGCGGAGGTCCTGTCGCACGTGGACGCGGCGACGGGCAAGCCCTTCGTGGACGTCGTCCAGGACCAGGCCGAGCAGAAGGGCACCGGCCGCTGGACGGTCCAGATCGCCCTGGACCTGGGCGTGCCGGTGTCCGGCATCGCCGAGGCGGTCTTCGCGCGCTCCCTGTCCGGGCACAGCGCGCTGCGCGAGGCCTCGCGGGGCCTGGCCGGACCGAAGGCCTCCGCGCTGTCGGAGACCGAGGCGGCGGCCTTCGCGGACCGGGTGGAGCAGGCGCTGTACGCGTCGAAGATCGTGTCGTACACGCAGGGCTTCCACGAGATCGCGGCGGGCAGCGAGGAGTACGGCTGGGACATCGACCTCGGCGCCGTCTCCTCGATCTGGCGGGGCGGCTGCATCATCCGCGCGGCGTTCCTGGACCGTATCCGCGCCGCATACGACGCCCGGCCCGACCTGCCGAGCCTGCTGTCCGACGACACCTTCGCGCAGGAGATCGGAGCCGCCCAGGACGACTGGCGCGAGGTCCTGATCGCCGCGACCCGCGAGGGCGTCCCGACGCCCGGCTTCGCCGCGGCCCTCGCCTACTACGACGCCCTGCGCGCCGAGCGGCTGCCGGCGGCGCTCACGCAGGGTCAGCGGGACTTCTTCGGTGCGCACACCTACCGGCGGGTGGACCGGGAGGGCTCGTTCCACACGCTGTGGGGCGGGGACCGGTCGGAGGTGGAGGCGTAGGGGCGGGTAGGACGACCGCTTGAGACGGCGGGCGACCCGCGTGGCCGCCGACCGCTGAGACGGCAGGCGACCCGCGTGGCCGCCGACCGCTCGACACGGCGGGCGACCCGTGTGGTCGCCCGCCGTCGGCATGTCGACCCAGGTGTCAGTCGCCCAGTGCGAGCCGGATGCCGAACGCGCCGACGACCGTGCCGGTGACCCGGTCGAGCATGCGCCGGGTGGAGCCGCGCCGCAGACGGTCGCGGAGCAGGTGGGCACAGCCGATGAGGACGGACGACCAGAGTGTCCCCAGCACGACGTGGGTGCCGGCGAGCAGCACGCCCATCGCGAGATGCGAGGTGCCGGCCGGAATGAACTGCGGGAGTACGGAGACGTAGAACGCGCCGACCTTGGGATTGAGCAGGTTGGTCAACGCGCCCTGCCGCCAGCCGCCGAGCACCGTGTCCGGGGCGCCGCCCCGGAAGCGGCCGGTTTCCTCGTCCGCCTCCTCCTGCGCCGCCCCTGCCGCGCGGCGCGTGGACCAGAGCATGCGCCCGCCCATCCACACCAGGTAGGCGGCGCCCGCCCAGCGGACGATCGTGTACGCCAGGTGGGAGGCGGTCAGCAGGGCGGTCACGCCCAGCGAGGTGAGGACACCCCAGGCCAGGGTTCCGGCCTGTATCCCGAGGACGACTCCCCAGGCGCGGCGACGGTGTCCCAGCGCGGCGGTACGCAGGATGAGCGCGGTGTCCAGGCCGGGCGTGAGGGTAAGCAGCCCGACGATCACGGCGAAGCCCCAGAGGGCGGAGTAGTCGATCACCTGGAGACCTTAGGATCTCCGGCCGCACGAATGCCAGAATCCTGCCCGATATCGGGCATGACTGTGGGCATGACTGTGCGGGCCTGCGGCCTGGGCGGGGTGCATGCCTCTCCGGGGGCTTACTCAGGTGTCACGTCAGGGGCGGTCCCGGTTCGGGGTTCGGTACGGGCTCCGGCCCCGGGGGGATCGGGGACGGAGAGGGCTCCGGGGGCGGACCCGGGGTCGGGGGCGGTATCGGTCCGGGGGTCGGCGGCGGAGGCTGTCCGGGGTCCGGGGGCGGGCCCGGAGCCGGGGGCGGAGTCGGGGCCGGAGGCTGCGCGGGATCCGGGGGCGGAGTCGGGGCCGGAGGCTGCGCGGGATCCGGGTAGGGCTCCGGGTGCCGCGGGTCGGGGCCCGGTGTCGGTCCGGGTGGGACGGGGTCGGGATAGGGATTGGTCATGGCGTCCTCCGGCCAGTCGATGAACCTTGGCTCTGGACTACTCCCCGCGTACCCGGGGCCCGCGCCGCCACTCACCCACGGGCATCGACGCGGGAGCCCAGCCGACCTCATTCGGCGGGCGTACTTCGGCTTGGGCTTGAGGGGGCGCGATGTCCGGCCTGAGGGAGCGCTGCACCCACCCGCGGTGCGCTGCCACCGACCCGACGGCGCGCTACCTCCAGCCCAGCGGCGCGCTGCCTCCACGCCCGACCGCCCGGTGTACGGCAGGCATCCCGACGCCCGCCTCAGCACTCACCCGCGCCGCGCCGCCTCCGCGCCCGCCGCCAGGCCCGGGCGGGGGCTGGCGAGTACCGGGATCGGGGTGGTCGTCAGGTGCTGGGCCGGGGCCATGGAGGCCTGGGCCAGGACGATCGCGTCGGCGTCGGTGACCGCATCTGCCGCGGCTGCCACCAGGCGGATGTAGGCCCCGCTGTCGCCTGCCTCGAAGCGGGCCCACGCGCCGCCGACCAGCATGGTGCGCACCGTGACGGGGCGGGTGGCCCGGCGGGCCTCCTCCTCGATCAGCGCCGCCGTCGGGGCGTGCGTGCTCTCCAGGGCGGCGAGGACGACGACACGCGCCCCCGCCGCCACCGCGGCCGCCGCCATCGGACGGTCGACGCGCAGGACCGGGACACCGGCCTCCGCCTCGTACGCCTCCGCGACGCCGCCGATGGTCGAGCAGGTGCACAGCACCGCCCGCGCGCCGTCGGCGACGGCCCGGTCGACGGCGGCGCGTACGTCCGCCGCCACGGCGTCCGGTCCGGCCGCACGGGCCCGGTCCAGCAGGGGCTCGTCGACGAAGTGCCGCAGCTCCAGGTCCGGATGGCCCTCGTCGCGCAGGGCGTCGAAGACCGGGACGTGGACGGGTGAGGTGTGCAGGAGGGCGAGCATGAGCGGTGTCAGAACCTGCCGGGGTGCGCGATCAGCCAGTCCTTCGCCGCCCGCAGCAGCTCGGGGTCGGCTGCCGGGGCCTCCTCCGGGTGGCGTTCGGCCCACTTGACGACGTAGGGGCACAGGGGCGCAACCGGGACTCCCTCGCGCGCGGCGATGGCGTAGAGCTCACGTGCCAGCGAGCCCGCGATGCCCTTTCCCTCGTGGGCCGGTTCGACGATGGTGTGCACCGGAACCAGGGCCCGCCCGGGGGATTCGAGCACGAAGTACTCGATGTGGCCGGCCACCTCGCCGTCCGCGCCCACCGCTTCCAGGCGTCCGCCCGCGCGGTCGTCACGGATCTCTATGTCACTCATGGACACTCCCTCGAAGAGCAGTCGAACCGGTCCGTCGGTCAGGCGCCGACCGCCTGCGGGCTGCGCTCCTGGTCCGAGCCCGGCACGGGCTCCGACGGGTCCGCACCCAGGGCCACGATCCGGTTGTCGCCGTCCACGTGC
Organism: Streptomyces sp. NPDC002088; assembly: GCF_040296605.1. Classification (NCBI taxonomy): domain Bacteria; kingdom Bacillati; phylum Actinomycetota; class Actinomycetes; order Kitasatosporales; family Streptomycetaceae; genus Streptomyces; species Streptomyces sp. NPDC002088. The sequence goes on along the minus strand of NZ_JBEOXO010000001.1, from coordinate 327,744 downwards.
ACGACCCGGGGACGCAGGGACCGGGCCTCGGCGTCGGTGACCTGAGCGTAGCTGATGATGATCACCAGGTCTCCGGGGTGGACCAGGTGGGCCGCGGCCCCGTTGATCCCGACGACCCCGGAGCCGCGTTCGCCCTCGATGACGTACGTCTCGAGCCGGGCACCGTTGGTGACGTCGACGATGTGGACCAGCTCGCCGGGCAGCAGGTCGGCGGCGTCCAGGAGGTCGGCGTCGATGGTCACCGATCCCACGTAGTGCAGGTCGGCCTGGGTGACGGTGGCTCGGTGGATCTTGGACTTGAACATTGTACGAAACACGGAGAAACTCCCGATTTGTCAGCTCCCTGCCTGCTTCTGCAGGTCAAGGGCGTATCCGGAGGCTACCTCGATTCGCATGTCCGGTCAGCTGTCGCCAGGTGTTCGAGGACTCACTCTGACCCGTTGCTGACCCTTCTGACGCCGTGCCAGTCGAACGCCGCACGCGCGTCACGGAATGTCGGCACGCTTTGGGTTCCGGGCGATGTCGATTGCCTGGCGGGGCACTTCGACCGGCCTAGCAAGGGACACGGCGTAGTGCTCGTCGAAGAGGAAGAACGGAACGGCGGTATGCCGACTGCATCTCGGGGCGGCGCTACTCAGGAGCGCCGGCATGCGTCGCACCGGGACTCCGAAGACTCTGCGAGATCCTCCGGCGGCGTTGCGGGACAGCCTTCTCCACGAGCGCTGGACCAGCCGCCCGGGCCGGCCGTGGACCGGGCACGCGCCGGTTTTCCAGCCGACGTCGTCGTGCCGGGCCGGCAGTCCGACCGGCGGTCTCCTCTGCCTCATTGGGCCGAGTGCCCCTTGTTGGCACTTCCTGCGTGACGTGGCCGTAGGCAGGCCGGCCATGAGGAACGTGGAGGAGCCGACAGCTTGGGGCACCGTGGGTGTCACATCTCAGGCTCCGACCAGAGGTCGGGCGGGACGATGCCGACGGAGCGGCCGTGGGGGTCCAGGAGGCGTCCGAGCAGCTTGTCCTGGCGCAGGGTGATGACGCGGTCGACGATGTCGAGGCTCGGGTGAGCGGAGGCCAGCTGGGTTTCCAGGCGCAGTACGTCACTGACGGAGTGCAGGCTGGCCTGGAGGATGAGGTTGTGGGGGCCGCTGACGGCGGCGCAGTTGCGGGTCTCGGGCAGGCGGATGAGGGCGTGGCCGATCTCGGGGAGGTCGGCGGGTGGGACTCTGGCCCAGAGGGTGACCGAGACGGGCCAGCCGCCGAGGGGGCGGGCGAAGTCGCAGCGGAACCGCAGCAGGCCGCGCCGGGTGAGGTGTTCGGTGCGGCGTTTGGCGGTGTTGAGGCTGACGCCGAGGTCGCCTGCCAGGGTCTGGTAGGAGGCGCGGCCGTCGTGGGCGAGCCGGGCGATGAGGGCGCGGTCGAAGGCGGTGATCTCGCCCGGGGCAGCGGGGGTTTGGGCGGGGGGCGGGCCGGTCAGCTGGGCGCGCTGGCCGGGGGCCAGGGCGGCGATACGCCACCGGCCGCCCTCGGTGAACATGTGGGTGACGATCCGGGCCTCCACGGCGGTGATGCCGGGACGGTTCGGGAGCAGGTCGAGGGTGTAGCGGGACAGGGCCGGCAGGTCGCGGGTGGCGACGGTGGCGAGGATGTCGTGGCCGGCGGCCGCGCGCTCGATCGTGAGCATCTGGGGGTGGGCGCTCAGGGCCCGGGCGACCCCGGCGGTGGCTCCCGGAGCGCAGTCGATCACGACGAAGGCCACGCAGACCTGCTCGAACAGGCGTGGGCCGGGTGAGAAGCCCACCCATGCGGCGCCCTGCTCGGACAGGCGGCCGAAGCGGCGGGCCACGGTGACCGGGTCGACCTCCAGCGCGCGCCCGAGCTCGGTCCATGAGGCCCGCGGCTGCAACTGCAGGGCATTGATCAGCGCCAGGTCGTCCTCTGTCAGCAGTGCGGGTGCATCATCCTGCATGCTCCTGCCCTGCGAGGCAGATTCCTGCGTTTGGCGGCTTTCACGCGTCACTCTCCCATTGTGGACTTCAGGGGCCCGCACCTGGACCTGGCGAGCGTGAAGGAGGGCCGGACCATGGCATACGGCGATTTTCAGAACGAGATCTACATGGACGGGCTGCGCGGGGTGGTGCCACGCTTCCCGATGACCTACGACGAGCTGGCGCCGCTGGCTCAGGCCGCGATGCCCGCCTCGGTGCGCTCCTACGTCATGGCCGGAGCCGGCGACGAGCGCACCCAGCGGGCCAATGTCACCGCGTTCGAACGCTGGGGCCTCGTCCCGCGGATGATGGTGGGGGCCACGGACCGGGATCTGTCCGTCGACCTGTTCGGGATGCGTCTGCCCTCGCCGCTGTTCATGTCCCCGGTCGGCGTGATCGGGTTGTGCGCGCAGGACGGCCACGGCGATCTCGCCACTGCCCGAGCCGCCGCCCGCACCGGCGTGCCGATGGTCGCCTCCACCTTGAGCGTCGATCCGCTGGAGCAGGTGGCCGCCGAGTTCGGCGGCACCCCGGGGTTCTTCGGTGCCGGCGGGCGCGCCGCCCCGGCCGCGCGGCGCGTGCGGTCCCTGCTCGCCGAAGCAGACCTGATCATGGCCGTCGACGGCTACCCCGCCCTCGCCGACCTCACCCCGGACGCCCTCCGCCGCCTCACCTGACAGCCGTCGACCAGCCGGGGCGGACGCAGCGGCGGTCCTCGCTCACCGAGTGGCCGGCCATGGTCCACCACCTCGGCAACCCGGGCCAGCCCTAGGAGCAGGCCCATCACCGAACGGACGGTATGTCACGACAGGTATCTATTTGTCCAGCAGGATCAGACTGGCGCACCGCATCCCCACGACGCCGAAGACGGCATTCGACCCTTCACGGAGAAGCGAGCACCCCTCCGGCAGACCCGTTGAACCAGAAGCCCAGCCCCAGCAAGAAAGTCGATGGCAACCATGACTGAGCAGTCCACCGTCCGCAGCGTGACCTACGACCTGCTGCGGACCCTGAAACTCACCACGGTCTTCGGCAATCCCGGTTCCACCGAGCAGCCGTTCCTGCAGGAATTCCCCGAGGATTTCACCTACGTCCTGGCGCTGCAGGAGGCGTCCGTCATCGCGATGGCCGACACCTTCGCCCAGGTGACCGGCCGCCCCGCACTGGTCAACCTGCACTCCTCGGCCGGGATGGGAAACGCGGTGGGCAACCTGGTGGCGGCCTACCACGGAAACACGCCCCTGATCATCACCTCCGGCCAGCAGCACCGGGAACTGGTGATCGGGGACCCGTACCTCGGCAACCGCGAGGCCACCACGCTGCCCAAGCCCTGGGTGAAGTGGTCCTACGAGCCGGCCCGCGCCGAAGACGTCCCCGAAGCCTTCATGCGGGCCTACGCGGAGGCGCTGCAGCCACCGACGGGACCGGTCTACCTCTCCATTCCCATGGATGACTGGAAACGACCCCTGTCCGGCTTCACCCGGGTGCGCACGGTGAGCGACCGCGTCGCTCCCGACACCGCGCGGCTGCGCGCCTTCGCCGACCGTATCTCCGCCAGCCGTCGCCCCGCGCTGGTCTTCGGGCCCGAGGTCGACCGCGCCGGCGGATGGGACGCGGCCGTCGCCCTGGCGGGGAAGCTGCGCGCGGCCGTCTACGGCGCCCCGCTGCTGGACCGCGCCTCCTTCCCCGAGGACCACCCCCTCTTCGGCGGCCCGCTCGGCATGTCGGTCAAGACCATCAGCGACCGCCTGGCCGGGCACGACCTGGTGGTCGTGATCGGCGCGGAGGTGTTCCGCTACTACCCCTACGTGCCCGGCGACTACCTCCCCGAAGGCACCGAACTCCTCCAGATCACCGGCAACCCGGCGGTCGCCGCGGCGGCGCGCGTGGGCGACAGTGTCCTGGGCGACCCCAGGACGGCGATCGAACTGCTCCTGGACATGGTCGCCGAGGGATCGGCGCGGACCGCTCCGGAACCGATGCCGCGGCCACGTGAGCTGCCGCAGGCGCCGAACAGCCCGCTCACCCCGCCGGAGGTGTACGCCGCCCTGAGCAGGGTCCGGCCGGTCGACGCGGTCATCGTCAACGAGTCGACCTCCACGATGGCCCAGCAGATCGAGTGGCTCCCCACCACCCGGACCGGATCGTTCTTCGCCACGGCCAGCGGCGGCATCGGCTGGGGCACCCCCGCCGCGGTGGGCGTCGCGCTCGGCGACCGGGACAGGGGCGTCGAACGGCCGGTGATCGGCCTGATCGGCGACGGCTCCTTCCAGTACTCCGTGCAGGCCATCTACACGGCGGCCCAGCACAACCTCCCGATCGTGTACGCCGTCATGCGCAACCAGGAGTACTCCATCCTCAAGTCGTTCGCGGTGCTGGAGGAGACCCCGGGCGTGCCCGGGCTCGACCTGCCCGGGCTCGACATCGCCTCCGTCGCCCGCGGCTTCGGATGCCGCGCGGTCGACGTGGAGACCACCGAGGACCTGGAGCGGGAGTTCAAGTCGGCCCTGACCGCCGGCACCACCACCGTCATCGTGGTCGCCACGCAGCCCCAAGAGGCGATGTTGTAGGCCGCGGGCAGCTCGCGTGGTCGAAGAGAGAACAGCGGAGAGAGGACAGCAATCATGGACTTCGGACTGAAGGACCGGGTGTACATAGTCACCGGCGGCACCCGGGGGCTGGGCATGGCCGCCGCGCGCGAACTGGTGGCGGACGGTGCGAGGGTGGTCGTCAGCGGCCGCGACGAGAGGTCGGTGGCCGCCGCACAGACGGAGCTCGGCGGCCCGGGACAGGCGGTCGGCGTCGTGGCCGACAACGCCGACACCGACACTCCGGACCGGCTGATCGCCGCGGCACGTGATGCCTTCCAGCGGCTCGACGGGGTGCTCATCAGCGTCGGCGGACCCCCGGCAGGCACGTCGGACACCATCGACGACGACCAGTGGCGCACCGCCTTCGAGTCGGTCTTCCTCGGCGCGGTGCGGCTCTCCCGCGCGGTGGCGGCGGAGCTGGGCGAGGGAGGTGCCATCGGCTTCGTCCTCTCCAGCTCCGTGTACGAGCCGATCCCCGGCCTGGCGATCTCCAATGCCCTGCGGCCGGGCCTGGCCGGTTACGCGAAGAACCTCGCGAACGAGCTGGGTCCCAGCGGCATCCGCGTCGTCGGCCTCGTGCCCGCCCACATCGAAACCGACCGGGTACGCGAACTCGACGCCCGACACGGTGACGCCGACGCCGCCCGCGAGCGCGCCATCGCCGGCGTCCCCCTGCGCCGCTACGGAACCCCGGACGAGTTCGGCCGCAGCGCCGCCTTCCTGCTGTCGCCCGCCGCCTCGTACCTGACGGGCGTGATGCTGTCGGTCGACGGGGGTGTGCGCAAGGGCTTCTGACGGAGCCCACGGCGAACCACACGACCGACCATGTGAACACCGAAGGGTCCAGGAACCTGAGCAACGGTGCAGATCCGCGGAAATCCTTCCGGTCCGCTGGGTGCGGCGAGGCCATCCGCAGAAGGAGGCGACGCGACTGGCCCTGGAGCTGTCCGCAGCGATCGCCCGGATCTCCGGCGTGGACGCGAGCCGGACCATGGTGGTGCTGCAGGACGGACCTGCACGGTCCGCTGTCGAGGGCGGGCACGTGCTGCCCGAACCAGGTGAGGAAGAGGAGTGGTTGCGCCGGACCGGGGGCTGAACAGCGTGTGGATGGCCGGCACCGGCATCGCCCGCGCACGGCGTGCTTCGGCGACGCTGGGGGCGGTGTCTTCCTTCTCCCGGTGCAGCTCCGCCAGACGGACGAACTCCTCAAGTACGGCCGGGAGCATGCTTGACCGCTTTCGGTTCCATAACCCGGTTCGTACGAAACGGTGCGCCAGGTCGCGCTGAGAGCACTGTCACGTGAGCATGACGAGCCCCTTACGCCAAGTCACTCATGAGAAGGTCCAAGGCTGACTCCTCGTGCAGGGCGATGCCCAGGATCTCCATGGCGGACGCCAGTTCGGAGTCCCAGCAGGCCTCGACGGGAGTACCGGTGAGAGGCAGATGCGGGGCTCCCTGTAGCTGCGTACGTGCTGCGAGGTACTCGTAGTCGGCGGCTGTCATGCGCCAGGGCGTCGTCGCCTCGTACCGGCCCACGACGCGGTTGGCCAGGGCGATCCCTGCCCAGTCGAAGTCGCCGTGGTAGGCGAAGACACAGTCGGCTGCGGCCAGCGCGTCCAGGAGGGTGAGGACGACCGTCGTCGCGCTGCCCGAGGTACAGATCAATGGCGCGGTGCAGCCGGCGTCCGCTGCGGCCTCCACGACACGCGGGTTCTCGCAGACGTGGACGCGGGTTCGCGGGGGCAGCCGCAGGCGCAGGGTGCGTAGTTCGCGCAGGGTCAGATGCGTCTCCAGGCGGTGGTCGGCGCGTTCGCACAGAGTCGTCTCCTGCCACGTGCCGCCGGTCGGGCGAAGGCCATAGGTCAGGACCGTGCTGGAGACCTCGTCGGGAGTGACCGAGGCCCGGCGCCACAGGGCGCGGCGGCCCGGGGCGTCGGTCGGGAACTCGACACCCCGGGCCAGGGCGATGCCGCGCAGGACCAGTCGGGCCAGCAGGGTGCCGTCGTCCAGACCGTGGGCCGAGCCCGTGGTGCGGGTGGCGAGTTCGCCGCGGCCCCAGGTGGCGGGCGTGGGGTCGGGCCCCTTGCCGGGGAAGAGGGTCCCGAGGGTCTGGATGGCCTGGCTCACGGTGGTGAGCGCAGGGCCGGGTGACGGGCGGGTGAGTGTGCCGCTCCGCCGTATCTCCTCCAGCCACCGGCGGGCCCAGGGCTGGTCGGCCAGCGGCGTGCCGGCCAAGACCGCTTCCGCCGCGGACCACAGGCGGGTGCGTTCGGCCGCCGCCGCGTCGCGGGCCGCACGGCGGTCGGTCAGGGGCGGGCCCAGTTCCGTCAGGGTCGCGGCGAGGCCTCGGCCGACCGCGCTGGCGCGCAGGCGGGTGTCCAGGTCCGGCAGGCGGATCGTGGCGGTGGGGGCGGTGATCGGCCTGGCCAGAAGGAGGGACAGGGCCTCGCGCTCGCGTGCGTCCAGGTGCTCGAGTCTGATGCTTCCGGCTGGTTGGAGGCCGTTGCGTTCGAGACGGGTGCGGGCCGCCGCCCAGAGGCGGGTGAGACCGGGCCGGGTGAGAAACGCGAGGGTGTCGGTGTCCGGGGGATGTTCGTCGGCTCGCTCGGGCCCCCTCATACCGGCATCAGCCTCCTGTGCCGTCCGTTCCACGTGTAGTGCAGCGTCGCCACGCCTCGTACGTGTGGGTCGCGCAGGCACTCGTAGATGTGCAGCGACGGCACGTCGGGCCAGTTGCCGATGAGGCGTTCGCTGGTGAGGACGAAGTCCAGGTCCAGGTCGACCAGGATGCGGCCGAGGCGAGCGTGGGTGGGCTCGTCGACCTTGGCGAACGCGTCGTCCAGGAGGATCAGGCGGGGCGCGTGCGGGGCCGACTCCGCGAGGCTCGTGAAGTGGGCGGCCGCGGCGGCGAAGAGGACCAGGTACGACAGGACGCGTTGCTCGCCCTGGCTGAGCCCTGTGCGGCCGGAGAGTTTACGGCGGCTGCCGGGGGCGGCGTCGTTCACGACCCAGGGGGTGAAGGTGAACCAGTCGCGGTAGTCGAGGGCGGTGCGCAGGTGGGCCGCGTAGCCCGCGCCCGGGTCGGCGCGGCGGGCGTCCTCGATGCGGCGCTGGAGTACGTCGCGGAGCTGCTCGGACTGGGCGCGGGTGCGCAGTCCCGAGGGGCTGCGCAGGAGGTCGACGGCCGCCTTGACGTCGGCTTCCACGCCGTCGGCCAGCTTCCAGTCGAGCGTGACGCCCAGGCCGTGCGAGGTGCGGACCGTGGACAGGGTGGCGTTCAGGGCGGCCACCAGGGCGCCCGCGGCCAGCACCTGGGTCGACAAGTGGTCACCCAGCTCTCCCGTCAGGAATCGCTGGAACACCTCGCGCTCGCGTTCCGTCAGCCGTTCGCGGGCCTCGGCCGCCTGGGCGGCGATGCGCTCGCCCACCGCGGCGATGTCGTGCGGTCCGTGGTCGTCGACGAGGCGGCAGACCTTGATGCCGTCGTGCTCCTCGAGCGTGGCGTCGTAGCCTCCGGAAAGCTGGTCGCGTAGCTCCGTGTGACGGTTGAGGAGCGTGGTGTCCGAGATGTCGCGTCGCTCCGTGTCCAGGCGGCCCTGCACGGACTCCACCAGTCGGCGCAGCGCCTTGGTGCGGTCGCGTGGGTCGTCCGCTGTGGAGTCGGCCCCGCCGTCCGTCGGACTGTCCAGGCCCGCGCCTCTGCTCACGCCTGGCAGGGACAGCCCCGCACGCAGTCGCCTGCCGCTCGCGAGCGCCTCGCCCTCCTGCGTGGCCAGCGCCTCGCGCCGTACCCTCTCGTCCTCCTCCGCGCGCACCCGATCATCGTGCGCCGCGCTCATGTCCCGCTGAACGCCGGGGAGCTGGCGCCGCACAGCCTCCAGGCGGCGCTTCGACTCGTCCTCGCGGGCGAGGATCTCCTGCTCTGTCGCACCCAGGGCCTCCTCGAGGCCCCGGACCGTGCGGCGGGCGGCGTCCAGACGGGCGAGCGGCTCGGCGTAGTCGGACTCCGCTTCCCGGCAGGACGTCAGAGCGCGCTCGTAGCCCTCGCGGCCCTGGCGATGGCCGTCGGCCGAGGAGGCGACCGCGCGCAGGCGTCGGCGCAGTCGTTCCGTGCCCGTGCCGAGGCGGTCGAGGGCGAGACGTACGGAGTCGAGTGCGTTCGGGTCGACCGGGAGGTCGTTCGCGCTCGCGGTCGCCTCGGTGTCACGCCGGGCGGCTACCGCGCGGGCGCGCGCCTGCTCCGCCTCGCGGGCGGCCCCGGACGCCTTGCCGGCCAGCACCTGTGCGGTGCGCTCGGCCTCGGCCGCGCGGGCCCACGCGTCGGTCAGCCGGCGGGCCGTGGGCGGGTGGCTCAGGGTGTCGGCCACCTGCCTGCGGTGCTCCGTCAGGATCCGCAGACCGCTCTCCTGCTCGGTCAACCTCTCCTGTACGGCGGCGAGTTGCCGGTCGAGTTCGGCCAGGGCCCGGCGGCGGGTCTCGGCGCGCACCTGGGCGCCGACGTACTCGGCGGTCTGCTTGGTGTGGCGTCCGCGGACGACGCCCAGCTGCCAGGAACCGTCGGTGCCGACCGCGGAGTCCGCCGTCGTACCCGGGCCCACCTCGGTGACCAGGGCCACCGCCCGCAGCGCGCTCTCGACCTGCTCGGCCGTCACTCCGCTGTCCGGCGCCGCGACCGGGCGCAGTACCTCGGCGAGCGTGGGTCCGGCAGGTGGTACGCCGGGGGTGAGGAGGGTGTCCCGGGTGGCCGGGTCCAGGACGGTGCCGTCGGCGCACATCCATGCGTCGAGCAGGCCGCTGGCTTCGAGTGCGGCTTCCAGGCCTGCCCGGACCGCCGCCTCCACGTCCTCCGCGAAGTCGACGAGGCGGTACAGGGGTGCGCCGGTGCCGGGTGTGCGGGGTGCTTCGCGGTGGGGCGGGGGCGGGGGCGCGGGGTCGGTGCGGCGTTCCCAGTCGTTTCGCTCACGCCGCAGGCGGTCCTGTTCGGCGGCCAGCTCGCGGATCGTCACAGCGCGGGCGTCACGCTGCTCGCCGAGTTCCGCCAACCACGGGTCGACGGCCGACCGGGCGGTGTCGGCCACCTCGTCGGGGGTGTGGGCGGGCAGCGGGCCCTCCGCGGGGTCGTGAGCGGTCAGGGCGCGCACGCTGTCGAGGGACACGCCGGTGAGGCTCTGCAGTCGCTCGGTCCAGGTCCGGACGGCGTCGGAGTACGCCACCCCCTCGCGCGCCGTGTCCTCCCGGCGGCGTCCGACCCGCGAACGTGCCTCTTCCGCCTGCTCCTCCAGGCGCTCCCGGGCGGCATCGGCCTCGCTCGCCTCTCGCTGGGCCCGGCGCGACTGCTCCATGAGCGCGATCAGCTCGGTCACGGCTCGGGCACGGTTCCTGATCACCGGCCCCGCGGCCTCCAGTTGGGTGTCCCAGCTGTGCAGGGCGCCCGCACAGGCCTCCGTGTCGAGGGCCAGCACCTCGCTGTGGCGGACGAAGTGGAAGTCGCCGTCCGGAGCCGTCAGTTCGACCGCCGCTGCGGCCGCGACCGGGGTGACCGGAACCACCGTCGGCTCTCCCAAGTGCACGGGGTCGAGCCCGGACCGCTCCGCCTCCCGCAGCAACTCGCCGTACGCCGTTGCGAGTTCCGCCAACTCCTCGCTGAACCTTCCGCCGTCGTCGGTGAGACGCCGTCCTGCCTCTTCCAGGCTGCTGTGGGCCTGGCGCAGGGCTTTGAAGGCGGTCGCCGCCGCGCTGTGCAGGGCGGTCACCGTGGCGCGTCTCTCCGCCAGTTCCTTCAGGCCGCGGTAGGCGGCACTGTCGTGCAGGGCGGCGAGGTCCGTCTCGGCCGCCTCCTGCTCCGCCTCGAGGGCTTCGAGGCGGGCGGCGAGTTCGTCCTCGCTCGTGCGGAGCTGCGCCGCCTTCTTCGCCGCCTCGCCCGCCGCACGCCGGTGCTCCGCCAGCCGTTCCAGTTCCCCGCTCACCTGACCGGCCCGGCGGCGCAGCACTCCGTGCAGATAGCCGCGGTAGCCCTTGAGGAAGGTCCGCAGTGCTTCGTCGGTCCGTTCCAGACGCCCGAGGTCGGTCCGTACGGCGTCCAGATCGTCGAGGTTGCGGGCCACCGTCTCCACGATCTCGTCGTCGAGCGCGGGCAGCGTCTCCGCGAGGACGGAGACCAGGCCGCCGGAGTCGATGCGGTCGCCGATGGTGGGGCGGCGCAGACGGTGCAGCAGGTGGAGCAGGTTGCGGTAGCGCGCCGGGTCGGCGAGGCCGAACAACTGGCGGGCGACCCGGGCCCGGTGCTCCACCGCGCGGTCGGTGACGTTCTCCGCGCCGATGAGCGACTTGAGCTGGTCGACGGGAAGCGGCTGGCCTGCGGGGGCCAGATGCAGCTCCTCGCCCACCCGCTTCGGGGTGACGAAGAAGAACGGCTTGGCCGTCCTGGTCGACCGGGAGGCGCGGACGGCCGCCCCGAGGGTGAGGTGGCGGTCGTTCCCCTCCTCGTCCGTCCGCACGAACTCCACCCACAGATAGCCCAGTCGGTTGGTCTGCTCGAAGCCGTCGAGCATCAGCCACAGGAGGGTGGTCCGGCCCGTGCCGGTGGCGTCCAGGGCACGGGCATCCCCGTCGAGGAGGTACGGCAGCAGCATCTCCAGGGCCTTGGACTTGCCCGCGCCGTTCTTGCCGCGCAGCAGCAGACGGCCGTCGCCGAAGGAGAACTCCTGCTCGTCGTACTGCCAGACGTTCCGGATGCCGGCGCGGTGCAGGCGGTGACGGTGCGGGGACGGGAGGCTGTTCACCAGGGCGGCTCCTGAGTGATGTGGTCCGCTGCGGACTGTTCGGTACGGGACTTGACGGCCACCGTGGTGGCGAACCGGGCGGCCGCGGCGAGCAGCACCCAACCGCCACCGTCCGGCCCGCGGGCGCCCGAGACGTCCGTGACGGGCCGGCCGTCCGGCGCGGCGTCCTCGTATCCCTCGGGCAGGCCGTGGCCGTCGGCGCGTACCGGACCGGCGGGCGCCACCAGGCGCATCCGGACAAGGAGGTCGAGTACGGCGGTGAGCAGCCCGTCCCGGTCCTCCAGGAGGCCGCGCTGCCAGTTGCCGCGCCGGCCGTACTCCTCGATCAGCTCGTCGAGCAGTTCGGGCAGCAGCCCGTCCGGGACGGGCACGCCGATGACCAGCCGCCCGCCGACCGCGGGGTGGCCCGGATCCTCCGGGCGCAGTCGGCCGACCAGCCGCTCCACCAGCAGCAGCGCGGCCTGGGCGACCGTGCCGGTGCCGGGCAGGTGCAGATCGGTGAGTTCGTCGTCCGGGTCGACGAGGGCGATGCCCTCGGCGCGGATCTCGGCCTCCAGACCCAGCAGTTCGGAGAAGGCCTGGGACTCGCGCCGCTGCCGGGTCCGCAGCCATTCGCGCTCGGCGCCGGTGAGGTCGTCGAGGTGGACGACGGGAGTCTCGACGAGGCGCCTGCGGACGTACGTACGCGGGCCGCCGAAGCCGGGGTCGGCGGCGCGGCGTACGAGATCCGCTCCGTCGCGGCTCTGGGCCAGCGGGCCGGCCACGACCGCGCGGGCGATCTCGCGGTCCACGGTCAGCAGCGCCTCACCACCCCGCTCCTCGGCGACGGCCGCGACGTGGCCCTCGGTTTCCGCCAGGACGCCCCAGTCGACGAGTTGCCGCAGGGCGGCGGCGAGCGTGCGGCGTTCCGCCTGCCGCCCGGTGTCGCTGATCTCGATCCCGGCGTCCACGGCCGCGGCCCGCAGGTCGGCGACGAGCTGGGAGAGCAGGAGCTGTTCCGGGGCGGTGACGAGGACTGACAGGGCCAGAGCCAGGCAGGCGTACGTCCGTGGGGTGAACGGTGTGCCGGTGGACGGCCGCTCCAGGCGGTGGCCCGAGCCGGGGCCGAGGCCCGCCTTGAACAGGCGGGCGTACGACGCTTCGACCAGGAGTCGGTAGCCGAACACCTGCTGGAAGCGCTGGGCCAGCCAGTCGGCGTGGCGCCGGATCAGCGGGAAGGTGTCGTTGTACGGGCCGTCGCTGGTGACCAGGGGGTGGGCCAGCAGCAGGCGGGCTGCGGTGCGTCGCTCGGCGGCGAGTGCGACGTCGTGCGCGGAGGGCAGGGTCATCAGGCGCTCGCCTCCTCAGCGGCGGGCTGCGAGGCGCTCTCGACGGCCAGGGTGAGGTCGTCCGCCGTCAGGTCGCCGTCCACGGAGCGCAGGAGTGTGTGCCGGCCCGGAGTGCGCCACGCGGTCAGCCTGATGCCCAGGTCGGCGTCGCTCACCTGCGCGCCGTCGAGCAGGAAGTCACCGGCGGCCCTGTCGCCCCTGTCGCTCTTGTCGCCCTTGTGCAGTTGGGCGTTGCCGAGGGCGGTGGTGAGGAGTTCCAGCAGCAGTCGCATGGCCGCTGAACCCAATCTGACCTGATCGAACCGGCCGGAGGCGCTGCGTAGTTCGGCGGCCGCGGCCTGGCGGGCAGCGGCCTGTTCGCGCGCCTGCTCCATGAGACGGCGCTTCTGCTCGCCGTGGTCCTCCACCGCCGCGGCCCGCCCGCGCGGAGCCCGGCTGCCGCGCTCGCGCAACGCCACCGGTACGTCCACGACGGGTCCGGTCCACCAGCTCACGTACGCCGGTACGGAAAGGTCGGGATCCGGCGCCACCCCCAGATGCCGTGCTCCGTACAGCCCGAAGGCGGCGACCGCGATGTCGTGGGCCTCCTCGGGTTCCGCGGCGTCGAACCAGGCCGCGAGCCTGAGCAGGTCCTTGCGGCGGGACATCTCTCCGGACGCCGAACGCAGCATCCGCTTGGCGTTGGCGAGCAGCGACTGCAGGGCGCGCAGGGTCGCGTCCCGGAGCTGGTCGACCTGGCTGCCGTGCCCTTCACTGTCGGCGAACCAGTCGCGCAGTCCCTGCCAGTCCGTCAGGTCCCGCCCCCGGCTGCGCTGCACGCGCGTCTCGGGCAGCGCGCCGGACAGTGCTCCGAGGCCTGCCGCGTGTGCGTCGATGCGGCTCAGCAGAGTGGGCAGGTGGGGCCAGATCGCCCGCAGGTGTGCGGCGATGCGCGGGGCGCGGAAGGACACGTCCTCGGTGATCGCCTCCACGTAGTCGAGCAGCAGCTCCTTGAACCCCTGGTACTCGGCTCCGTCGAGGTCGTAACGGGCGAGCACTTGGCCCAGGTAGGCGTAGAAGTCCCTTACCGACTCGGCGAATTCGGCGAACTGTACGAAGAGGGTGCTGATCTTCTCCAGCGCCTGCTGCGGGTCCGCCCCGCCCGGCGCGGCTGCCATGGCGGCGATCTCGCGCAGGCCCCGGTCGACGAGCGTGAGCAGCTCGCTGCTGACCTCGCGCGCGGCGTCCGCTCCGGCCAGCACCTCGTCCGCGTCGCGCTGCACCCGCTCTCCCAGCTTGGACAGCTGGTAGCGGGACCGGGAGCGCTGGTACTCGGCGATACTGCTCGCCCTGACCGTGTGCGTGCTGCGCAGCAGGTTGCCCCAGCGCACGAGCTGTTCGAGCCGGGCGGTGAGGGTCTCCGCGTCGAGCACTGCCGCCGGGTTGCCCGGACTGCCCGCCTGGGCCAGCTTGGCGAGCACGTCGGGTACGGCCAGATCCGCGAGCAGTGTGCCGCAGAACACCCGCATCACCGCGACGTACTCCAGGCGTTCGGGCGCACTGAGATAGGCGTATGCGCTCAGCCGGTCCCAGGTCTCGGTGCCGCGCCCCTGATCGGCAAGTTCCTCGTGCAGTTCGTCCCCCTTCATACCGCCGAGCGTACGGACCACCACTGACACTCCGGAGAGAGTCGGGGAAAACCGGCCACCATGGGGGACGAATCTACTTGTTGCCCGATTTGACGATCGCCTGGCCGTGAAGAGTGGATCGTCGACTGAGTTCGTGAGCGAGCGCGAGAGCGTGGGAAGCGCCTGGCCGTACTCTCGCTGTGCCGTGGCGGAAATGGTCGAGGTTGACCCTCGACCTTGTCGAGGGGCCAGAGTTCCGGGTGTGGAGAACGAGATGCACAGCATTGGGGAGATGGCCCGGGACGGCGGACTGAGCGTGAGTGCGCTCCGGTTCTACGACCGGGCCGGTGTGCTGGTCCCCGCCTGGGTGGACCCGGTCAGCGGCTACCGCTGGTACGAGCCCGAGCAGCTGGAGGAGGCTCGGTTGCTGGCCCGTCTGCGCCGGGCAGGCATGCCTCTGGCGGACATTCGACTCGTCCTGGCCGGCTGGTCCAGCGCGGACACGGACCTGGTACGGGGTCTCCTCGAGGCGCATCTGCGCCGTCTCGAACTGGGGTTGTCCGATGCCCGCAGTGAGTTCTCCACGCTCCGAGCTCTACTCGACCGCAGGGAGAACCCCATGGCCTCGCTCCACACCGCCACCACCCAGCTGTCCGTCCCCGCGACGGAGTTGGCCGCCGCGCTGGACGCGGTCCGTTTCGCTGCCGGTACCGACGCGGAGCTGCCGATGCTCGGCGGGATCCTGTTCGACATCGAGGGCGAAGGACTCCACATCGTGGCCACCGACCGGTACCGGATGGCCGTCGCGCGGGCCCGTGCGACAGGGCACGGCGGCTCTCGCGTGCAGACCGTCGTGCCTCTTCCGCTCGCCGACGCGATGCGGGCCTTGCTGACCGGCGAGGAACCTGTCCGGCTCACGGTGGACGGTGACCGCGTCACGCTCGAGACCGGGGATCGGCAGACGGCCGGGCAGAGCCTCGGCCACGAGTTCCCCGACTACCGTCGCCTTGTCCACCTCCCGGCCGGTCACCGGGCCCACATCGATACGGTGGTCTTCCGGAAGGTGCTGGAGACCGGTCCCGTCCGCGCGGGCGAGACGCGCAAGCAGGACGACGAGCCCCAGGCCCTCAGCGTGCTCAGGGTGACGGAGAACGGGACCGTGATCGTGTGCGACGACGGTGACGACGACCAGAACAACGTCGCCGTCAACCGCGAGTTCCTGCTGCACGCGCTCGCCGCCGGAGCCCGGGACGAGTTGGTCCTGGAGCTGGGCGCTCCCACGGCACCGATCGCTGTCCGCCGTCCCGACGACGAGGACAATTTCTCGATCCTGATGCCGGTCCGCCTGGAGAACTAGTCTCCGCACAGGCCGGTTTGGTCCTTTTCTCCATCCGCCTGTCCCAGTCCCGCGCCGGTGTCACGGCACCTCGTGCCGTACGAGTGCCCTCGCGAAGGCCTAGGCTGCCGGGGCGGATCGCGTTGGACGCGAGCTCGGCCGTGACGAGGGCGACGGTACGAGGCGGGTCGGAGCCGTGCGGGAGTCCCGTCCACTCGGTGAACTGCTGGACGGCGAGCCGGCGGGCCAGGAGGGCGCCGCGTCTGGTGCTGCTCAAGCGCAGCGTCAGTTGGAGGGTGACGGTAGGTCACGACCCGGAACGGGTGCGTGCAGACGCCCGCCAAGGTACGGCGGGCGTCCCATCTTCAACTACGCGGCGCCCTCCTCCGACTACGCGACCGCCTCCGCCGCCTCCGTGATCTCCATCGCCGCGATCTCCGTTGCGCCGTCGCCGCCGCGCTGTGCGAACTGGGTGCGGTACAGCTCCGCGTAGCGGCCGTCGGCCGCCAGGAGTTCCTCGTGTGTGCCGCGTTCCACGATGTGGCCGGACTCGATCACCAGGATCAGGTCCGCCGCGCGCACGGTGGACAGGCGGTGGGCGATCACGATCGCGGTGCGGTCGGCCAGGGCCTCGGTGAGTGCCTCCTGGACGGCCGCTTCCGAGGTGTTGTCGAGGTGGGCGGTGGCCTCGTCGAGGATGACGACGCGCTGGCGGGCGAGGAGCAGGCGGGCGATGGTCATGCGCTGGCGTTCGCCGCCGGAGAGGCGGTAGCCGCGTTCGCCGACGACCGTGTCGAGGCTGTCGGGCAGGGAGCGTACGAGGTCGTCGAGGCGGGCGCGGCGCAGGGCGTCCCACAGTTCGTCCTCGGTGGCGGTGGGGCGGGCCAGCAGCAGGTTGGCCCGGACCGAGTCGTGGAAGAGGTGGCCGTCCTGGGTGACCATGCCGAGGGTGCCGCGCAGGGAGGCGGCGCTGAGGTCGCGGACGTCGACGCCGCCGAGGCGTACGGCGCCCTCGTCGACGTCGTACAGACGCGGGAGGAGCTGCGCGATCGTGGACTTGCCGGCGCCGGAGGAGCCGACGAGGGCGATCGTCTGGCCGGGTTCGGCGCGGAAGGAGACGCCGTGCAGGACCTCGGCGCCGCCGCGGGTGTCCAGCGACGCGACCTCCTCCAGGGATGCCAGGGAGACCTTGTCGGCGGAGGGGTAGCCGAAGCGGACGTCGTCGAACTCGACGGCGACCGGGCCGTCGGGCACCCGGCGGGCGTCGGCCTTGTCCTCGATGAGCGGCTTGAGGTCGAGCACCTCGAAGACCCGCTCGAAGCTGACGAGCGCACTCATCACCTCGACGCGGGCCCCGGCGAGCGCGGTGAGCGGGGCGTAGAGGCGGGTCAGCAGCAGGGCCAGGGAGACGACCGCGCCCGGCTCCAGGGTGCCGCGCAGGGCGTACCAGCCGCCGAGGCCGTAGACGAGGGCCAGGGCGAGGGCCGAGACCAGCGTGAGGGCGGTCATGAACACCGACTGGGCGGTGGCCGTGCGGACGCCGATGTCCCGGACGAGGCCGGCGCGGGCCGCGAACTCCGCGGACTCCTCCTCCGGGCGCCCGAAGAGCTTGACGAGGGTGGCGCCGGGGGCGGAGAAGCGTTCGGTCATCCGGGTGCCCATGGCCGCGTTGAGCGCCGCCGCCTCCCGCTGCATACGGGCCATGCGGCTGCCCATGCGCCGGGCGGGCAGCACGAACACGGGGAGCAGCACGAGGGCGAGCAGGGTGATCTGCCAGGACAGGGTGAGCATGACGGCGAGGGTGAGCAGCAGCGTGACCAGGTTGCTGACCACTCCGGAGAGCGTGTTGCTGAACGCGCGCTGGGCGCCGATGACGTCGTTGTTGAGACGGGAGACGAGCGCTCCCGTACGAGTGCGTGTGAAGAACGCGACCGGCATCCGCTGCACATGATCGAACACAGCCGTCCGCAGATCGAGGATGAGTCCCTCGCCGAGCGTCGCCGACAGCCGTCTGCCGAGGATGCCGAGCGCGGCCTCCAGCACCGCGATGAGCGCGATGAGCAGGGCGAGCCGGACAACCGTGCCCTCGTCGCCCTTCGACACGATCGCGTCCACGACGCGTCCGGCCAGAACCGGTGTCGCCACGGCAAGCAGTGCGGTCACCACTCCGAGCAGGACGAACAGCGCGATGCGGCGGCGGTGCGGGCGGGCGAACGCGCCGATGCGGCGCAGTGTCGCGCGGGCGTAGGGGCGGCTTTCCTGCTGGGCGTGCATGACGCTGTACAGCTGCGTCCAGGCGGTGGTTTCCATGCTCATGAAAGAGAACTTAGAACCTCAAGCTTCGTTGAGGTCAATGTCCGGCCGACTTTCGCGCAGACGAAGGACCCGATGACCCTTCCTCCCCAGTCGCTTCCCGTCCGTAAGCCGACGTCCCCGCTGCCGCAACCCGGCGTTGACGTGGTACGGAAACCCTCTCCCGATGTGAGACGTGTCCCGGCCCGCAAGCTCCTGTGCCTGCTCCCGCTCCTGCTCCTCACCGCGGTCGCGGTCCAGCACCGGTCGGTGCTCGCCGAGGGCTTCGGCCAACTGAGGAGCGCCGAGTGGCCCTGGCTGCTGGCCGCGGCCGGTGCGACCTGTCTGACCTGGGTCGCCGCGGCCTTCACCCGGCAGGGCGCGGTCGTCGAGCGGCTGCCGAGACGGCGGCTGCTCGCCACCCAGTTCGCGGCGGGCGCGGCCAACCACCTGCTGCCCACCGGGCTGGGCGCGAGCGCCGTCAACCTGCGCTTCATGACGGTGTGCGGGGTGCCGCTGGCCCGCTCCTCGGCCGCCCTCGCGTTGTACATGCTCGCCGAGTGCGTGGGCCGGCTGGGCCTGCTGGCCGCCCTGCTCGTCGCCTTCCCGGACGCGCTGCGGATCGGCAGCCTGCTGCCGCAGGGGGCGCTCGGGCCGCTGCTGTACGCCGTCGGGGCCGCCGTGAGCGTGGCCGCGGTGGTGCTCGCGGTCGTACGGCGGCTGCGTACGGCCGTGTGCTCCTTCCTGCGCACCGCGCTGGGCGAGGCACGCTCGGTGCACGCCCGTCCGGCGCGGGCGTTCGCCCTGTGGGGCGGTTCGCTGGCGTTCCCCGCGCTCCAGGCCGCCGGTCTGGCGGCGGTGGGGCAGGCGCTGGGGCTGCCGGTGCCGCCCGCGCACATCGCGGTGGCGTATCTCGCGGCGACCGTCGCCGTGGCGCTGGTGCCCACGCCGGGCGGCCTCGGCTCGGTCGAGGCGGCCCTGGTCGTGGCGCTGGTGGCGGCGGGCGGTCCGGTGGCGGTGGCCACGGCGGTGGTCCTCGCGTACCGGATCATCACGGTGTGGCTGCCGTTGCTGCCGGGGGCGTTGACGCTGGGGGCGCTGGTGCGGCTGAAGGTGATCTGAACCTGGTGTCTGCGGTGCGCCCGGCCGTCACCAGGGCAGGGGCTTGCCGTCCCGGAAGAAGCCTCCGCTCGGGCCGTCGTCGGGGAGCGTGGCCGCCCGGACGACACCCGCGGCGCCCTCGGGGACGGGCCGGCCGCCGTGGGCCATGTCCGTGTCGGTCCAGCCCGGGCAGACGGCGTTGACGAGTACCCCGTGTCGGGTCAGCTCGCCGGCGAGGAGCCGGGTGAGGGCGTTGAGCGCGGCCTTGGAGACGCTGTGGGCGGGGGTGCCGCCGGTCATCCCCGCCAGGGAGCCGCTCTCGCTGCTGACGTTGGCCACCCGGGGGTGGGGGCTGCGCCGGAGCAGCGGCAGCAGCGCCTGGGTGACCCGCCAGGCGCCGAAGAGGTTGGTCTCCAGGGCTCGGTGGGCCTCGTCGAGGTCGGCCGACCGGGCCTGGGCCCAGGTGTCGTAGAGGATGGCCGCGTTGTTGACGACGACGTCGGTACGGCCGAGGTTGCGGGTCATCCAGTCGGCCATGGCTGCGACGCTCGCGTCGTCGGCGACGTCGAGTTGCACGGCGGTCACCCGCCGGCCGCCGGGGTCGATACGCTGGGCGGCAGCCTTGCCCGTGTCCAGGTCTCGGGATCCCAGGACCACGTGGTGGTCGCCGCGGTCCGCGAGCTGCCGTACCACCTCGTAGCCGATGCCGCGGTTGGCGCCGGTGACCCGGCGACGGACGGCGTCTGCGTACCGCCGGTGTGTCGGACTGCCATCAGAAACTCCTGTGAGTAACTCGTCTTAAACGATCTTGTCGCGCAGAAGGGGATCCCGCCATGCCGATCCGGACAGAGCGCCAGGGACACGTCACCACTGTCGTCCTCTCCCGCCCCGAGGTCCGTAACGCCGTGGACGGCCCGACGGCCGCCGAACTCGCCACCGCGTTCCGCGAGTTCGAGGCGGACGACGAGGCGCGGGTGGCGGTGCTGTGGGGCGAGGGCGGTACGTTCTGCGCGGGCGCCGACCTCAAGGCGATGGGGGGCGGGCGCGGCAACCGGGTCGCCGAGGACGGCGACGGCCCGATGGGACCGACCCGGATGCGGCTGTCCAAGCCGGTGATCGCCGCCGTCGCCGGGCACGCCGTGGCCGGGGGCCTGGAACTGGCGCTCTGGTGCGACCTGCGGGTCGCCGAGGAGGACGCGGTCTTCGGGGTGTTCTGCCGCCGCTGGGGTGTGCCTCTCATCGACGGCGGCACGGTACGCCTGCCCCGGCTGATCGGCACGAGCCGCGCCCTGGACATGATCCTGACGGGCCGCCCGGTCCCGGCCCGCGAGGCGTACGACATGGGGCTCGCGAACCGTGTGGTCGCCACCGGCACCGCCCGCGCCGAGGCCGAGGAGCTGGCCGCGACGATCGCCCGCTTCCCCCAGGCGTGCCTGCGCGGTGACCGGGCCTCCGTCCTCGACCAGGAGGGACTGGACGAGGCCGCGGCCATGGCGGGCGAACTCCGTTACGGCGCGAGCGCGTTGGAGGAGGCGCTGGAGGGCGCTGCACGGTTCGCCGATGGTGCGGGACGGCACGGGTCGTTCGGCGACCTGTGAACCGCCGTGTGCCGCCGGCGCACGGTCAGGCGAGCGTCACCCGCACCGGACCGCCCTTCGGATCGACCCGCCGGGCCCAGCGGGTGGTCAGGGTCAGAGTGCGGTTCGGCAAAGCCGTACGCGTGCGCAGCCGTTCGGTGTGCAGGAGGCGGTCGTTCTGGGTGACGTGCAGGACCGGGCGCGTGAGTACGGCCGAGGTGCGCAGGACGTACGGGGTGTGGTCGGCCGGGGTGACGCGGTTCGGGGCGATCCAGCGCAGGGGCGGGGTCAGGAGCAGGGGGACGCTCTCCGGCCGGTCTCCCGTCGCCAGCCACCGCTGGATCGCGGTCGCCGCGTGCGCGCCCTCACGGGCCGCCGTGGCCGCGCTCTCCACGGCGTGCAGCACGCTGCCGACGGCGAACACGCCGGGCCGCGAGGTGTGCAGCGCGCCGTCGACGGCGGGGCCGCGGGTGCCTGGGTCCAGCAGCAGTCCGCCGCGCCGGGCCAGTTCGTGGTCGGGGACGAAGTCGCCGGTGAAGACGACCGTGTCGCAGGCGAGCGTGGTCGTACGGCCGTCACGGTGGCGGACACGGACGCCGGACAGACGTCCGTGGCCGACGAGTTCGGTGACCTCGGTGTCGGTCAGCAGGGGAACACGGCGCCGGAGCCGGGCGTCCAGGGCACGTGCCTCGCCCGTCTGGGCGCATGGCAGGTCGGTGAGCATCGCGACGACCAAGGCTCCGGCGGCCCGTACGGTGTCGGCAGCCGCGTAGGAGACGTCCTCCGCGCCCACCACCACCGCGCGCGTGCCGATGTGCTGCCTGTACAGGTGAACCGCCTGCTGGAGTTCCCCGGTGGTGTACACGCCGGCCGGCCGGGTGCCCGGCACCAGCCGTGCGGCGCGCGGCCGTTCGCGGGCGCCGGTGGCCAGGACGACCGCGCGGGCGCTGATCGTCTCCGGGCCACCGGGACTGATGGTGTGCAGGGACAGCGGTCCCGCCCAGTCGAGGGCCGTCACACCGGTGCGGACGGCCGCTCCGACCTGTTCCGCCGCAGTGACCAGCAGGCGGGCGTACTCGGGACCGGTCAGCGGGTGCAGCAGGGTGCCGTAGCCACCGTGCGCGCAGTGGCGGGGTATTCCCCCGGCCTGCTGCTCCCGGTCCAGCACCTCGACCCGGCCCGCGCCCGCGGCACCGAGGCGGGCCGCGGCCGCGAGTCCTGCGGGGCCGGCCCCGACGACGAGGACGTCGACGTGGCGTACGGCCGTCATGTCCGGGCCTCCTCGAACAGCGCCCGTACCGTCGCCCCGCAGTAGAACCCCTGGCAGCGGCCCGCCCGGGCGCGGGTGCGGCGGCGCAGTCCGTCGAGGGTGTGCGGGGGGATCGTGGCGGTGAGGGCGTCGCGGATCTCGCCGTGTGAGACGCGTTCGCAGTGGCAGACGAGGCGGCCGTACTCCGGGTCGGCGGCGATGAGTTCGGGCCGCTGGTAGGGGCGCGGGAACGTCTCGCCGAGGTTGGGCATGCGGACCGGCTCCAGGTCGCGCACCGGGGCCGGGTCGAGTCCGTCGGCGGTGAGCAGTTCGACGACGTGCGCGGCGATGGCGAGGGACGCCGTCAGTCCGGTGGAGCGGATGCCGCCGACGGTGACGTACGCCTGCCCGGGGTGCGCGGAGATGCGGTAGTCCTCGTGCTCGGTGGCGGCGCGCAGGCCCGCGTAGACGGCGGTGACCTCCTCGTCCGGCAGCTCCGGCAGGATGCGGTGGCCCTTCTCGAGCAGTCGGGCGAGCCCTTCGGCGGTCGAACCGGTGGCCTGCTTGTCGTCCAGGTCCTCCGCCGTGGGGCCGAGGAGCACATTGCCGTACACCGTGGGGGCGACCAGGACGCCCTTGCCGAGTGCCGTGGGGACGGGCAGCAGGATGTGGCGGACCAGGTCGCGGGCGGGCTTGTCGAAGACGACGAGCTGGCCGCGGCGCGGGGTGACGGTGAAGTCGTGGTGGCCGAGCCGGCGGTCGAGGGTGTCGGAGTGCAGACCGGCCGCGTTGACCAGCCGGCGGGCGCGCACCTCACCCCGGGTGGTGGTGAGGACATGGATGCCGCCTTGCCGACTTGTCTGCTGCACCAGGGAGTTGAGGTGCAGGTCGACCCCGTGCCGGACCGCCTGGGTGGCGTACGCCAGGGTCGTCGTCCAGGGGCAGATGATGCTCTCGCCGGGCACGTGCAGGGCACCCAGCGCGCCGGGGCCGAGGTGCGGCTCACGGTCGTACAGCTCGGCGGGGTCCAGCAGACGGGCGGCGCGGTAGCCGTTGCGCTCGGCCTTGTGCACGAGGCTGGGCAGGGCGGCGAGCTGTTCCTCGTCCCAGGCGACGAGGAGCGCCCCGACCGGTTCGAGGGGGATGCCGGACTCGGCGGCGTACGCGGTCAGCAGCCGTGCGCCCTCGCGGACGAGGCGGGCCTCCAGGGAGCCGGGAGCGGCGTCGAAACCGGTGTGCAGGATCGCGGTGTTGGCCTTGGAGGTGCCCTGGCCGACGTCGTCCTGAGCCTCGACGAGGGCGACGCGCAGCCCGGGACGGCGAGCGAGTTCCCGGGCGATCGCACAGCCGACGACTCCTGCACCGACGACCACCACGTCGTACGCCGTCGAGGGCAGCGCCCCTTGCGCGGTGACCGTCATGCGGGCGCCCCGTCGAGGAGGGCGGTCACGGCGGCGCGAAAGGCGGCGAGGTCTTCGGCAGTCGCGTCGTACGCCGCCGCAGGCAGCGCACCTCCCCCGGTGACCGTCATGCGGGCGCCCCGTCGAGGAGGGCGGTCACGGCGGTACGGAAGGAAGCGCGGCGTTCGGCCGCCTCGTCGGGCGTGATGCGGGGCTCGTAGACGGCGGCGGGCTTCCAGTCCGGCAGGGCCTGGGCGACCGTCAGACCGGGGGTGGCGCCGAGGCGGGCCAGGGTGCCCGCGCCGAGGGCGGTCGCGTCGGGGAGCGGGGAGACCTCGACGGGGCGTTGCAGCAGGTCGGCCTGGGTCTGCATGAGGAGGGCCGAGCGGGTCAGGCCGCCGTCGACGCGCAGTCCCGTCAGTGGGGCGCCCTGGTCGGCCGCGGCGGCGTCGGCGAGTTCGGTGACCTGGGCGGCGAGGCCCTCGCACAGGGCGCGCACCACGTGCCCCGGGCCGGTGTCGAGGCCGAGTCCGGTGAGCGAGCCGCGCACATCGCCGCGCCACCAGGGTGCGGCGAGGCCGGCCAGCGCCGGTACGAAGGTGACACCGCCGCTGTCGGGGACGGCGCCGCCCACGCGGTCGAGGTCGGCGGCGCCGGTGATGACGCCGAGGTCGGCGAGCCAGCGGACAGCGGAGGCGGCCGTGTAGACCTGGCCGTCGAGGCAGTAGCCGGTGCGTCCGGCCAGCCGCCAGGCGACGCAGCTGACCAGTCCGGAGGTGCCGCGCCTGGGGGTGTCGCCGGTGTGGGCGAGGAGGAACGCGCCGGTCCCGTAAGTGCACTTGGCACCGCCGGGCGCGGTGACGCGCTGGGCGAGCAGGGCGGCCTGCTGGTCGACGACGAGGCCGGTGAGCGGGATCTCGGGGCCGAAGGCGGTGGTGGTGCCGACGGAGGTGGCGTTGTCGACGACGTCCGGGAGGCGTTCGCCGGACAGCCCGTACAGGTCGAGGGCGCGGGGCGACCAGGTGGCGTGGTCGAGGTCGAGGAGCTGGGTGCGGCCGGCGGTGGCGGCGTCGGTGACGTAGGCGCCGGTGAGGCGGTGGACGAGCCAGGAGTCGCTGGTGGTGACGACTCCCTCGGAGGTGAGGTGACGTCGTATCCAGGCCATCTTGGGTGCGGCGAAGTAAGGATCGAGGGGAAGGCCGGTGAGATCGCGTAACTCGTCTGCGTGCGGGGTGAGTTCGGCGCAGACGCTCTCGGCTCGGCGATCCTGCCAGACGAGCGCGTCGGTCAGCGGACGGCCGCTCGCGGGGTCCCAGGCGAGCACGGTCTCACCCTGGTTGGCGAGGCCGAGCGCCATGACGGGTTCACCCGCCTCGGCCAGGGCGCGCGTCCCGGCCTGGACCACCGAGCCGTAGAGCTCGCCGGGGTCGACCTCGACCAGACCGCCGGGCAGATGGCGGGGGTGCACGGCGGTGAACCCGGTGCCGATGACGCCGCGTTCGGGACAGATCACCAGCGCCTTGGTGCCGGACGTGCCCTGGTCGACGGCGAGCACCGGACCTGTCATCGCGCCCCTCCCAAGTGGCCCAAGCGACCCAAGTGACCCGAGTGACTCAAGTGATCACAGTCCGACAGCCTGCCGCCGCCGCCCGTACCGCGTCAAGCGACGTCCGCCGCGGGTTCCACCTCGCCGTTCGTTGGCTGAGGGACAGTCAACTCACTTCATACATAACGAAGTTCGAGATGATCGGGAAAGCGTGGGTGATGCGGAACCGCCGCCTCTATAGTGACCGCCGTCCCGGCGCGATCTCCTCGACTGCCGCCCAGAGGAGGGCTGTTGTTACTCCACCCTGCCGTCCTGCCCTGCCCTCGTCCGGGGGCGCGCGGCTGATGGCCAGAGAAGGAGCCCGACCCGCCTACGATCCCGCAGGCCACGACTCCGCGTTGCGCGCCGCCCTCCAGGAACTGCGCACCGGGCGGTGGATGTCGATGCGCGGGCTGCTCGCCGAGACCACGGCGTGGTGGCAGTGGACGCAGCGCACCCAGGTGCTGGCCACCGCGGCCGCCGGCACCGACGTGGTGCGGGCCTGGCTCGCCGAGGAGCCGTCCAGCGTCCCGGCCGCGGTGATGCACGCCAGGGTCGCCGTCGAACGGGCGCTGCGAGCGCACCGCGAGGGCCACCGCCGTGCCCACGAGCTGTGGATCGAGGCCTGGGACGCCAGCCGGACCGCCGCCGACTCCGCTCCGCAGGACCCCGTGCCCTGGGTGTGCCTGCTGTCGCTCGCGCAACTGGACCGGCGGCTGCTGTGGGACGAGCACCGGGTGGCGGCGCCCGAACCGACGCTGCCGCCGGGCCCGTGGGGCCTGCTCGCCGAGGCCGACAAACGCGACCCGTACAACCGCGAGGCCCACCACCGCATGCTGCAGTTCCTGTACACGCACGCGGCCTCGGAGCGGCTGGCCGAGGCGACCGGCTACGCCCACCGGACCGCCGACGCGGCACCGCCGGGCTCCCCGCTGCACCTCCTGCCGCTGTACGTCCGGGCCGAGCGTTACCGGCGCGGCGGCGGGCGCGACGCCGCCCTGGACCTGCACTGGGTGGCGGAGGACGCCACCCGTGAGGCACGGCGGGCGCTGCTCTCCTGGTTCGAGCGGACCGGCGCCGACGAGCGCTCCCCGCTGGACCTCAACCATCTGGCGCACGCCCTGTGGGGCGCGCTCCGGTTCCGGGATGCCGCCCGGGTGTTCGAGGCGCTCGGGCCGTACTACACACCCGTGCCCTGGACGTACCGCACCGCGGACCGCGACCGGGCCGTGGAGGTCTTCCTCCAGGCCCGGGCGCGCTCCCGGACTGCCGCGCACGACCCCCACTGACGCCCCCCAACCGCCCGTCTCCCTCCGGAGGTTCCGCATGTCCCGCACCTCTGATCCGTCCGATCCGTCCCCTTCCCTGGAGGACTCCCGAGAAAGCCCCCTGGAGAGTTCCCCCGGGAGCTTCCCGGAGAGTCCGCGCGACGAGGAACAGCGCCTGCGTGAGCTCGGCTACCGGCCGGTGCTCGCACGCCGTATGGGCGGCTTCGGCAACTTCGCGATCAGCTTCTCGGTGATCTCGATCCTGTCCGGCTGCATGACCCTCTACGGCTTCGGCATGGGCGCCGGCGGCCCCGCCGTGATGCTGTGGGGCTGGGCCGGCGTCGGCCTGTTCGTGCTGTGCGTGGGGCTCGCGCTGGCCGAGGTCACCAGCGCGTATCCGACGTCCGGCGCCCTGTACTACATGGCCGACCGGCTCGGTGGCCGCCGCTGGGGCTGGTACACGGGCTGGCTGAATCTGCTCGGCCTGCTCGGCGCGATCGCCGGCATCGACTACGGCGCCGCCCTGTTCGCCGGCGCCTTCGCCAACCTCCAGTGGGGCTTCGAACCGACGCCCGGCAAGACGATGCTGATCTTCGTCGCGATCCTGCTGCTGCACGCCGTGCTGAACCTGTTCGGCGTCCGGCTGGTCAGCGTGCTCAACTCGATCAGCGTCTGGTGGCACCTGGCCGGCGTCGCGGTCATAGTCGGCGCGCTGGCGATCGTCCCCGACCACCACCAGTCGCCGTCCTTCGTGTTCGCGAAATTCGTCAACGACACCGGCTGGGACAACCCCGTGTACGTGGCCGCGGTCGGCCTGCTGCTCGCCCAGTACACCTTCTCCGGCTACGACGCCTCGGCCCACCTGTCGGAGGAGACCTCCAACGCCTCGGTCTCGGCGGCACGCGGCATCGTCCGCTCCATCTGGGTGTCGTGGCTCGCGGGCTTCGTCCTGCTCGCCGGTCTCACCTTCGCCATCCAGGACTACGACGCCACCCGGGCCAGTGACACCGGGGTGCCGCCCGCGCAGATCCTGCTCGACGGCCTCGGCACGGACGGCGCGAGCGCCCTGCTGATCGTCGTCATCATCGCCCAGCTGTTCTGCGGGAACGCCGAGGTCGCCGCGGCCAGCCGGATGGTGTTCGCGTTCAGCCGGGACAAGGCCCTGCCCGGGTCCGACCTCTGGCGCCGGGTCAGCAGCCGCACGCAGACCCCGGTCGCCGCCGTGTGGCTGTCGGTGGTGGTCGCCTGCCTCCTCGCGCTGCCGTCGCTGTACTCGGCGACCGCGTACGGCGCGGTCACGGCCATCAACGTCATCGGCATCACCCCCGCGTACGCCATCCCCGTCCTGCTGCGGCTGCGCGCGGGCGACCGTTTTCAGCCGGGTCCCTGGCACCTGGGCAAGTGGAGCAGGCCGATCGGCTGGATCGCGGTGGTGTGGGTGGCCTGTGTGACGGTGCTGTTCTGCCTGCCGCAGGCGTCGCCGGTGACGGTGGACACGATGAACTACGCGTCCGTGGCCCTTGCCGTCGTACTGGTCCTCGCCACCGTGTGGTGGTTCGTCGCCCGCCGTTCGTACGGGACACCCACGACCGCCGCGTACGGCTCCGACCAGGAACAGGCCGAACTGGCCGAGGGAATCGTCTGAGATCGGTCCGGGAATGGCCTGAGCTGCGCGGTCTCCCGCCGGGCCCGGTACGAACTCCTGTGCCCGATACGGCAGGATGAGCGGTCGCGCCACCCCCGAGCAAGGTGCGGGCGGCGCGACCGCACATCCCGGAATCGAGCAGGTGACAACGTGACGAGACTTCACATCCGGCCGTCCGCGGCGACTCACGCCGCAGATCGTCCCTCCGGAGGTGACAGGTGAACCGCGCAGTGACTCTCGACGACCTGATCCTCGCCGGAATCGCCCTGGCGGCGGGCCTGTTGGCGGCCTTCCTGTCGCGCACGCTGCTGCGCTGGCTGGCCAAGCACGCCAAACGCACCCGCTGGAGCGGCGACGACGTGGTCGTGGACGCCCTGCGGACCGTCGTCCCGTGGGCCGCGATCGCGGGCGGCGCCGCCGCCGCGGCCGCGGTGCTGCCCCTCACCCGATCGGTGCAGCGGCACGTCAACCAGTCCCTGACCGTGCTGCTCATCTTCGTCGTGACGCTGTCGGCGGCGCGGGTGATCGCCGGCCTGGTGCAGTCGGTCACCCAGTCCCGATCCGGCGTCGCCGGATCGGCCACGATCTTCGTCAACATCACCCGGGTGCTGGTGCTGGCGATCGGCTTCCTGGTGGTGCTCCAGACACTGGGCATCTCCATAGCGCCGCTGCTCACCGCCCTGGGCGTCGGCGGTCTGGCCGTCGCGCTCGCGTTGCAGGACACCCTGGCCAACCTCTTCGCCGGCATCCACATCCTCGCCTCCAAGACCGTCCAGCCCGGCGACTACATCCGGCTGAGCAGCGGCGAGGAGGGGTATGTCGTCGACATCAACTGGCGCCAGACGACGGTGCGCCAGCTCTCCAACAACCTGGTCGTCATCCCCAACGGACAGCTGGCGAAGACGAACATGACCAACTACACGCGTCCCGAGCAGCAGCTGACCGTCCTGGTCCAGGTCGGCGTCGCCTACGACAGCGACCTCGAGCATGTCGAGCGGGTGACCACCGAGGTGGTCGCCGAGGTGATGACCGGGATCACCGGCGCCCTGCCGGACCACGAGCCGGCGGTGCGCTTCCACACCTTCGGCGACTCGCGCATCGGCTTCACGGTGATCCTGGGCGTGGGCGAGTTCAGCGACCAGTACCGGATCAAGCACGAGTTCATCAAGCGCCTGCACCAGCGCTACCGCCAGGAGGGCATCCGGATTCCGGCGCCGACGCGGACGGTGGCGTTGCAGCAGGGGTCGGTGGTGATTCCGCAGCAGCGCACCGCGGAGGAGGCGGACGAGGTGCCCTCCGTCCGCTTCGACTGAGCCCCGTCCGCTCGAGGCCGCGCACACCCGGTACACCCCTCGGCTACTGACGGTGAACGTGGTCGCGGGAGCGACTTCCGCGACCACGGGAAATCCGCTCCGATTACATGGGCATGTCATCCACATCGGCGATCCGCCCCGGACCCCTGTCGAGCGGAGGCCGCTCACGAGATATCTTGATGTCGAGCAATGTTGCAGACGTGGAGCGGAGCACCGGTGACTGACTCGACCATCATCTATACGCACACTGACGAGGCCCCGGCCCTGGCGACGTATTCCTTCCTGCCGGTGGTCCGGGCGTACGCCTCGCAGGCGGGTGTCGCCGTGGAGACGCGTGACATCTCGCTGGCCGGGCGCATCATCGCCGTGTTCCCGGAGTACCTGACCGAGGACCAGCGCATCCCGGACGCCCTGCATGAGCTGGGCGAGCTGGCGAAGACGCCCGAGGCCAACATCATCAAGCTGCCGAACGTCTCGGCGTCGATCCCGCAGCTGAAGGCCGCGGTCGCCGAGCTCCAGGCGCAGGGCTACGCGCTGCCGGACTACCCGGACGAGCCGAAGACCGACGAGGAGCGCGAGATCCGCGCCCGCTACGACAAGATCAAGGGTTCCGCCGTGAACCCGGTCCTGCGTGAGGGCAACTCGGACCGCCGCGCTCCCGCCTCGGTCAAGAACTACGCGAAGACCCACCCGCACCGCATGGGCGCCTGGACCTCCGAGTCCAAGACGAACGTCGCGACGATGGGCGTCGACGACTTCCGCTCCACCGAGAAGTCCGCCGTGATCTCCGAGGCCGGCGCGCTCCGCATCGAGCTGAAGGGCGACGACGGCTCCACCACCGTCCTGCGCGAGTCCGTACCGGTCCTCGCGGGCGAGGTCGTCGACGCCTCCGTGATGCGCGTCGCCGCGCTGCGCGAGTTCCTCGCCGCGCAGGTCGCCCGCGCCAAGGAGGAGGGCGTCCTCTTCTCCGTGCACCTCAAGGCCACGATGATGAAGGTCTCCGACCCGATCGTCTTCGGTCACGTGGTGCGCGCCTTCTTCCCGAAGACCTTCGCCCAGTACGGCGAGGTGTTCGCGGCGGCCGGTCTGACGCCGAACGACGGTCTCGGCGGCATCTACAAGGGCCTGGAGTCTCTGCCCCAGGGCGCCGAGATCAAGGCGTCCTTCGACGCCGAGCTCGCCGAGGGCCCGGCCCTGGCGATGGTCGACTCCGACAAGGGCATCACCAACCTGCACGTCCCGTCGGACGTCATCGTCGACGCCTCCATGCCGGCGATGATCCGCACCTCCGGCCACATGTGGGGCCCGGACGGCCAGGAGGCCGACACCCTCGCGGTGCTGCCGGACAGCAGCTACTCGGGTGTCTACCAGGCCGTCATCGACGACTGCCGCGCCCACGGCGCCTACGACCCGTCGACCATGGGCTCCGTCCCGAACGTCGGCCTCATGGCGCAGAAGGCCGAGGAGTACGGCAGCCACGACAAGACCTTCGAGATCCCGACCACGGGTACCGTCCGCCTCGTCGACCAGGCCGGCAACGTCGTCCTGGAGCAGACCGTCTCCGCCGGCGACATCTTCCGCGCCTGCCAGACGAAGGACGACCCGATCCGGGACTGGGTCAAGCTGGCCGTCACCCGCGCCCGCGCCACCGGCGACCCGGCCGTGTTCTGGCTGGACGAGACCCGCGCCCACGACGCCAACCTGATCGCCAAGGTCAACGCGTACCTGCCGGAGCACGACACCGAGGGCCTGGACATCCGGATCCTCAACCCGGTCGAGGCGACCAAGCTGTCGGTCGAGCGCATCCGCCGCGGCGAGAACACCATCTCCGTCACCGGCAACGTGCTGCGCGACTACCTGACCGACCTGTTCCCGATCCTGGAGCTGGGCACCAGCGCCAAGATGCTGTCGGTCGTCCCGCTGATGGCGGGCGGCGGCCTGTTCGAGACGGGCGCCGGCGGCAGCGCGCCGAAGCACGTCCAGCAGCTGGTCAAGGAGAACTACCTGCGCTGGGACTCCCTGGGTGAGTTCTTCGCCCTGGTGCCGTCCCTCGAGCAGTACGCGAAGACCACGGACAACGCCCGCGCCCAGGTCCTCGCCGACACCCTCGACCGCGCCACGGCGACCTTCCTCAACGAGGACAAGTCCCCGACCCGTCGCGTCGGCGGCATCGACAACCGCGGCAGCCACTTCTTCCTGTCCCTGTACTGGGCGCAGGAGCTGGCCGCGCAGACCGACGACGCGGACCTGGCCAAGGCCTTCGCCCCGCTCGCCGAGACCCTTGCGGCGAACGAGCAGAAGATCGTCGACGAGCTGGTCGCCGTCCAGGGCAAGCCGGCCGACATCGGCGGCTACTACCAGCCCGACCCGGCCAAGGCCGCCGCGGTCATGCGCCCCTCCGCCACCTGGAACGAGGCGCTCGCGTCCCTGAGCTGACGCACCGGGCCCGAGGCCCGCTGTTCCTGACTCCGCCCCGGTCGGCATCCTGCCCGGCCGGGGCGCGGTCGTGTCCACGCACGGCGCGGACACCGTTCGTGAACACTCGATGTGGCACCTTGATCGTGCGCCTTGCCCCTGACAACGCCCCCTCGGAGCCGCCGTATGAGCCGCCATGTGACCCCTGCCGCACTGCCCTTCGAACTGCTGTCCGGCGCCGGCGACTCGCCGGTGATTCTGCACGTGCCGCACTCCGCACGCGCGATACCGCCCGCGGTGCGTGCGGGGATCGTGCTCGATGACGCGGCGCTGGAACGGGAGCTGGACCACATCACCGACGCGCACACCGTGGAGCTCGCCGCCGAGGCGGCGAAGCTGTCCGCCGTCGCACCCTGGCAGTTCGTCAACCGGCTCTCCCGGCTGGTGATCGACCCGGAGCGCTTCCCGGACGAGCGGGAGGAGATGCTCGCGGTGGGGATGGGCGCGGTGTACACGCGGACCACGCACCGGGAGGTGCTGCGGGCCGAGGACGTCGACCCGGAGCCGTTGATCGAGCGCTACTTCCACCCG
Source organism: Streptomyces sp. NPDC002088 (assembly GCF_040296605.1). Taxonomy (NCBI): domain Bacteria; kingdom Bacillati; phylum Actinomycetota; class Actinomycetes; order Kitasatosporales; family Streptomycetaceae; genus Streptomyces; species Streptomyces sp. NPDC002088. Next base: position 295,682 of record NZ_JBEOXO010000001.1, on the reverse strand, counting down.
TACGCGCGCGCCATGACGGAGGCGGTGGCGGAGCGGCTGGCCGTGACGGGGCGGGCCGTGATCATCGACGTGCACTCGTACCCGACCGCGCGGCTCCCCTACGAGCTGCACGGCGAGGGCCCGCGGCCGCCGGTCTGCCTGGGCACCGACTCCTTCCACACCCCGCCCGGCCTGCTGGCGGCGGCGCGGGAGGCGTTCTCGGAGTGCGGGGAGACGGGCCTCGACAGCCCGTTCGGCGGTGCGTACGTGCCGCTGGAGTTCTACGGCGAGGACGCACGGGTGAGTGCCCTCATGGTGGAGATCCGCAGGGACACGTACATGACCGAGCCGGGCGGCCCGGCAGGGGCGGGGCTGACCCGGCTCGCCTCCGCGCTGGCCGCCCTCGTCGACGCCGTCCCGCTCTGACCGGCGGGCCGTGGCTCAGGCGCGCAGCCACTCCGTGACGACCACCTCAGCGCCGGTCCGCAGCCGCAGCGCGAAAGGGCCGGCGGGGGGCGCGTCGCAGGCGAAGCGGCCCAGGTCGTCCGCGGTGAGCGGGGCGGCCGGCTGCGGGCCGTTGAGCACCTCGATCCGGGCCGTCTGCGGCGGCAGCACCTGCCCGAGCAGGCCCTCGGACGTCACCTCCACGTCGACGGTCAGCTCGCCCGTGCGGAAGGTCAGCATGCGGGGCGGGTCCATCACTCCTCTGACCGGGATGGCGTCGACCAGCGAGTCGAAGGTCAGCTCGGCGATGCGGGCGTCGAGGTCGTACAGCGCGTACGCCTCCACGGCGATCCGGCACAGCTCGGCCGGCACCGGGTCCAGGATGGCGGCGGCCGCGCGGAGTTCCTCCTCCAGGCGGTCGCAGTCGAACCCGTCGTCCCCCGCGTCGTCGTCGACTCCGTCGAAGACGTCGTCGTTCATGTCGTTCACAGTGCTCCCCGTGCGTCGAGTCGGGCCCGCAGGCGGCGCAGACAGCGCTGGCGCAGCGGTCCGATGCTGCCGACGGCGATGCCCAGCGCTGAGGACACCTCCTGATAGCTGGGCGGCTGCGCGGCCATCAGGACCCGCAGCAACTGCCTGCAGCGTTCGCCGAGTTCCTCGAACTCCTGCCACAGATGCCGGACGCGCTCGCTCTCGGCGGCGGCCTCCTCCGAGTCGAGTACCGACTGCTCCGGCGTCCGGTCCTCGCTGACCCGGTCGAGCAGTTGCGGATCGTCGGTCGGCATCAGCCGCCGTGAGCTCTTGAGCACCTTCAGGCACTCGTGGCGCGCGGTGCTCGCCAGCCATGAACCGGCCTTGTGCGGCTCGCGAATCCGCCCCAGGTTCTGGGCGAAGCGGAACCAGGCGGTCTGATACACCTCGTGCCCGTCGGCGTCGGAGAGCCGGTGGGCGCGCACCACGGACCACACCAGTGGGCTCAGCCCTTCCACGAGCGCCTTCCAGGCCGCCGCGTCACCGTCGACGGCGGACTGGACTAGCACGCCGACATCTGTACGGTCCACGGCCCCACCCCTCGTGTACGGCAAGTCATCGTACGCCGCGGAAGGGGCACCTCCGGCCCTCATGCCGGAGGAGTGAGCTGCACGACCGGCACCGGACGCCACGTGGGCGGCCGGAGCGCCGGTACGTGCGCCCCGCGAACCTCCGCGAACTCGGTGTTCGTCGCGAGCAGTTGCTGCCGGGCCGTGCGCGCGTCGGACTCCTTGTTGGCGGTCATGTACGAGGCGATCAGGCCGGCGGCGACCGGGGTGGCGAAGGAGGTGCCGCTCCAGTGCGCGAATCCCTCGAACATCACCTGGTCGGGCTTGCCCGAGGTGCTGGTCTCCCGCTCCTCGCTCAGCGCACCGGTGTGCCGGGGCGACTGGCAGGTGCAGGCGTAGGTGAAGCCGTACCGGCAGGCGTCGTACGTGGAGTGCTGGTACACGTACGGGACCGGCGCGTCGAAGCCGGTGAGGGAGCTGGTGAGGCGCTCGCCGGGGGCGTAGACCTGGACCCAGGAACCGTGGTTGCTGAAGCAGGCACCGAACTCGCCGTCCCCGCGCAGCGCTCCGACCGACAGCACGGTGTTCTCGTAGTCGGGCAGGGAGGCGTAGGCGGCGGGCCAGAAGGGGGTGGCGCTGGCGTTGTTGCCGGCCGCCGCGACCAACAGGGTGCGCTGTCCCCGGAGTTCCTGCATGAAGGCGTCCAGGCCGAGCAGGCCGTCCGTGCGGCCGTTGGAGGTGCCGGCGGAGAGGCTGATGATGTCGGGCCAGCCGTCGCGGTCGACGGCCGCGAAGAGCGCCTCGCCGAAGTCCGACTCCAGGATGGCGCCCGCGTCGTTGAGCGTGTTGCGGACGGTCACGTCGGTGTTGGGCGCGACGGCGGCGACGAGTCCGGCGATGAACGTGCCGTGGCCGACGTACTGCTGGAGGATGCCCTGGTCGTCGGTCTCCTGGAGCTGGGCGTCGCCGTCGGTGTGCGCGAGCAGCGGGTAGGAGCGGTAGTCGCGCATCAGGCCGGTGTCGATCACCAGGACGCCGACGGCGGTGCCCTGATCGTACGCCGTCTCGGCCGCCGCGGGGTTGGGCGCCTGGGTGAGCGGTGCGGGCACGGGCTCGTCGCCGGGGCAGGCGTTGACGGCGATGGACACGACATGGTTGCGGCTGACCAGGCGGCGTCCCGCGCGGCCCTCCGCCTCCCTGAGAGCACGCAGGGCGCCCGCGACCGCGCGGTCGCCGCGCCGGTCGCCGTGTCCGGGATCGCCGACCTGGATGCGGGTGATGCCGGAGCGGTTGGTCTCCGGGCCCGCGCGGCGCACATGGTCGGCGACCAGGCCGGTGGTGTCGGTGAAGTGCGTGCGCACGGTGTCCTCGACGACCCGGGCCTCCTCGCCGTCGCGGGCGAGCACGACGCCCTTCTCGTAGATGAACTCGGCGGAGTCGTCCGGCCCCATCGCGAGGGAAACGTCGGGAAGCGAGCGCTGGATCTGGTCGAACTGTTCGTGGAATCGCTGGGGTGCCATGCGTGTCCTCCCACTGAGGCGGTGGTCGTCAATCAGAGCCGCGCGACCGCTGATTGATACAGCGACAAACCCGTGTGACATGGTTCCGGAAGCCCGGGGGCACTACCATCCGTCAAGTGACAGCGGGAAGCGACTCGGTTCTCGAACTGCTGCCGATGGTGTTCGCCGCTCCCAACGACGCGCTGGCGAGGGCGGAGGGTGTGCTCGACGCCGACCCGCCGCCGTTGCATGCCTCCGTCGCCCACCAGGTGATCGGTATCTGGCAGCGGGACTGGGGCGACATGCGGATCGCCCTGCGGCACCTGCGGCGTGCCCGGGACCTGGCGGCGCGCGCGGAGTCGGCCGAGCGGGAGGCCGACGTCCTGGGCACGCTCGGCGTGGCCCTCGTGCACGCCGGCCGCACCCGGCAGGGCCTGGCCGCCTTCGAGCGGGGTGTCGGGCGCGGCACCGGACACACCCGGGCGCGTGTGCTGTACCGGCGGGCCTACTCCTGGTGGGTACTGGGTCACCATCGTGAGGCACTGGAGGACGTACGCCGGGCGATCCCGGTGCTACGGCAGGCCGATGACGTGATCTGGACGGCGCGGGCGCTGACACTGCGCGCCACCGTGCATCTGGCCCTCGGCGCGGTGGACCGGGCGGACGCCGACTTCACCGCGGCCGAGGCGCTGTGGGACACCACCGGCCAGGAACACGACAAGGCCGACGCCGTGGAGAGCCGGGGCCTGGCCGCGTTCCGCTCGGGTGACGTCCCGGCGGCGCTGCGACTGCTGGACGAGGCGGAGGAACGGTACGCCAAGCTCGGCACGCCGACGTTCATGCTCAACATCCGGCGCTGCGAGGTCCTGATGGCCGCGGGGCTCGCGCCGGAGGCGCTGGCGGAGGCGGACGCGGCGACAGGGGTGCTCGACGGGATCGGCGGGCAGTCCACCCGCAAGGCGGAGTTGCTGCTCGGCGCCGCGCGTGCCGCCCGGCTGTCGGGCGATCCGCACACCGCGATAGCCCGGGCGGACCTGGCCGTACGGCTGTTCGCCGCGCAGCGCCGCGGCTGGTGGGAGACGCACGCCCGGCTGGTGCTGATCGAGGCGCGGGTGGCCGCCGGGCGCGGCTCGGGGCGGCTGGTCGCGGACGCGGCGACGGTGGCGGAGCGGCTGGCCTCGTTCGGCGCGCCGGCCGCGCCGGAGGCGTCGCTGCTCGCGGGCCGGATCGCGCTCGGCCTCGGCTGGACCGCGGACGCCGAGCGGCATCTGGCCGTCGCCGCGCGCAGTCGGCACAGCGGGCCGCCGCTGGCGCGGATGACGGGCTGGGCCGCGCAGGCGCTGAGCGCCCGGGCGGCCGGCTCCGGCCGGGGCGTACTGGAGGCCTGCCGGCGCGGACTGGACGTGCTCGACGACCACCGGATGACGCTGGGGGCCTCGGAGTTGCGCGCCCGTGCCACCGAGCAGGGCGCGGAACTGGCGGCGCTGGCCCAGCAGGCGAGCCTGGCCCGGGGTGGGCCGCGGCGGCTGCTGGAGTGGAGCGAGCGCTGGCGGGCCACCGTACTGTCCGCGCCCCCGACCCGTCCGCCGGCCGACCCGGCGCTGCTGAGCGGGATGACCGCCTTCCGCGAGATCGCGGCGCGGGCGGAGGAGGCACGCAGGGAGGGCCGTCCGGTCCCGGCGTTGGAGCGGGAGCAGCGGCGCCTGGAGCGGGAGGTCCGCTCCCGGACCCTGCACATCCGCGGTGACGATCCCGGCGGCGGGGACCGGTTCGACGCCGGCCGGCTGCTGGAGCGGCTGGGCGACGGACGGCTGCTCGAACTCGCCGTGGTGGACGGGCGGGTGCACGTGCTGCTGTGCGGTCGGGGCCGGGTGCGGCGCTACGAGGCCGGGCTGCTGGTGGAGGCGGAGCGCGAGGCCGAGCACATCCAGGCGGGGCTGCGGCGGCTGGCGCACCCCGGGGCCGAGGGCCGACTGCCGGTGGTGGAGGCGGCCGGCGCCCGGCTGGAGGAGCTTCTGTTGGGGCCCGCGGCCTCGCAGCTGGGCAGCGGGCCGGTCGTGGTCGTACCGCCGGGCCGGCTGCACCGGGTGCCGTGGGCGCTGCTGCCCTCGCTGCGGGAGAGGGTGCTGAGCGTGTCGCCGTCGGCGAGCAGCTGGCTGCGCGCCCGCCAGACCGAGCCGCCGCCCGGCGGGCGCCATGTGCTGGTCCGGGGACCGGGGTTGGCCACGGGGGGTGCGGAGGTGCCCGACCTGGCCGACCGGTACGGCACGCCGACGGTCCTGGAGCACGCCGACGCGCGCGTGCCGCGGGTGCTGGCGGAGCTCGACGGCGCGGCCCTGGCCCACATCGCGGCGCACGGCACCTTCCGCGCGGACAGCCCCCTGTTCTCGTCGCTGCGCATGGCCGACGGTCCGCTCATCGTGCACGACTTCGAACGCCTGGCCCGCAGCCCGTACCGGATCATCCTCTCCAGCTGCGACACCGCCCGGCTCGCCTCCGTCGGCGCCGACGAGCTCCTCGGCCTGGTCACCGCGCTGCTGCCGCTGGGCACGGCCGGGGTGGTGGCGAGCAGCGCGCCCGTCAACGACGCCGCGGTGGTGCCGCTGATGCTCGCACTGCACAAGGGGCTGAGTGCGGGCCTGTCGCTGGCCGAGGCCCTGCGCGACGCCCGCGCGGCCCTGCCGGGCGATGCGGTGCACCAGGCCACGGGGTGGGCGTTCACGGCGTTCGGGGCGGCCTGAACGCCGGGATCGACCCGGGCTCACGCCGACCGTCGCAGGCAGCGTGAACGGTCGCGGTCTTCGTGATCCCTCGGAACTCACGCCGACCGCGACTGCGGCTCCTCCGTCACAAGCCATGGCAGCGTGGCGCGGTCGCCGGCGCCGAGGCGGGTGTAGGCGCTGTAGAGGTGGTTGCCGACGGTGCGGATCGACAGGGTGAGCTGTTCGGCGATCTGGCGGTTACTGAGGCCGGCCGCGGCGAGGGTGACGATCTGCCGCTGGCGGGCGGTGAGTTCGCCCAGGACCAGGCCGGACAGAGCCGGGGTGCGGGCGCCCTGGCAGCGGCGGGCGAGCGCGGCGGCGCGGGTGCGGGAGGTGCGTGCGGCGCTGGGGTCACGGTGAGCTCGTACGGCCTGGGCGTGCGCCTCCGCAGCGAAGAGCAGGAAGCCCCGCTCTTCCAGGGCCAGGGCCGCCCGGTCCAGGCCGGGCCCGTCGCCGCGCGCGAGAGCCTGGGCGTGCGCCGCGAACACGCCGTCGGCGGGGAGGCGGCGGGCGGCCTCGTCGGGGGAACCGAGACGGACGGCTTCGTGGAGGGCGTACGCGTCGCTCTCCCCGGTCCCGTCGTGCAGTGCCTCCAGCGCCCCCTCGACGTCCCCGCGGGCGGCCGCCAGCCATGCGGCCGAGGTGCCGTCGGTGACGACTCCCTCCGCGGTCGTGAGGTCGCCCGTCTGGGCGGCGGCCAGGGCCAGTTCGATGCGGCAGGCGGCGTCGTGCGGGGCGCCACGCAGTCCCTCCCGGGCCCAGGCCATCGCCTCGCGCAGCTCTCCTCGCAGACGGGAGAAGCGGGCTCGTACGGCCGCGTACTCGGCCGGCAGCGGTGCGCCCTCCGCCGCGAGCCACTCCCCCACGGGTGTCGGCAGCTTCCGTACGTCGGTGTGTTCGATGCGGTGTTCCAGCGCGGCCGTCTCGGTCTTGAGGGCGAGTTCGCGCTCGTCCGGGGTGCCGGCCAGCCGCCTCGCCCGCAGCCGGCCGGCCGCGGCCCGCAGCACCGGGCCGTGCAGGGGGTGGGCGAGACGGACGGCACCCAGGTCGTCGATGCCGATCAGGCCGTCGGACTCGAGGCGTTCGAGGATCCGCAGGTCGAGGGCGTCGACGTCCAGCGGGAGGGGCTCGGCGAAGGCGAGGCGGTCGAGGGTCTCCCGCTCGTCGGGGCAGGTTCGGTCCAGCAGGGGGGCGGTGCGTTCGCGGAGGGTGGTGGTCACCGGCACCGGGCCGCGCCAGACGCGCTCGTCGGTGTCGGGGATCCGGGTGAGCGCCCCCTGTTCGCGTACCGCGCGCAGCAGTTCGCGCAGCAGCCGCAGGTCTCCCCGGGCGAGGCGGTGCAGCCGGTTGACGGTGAGCGGTTCGAGGGGGCCGCCGACCCCTGCCACGAGCAGCTGTGCCGTCTCCTCGCGGGGCAGCGGCTCCAGCACGAGGCGGGGGAGCAGTTCGCCGGTCCACAGCCGGGTCACCGCGGCGGGCGCCGGGGCGCCGTCCGTCGCGACGACCAGCAGACGGGTGCGGCCGTGCACGGCGAGGTGGTGGACCAGGGCCGCCGAGGCGTCGTCGAGCAGGTGGGCGTCGTCGACCAGCAACAAGCGGACGCCGGTGAGCAGTTGGACGGCCCAGTGCAGGGAGACGGTCTCGGGCAGCAGGTGGGCGAAGGCGGCGAAGGGGAGGTCGCGGGTCTCGGGGGTCCCCGCCACTCTGGCGCAGTCGGTGCCGCGGACGGCCTCCGTGACGAGCCGGGTCCTGCCGCAGCCCGCCGCTCCGGTCACCACGATGCCGGGCCGTCCGGCGCCCAGGGACCGCCGGACCAGCTCCAGTTCGTCCTCTCGTCCGGTGAACGGCCAGGGCAGCTCGAGGGTCTTCGCGTCACGTTCGAAAGTCGTCACGACGGTATGAGCCGGGATACTCACCCCTGATACAGGGTGACTTGAGTAGCCCCCGACTCAGGCGCCCGGTGCGCGGTCCACGGCAGTCTTGGCCCATGACCGCCCGCTACTGCTCCCTCGCACAGCAGTCGGCCCCCGCGTTCGCGGCCGGGCTGACCGCCGAGCGGCTCAGTGCGCTCATCGGCGGACGTCCGGTGTGGGTCAACGGCACGGTTGTGCACTATTACTTCTTCGACGGCGACGCCGACGGGTCCGTGATTCCGGTACCGGGAAGCGGGGAGACCCGGCGGGTGTCGTGGGTCGGCACCAAGGAGCAGCGCGACGTCGTGCGCGAGTGCTTCCGGGAGTGGCAGGACCTCGGCATCGGTGTCTTCTTCGTCGAGGTCGGCGACCGCTCGGAGGCCGAGCTGCGCATCGGGTTCCAGCTCGGCGACGGCTCCTGGTCGGCCGTGGGCAAGGACGCGCTCCAGGTCGGCCTGAACGAACGCACCATGAACTTCGGCTGGGACCTGACCGCGCCCGGGGAGCGCGGGACGGCCCTGCACGAGATCGGGCACGCGCTGGGCATGCTGCACGAACACCAGAGCCCGTTCGCCGGCATCCACTGGGACGACGAGGCCGTGTACGCCGATCTGGCGGGCCCGCCGAACTTCTGGAGCCGGGACAGGACGTTCTTCAACATCCTGCGCAAGCTGGACCCGTCCGAGGTGAACGGCTCGGTCTGGGACCCGCTGTCGATCATGGAGTATCCCTTCTCGTCGGGGCTGATCCTGGAGCCGGAGCAGTTCCGCGGCGGCCTGAACCCGCCCGGCAGTCTCTCGCCCCTCGACAAGGAGTTCGTGCTCCGCTGGTACCCGCCGCTCGGCCCGCAGCAGCCGCCCGCCCTGGTGCCCTTCCGCTCGGCGCCGCTGCGGCTCGGTCCGGGTGAGCAGGCCGACTTCACCGTCGAACCGTCGGAGACCCGCGAGTACACCGTGGGCACCTTCGGCGACAGCGACACCGTCGTCGTGGTCTTCGAGGAGCGGGACGGGGAACCCCGCTTCCTCTCCGGCCAGGACGACGGAGGCACTCCGCACAACGCCATGGTCAGGGCCCGTTTCGTCAAGGGCCGCCGCTACTTCGTCCGGGTGCGCCTGTACTCCGCGTGGGGTTCGGGCGAGACGGCGGTCATGTGCTGGTGAGCGCATGACCGACCGGGCTCGGACGCAGAAACCACTGTCCGGCGCCGGGGGAAAGGGTCGAGGGACGTCACCTTCGGGGGAGGGGGACGTCCCTCGACCACGCCGCCGCCTTGCGAACGGCATGTTTCCACTCCGCGAACAGGCTGGCCGGCCACGGGACATGGGCATCCGGGCGGTGTGAGCATGGGGGCATGCTTCCGGGAGAGGATCGCGCGGCCCGGCGGGTGCTGACAGTCTGCCTGGCGGCCGGGGTGACCACCCTGCTCGACCAGTCGGTCCTCAACATCGCCGTGCCGTCGCTGCGTCAGTCGCTGTCGGCGGGCGCCACCGACGTGCAGTGGATCGTGGCGGGCTACTCCCTCGCCTTCGGTCTCATGCTGGTGCCGGGCGGCAGCCTCGGAGACGTACGCGGCCGCAAAGGCCTGTTCCTGGTGGGACTTTCGACGTTCGTGGCGTGCGGGCTGGTCGCCGCGACGGCCGGTCACGCCGGTACGGTCGTCGCCGCCCGGCTGGTGCAGGGGGCTCGCGGCCGATTCGGCCGCCGAGCTCCGGCGGGCGGGCCGGTTCCCTGGACCGTTCCTCCAGTGGACCTTCGTAGCGGCGGACGCCTCGCAGTTCGACCCGGCCGGTTCAGCCCCCGAGCACCAACGGCCGAGCGACATCACCGGACCACTCCTCCAGCGAACCGTCGTACAGCGAGACGTCCTCGCGGCCCAGCAGGGTGAGGGCGAGGGCCGTGCTCGCTGCCGAGATTCCGCCGCCGCAGTACAGGACGACCGGGGAGTCGGTCGGGGTGAGCACCGTCGCGACCTTGGCGGTGAGTTCGGCGGCGGGCAGGACGCGGCCCGTGGCGTCGAGCAGGTCACGCCCGGGGATGCTGCGGCTGGTGGGGATGTGGCCGCGGCGGGTGTAGCGGGTGGGGGCGGAGCCGTCGTAGCCGCCGGTCGGGAGGGCGCACACGAGGGTGCCTGGGCGTTCGCCCCGGGTGATGGCGGCCACCTCCTCGATGCCGGTCCACAGTTCGGGGCGGGGGGCCGGGGTGACCGGTACGACGGCCGGGGGCGGGGCGTCCTCGTCACCTGAGGCAAGGGGCCGGCCGGCCGCCTCCCAGGCCGCCAGGCCGCCGTCGAGCACCGCGGCCGGTACGGAGATCGCCCGCAGCATCCACCACAGCCGGGCCGCCCAGATGCCGCCGCCGGTGTCGTACGCGACGACGGCACTGCCCTCTCCCACGCCCAGCCGGGCGAGCGCGGCGGCGAACGCTGCGGGGGACGGGACGGCGAAGTGGTACGGCGCGGTGTGGTCGCAGAGGTCCCCGGTGAGGTCGGCGTGCCGGGAGCCGGGCAGGTGGCGTTCGGCCCAGCCGGCGCGGCCGCTCGCGGAGCGGTGGTCGCCGTCGTGGCGGGGCGAGGGCAGCAGCGCGGTGGCGTCGAGGACGACCAGCCGCGGGTCGTCGAGGTGGGCGGCGAGCCAGATGTCGTCGACCAGGGGGCCGGGCAGCAGGGAGGTCATGGCGGCCGATCGTACGCCCGTGAGCTGGGCGTCTTACGTATCGGGCAGCGCCGTCCCATATTCCGGACCGCCCTTGCGCAGGATGCGGGAACTGCCGTTATGGTTTCGGCCATCTACGCGGGAGCCCCTACCCGGCTGGGCTGAGAGGGCGTCTGGGATCCGTTCACCGAACGCGGTCCCCATGGGGACGCCGACCGCACCAATCGCGCCGTTGGCGCCCCGCGTAGGAGTTCACGTGTCCGCAGCAGCAGTCGAGCACCGGCCCATGGCGGCCAACGCCTGTGCGCGTCGCTCCTGTTGTTGTCGTCCGCGCTGTCACCGGTCCCACTGACCGCTTCCCCCTCGCCTCACCCCTCGCACGTTCACCGCGCAGGCACGCGCGCCGTCTTCGGAGTACCCCCATGCCACACATCCGGGTCATGCTCGACTATTTCCATCCCTGGCCCAATTCCGCCGGTCTGTACGTCGCCCGCGCCCGCCGCTGGTACGCCGAGGCCGGTCTGGACGTCGAGCTGGTGGTGCAGGACCCGGGGCGCGGGGACACGCTGGAGTACCTGGCCCGGGGCGAGGTGGACTTCGGGATCTTCCCGCCCAACCGGCTGCTCGCCCGACGCGCCGGACACGGCCAGCCGCTGATCGCCGTCGCCGCGGTCAACCACCGTGGCCTGGAGGCGATCCAGACGACGACCTCGACCGGCATCAGCCGCCCCCGCGACCTCGCGGGCCGCCGTATCGCCTACAACCCGACCCCGCGCGGCCGCGCCATGGTCCGTCATCTCGTCGCGGCCGACGGCGGCGACCCGACGGCCGTGATCACCGTGGACGCGGGCAGCCGCGAGCTGACCGTGGACGACATCGAGGCGGGCGAGGCGGACGCGACCTTCGGCAACTACTGGTCCTGGGACGCGCTGCGCGGCGACCTGCCCGAGGAGCGGCGCGTGACGTGGCCGGTGGACGAGATAGGCGCACCCCGCTATCACAGCTATCTGCTCGGCACGAGCGAGGAGCTTCTCGATCAACGCCCCTCTCTCGTACGGGACTTCCTCGCCGTCACGGCGCACGGCTACACGGCCGCAGCTCAGGAACCCGACCGCACCCTCGAGTTGCTGGAGGCCGTCATCCCCTACTTCCCGCGCCCGCTGATCGCCCGCTCCCTCGCCCTGATCGCGCCCACCTGGACGGACGCGGACGGACGTTGGGGCGTGATCGACGAGGGCCGGATGGGCCCGTACGCGCACTGGCTCGCGGAGAACGGAGCCATCGCGCACGACCGGGAGTGGGACAGGGCGTTCACCAACGGCCTGCTGGACGTGGCCGCGTGAGTTTCATGGCCTGCCAAGCGCGGACGCTGACCCGGCGTCTCGCCGTGGACTTCAAGCGGGTGGACAGCGCGCTGTGTCGGGCGTGACCGGCCGACATCGCCCGACTGCCCCTCCGTACGAAGGACCCGAATGCACCGCCGTACCGCCCTGTCCGCCATAGCCGCGACCGCCCTGCTGGCCGTCACCGGATGCTCCGCCGACTCCTCGGCCACCACGAAGAGCGGCACCACCACCGTCACCCTCGCCCTGGACTGGACCCCTAACACCAACCACACAGGCATCTACGTCGCCCAGCAGAAGGGCTGGTTCCAGGACGCCGGGATCGACCTGAGGATCGTGCCCTACGGCTCGACCGCGCCCGAGACCCTGATCGCCAGCCACAAGGCGGACTTCGGCATCTCGTACCAGGAGGGCGTGACGACCGCGCGGGCCGCCGGCCAGGACATCACCTCCGTCTACGCTGTGACGCAGAAGACGAACGTCACCATCGCGGTGCGCGCCAACCGCGACGACGTCACCTCGCCGAAGGACCTGGACGGCGGGACGTACGCCGGTTTCGGCGCGCCCTACGAGAAGCCACTGCTCCAGAAGGTGATCCGGAACGCCGGCGGCAAGGGCGACTTCAAGCAGGTCACCCTCAGCACCTCGGCGTACGCAGCCCTTTACGCGGGCAAGGCGGACTTCGCGATGCCGATGCCGACGTGGGAGGGTCTGGAGGCCGAACTGAGCGGCAAGCCGCTGAAGAACTTCCAGCTGTCCGACTACGGTTTCCCGGCGATCTACTCGACGCTCGTCGCGTCCTCCGACCAGTTCCTGAAGAAGAACCCGGCAGTGGCGAGGAAGTTCCTGGCGGCCCTCGACAAGGGCTACCGCTACGCGGCCGACAACCCCGACGACGCCGCCGATCTGCTGATCGCCGCGAACAAGAGCGTGCTCACCAACACCAAGCTGGTGAAGGAGAGCGAGCAGCTGCTCGCCAAGGAGTACTACAAGAGCTCCGACGGCGCGATCGGCACACAGAGCGAGCAGCGCTGGCAGGACTTCGCCGCATTCGAGTACCAGGCGGGGCTGCTGGTCGACGGCAATGGCAAGAAGCTGTCGAAGGCCCCGGACACCTCGTCCTTCTTCACCAACGCCTACCTTCCGGCCGCCAAGTGAGGCCGCTGCTGCGGTCGTTGTGGCCGCCTCTGCTGGTCCTGGCCGTCGTGGTCGGCGGCTGGCAGCTGTACGTGACGGCAGCCGGCGTCGACCCGACGACCCTGCCCTCCCCCGCCCGGGTCGTGGAGCAGGGCTGGGCGAACCGCGAGGAGCTGTGGCGGCAGACCCTGCCGACCCTCCAGGAGACCCTGCTCGGCTTCGCCCTGTCGTTCACGGCCGCCTGGCTGGTAGCGGTCCTGCTGGACTTCTCGGCTGCGGCCCGCCGGGGCCTGTACCCGCTGCTGGTCGCCTCGCAGACCATCCCGATCGTGGCCGTGGCACCCCTCCTCATCATCTGGTTCGGCTTCGGGCTGCTGCCGAAGATGCTGGTGGTGACACTGACGACGTTCTTCCCGCTGGCCGCCAACCTGGCCGCCGGCTTCGCGGCCACCGACGGCGAGGCGATGCGGCTGCTGCGCTCGCTGGGCGCGGGCCGGTGGCGGGCGTTCCGTCTGGTCCGGGTGCCGAGCGCGATGCCGTACTTCTTCGCCGGGCTACGGGTGAGCATCACGTACGCCGTCGTCGGCGCCGTGTTCGCCGAGTACGCGGGCGCGGAGGCGGGCCTCGGGATCTACATGCAGGCGCAGAAGAGCGCGTTCCGTACGGACCTGGTGTTCGCGGCGGTGGCGGTGACGGCCGCGCTGAGCATCGCGCTGTTCGGGGCCACGTATCTGTTGCAGCGGCTGGTGCTGCCGTGGGAGCGGGCGCAGCGGGAGGTCGGGTCGTGAGCAGTCTGCGTATCGAAGGGGTCGGGAAGTCCTTCGGCTCGCTGGAGGTCCTGCGCGATCTCGAACTTTCCGTCGAGCCCGGTGAGTTCGCGGCGGTGATCGGACCGAGCGGCAGCGGCAAGAGCACACTGTTCAACCTGGTGTCCGGGCTGGACCGGCCCACCTCGGGACGGGTACTGGTCGAGGGCGAACCGGCCGGAGTGGAGTCCGGCAAGGTGGCCTACATGCCGCAGAAGGACCTGCTGTTCCCGTGGCGGACCGTGCTGGACAACACAGCGCTGGGTCTCGAGGCCCAGGGGGTGCGGAAGAAGGTGGCACGGCGGCGGGCCGACGCGCTGTTCACGGACTTCGGCCTCGACGGCTTCCAGAACGCGTACCCCTCCCAGCTCAGCGGCGGCATGCGGCAGCGGGCCGCACTGCTGCGCACGGTCGTGCTCGGGCGGCCGGTGCTGCTCCTTGACGAGCCGTTCGGCGCGCTGGACTCGCTCACGCGCACCGAGATGCAGCTGTGGCTGGCCGGTATGTGGCAGCGCCACCGGTGGACGGTGGTGCTGGTCACCCATGACATCCGGGAGGCGGTACTGCTCGCGGACACGGTGCACGTGCTGTCGCCCCGGCCGGCGACGATCGTCGAGCGCGTCGAGGTGCCACTCCCCCGCCCGCGCGGTGCGGACGACTTCACGGCCCCCGGGTTCGCGACGACGGAGCGCCGGGTGCTGGACGCGCTGCGCGGCACAACGGTGGTGACGGCGAAGTGAGTTCCCATCTGGCCCACGGTCTGGGCACGGAGCCGGCCGAGCCCGACTGGCCCCCGCTCACCGAGGCCGAGGTCACGGAGGTGGTCGGCCCGGCGCGGGTGGTGTGGCGCAGCCCGCGGCCGCTGTCGGCGGCGGCCGTGGTGGAGTGTGACGGCCGCCGCCTGTTCGTCAAACGACACCACGTCTCCGTACGCACGGCCGAAGGGCTCGCCGAGGAGCACGCGTTCCTGCGCCATCTGCGGGCGCGCGGCGCCCCGGTGGTCGAGGTGCTGGACGCGGTGGCACGCGGCGAGTGGACGTACGAGGTGCACTCGGCCGGCGCGGGCACTGATCTCTATCGGGACGCGCTGTCCTGGTCCCCGTTCCGCTCCCCGGGCCACGCACGGGCGGCGGGCGAGGCGCTGGCCCGGCTGCACCTCGCGGCGGAGGGTTTCGACGCGCCGTGCAGGCGGGCACAGCCGCTCGTCGCGTCGTACACGGTCTTCGCCGCCGAGGACCCGCTCCGGGCGCTGGAGGAGTACGTGGCCGAGCGGCCCGCGCTGGCGGAGGGCCTGGCCGGTTTTCCCTGGCGCGAGGACACGGAACGCGTCCTCATGCCGCTGTACGCGCGGCTGGCCCCGCACCTCGCGGGCCTGAAGCCGTTGTGGACGCACAACGACTGGCACGCCTCGAACCTGCTGTGGGGCGAGGGCGGCGAGGTCTCCACGGTCCTGGACTTCGGCATGAGCGACCGCACGACCGCCGTGCACGACCTGGCCACGGCGATCGAGCGCAACGCGGTGCAGTGGTTGCAGCCCGGCTTCCCGGTGCGTGAGGAGGACGCCGTCGCCCTCCTCGACGGCTACCGTTCCGCGCGGCCCCTCACCCCCGCCGAATCGGCCGCCCTCCCCGCCCTTCTCCCGCTGGTCCACGCGGAATTCGCGCTCTCCGAGCTCGGCTACTTCCACGGCGTCACCCGCTCGGCCGAGAACACCCGCCTGGCGTACGCGTACTACGTCGGCCACGCGGAATGGTTCGCCGGGGAGGGTGGCCGCCCGCTCCTGGAGCGGGTCAGGGAGCGGTCCTCAATGGTTCCACTCCGATGACCTTGCGGTACACGCGGGCGCCGTCGCCGTAGTCGTCGACGGCGTAGTGCCAGGTGGCCTGGTTGTCCCAGAGGACGAAGTCACCGGGACTCCAGCCGAACCGGATCGTGTAGTTCGGCGAGGACGCGTGCCGGAGCAGATGGTCGAGCAGGACCTTGCCCTCCTGCTCGGTGACCCCGGTCAGGCGGATCGCGGAGGTGCTGATGAACAGGCCCTTGCGGCCGGTCACGGGGTGTTCGAGGACGACGGGATGCTCGACGGTATCGTCGACCGTCTTGCCCTTGTTGCCCTGCGCGTAGTGCTCGGCGTTGCCGTCGTAGACGGCGTTCACGGACTCCAGCAGCGCCTTGAAGGGGGCGGAAAGGTCGTCGTAGGCCGCCTGGAGGTCGGCCCACAGCGTGTGTCCGCCGAGTTCGGGCACCTCCTCGTAGGTGAGCGACTCGATCGCGAACACGGGGCTGCGCCACAGTCCGCCGATGTGCCAGGTGCTGGCCTTTCCGGTCTGCCGGTGGAGGTGTGCTGTTCCGATCCGGTCGAGCACCGGCGGCGGGTGACCTCGCGGTCGGCTGACATCGCGAATCTGCCGCTGCCCGACTGGCGGCAGATCGTGGAGCGGGAATACGAACCGTGGGACCGCGAGCACATCGTGGTCGACACCGCTGGGCAGACGCCGGCGGAGTCGCTGGAGTCCCTGCTGCGGGCCGCGACGTTCCCGGCGGCCGATTCTCATTGATGGTGGCTGTCTGTCCGCCGTACGATCCGACGGACATCCGTCGAGCCACGGGGGGCCGCCATGCTCGCGACTTCCGGCAGCACGGTTCAGGAGCTCAGGGACCTGATCCTCCTCGCCACGTGGCTGCTGCCGGCCACCGCCGCCCTGTGCGCCGTCTTCTTCGTGTCGTTCGTGACCGGCGCGCGCAGGCACAGGGCGGCCGGCGAGGTGGCGGCTGC
Source organism: Streptomyces sp. NPDC002088 (assembly GCF_040296605.1). Taxonomy (NCBI): domain Bacteria; kingdom Bacillati; phylum Actinomycetota; class Actinomycetes; order Kitasatosporales; family Streptomycetaceae; genus Streptomyces; species Streptomyces sp. NPDC002088. The sequence goes on along the minus strand of NZ_JBEOXO010000001.1, from coordinate 279,332 downwards.
CGCGTACAAGGTGAGGAGTGCCGCGGCCACCGGCGCTCTTGTCCTGTTCCTCTGCGGCGGCTGGGTGACGCTCCTGCTGCTCAGATAGCGGCCTCCCCGTAACGGTCCGCCGTGCGGCGCGCCTTGTCGAGCAACTGCTGTCGCACTTCGGCGGGCTCGAGCACCTCTGCGTCCGGTCCGAAGCCGAGCAGCCGACGACACGCCGCCAGGGGCGAGTCGAAGCCCTCGGGACTGCAGAGCCAACAGCAGGGACAGCAGCCGGTCCGCTCGCATCCCTCGATCACCTTCCCGCACTCCTTCGACTGACAAAGGGTGTCAGCCATAGGGCCGTAGCGTCTGGCGGAGCAGTCCCGACGTCCGAAGGAGACAGCACATGATCACTGGTTACGTCATCGGCGAAAGCCTCCGGCCCGGCGCCGTGTTCGCGCCGGGCGGGCTGCGCGTCCGCGCCGTGCGCAGGCTCGACGTGTCGGCGAGTGCCGCCGACGGGCAGCCCGGGCTGTGGACGCTCATCGAGTGGCAGACCGACAGTGAGGACGTCGGCGGGATCGCCGACGCCCTCGCCGAGGCGCTGGAGCCGGAACACGGGTGGTACGCCGACTTCACCGTCGGGGACGAACGCGTAGTCGCCTTCGCCGGCAAGGTCTTCCGCTACCGGCGCGGCGACGCGGCGGGCCGCGCCGAGGCGATCGCGTACGGGCGGTCGGTGGGCACTCCCGAGCATCAGCTCGACTGGACGGAGTGACCCCGGCTCACCGCCTCTTCCACTCCTCCGCCAGCAGTTCGTACGACCGTACCCGCGCCGCGTGGTCGTGGGTGATCGTCGTGATCAGCAACTCGTCGGCACCCGTGGCTTCTTGGAGTTGTTCCAGCTGGTCGGCGACCCGGGCGGGTGAGCCGACGAACTGGGTGTCCAGGCGGTCCTGGATCAGCGCACGGTCCTCGTCCGTCCACTTGTGGGCGCGTGCCTCCTCGGGTGTCGGGAATTCGATGGCGCCCTCGGCGGTACGGATGCTGCGGACCCACGGGCCGTAGCCGGTGGCGAGTTCGCGGGCCGCCTCGTCGTCCTCGGCGACGACGACGTCCGCGGAGACGCTGACGTACGGCTTGTCGAGGAAGTCGGAGGGCTGGAAGAAGCCGCGGTAGCCGTCCACCGCCTCCAGGACGGTGGCCGGGCTGACGTGGTAGTTCGCGGCGAAGCGCAGGCCGCGGGCGCCGGCCGTCTGCGCGCTCTGGCCGCCGCTGCTGCCCAGGATCCACACCTCGACATCGGCGCCCTCACCGGGCACGACGTGCGCCTCGATGCCCTCCGGGGAGCGGTAGGTGCCGGCCAGCAGGGCAAGGGTGTCGTCGAGCTGCTCGGCGTAGTCCTGCGACTCGGCGTTCGGCAGCTGGAGCAGTCTGCGCTGCAGGGCGATCCGGGGCGAGCCGAGGAGGCGCTCGAAGGAGAAGCGGGGCGGGATGAGCAGACCGTTGGGCGCCCTGCCGTCGACGACCGGAGTCGCCGTCGGCGGCGGGGCTGCGGGCTGTCCCGGTGGGCGGCCTCCCGAGCGGCCCAGGCCCAGGTCGAAGCGGCCGGGGTGCAGCGCGTCGATCAGGCCGAACTCCTCCACCGTGGACAGCGCGGTGCGGTGGCCGAGTTGTACGGCTCCGGAGCCGAGGCGGATCGTGGAGGTGGCGGAGGCGGTCAGTGCCAGGACGACGGCCGGGGAGGTGCCCGCGACGCCGGGGTTGAGGTGGTGCTCGGCGAACCAGTAGCGGGCGTAGCCGAGGCGCTCGGCCTGCTGCGCGAGGTCGATCGAGTTGCGCAGGGCGTCGGCCGCGGTGGAGCCGGTCGGGATCGGGACCAGGTCGAGGACGCCGAGGGGGACGTCAGACATGGGCGGGCTCCTCGGTGCTCGGCTCGACGGGGAGCACGGGTCCCCAGGCGAACGGCGGGTCCGGTATCTCGTGCCGCAGCACGGACGCCACCTCGGACTGGAAGAGTTCCAGCGAGTCGCGGTGCTGGGTCTCGTTGAGACCGCTCGCGTCCGCGTGCAGGTGCAGCACCGTGTGGCCGAACTGCTCGTGGTAGCGGTGCACCTTGTCGATGATCTGCTGCGGACTGCCGATCAGGGCTGAGCTGCGCTCGACGAAGTCCTCCAGAGTCTCGAAGACCACGGGCAGGCCGGCCTGCTGCTGGAACGCCAGGGTGCCCTCGAAGATCGGCCGGTACGCCTCCACCGCCTCCTGGGAGGTACGGGCCACGTACAGGCCGGCCGTGCCGGCGCCGACCGCGATGTCGGCCGGATGGTGGCCGTAGAACTCCCAGCGCTCGCGGTAGTACCTGATCAACTCGGCGTAGGGCTCGATGGGGTTGGTGACGTTCGCCGAGAACAGCGGGTCGCCGTAGCGGGCGGCCAGGTCCACCGACTCCTTGCTGGTGGCGCTGCCGTGCCAGACGCGCACCGGCTGCTGCAGCGGCCTCGGCCACACCTCGGCGTCCTTGAGCGGAGGGCGGAAGCGGGTCTCGGCGGTCACCCTGTCCTGCCGCCAGATCTGCCGGAACACCTCGTAGCTCTCGGCGTTGCGCTCCCACTGGTCCTCGGGCGTGACGTGGAACAGCTCGCGCTGGGCCGCACCGTTGCCCTTGCCGATGATCAGCTCCAGGCGTCCGCCGGAGAGATGGTCGAGGGTGGCGTAGTCCTCGTACGCGCGCACCGGGTCCAGGAGGCTGAGCGTGGTCACGGCGGTGAACAGCCGGATGCGCCTGGTGAGTGCCGCGACGTGGCTGAGGACGACGGTCGGCGAGGAGGAGATGAACGGCCGCTCGTGCCGCTCCCCCACGCCGAACCCGTCGAAGCCCAGCTCCTCGGCCAGCAGGGCGTTGTCGACGACCTCGCGGAAGCGGTCGCGCGTCGGCTTCTGTACGCCGGTGACCGGGTCCGGACGGTGCACGATCAGAGTGATGGCGAGGAACTTCACGACGCCACCCGCTCACTCCGAACGTCGTCGTCGGGGTGGGCGAGGCCCAGGTGGTGGCGCAGAGTCGTGCCCTCGTAGTCGGTGCGGAACACGCCCTGCTCCTGGAGCAGCGGGACGACCTGGTCGGCGAAGGCGTCGAGGCCGCTCGGGGTGATGTGCGGGACGAGGATGAAGCCGTCGCTGGCGTCGGCCTGCACGAAGTCGTTGATGGTCTTCGCGACGGTGGCCGGGGAGCCGATGAAGTTCTGCCGGTTGCCGCTCTCGATGACCAGATCGCGGATCGACCAGTTGTTGGCGGCGGCGAGTTCGCGCCACTCGCGGGCGGTGGCCAGCGGGTCGCGGTACATGCGCACCTGGGCGCGGCCCTTGGCGATGGTGTGCTCGCCGAGGTCCGGGTCGATGTCGGGGAGGGGGCCGTCCGGATCGTACGAGGACAGGTCCCGGTTCCAGACGAACTCGAGGTGTTTGATGGCGGTGGCGCCGCTGACCTGCCGGCGGCGGACCTCGCGGGCGATCTCCTCCGCCTCGGCGTCGGTGTCGCCGAGGACGAAGCTCGCGGCGGGCAGGATCAGCAGCTGGTCGGGGCGGCGGCCGTACTTGGCGAGGCGGGCCTTGACGTCCGTGTAGAAGGCGTGGCCCGCGTCGAGGGTGGCGTACCGGCTGAAGATCGCGTCGGCGGTCGAGGCGGCGAACTCCCGGCCCTCCTCGGAGTCGCCGGCCTGGAAGATCACCGGGCGGCCCTGCGGGGAGCGCGGGACGTTGAACCGGCCGTGGATGTCGAAGTGCTGCCCGTGGTGGGCGAAGGCGCCGGCCTTGGCGTCGCGCAGGAAGGCGCCGGTGGCCTGGTCGGCGAGGATCTCGTCGCCGTGCCAGGAGTCGAAGAGTTCGCCTGTGGTGGCCAGGAACTCCTTGGCGCGGGAGTAGCGCTCCTCCTGCGGCAGGAAGCCGCCGCGGCGGAAGTTCTCGCCGGTGAAGGCGTCCCAGGAGGTGACGACGTTCCAGGCGGAGCGGCCGCCGGAGAGGTGGTCGAGGCTGGCGAACTGGCGGGCCACCTCGTAGGGCTCGTTGAAGGTGGAGTTGATGGTGCCGGTCAGGCCGAGACGCTCGGTGACGGCGGCGAGTGCGGCGAGGACGGTGAAGGTGTCGGGGCGGCCCACGACGTCCAGGTCGTATATTTTCCCGCCCTGTTCGCGCAGGCGGAGGCCCTCGGCGAGGAACAGGAAGTCGAACTTGGCGCGTTCGGCGGTCTGTGCGAAGTGCGCGAAGGAGCTGAACTCGATGTGGCTGCCGGCCTTCGGGTCGCTCCACACGGTGGTGTTGTTGACACCGGGGAAGTGCGCGGCCAGGTGGATCTGCTTCAGGGGCTTGGTCATCGTCGGTCTCCCTCCCGCTCAGACGGCGGCGTAGCGGTTGGCGGGGCGGGTCAGGCCGAGCAGCCCGCGCAGGGTGTCGGCCTCGTAGGCGCGGCGGAAGGCGTCGCGGCGCTGTAGCTCGGGGACGAGTCCGCGGGTGATCGCCGGGAGGTCGTGCCCGGCGACGGCGGGCCGCAGCCGGAAGCCGGTCAGCCCGGCTGCCTGCAACTCCTGGAGCAGATCGGCGAGTTGTGCCGGTGTACCGGTGAAGATACGGGCGTCGCTGGTGTACTCCTCGCCGGCGAGGGCGTCGAGGCGCTCGCGGCGGGCCGCGGCCTCGGCCGGGTCGTCGTCGAGGAAGACCACCAGGTCGCCGAAGACATGCACCGGCTCGGCGGCACGGCCGGCCGTCTCCTGTTCGGCGCGGATCTCGGCGACGATCGCGCGGGCCTGAGCGGCGTCGTGCGGGGTGACGTAGCCGACGTCGGTGGCGCGGGCCACCAGGCGGTAGGGGACCGTGTCGTGTGCGAGGGCGGTGACCAGGGGCTGCCCCTGCGGCGGGCGCGGGGTGATGGAGGGGCCCTTGACGCTGAAGTGGCGGCCCTCGAAGTCGATGTAGTGCAGCTTGTCGCGGTCGATGAAGCGGCCGGTGGCGACGTCCCGGATCTCCGCGTCGTCCTCCCAGCTGTCCCACAGGCGCCGGACGACCTCCACGTAGTCGGCGGCCTCGTCGAAGAGGTCGGTCACCAGGTCCTGGGTGGCCGGGGCGTCGTAGGCCTCGATGCGGGGGATCGTGCGGCGGCCGAAGTGGGCGGCCTCGGTCGGGCGGGCGGTGATCTGGACCCGCAGGCCCGCTCGGCCGGTGCTCACATAGTCGAGCGTGGCGATCGCCTTGGAGAGATGGAACGGCTCCGTGTGGGTGACCACCGCGGTCGGGACCAGGCCTATGTGGCGGGTGAGGGGGGCGATGCGGGAGGCGACGAGGACGGCGTCGAGGCGGCCGCGGACCTGGTCGGTGCGGTCGTCCGGGTCCAGGAAGTGCGAGGACTGCGGGCCCAGGCCGTCCTCGATGGTGACGAAGTCGAGCAGGCCGCGCTCGGCCTCGGCGACCAGGTCGGCCCAGTATCCGGCGGTGAACAGCTCGCGGGGGCGGGCGACCGGCTCGCGCCAGGAGGCAGGATGCCAGCCGGTGCCGTCCAGAGCGACGGCAAGATGCAGAGGAACAGAGGGAGTCGAGGACACAGGGGTGCCTTCCTGGAAGTCCGTACGAGAGAGCCGGCCACACACGACATGGGGGCACGGCGAGGGAACGGGTCAGGAGCAACAGAGGGCGCCGGCCACGCGCTGAAGGTCTATGTGGGGCCGGGAGTGAAGGTGCACGGCGTGGAATATGCGGGTCACGACCGTCACCTCCCCCTGCTGGGCGCGCGGCGGCGCCTGGTACATCTCGTCATGAGTCACAACGCCCCGACCTCGCCGGATGTTCCCGGTGTGCGCACCGACACGATGGTCGAGCGGCGGCGGAGGGTGAAGCCCAGTGACTCGTAGAGGCGGATCGCCGGGGTGTTGTCGGCGGCCGCGTGCAGGAACGGGGTGTCGCCGCGATCGCGGATGCCGGCGGCGACGGCGCGGATCAGACGGGTGCCGAGGCCCCGGCCACGGTGCTCCGGGTCGGTGCAGACCGCGCTGATCTCGGTCCAGCCGGACGGCCGGAGCCGTTCACCGGCCATGGCGATCAGCCGCCCCTCGTGCCGGATGCCGAGGTAGGTGCCGAGGGCGACGGTCCGCTTCAGGAAGGGGCCGGGGCGGGTGCGGGCGATGAGGTCCAGGATCTCCGGCACGTCGTCGGGGCCGAGCCGTACCGCCTCCGGGGCGGGTTCGGTGTGCAGCGCGTCGGTGGCGACGAGCTGGACGCCCACTCCCCCTCCGGTGATCTCCCAGCCGTCGGGCACCCGGGCGACCGGCTTGACCCGTACGGCGGTTCCGGGGCCCACGAGGGTGCGCAGATCGTTCCAGGCGGCCGGGTCCTCGGGGTCGGCAAGGGCGGCGAAGGCGTAGACGTCGGCCGGGTAGCGGGCGGCGAGGCCGACACGTTCGGCGAAGTGGGCATGCGGGCCGGTGAGCGCGGCCCAGACGGCGTTGTCGAGGGGGTGCGGGTGGGACGTGATCGGGGCTCCGCCTCCGCGGAGGTCTCCATGGAGATCTGCGTGGAGCTCTCTGTGGAGGTCGGTGTGCTGGGCCACGAACGGGGCGTCCTTCCTTGACTGAACCAACGCAGCTTGCATGGGGCGCAGATCGCCTGACGGCTGATCAGGAGTCGGTCAGCGGCAGCCCGGCCGGGTTGACCTCGGACTTGGCGACGGCCTCGTTGGAGAGGTTCCAGGCGGCGAGCCACTTGGCGTACTGGCCGTTCTCGATCAGGTAGTTGACCGCGTCGGCGAGGGGCTTGGCGAGGCCGCTGTCCTTCTTGGCGGTCGCCGCGATCAGGCCCTGCAGGGTCGCGCCGGCGCCGGAGTACGTGCCCGCGTTGACCGTCGGCGTGTTCGTGGCGGCGGTCTGGGTGACGTGGTAGGCGACGCTCGGGTTAGGGGCGAAGTAGGCGTCGATCTTGCCGCTGTTGAGCGCCAGGTAGGTGCTGTTGTTGTCCTGGAAGTACTTGATGGTGAGCTTCTTGCCCTCGCTCTCCAGCTTCTTCTTCCACGCGATCAGGATGCGTTCCTGGTTGGTGCCCGCGCCGACCGAGACGGTCTTGCCGGCGAGATTCTCGTAGTCGCCGTCGAACTTCCAGTTGCTGGACTTCAGCGCCTCGAAGCCGAGGTTGTCCTGCCGGTAGGAGGCGAACTCGTACTTCTTCTTGCGCTCCTCGGTGTCGGTGACGTTGGTGAAGGCGACGTCGACCTTCCCGCTGTCGATGCCGACGAAGAGGTTCTCCCAGGTGAACCTCTTGATCTCCGGCTGGAGGCCGAACACCGCGGCGACCAGGCGGGCGAGGTCGGGCTCGGAGCCGGTGAGGGTCTTCTGGTCGCTGCCCACGTACCCCAGCGGCGCGGAGCCGGAGGGCAGGGTGCCGCTGCCGATCACCAGCTTGCCGCTCTTCTTGACGGCGTCGGGCAGTTCGGCGCTGATGGACTTGACCTCGGACACCTTGAGGGTGGTCTCCTTGGCGGCTCCGTTGGAGACCTGGCCGATGGTCACGCTTCCGGAGGCGGCGCTGTCGGTCGTGGTGGCGGCGTCGCTGTCACCACCGCAGGCGGCGAGCCCGGTGGCGAGGGTGGCGACGGTGGTCGCCGCGGTGATGCCGCGAAGCAGGCTGCGTCGGGTGAAGTGGGTAGGCATGGCCGTCCTTTGTTGCCGATGAGAGAGGGTGATGGTGGTGCGTGCAGGGAAGTCGTGGTGCGCGGTGTCCCGGTGGCGTCAGAGCACCCTGCTGAGGAAGTCCCGCGTCCGTTCGTGCCGGGGCTTGTCGAGGACCTCGCTGGGCGGGCCCTGTTCGACGATCTTTCCGGCGTCGATGAAGACGACCCGGTCGGCGATCTCCCGGGCGAAGCCGACCTCGTGGGTGACGATGACGAGGGTGGTGCCGCTGGTGGCCAAGTCCTTGATGACCGCGAGGACTTCGCCGACGAGCTCGGGGTCGAGAGCCGAGGTCGGCTCGTCGAAGAGGATGACGCCGGGGCGCAGCGCGAGGGCACGGGCGATGGCCACGCGCTGCTGCTGGCCGCCGGACAGCTGCCGCGGATAGGCGCCGGCCTTGTCGGCCAGGCCGACCCGGCCGAGCAGTTCGCGGGCCAGTTCCAGGGCCTCGGGCTTGCGGAGCTTCCCGGTCGCCACCGGTGCGGCAGCGACATTGTCCAGCACGGTCAGGTGCGGGAAGAGGTTGAAGTTCTGGAAGACGAAGCCGATCCGGCCGCGCTGGGTCAGGATGGCCCGCTCGCTCAGCTCGCGCAGCCGTTCGCCGTGCCGGCGGACGCCGATCAGCTCGCCGTTGACGCTGACGTAGCCGATCTCCGGCTTCTCCAGATGGTTGATGACCCGCAGCAGGGTGGACTTGCCGGAACCGGACGGGCCGAGGATCACGGTGACCTCGCCGGGCCGCACGGTCAGGTCGACGCCGTCCAGTACGCGGTGGGTTCCGTACCACTTGTGCACGTCGTGCACCTCGACGGCGGCGGGCGCGGCCTCGGCGGTGGTGAGGGTTTCGGTGGTCATACGGCGGTCTCCCTGCGCGCACGCTCACGAAGGTCCCGCAGGCCGGTGCGCAGCTTCTGCAGCGGGGTCGGCGGCAGGGAGCGCGTGGCGCCCCGGGCGTAGTACCGCTCGACGTAGAACTGGACGATGGACACGAGGCTCGTGAGGATCAGGTACCAGACGGTGACGACCAGGAGCAGCGGCACGATGTCACCGGGGTAGGTGGAGCCCATGCTCTGCGCGGAGCCGAACAGGTCGAGCAGCGACACGTAGAAGACCAGTGAGGTGCTCTTGATCAGGCCGATCAGCTGGTTGACGTAGTTCGGGGTGATGGAGCGCAGCGCCTGCGGGAAGACGATCTTCCGGAACTGGTAGCCCTTCGGCAGTCCGAGCGCGGAGGCGGCTTCGTGCTGGCCCTGGTCGACGGAGAGGATGCCGCCGCGGACCACCTCGGCCGCGTAGGCCGCCTCGTTCAGGCTGAGGCCGACGACGGCGACCACCATGTCGGTGGCGAGCCGGGACTCGTCGAAGGAGAAGAAGGCGGGGCCGAACGGGATGCCCACGCTCAACGTCTTGTACAGGGCGCTGAAGTTGTAGAGGAACAGCAGCACCACGATGAGGGGGATGGAACGCAGCGCCCAGACGTACGTCCAGCTGGCGGCGCGCAGGACCGGGCTCTTCGAGAGCCGGGCGAGGGCCAGCAGGATGCCGCCGAGGAGACCCAGCACCGCGCTGTAGGCGGCCACTTCGAGGGTGATCAGCAGTCCGTCGAGGATCGTCGGCCGCAGGAACCAGTAGCCGAAGCGGTCCCACTGGTAGAAGGGGTTGGTCACCAGGCCGTGGACGAACTGGGCGACCAGGATCAGTGCGACGGCGGTGGCGATCCAGCGGCCGGGCTTGCGGAGCGGCTGAACTCGCTGCGCAGTGAGCTGTTTTGACGGAGTGTCAACGGCAGGTATCTCGGCGGCGAGGGTCACGGCGCCTGGGGGTTCACTCATGAGGGGCTCCGGCGGAAGTCGGACACCCCGGTTCGAGATGGTCGTGGGCGGCTGCGCGCTTCGGCAGGGCGGTGGGGACCGCGCTGGGACGCGTACGCGGACACGGCGCACGGATACGTAGGGAGAACCGGGGCGAGGCGGACAACGGCACACCGCTCGGGCGGTGTTCGTCAGGATCGCGAAGGCGTGCAGACGGGGCAGTGTGAGGGGTTCAGCCCCGACAGCGGGCACGGCCCGGTGCGGTACACAGTGCGCTGTTCACGCGGAGCAGATCGACGGCGCGGTCGGCGACGAGCAGGCTCACGTACGACAGTACGCAGCCCTGGGAGCGGCGGGTGGCCGTCCTGGGAGCTGCGTACATGTCCGTCACCGTCACTCTTCCGGCCCGTGGGGCCTCGCGCTTACCGAAACGTCATCCGGTCCGGTCGTCACCTGGGGCACCCCACCGCGTGCGAGGGTTGCCGGTCAGCCAGCCAGGGCTTGTTGCTGACGCTCATGACCGTTCTGGGCCGTAAGTAAGTCAGTTGGCCGAACGTGTGTCAATGCCGGTCCACTTACTGGAACGGCTCAGTCCTTGTCGACCTGCGGCGAGGCCCCGGTGCGGTCCGCCGCGTGGGCGGCCCAGTCCAGGATCTGGACGGCCGCTCCGGCGGCCTCCAGGCCCCGGCAGTGGGCGTGATGGCGGCGGGCGATGCCGTCGAGGTCGAGGTGGGCGCCGAAGGCCGGATGGGCGGCCAGGCGCCGGGCGTAGGCCCACAGGGCGGGGTGTCCGACGATGCGGTGCACGGCGGTGGCGTCCAGGTGGTGGCGGTGCACGGTGTCGAGCTTGACGAGGGCCACCCACACCTCGACGTCGGCGGCGGTGAGTTGTTCGCCGAGGAAACAGTCGCGGCCGGTGAGCCAGCGGTTCAGCGAACCGAGCGTGTCGAGCAGGGAGTCGAGCGCGGCGGCGCGCTCCGCCTCCCCGGCGCCGGCCCGCCCGGCGCGTTGTGCGGCCTCGTCGATCCCGGCCGCGCACAGCCGCTCGACGGCCTCGATCTGCGACTCGGTGCCGCAGGGGTACAGCGAGGGACGGTCATCGCCGAAGCGGCAGGCGAGGTCGCGCACGATGTCCGGGGCGTGGGTGCTGACGATCCGCCCCGACCAGTCGTCGCTGAGCACCGGCGCCAGGGCCGGGCCGGTGTAGTGGTGGGCGCTCGCCTCGTACAGCGGGCGCAGCGCGGCATGCCCCCCGCCGGGACAGTCGGGGACCGCCGGCAGGTAGGTCACGGGACAGGCCGCGTCCAGGCCGAGCAGGCTGTGGGTCACGGCGATGCGCAGGCCGTCGGGACAGGCGGTGGACAGATGGAGGCGGTAGCGACGCGGCACGGCGTAGTGGCCGCTGCGTGCGTCCCGGCCGATGCGGCCACGGAAGGCGGGGGCGGACTGGGCGGACGGCACGGCGGCCAGCGGTGTGACGGACATGACTCTCCCCGGGAGCGGGCGCGCAGACGTACGCGCGGCGGAAGCGACGTCGGATGACGAGGGGCGCAGTACTCACCGGTGCGGCTGGCGCCAGGCTGCGTGGGCTGGCGTCGGCGGTCCGGCTCAGGCCAAAGGGCTGGCGTCGGCGGTCCGGCTCAGGCCAAGGGGCCGGCGTCGGCGGCCCGGCTCAGGCCAAGGGGCCGGCGTCGGCGGCCCGGCTCAGGCCAAGGGGCTGATCGCGCTGCAGACGCGCTGCAGATCGATGTGGCGGCGGGAGGTCAGAAGAGGCGAACGGCTCACTCGTGCGGTGACCGGCCCAAGGCACCTCATGTTTCCCTACCTATTCACTAGGATTCCCCTCTGGAGTGTCGATCCGTCTCGAGCCGCCGTCAAGAGGTCGTCCACCAGGTGAGTACGCGCGGCCCCGGAGCGCCCCGGCACAGACGAAAAGGGCGCTCAGCTGTCGTAGTCGACGGTCAGCTTCTCCGACACGGGGTACGACTGGCAGGTCAGGACATACCCCGCGTCGACCTCGGCGGGTTCGAGGGCGAAGTTGCGGCGCATGTCGGCCTCGCCGTCGGTGACCAGCGCACGGCAGGTGCCGCACACACCGCCCTTGCAGGCGAAAGGGAGGTCGGGCCGGGTCTGCTGGGCGCCGTCGAGGAGGGTGCGCTCCCGGGAGAGGGCCGAGGTCGTGGAGCGGCCGTCGAGGGTGATGGTGACCTGGCTGACCGGGCCGTCGACGGCAGCCTCCTCGTGGTGCACCTCCCGTACCGGCTCGTCGTCGGCGTAGAACAGCTCCTGGTGGACACGGTCGCCGGGCACACCGAGGCCGGCCAGCACCTGCCGGGCGTCGCGGACCATGCCGTGCGGGCCGCACAGCCACCAGTGGTCGGCACTCTCCACGTCGACGAGCGCACCGATGAGCGTGGAGAGCCGGTCGGCGTCGAGGCGACCGGAGAGCACCTCGGCCTCGCGGGGCTCGCGGGACAGCACGTGGGCGAGGTGGAAGCGGGTCGGGTACAGGTCCTTCAGGTCCGCCAGCTCGTCGGCGAACATCACCGTGTCGGTGCGCCGGTTGCCGTAGAAGAGGGTGACCCGCGAGCGGGAGTCCGCGGCCAGGACGGACTCGGCGATGGACATCATGGGCGTGATGCCGGAACCGGCGGCGACCAGGACGTGGTGGCCGGGCTCGGTGAGATCGGGAGTGAACGCGCCGGTGGGTGCCATCACCTCGACCGTGTCGCCGGGGCGCAGCTCACTCACCAGCCAGGAGGAGAACAGGCCGCCGGGCACCACGCGCACGCCGATGCGCGGCACGGATCCGGCCGGAGAACAGATGGAGTACGAGCGGCGCTCGTCGCGCCCGTCGATCTCGCGCCGCACGGTGAGGGACTGGCCGGGCGCGAAGGCGAACTCGTCGGCGAGTTCGCCGGGGACCTCGAAGCTGACGGCGGCCGCGTCCGCGCACAACGGCTGGACGGCGGCGACCCGCAGGGCATGGAAGACCGGACGGCGGCGGGTACGCGGACGTACGGCCGAAGCCGAGGTGGAGGCGGTCGGGGCCATCAGATCTCCTTGACGTACTCGAACGGCTCGCGGCAGGCGAGGCAGCGCCACAGCGCCTTGCACGAGGTGGCGGCGAACCGGGAGGTCTCCTCGGTGTCCGCCGAACCGCAGCGGGGGCAGGGCACGGCCGTGCGCCGGATGGCGGAGAGCACCAGGGGCACCGGACCGGAGGCGGCACGGCGGGGTGCGGCGCCGGGCGGGGCGATGCCGTGCTCGACGAGCTTGCGGCGGCCGGCCGGGGTGATCCAGTCGGTCGTCCAGGGCGGGTCGAGGACGGTACGGATCTCCACGCGCGCGTACCCCGCGTCGCGCAGGCGCGCTGCCACGTCCGCGCGCATCTCGGCCATCGCCGGGCAGCCCGAGTAGGTCGGCGTCAGGCTCGCGACCACGGTTCCCTCCGGGGTCACCTCGACGTCCCGCAGGACGCCGAGGTCGGCCAGGGTCAGCATGGGCAGCTCGGGATCCGGCACCTGCGCGGCGATGCGCCGGGCGCGCAGGGCGTCCGTGAGCTCGGTCGGTACGGTCACCATGTCGCCTCCGGGTACGCACGCGCCACGCTCTGCAACTCGGCCAGCAGCGGCGCGAGATGCTCGGTGCGGTCGCCGTCGCGGCCGGCGCCGGGCAGCGGCTGTACGTCGGGGCGGGCGAGCCCGGCCGCGTCGAGCACCTGGCCGAGCACGGCCGTCACCTCGTCGCGCACGCCCGTCACCTCGATGCCGAACGCCGGGCCGGCGGCGAGGAGTTCGTCCAAGTAGGGAAAGACGTCGGCCAGGGCGGCACGCATCCTGCGGTGCGACTCGTCCGTGCCGTCGCCGAGGCGCACGGCCCATTCGGCCGCGTACTGCCGGTGGTACGTCAGCTCCTTGACGCCCTTCGCCGCGATCGCCGCGAGCACGGGATCGGGGGACGCGGTCAGCCGCTCGAACAGGGCCAGGCGCCAAGTGGACAGTACGAGGAGCCGCGTGATCGAGAACGCGAAGTCTCCATTGGGCAGCTCGGCCAGACGTACGTTGCGGAAGTCGCCGGCGTCGCGGAAGTAGGCGTACGCGTCCTCGCCCCGCCCGGTTCCGTCGACCTGGCCGCACCGCGCGTACAGCAGGCGGGCCTGGCCGAGGAGGTCGAGGCCTAGGTTGGCCAGCGCCACCTCCTCCTCCAGCTCCGGGGCGCGCGTGGTCCACTCGGCGAGCCGCTGGGCGCACACCAGGGCGTCATCGCCGAGCACCAGGCAGCAGGCGGCCAGCTCCGCGACATCGACGCCGTCGGGCACGGCGGTGTCCACGCCGTGCAGCGGGTCCTCGAACCCGGTGCCGTACGCCCAGCGGGCGTCGTCCTCGTGTCCCTCGGCGAGGGTCAGGTAGACGTGATCGTCGCTCATGCCTGCTCCTGCTAGATGTGCGGGACGTCGTCGGGGATGTCGTAGAAGGTCGGATGGCGGTAGACCTTGTCGGCGCTGGGGGCGAAGAACGGGTCCTTCTCGTCGCGGGTGGAGGCGGCGATGTGCTCCGAGCGCACCACCCAGATGCTGACGCCCTCATTGCGCCGGGTGTAGAGGTCACGGGCGTGGGTGAGGGCCATCTCGTCGTCGGCGGCGTGCAGCGAGCCGACGTGCACGTGGTTGAGGCCGCGCTTGCCGCGTACGAAGACCTCGTACAGGGGCCATTCCTGCTGCTTCATGCCGCCGCACCTTCCTGAACCCGCTTGCTCCGCTTGGCCGCGTGGGCGGTGGCCGCCTCGCGGACCCAGGCGCCCTCGTCGTGCGCGGCCCTGCGCCGTTCGATCCGCTCGGCGTTGCACGGGCCGTCGCCCTTGATGACGCGCATCAGTTCGTCCCAGTCCGGGGTGCCGAAATCATGGTGGCCGCGCTCCTCGTTCCAGCACAGCTCGGGGTCGGGCAGGGTGACGCCGAGCTTGTCGGCCTGCGGGACGGTCATGTCGACGAACCGCTGACGCAGCTCGTCGTTGCTGTGCCGCTTGATCTTCCAGGCCATCGACTGCGCCGAGTTGGGCGAGGCGTCGTCGGGCGGCCCGAACATCATCAGGGACGGCCACCACCAGCGGTTCACCGCGTCCTGGACCAGCTCCCGCTGGGCTTCGGTGCCTCGCATCATCGTCAGCAGCAGCTCGTAGCCCTGCCGCTGGTGGAAGGACTCCTCCTTGCAGATCCGCACCATCGCGCGCGCGTACGGCCCGTACGAGCTGCGGCACAGCGGTACCTGGTTGCAGATCGCCGCGCCGTCCACGAACCAGCCGATCACTCCGACGTCGGCGAAGCTCAGCGTCGGGTAGTTGAAGATCGACGAGTACTTCTGCCGGCCCTCGATCAGCTTCTCCGTCAGGTCCGCGCGGTCGGCGCCCAGGGTCTCGGCGGCGGAGTACAGATACAGCCCGTGCCCGGCCTCGTCCTGCACCTTGGCGAACAGGATGGCCTTGCGGCGCAGCGACGGCGCACGCGTGATCCACACCCCCTCCGGCTGCATGCCGATGATCTCCGAGTGGGCGTGCTGCGCGATCTGCCGGATCAGCGTCCCGCGGTAGCCGTCCGGCATCCAGTCCCGGGGCTCGATCCGCTGGTCGCGCGCGATCGTCGCGTCGAAGTGCTCCTGGAGGCCCTGGGGGGCGGGCGCGGAGTCTGTCGTGGTCATCGATACCAGCTTCCCAACCGACCATTCGTTCGGTTCCCAGTGTGCCGGGTCGCCCCCGGCCGGGCAAGACCTTGACACCCGATGGCGGTGCTGGATTACTTTGGCGGTGCGCACGGTAACCGAATGTTCGGTCGGTTCACAGGGTGGTGACAACGTGACGGAGGCCAGTGACGCTGCCCCCGGTCCGGCGGAGGCGATGTTCGCCGCGGACGAGGCCTCCCGGCGTCTCGGTATCGAGCTCCTCGAGCACGGCGCGGGGACCGCCGTGCTGCGGATGACCGTCACCCCTGCGATGGTCAACGGGCACCGCATCGCCCATGGCGGCTATCTGTTCCTGCTCGCCGACACGGCCTTCGCCTGTGCGTGCAACAGTCACGGACCTGTGACCGTCGCCGCCGGAGCCGGCATCGACTTCGTCGCGCCCGCGCACGAGGGTGACGTTCTCGTCGCGACGGCGACGGAGCGCACCCGCTTCGGCCGCAGCGGCATATACGACGTGAGCGTCCTGCGCGGCGACGAGGTGATCGCGGAGTTCCGCGGGCGCAGTCGCACGGTCCGGAGCGCGCGGACGAGCCCGAAGACGGTTCGGAGCAGTAAGAAGAAGGAGTCGACATGAGCAGCGCAAGCGGACTGACGGCCCCCGCGGCCCCCGGTGGAGGACGGCTGGGGCAGCCGCTCCCCCAGGAGCTGCTGGACGACGGCGAGCGCCTGACCCGCGAGCAGCTGCGCGAACGTCAACTCGACCGCCTGCGCGCGACGTTGCGACACGCCTACGACAACGTGGAGCTGTACCGCAAGAAGTTCGACGAGGCCGGTCTCGAGCCCGACGCCTGCCGCTCCCTGGAGGACCTGTCCCGGTTCCCCTTCACCACCAAGGCCGACCTGCGGGACACGTACCCCTTCGGCATGTTCGCCGTGCCCATGGCGGACGTGCGGCGCGTGCACGCCTCCAGCGGCACCACCGGACGCCCCACAGTCGTCGGCTACACGGAGAACGACCTCTCCATGTGGGCGGACGTCGTCGCCCGCTCGATCCGCGCCGCGGGCGGCCGCCCCGGCCACAAGGTCCACATCTCCTACGGCTACGGCCTGTTCACGGGCGGCCTCGGCGCGCACTACGGCGCCGAACGCGCAGGCTGTACGGTGATCCCCGCCTCCGGCGGCATGACCGCGCGCCAGGTGCAGCTCATCCAGGACTTCAGGCCCGAGATCATCATGGTCACGCCGTCCTACATGCTGACCCTGCTCGACGAGTTCGAAAAGCAGGGCATCGACCCGCGCAGCAGCTCCCTGAAGGTCGGCATCTTCGGCGCCGAGCCCTGGACGGAGGAGATGCGCCGCGAGATCGAGGACCGCCTCGACATCCACGCCGTGGACATATACGGGCTGTCCGAGGTGATCGGCCCCGGGGTGGCGCAGGAGTGCGTCGAGACCAAGGACGGGCTGCACGTCTGGGAGGATCACTTCTACCCCGAGGTCGTCGACCCGATCACCGACGAGGTCCTGGCCGAGGGCGAGAGCGGCGAACTCGTCTTCACCTCCCTCACCAAGGAGGCGCTGCCGATCATCCGCTACCGCACGCGCGACCTGACCCGCCTGCTGCCCGGCACCGCCCGGCCCGCCTTCCGCCGCATCGAGAAGATCACCGGCCGCTGCGACGACATGATCATCCTTCGCGGGGTGAACGTCTTCCCCAGCCAGATCGAGGAGATCGTGCTCCGCACAGCCGGCGTGGCCCCGCACTTCCAGGTGCAGCTGACCCGGCGCGGCCGGATGGACCGCATGGCCGTCCGGGTCGAGGCACGCCCCGGCACCGTTCCCGCGGAGCGCGAGGCGGCTGCCAGGGCGATCGCCCAAGGGGTGAAGGACGGGGTCGGTGTCACCGTCGAGGTGACGATCGTCGACCCGGAGACCCTGGAGCGCTCCCTCGGGAAGCTCCGGCGGGTGAAGGACCTGCGCGAACAGTGAGCCCATTCCCCCGTGACAGTGACCCCGCTGCAAGCTCCCGCCGCACGGCGTGCCCTGGTCGCACCACAACGGTGATCGGCCCGCTCGCCGGGAGGGCGCCGGTACTGCGCTGAAGGACGGCGCGGGACCGACGACGTGACCTGCACACCGTGGCCCCGCGCACCTTCCTCCGACGGCTGTCACCAGGACACTCGGACAACCGCCGTGGGCATCAGCGGGCGCTCAGCCCACGTCACCGGCGGCGGCCGCCCCAGCGACGCCGCCCGGGTGCGGCACCGCCTCGGTCGCCTCTTCGGTGCCGTGCGCCGACCGAGCGCGGACGCCGATCAGGGCGAGGGCGATCCCCGCGGCCACGAGCATGCCGATGCCGCCGACGAGGGCGCAGGTGTGCAGCGCGTCGGTGAAGCTGGCGCCGTAGGCGGACTGGGCCTGCCCGGTGGCCTCCGGGGTCTTCAGTTGCAGGAACGCGCCGGCCTGGATGCCCACGTGCGACACCAGGCCGCCCACCTGTCCCTGGTCGGCGGCGCTCAGACCGGACTGCGCGAGGTGTCCGGGCAACGTGTCCAGAGTGCGGTTGGTGAGGATCACGCCGAAGACGGCGGGGCCGAGCGCGCTGCCGATCTGGCGCAGGGCACTGTTCGCGGCGCCGGCTGTCCCCGCCAGCCGGTGCGGCAGGCTGTTCATGGCGATCGTGGTGACCGGCGCCATGGCCAGCGCGATGCCGATGCCCAGCACTCCGATGACCAGAGCGGCTTCGCCGGTGCCCGTGGAGGCCTGGAACAGGTTCACGCACAGCGCCCCGATACCGCCGACCACAAGGCCGATGACCAGCAGAAGCCCGGGAGAGGTCCGGGTCATCAGGCGGCCGACCAGGGGGCCCAGCACCACGGTGAAGCCGTTGAGGGCGACAAGGCGTACGCCGATGTCCCACGTGGAGGCGTGGTGGACGAGCCCGAAGTACTCGCTCAGCGCGAACACGAGACCGACCTGCGCGAACAGGGTGACGGCCATCACGAGCGCGGCGCCCGAGAACGCCGAGGACGTGAACAGGCGCATGTCCAGCATCGGGCAGGGCGACCTGAGTTCCACCACGACGAAGGCCGGCAGAGCGACGACGGCCGCCAGGAACCCGATCACGGCCTCGGCCGAGCCCCATCCGGCACTACCACCCTCGATGACGCCGTACACCAGGCCCGTGATGGCGACGGCGGCCAGGATCTGACCGGGGATGTCCAGGTGGCGTTCCCGCTGCGAGCGGGACTCGGTCAGGACCACGCCCCCGACCACAGCCGTGACCAGGGCAATGACCAGGGCGGGAAGGAAGATCCACCGCCAACTCACGTGTTCCACGATCACGCCGTTGAACAGCGGACCAAGGGTCAGACCGAGACCGAGGGAGGCCGTCCACAGGGCTATCGCCCTGGCGCGCTTGTGGCGGTCCGGACAGACATGGCTGATCAGGGCGAGCGTGGAGGGGAGCAGGGCGGCGGTGCCCACGCCGGTGAGCGCCTGCCCCACGCAGACCTGCGCGACGCCACCGGCGGTCAGACAGACGAGACAACCGAGGGAGAACAGCACGAGACCGGCGAGCCAGGTCTTCTTGCGCCCGTACAGGTCACCGATCATGCCGCAGGTCAGGAGCAGAGCCGCGGTCGGCAGGATGAAGGCGTCGGTGATCCACTGAAGCCCGGCGGTAGAGGCGTCGAGCGCCTGTTGCATGACCGGCAGCGCGACGGAGACGCCGACGACCGGCAGGTAGGAGACGAACACTCCCATGCAGGCCAGCACGATGGTGACCGTGATGTGCCGGGACCCGGATTGCGGCTGCACGGACTGGGGCGGTACGGGATTGATGACCGACATGGCACCTCGAGACGGTGGTGTGGTGGCGAGTTGCTGGAGCGAGAGTTCACACCCCGTCGACTCCGCGTCGACGGGTGCGCCGTGCCCTACCGCAGGGCGGACGGCACCGACTCCGTCATGTCGATTCACGGTCCCGGCCGTGACGCCGGTGTTGCTGCGTGCCATGCGCATGCGCGGCGGGTGTGACGGAAAACCGTCGGCCGCGCGGCCCACCCGCAGCGTGTTCGGCTTGAATCTCCATTGACGTAAGCCGTTTCTGATAAGGGAAATTTGCTTCGGACCGTATACCGGCCGGACCCCTCTGGAGATGCCCTCGGACCTGCAAACTAAGGTGAACGAGGGTGACGGGTGAGGTCTTTGGGCGCGTGCATCGCCGGAATTCCGCGAAGGCCGTGGCCACCTCCCGCGTTCAGACGAGAGGGGTATGTGAGGCCGGTTCTCGACGATCCACGCGAGATGGACCCCCGCAGGTCGCGTCCAAGGAAGTGGTGTACGGGGTTCGACCTGATCCGGGGGTTTGCTCCGGCTTCGGGGTGACGCCCACACAGACGAACGGCCACCGGCTGATCTTCGAGGCAGGTCAGCGACGAGAGGGTCGACCAGCGCAACGGCTATCGCCCGCCCGAGGCCGTTCCGGCGTCCAACTGGTCATCTCCGACGCCCACATGGGCCTGGTCAACGCGATCGGCGCCACCCTGCCCGGCGCGAGCCGGCAACGCTGCCGCACCCTCCCCCACGCCCTGAGCTGATGGTCGTGCGTCCGGTGCTGCCGCCGGCACCGGCGTCGTAGCAGTCGAACCTCTGGGAGCACGACAGTGGGGCCGCCTCGACAGGGGCGGCCCCACCGCGTTGACGTGCACACTCCGCTCGGCTAGCCTCCGTGCCCAGTTGGGTAGTTACAGTAGACGAATGTGACGAGCCGTGAGGTGGAATCGATGAGCAGGGACAGCGGGAACGGCCCGAGTCGCCGCACCCTTCTTGGCGCGCTGGGCCTGAGCGCGCTGGTCGCACCGTCTCTGCTCACTGCCTGTGCGCCTCAGCGCGACTCCTCGGACGACTCACCGTCCCCCGCGGCGGGCGGCAGCGATGCGGAGATCGCCTCGCTGAACATCGCCCTGCCGTCCTCGATTTCCTCCCTGGACGTGGGCCGCGAGGCGGGCATCCTCAACTACATGGTGGCGGTGCTGGCGCAGGAGTCCCTGTTGTCGGTCAGTCCGTCAGGGGAGCTGAAGCCGGGGCTGGCCGCCTCCTGGCATCAGAGCGACGCCCGTACGTACGTCTACCGGCTGCGCCAGGGCGTCACCTTCACCGACGGCACTCCGCTGACCCCTGCCGATGTGGTTGCCTCCATCGAGTGGATCATGGATGCGTCCCATGGGTCCCAGCTGGCCTACGCGTACGCGGGAGTCGAGTCGGTCAAGGCCACCGGCGAAGCCGAGGTGACCGTCCGCCTCAAGACCGCTGACGCGGCGTTCGCCTGGACCCCCACCCCCGGAACGCTGCTGATCAGCAGCCAGGCGTTCCTCGCCAAGCACAGCAAGAAGGGGGACCTGGGAACGGCCCAGACCCTGCTGATGGGCACCGGGCCGTACAAGATCACTGAGTTCGCCGCCGACGACCATGTCACGCTGGAGCGCAACGACGCCTGGTGGGGAGGCAAGGCCCGGGTGAAGCGGCTGAAGCTCAGCTTCGTGCCCGACTCCGGCACCCGGCTGGTGGCCATGAAGTCGGGCGACATCGACGGCGCGCTGAACCTGGCCTCGGACGAGGCGCGGAGCTGGGAGTCCACCGCCAACGTCACCTACACCTCGGACCGCTCGGTGGTCTCGCTGGCCTTCGACACCTCCCGGGCCCCGTGGAGCGACCCCCACGTGCGTAAGGCCGTCGCCCACGCGGCGGACCGGGCCGGCATGGTCTCGGGCATCCTGCGCGGCAAGGGCGAGGCCGCCACGGCGCTGCCGTCCCCGGACATGTGGGCCAACCTGCTGACGGACCACCAGGTCTCCGCGGGTTACAAGGCCATCCCCGGCTACGACTACGACCTGGACGCAGCCGCCGCCGAGCTCGCCAAGTCCTCGACGCCGAAGGGCTTCACCGCCGAGCTGCACTACCCCTCCAGCGGGCCGCAGCTGGGCAAGGCAGCGCTGGCGCTGGCCGCCTCGCTCAAGAAGATCGGCATCACGTTGAACGTCAAGGAGGTCACCCTGGAGGCCTGGATCTCCGAGCTGGGCTCCGGCAAGCACCCCCTGCAGTTCCTTTGGTACTACCCGACCACCGGCGACCCCTCCGAGCTGACCGGGCCCTACCTGGACGGCGCGTCGATCAAGAGCGGCACCAACGTCGCCCACTACGACAACGACGCCGTCAACCGGAAGCTGGCCGCGGCGAAGAGCTCGACCGAGGCGGCCACCCGCGGCCGGGATTTGATGAGCGCGCTGCAGACCAGCGGGGCCGACCTGCCGTACCTGCCCCTGTGGTGGGCGCAGACCGCCTCCGCGTTCTCCCGCAAGCTGGTCCTGACGGAGACCGGCCCGTACGCCTTCATCGGGCCCTGGGCCACCCGTATCCGGTCCGCCGCATGACCGCCGCGTACCAGGCGGGGGGAGGCGTCCTTGACGGCCGGTCGCCGGGGACGGGGCGGCGGATCCGGGAGGCTCTGCTGGCGCTCGTGCATCCCCTGGAGGCCCGACTCGACCCGCACGGCACGATGCTGGCCGTTGCGACGGCCGGTCCCGAGGGGGCCGACATCCTGCTGGCACCCGTATCCGCCTGGGGCGGGAGTGCCGACGCCACCCGGGGCGGGCGTGCCGGTGCGGCCGAAGCGCTGCCGCCGGCGGCCAGTGTGGAGACCGTCGGCCGCCACACCCCCCGTTGGCTCCCGGACTCCCGCCGTCTTCTGCATGTCATCGAGGACCGTCAAGGACGGCACCGGCTGGCGCTGGTGGACACCGCGACCGGCCTCGCCACAGCGCTGCCCCTGCTGCCCGGTGCCGTCGAAGACGTCGTTCCCGCACCCGACGGCCACAGTGCGCTGGTGCTGTGCGCCGACGAGGGCAGCGAGCGGGACGGGATGAACCTCGGACTGCCGGTACGCCTCGGCCCCTCCCCCGACCCGGAGCGCTACGCGCCCGGGGCGGCGCTGCGTCGCCTGTTCCTGGTCGATCTGGCCGACGGCGCGACCCGCGAGGTGGGACCGGCCGGCCTGACGGTGTGGAACGTGGCCTGGCGCGGCGGCGGCACCGCCGTGGCCACGGTCTCCGAGGAGGCCCTGCCCGCCGGCTACTACCACGCCCGGCTCGCCGAGCTGGACCTCCACCAACGCAGTGCCCGCACCCTGTACCGCCCCGAGGGCCAGCTGGCCTGCCCCGCGCTGTCACCCGACGGGACCCGCGCCGCGTTCATCGAAGGCATCTCGATCGTCGCCGGCCGCCCGGCCGTGGTGAATCTGCGCACCGGCGAGGTGGAGGTCGTGCCCGGCGTGGAGGACGCGACGTGGGTGCAGTGGTACGAGGGCCCCGACGAACAGCACGCAGGCTCCTTGTGGTTCGCCGGCTGGGATGACACCGGCTCGCGCTGCGGCCGCGTACTCCCTGGTGACGAACCGGTGGTGACGTGGCGTCAGGCGGCGACGCTCACCGGCGCGGGCTTCCAGCCCGCCCTGACGCTGAGTGCCGACTGCACACTGGCCGCGGCCGTCCTGACAGCGCCGGGGACGCCCCCGGAGGCTGTGGTCGCCCCCACCGACGGCGCCGTTGCCTGGCAGTGGACGCCGGCCACCTTCCTCAACTCCCATCGCTCTCCCGTGGACGGGATCGAAGCGGTCACCACGTGGGAGACCGCCTGGCACGCGCCGGACGGCCGCGAGGTGCACGGCCTGGTGCTCACGCGCGCCGACCACAGTGGTCCGCGCCCCCTCGCGGTCCTGCTGCACGGAGGCCCGGCCTGGCTGTGGTCGGCCGAGTACGCTCCGGGCGATGTCTGCGGCATGGCGATGGCGCTGGCCGGTGCGGGGTACTGCGTGCTGCTGCCCAACCCGCGCGGCAGCTCGGGTCGCGGCCTGGAGTACGCCCGCGCGGTCGTCGGCGACCTGGGCGGCGCCGACCTTCAGGACGTGCTTGCGGGGGTGCGGCACCTGGTCGACCGCGGCCTGGCGGATCCCGCACGGACGGCGGTCCTGGGCCACAGCTATGGCGGCTACCTGGCCGCACTCGCCGCCGCCCGCACCGACCTCTTCCAGGCCTGCGTCATCGTCTCGGCCCCCACCGACTGGCACAGCTTCAGCCGCAGCGGCAACATCGGCGGCGGCTACGACCGGACGTACCGGCTCGGTGACCCTTCGACCCCCGAAGGAGCCGCCGAACAGCTGGCCCGTTCGGCGGTGCACGCCGGGGGCGGAACCGGCACGCCCACCCTGATCCTGCACGGCAGCGAGGACCGGGTGACCCCCGTCGGCCAAGCGCACGAGCTGTACCGGACGCTGGTCGCCGCCGGACAGGCACCCGTCGAGTTGTACGTCTACCCGGGTGAGGGCCACGAGTTCACCGACCCCGCCCATCTCCTCGACGTGGGCAGCCGCATCGAGGCGTGGCTCAGCCACCACCTGACCGCCGTGCCGGGAGTCCCATCCCCCGAGGCTCCCGGCACGGCTCCCCTACCGACGTCGCTCGGGTCAGGCCACACCGACGCCGTCCTGGAAACGGGGTCCTGATGGCCGCCCACCCGACCCGGATCCCGGTCGCCTATGCGGCCCGGCGTCTCGCCGGCACCGCCGTGTTGCTGCTGGTGCTGTCCATCGCCGTCTTCGCCCTGCTCAGGCTGGCGCCCGGCGATCCGGTCGACACCCTCCTCGGCCCGCGCAGCGCCACGCCCGAAGCAGTCGCCGCGGTCCGTGCCCGCTACCACCTCGACGAACCGCTCGCCGCCCAGTACTGGCAGTGGCTCACCGACACCATCCGTCTGCATCCCGGCACTTCCCTCCGCACCGGCGAACCCGTCACCCACGCACTGGGCTCCCGACTGGCTCTCACCGCCCAACTCGTCGGGTACGGCTTCGCCATCGCGGCGCTGTCCGGCGTATCGCTCGGAATCCTGGCCGGACTGCGGCACCGCAGCGGCCTCGACCGGGCGCTCCAGGGACTGGGCGTCGTCGCCCTGAGCACCCCCGCCTTCGCCGGCGGGCTGCTGCTCACCTACGTCTTCGCGCTGCTGCTCGGCTGGCTCCCCGCGTACGGCCCTGGGAGCGGTGGCACCGACCGGCTGCTCCATCTGACCCTGCCGGCCGTGACCCTGGGCATGGCGGTCTCCGCCGTACTGATCAAGCTCACCCGCGCCGCCGTCATCCGCGAACTCGGCCAGGACCACGTCACCTTCGCCCGCGCCCGTGGCGTGAGCAGGCGCACCATCCTGCTGCGCTACGTGCTGCGAGGCACCCTGCTGCCGATCGCCACCGGCTCCGGGCTCGTCCTGGCCTACCTGCTGGCCGGCACCGTCCTGGTCGAACAGGTCTACGCCCTGCCCGGCCTCGGGGCCCTGCTGGTGGATTCGGTCACCTACAAGGACCTTCCCGTCGTGCAGGCAGAGGCCCTGCTGCTCGCCGCCCTGATCTGCCTGGTCAACCTCGCCACCGACCTCGCCCATCCATGGCTGGACCCGCGGCTCGGCCAGGGACGGAGCTCCTCATGACCGCTACCGCTGCCGTTGTCCGCCGCCGGGTGCGGGTCTCCCCGTTCACCGCGCTGTGCACCGCACTCGCCGTACTGCTGCTCTTTGCCGCCGCGTTCGGCCAGATCCTCTTCCCCAACTGGGACGCCCAGGACATCGCCCTCGGCGTGTCCATGCCCTCAGCGGGGCACCCGCTGGGCACCGACGGCCTGGGCCGCGACGTACTGCAGCTGGCCGTTGCCGGCACCCGCAGCGCCCTGACCGGTGCGGGCCTGGTCGCCCTCGGCTCCATGCTGATCGGCAATGTCCTCGGTCTGCTCGCGGGCTACCACGGCGGCTGGGCGGACGTCCTGGTGCGCCGCTGGGCCGACTTCCTGCTGGCCCTGCCCGCCCTGCTGGTCACCCTCGTGGTCGCCGGTATCGGCGGCGGCGGTTACGCGCTCGCCGTGCTCGTCCTGGTCGTGCTCACCTCGCCCGGCGACATCCGCCTGGTCCGTGCCGCCGTACTCGAGCAGCGCCACCTGCCCTACGTGGAGGCAGCCCAGACGCTCGGACTGCCGCGCCGTACCGTGATGCTGCGCCACATCTGGCCCAACATCCTGCCCGTCGTGGTGGCCAACACCCTGCTGAACTTCGCCGGGGCGATCGTCGCCCTCAGCTCGCTGTCCTTCCTCGGCCTGGGGGTGCCCCCGGGCGCACCCGACTGGGGCCGGATGCTCGCCGACAACCGCACCCTGATGTACGACAACCCGTCAGCCGCCCTCGCCCCCGCCGTCCTCGTCGTCGTGGCCGCCGTGGTCCTCAACCTGCTCGGCGACCGGCTTCTGGAAGCCTTCACCGACCGAGGGAGATCCTGATGACCGCGCCTGCCGCAGCAACCCTGTCTCTCGCGCCGCCCCTGCTGGAGGCAGAAGACCTTCGCGTCACCACCACGGGCCCCACCCCCACCACCATCGTCGACGGCCTCGGCCTGCAGGTCGACCGCGGGGAATGCATCGGCATCGTCGGCGAGTCCGGAAGCGGCAAGTCGCTCGCCATGCGCGCCGCGGTCGGCCTGCTGCCGGCCGGCACCGCCGCCTCCGGCTCCGTACGCCTGGACGGAGCAGACCTGCTCACCCTCAGCCCCGCGGATCAGCACCGGATCCGCGGACGCCGGATCAGCCTGCTTCTGCAGGACCCCTTCACGATGCTGCACCCACTGCGCACCTGTGGCCGGCAGATCGCCGACGGGCTCTTGGCCGCCACCGACAGCCCCACGACCGCGGGGTCATGGCGCGGCAGGCGGCGCGCGCGTCGCGCCGGCCGCGAGGCCGAAGTGGCGCGGCGCCTCGCCGAGGTGGGGCTGGACCCCCAGGTCGCCCACCAGTACCCCTTCCAGCTCTCCGGTGGCATGCGCCAGCGCCTCGCCATCGCCGCCGCGCTCGCCGCCGACCCCGAACTCCTGATCGCCGACGAGCCCACCACCGCCCTGGACGCCGTCAACCAGCGGGCCGTACTCGACCTGCTGCAAGGACTGCGCCGCAGCCGCCGGATGGGCCTGGTGCTGATCACCCATGATCTGCGGGTCGCCTTCTCCTCCTGCGACCGCGTCTACGTCATGTACGCGGGAAGCATCCTCGAGCACGGGCCCGCGGCACAGGTGCAGGCGGCGCCCCGGCACCCCTACACCGCCGGCCTGCTCGCCTCCGAGCCCTCCCTGGAGCGGCGCTTCTCCGAGCTTCCGACGATGCCGGGATCCGTCCCCCCGCCGGGCGCCCGCACGGACGGCTGCCCCTTCGCCGCACGCTGCGCCCACGCCGCACCACCATGCCGCACCACGCCGCTGCGCCTCATGCCCGCCGCCGAGCCGTCCCCCGGCGCAGACCCGCATCTGTCAACGTGCCTGCGACTGGCCGAGATCGGGGACGACCTGGCGGTCCTCCGCACGCCCGCCGACCCGCCCGCGTCAGCGGACCCCACGGCGGCCGCGCCCACCAGCAGCCTGCGGATCACGGCAGTCACCAAGTCCTTCCGTACGCCCACCGGTGAGCAGCGTGTCCTGGACCGGGTCAGCCTGGAGGTGCCGCAGGGCTCGGTGACCGCATTGGTCGGCGAGTCCGGCTCGGGCAAGACCACGCTCGCCCGCATCGCCATCGGCCTGGAGACGTACGACGAGGGCGAAGTGGAGGTCGAGGGACTCGCCCTGACTCCCTACCGGCTGCCCGGCACGGCCCAGCGGCGCCGACTGGCGCAGCGGGCGCAGATCGTGTTCCAGGATCCCTACTCCTCGCTCAATCCGCTGCGTACGGTGGGCGCCGCCCTGCACGAAGCGCTCAGCGCGGCACCCGCGGACCGCGGCGCGCCTACCGACATCCCCGGCCTCCTGGCCCAAGTTGGGCTGCCGGCCGCCTACGCGGGCCGCCGGCCTGCGGCGCTGTCCGGCGGCGAGCGCCAGCGGGTGGCGATCGCCCGCGCGCTCGCGGTCCGTCCGCCTCTACTGATCTGCGACGAATCCGTCTCCGCACTCGATGTCTCCGTGCAGGCACAGATCCTCAATCTGCTCGCGGAACTGAGGCACCGTCACGGATTCTCCGTCCTGTTCATCACTCATGACCTCGCCGTTGCACGGCAGATCGCCGACCATGTCGTCGTCCTGCACCGGGGACAGGTGGTGGAGTCCGGTCCGGCCGACCGGGTCCTGGGCGATCCGCGCGACGCCTACACCCGCCGCCTGCTCGCAGCGTTGCCTCTCACCGGTTGATCATCGGCTGATCACCTGCTGACCTGGGACGCAGAGGTGTGCCCGGCTATCCTGTGCGGCGACCCGGACCTGGCATGACCGTGAAACGGCACCGGTGCACGGAAAGGAGTACCCGATGGCGCAACACCCCGGCAGCACCGCGGCTGCCCCGCCACCCGCGCGCACGGGCGAGGGCCCTGCCGCGCCGGTACGTGCCGCCCTCGCCGCCAACCTCCGCCGCGGCCGCCTCGCCCGCGGCTGGAGCCTGCGAGAGCTGTCCGCGCTCTCCGGCATGAGCAAGGCCCTGCTCTCCCAGATCGAACGAGCCGAAGCCAACCCGACCGTGGAGGTCCTGGTCCGGCTCGCCGATCTGCTGGACACCACGTGCACCGACCTGCTGCGCCAGCCACTGCTCGCGCCGGAGATCATCCGCGGCGCGGACATCGACGAACCGCAGGACACCAGCGCCGTCCATCTGCTCTTCACGGGCTACGATCTCGGCCGGCTGGAGGTCTACCGCTCCCGCCTCCACCCTCACGCACAGAGCCAGGTCAGCACCCACGGCCCCGGATCCATGGAGTACGTCATGGTGGTCGAGGGCCGCGTGACCCTCTTCACCGAGGGCGTGCCGCATCTGCTCGAGGCCGGCGACGCGGCACGCTTCTCCGGCCAGACCTCCCACTACTACCTCACCCAGGAGAGCCCCGCTGTCACGCACAGCGTCGTGGCTTACCAGCGGGACTGACAGATCGTCACATCGGCACCACTGCTCGTATATCGGCACCATCGCAAAGACCGCCTCCCGCACACGACGGAGAGGCACGACGGCTTGCTGGAGCGGGCCCCGCGCGGCCTTCGGTGAGCCCGAGGTGTTGCACGACGAGCACGAGCGCATGCTGCAGGCTCTACGCGACCACGCCCCCGACGCGGCCCGCGCCGCTGTGCGCGGACACCTCCAGCGCAGTCTGGAGCAGCGCATCCACACCCTCGTCAGCGGCGCTCAGCCCGCCGACCGCTGAGCGTTCCCGCACCACCGTCACGGTCAACGTCCCCCGGAATCAGGTGACATACCGGATGACCACCGATACAGGTACCTGGTTCGGCCTCGACCACGGCAGCGCCTGCTCGCCCTCCTCCGACGCCGCGCGACTCTGCTGAAGGCGCAACGCCGAGTCATCCAATGATTCTATGATCGGTCCGTGGACCACGAGGAAGTGGCGTGCGCGCCCCGCGAAGATCCGCAGCAGGGCACGTCCCGGTCCGCTGTGCGGGTGCGCCGCCTCGCAGCCGTCGCCCTGGTGCTGGCCGCGGTCAA
This sequence comes from Streptomyces sp. NPDC002088, assembly GCF_040296605.1. NCBI lineage: Bacteria > Bacillati > Actinomycetota > Actinomycetes > Kitasatosporales > Streptomycetaceae > Streptomyces > Streptomyces sp. NPDC002088. The sequence goes on along the minus strand of NZ_JBEOXO010000001.1, from coordinate 250,629 downwards.
TCTCCGGCCCGCCGTCACCAGCCTCGGCCCGGTGCTGGAGGAGACCCGCGCCTCCCTGGGCATGAGCGCCACCGTCGCCGGGCTGCTCACCTCCGTACCGGCGGTGTGCTTCGCACTGGTCGGCCTCACCGCACCCCGGCTGGCCCGCCGGTACGGGACCGACGGCGTCATCGCCGCCGGCACGGCAGCGATCGCGATCGGCCTGGCGCTGCGCCCCCTCACCGCAAGCACCGCCCTGTTCGTCGTGCTGAGCGCCCTTGCCCTCGCCGGAATCGCGGTGGCCAACGTTCTGCTCCCGGTCGTGGTCAAACAGCGTTTCCCCGACCGCGTCGGCGCGATGACGGGCATGTACGCCATGGCCCTCAACGTCGGTGCCTCAACCGCCGCCGCCGTCACCGTCCCCGTGGCCCGGGCGTTCGGCGGCGACTGGCGGATCGGCCTCGGCTGCTGGGCGGCGGTCGCCGCCGTCGCCTTACCGCCCTGGCTCGCCCTGGCCCGCGATCACAGCGCATCCGCCACCGGCACGCCCGACACCTCACAGGGCCCGGCGCCCGCCGTACGGCTCACCCGCAGCCCTACGGCCTGGGCGCTCGCCGTCTACTTCGGTCTGCAGGCCACCGCCGCGTACGTCATCATCGGCTGGCTGCCGCAGATCTTCCGCGACGCCGGACTGTCCGCCGAGACGGCCGGGTTGCTGTTCGCCGTCACCTCGCTGCTCGGTGTGCCGCTGTCGTTCGCGCTGGCCGCGGTCGCCGGACGGCTGCGCCACCAGAGCGGGATCGCGGTCGCCATCGGAGTGTTCGGCCTCGCCGGATACGCCGGGTTGTGGGCCGCGCCCGGTGCCGCGCCCTGGCTGTGGGCCGTGCTGCTCGGCATCGCCAACTGCTCGTTTCCACTGGCCCTGACAATGATCGGAATGCGCGGCCGGGACAGCGCGACAGTGATCCGACTGTCCTCCTTCGCGCAGAGCACCGGCTACCTGCTGTCCATCCCCGGTCCCGTCCTGGTCGGAGCGCTCTACCAGCACAGCGGCAGCTGGAAGGCGCCACTGGTCTTCATGGCGCTGCTCATGCTGCCCCAGGTCGTGGCCGGCTTTCTCGCAGGCCGCGACCGGCAGATCGGCTGACTCAACCCGCGCAGCCGGTACGTCCGGCGGCGTCACCCAAAGGAGGCGGCGGCCTCCTGCAGGACGTGTCGGACCACCTGACGGTCGTACGGGGCCGGGTCGCCCCGAGTCACGCTGTTTTGAGTGGTGGCGTTCCTCGTGGGTTCCCGGACTGCTCCGCCGGCCTTGCTCAGCGGACCGCGAAGGGGACGGTTCCGGACTCGGTCCTGGGCGGCCCGGCAGGGTGCTGCCACAGTCCGCGCGCGGCGAGCAGCGGGAGGACGCCCTCGCCGAACCAGTAGGCCTCTTCCAGATGCGGGTAGCCGGAGAGCACGAACTCGTCGATGCCCAGCGCGTGGTACTCGGCGATCCGGTCGGCGACCTCGGTGTGGCTGCCGACCAGGGCCGTGCCCGCACCGCCGCGCACCAGGCCGACTCCGGCCCACAGGTTGGGGTAGATCTCCAGATCGCCGGTGGATCCGCCGTGCAGGGCGAGCATCCGGCGCTGGCCTTCGGACTCGCTGCGGGCCAGCCCGGCCTGGACTTGGGCGATGGTGTCCGGGTCCACGTGGGACAGCAGGCGTTCGGCCTCGGCCCAGGCCTGGGCGGCGGTGTCCCGGGTGATGACGTGCAGCCGGATACCGAACCGGACCTCCCGGCCCTCCTCGGCGGCCAGCTTGCGGATCCAGGCGATCTTCTGCGCGACCTGTGCCGGGGGCTCGCCCCAGGTGAGGTAGACGTCCGAGTGGCGGGCGGCGACCGGACCGGCCGCGGGCGAGGATCCGCCGAAGTAGATCGGCGGGGCGGGGTCGGGCAGCCGGTGCAACTGTGCGCCCTCCACGCGCAGGTGCGTGCCCGCGTGGTCCACCGTCTCGCCCCGCCACAGCGCCCGGACGATGCCCAGGAACTCGTCGGCGCGGGCGTAGCGGGCGTCCTTGTCCAGGAAGTCGCCGTAGGCGCGCTGCTCATGTGACTCGCCGCCGGTGACCACGTTGAGCAGCAGGCGGCCGTTGGACTGGCGCTGGTAGGTGGCGGCCATCTGGGCCGAGAGGGTCGGTGAGATCTGGCCGGGCCGGAAGGCCACCAGGAACTTCAGCCGCTCGGTGACCTCGACGAGCATCGCGGTGCTCAGCCAGGCGTCCTCGCACCAGGCGCCGGTGGGCGTGAGCGCCCCGACGAACCCCAACTGCTCGGCGCTGCGGGCGATCTGGCCCAGGTAGGCGATCGTGGCGGGGCGGTCGCCGCCGGCCGCGCCGGTACGGACGCCATGGCCGCCGCCGACGATGTCGCGGCTGTCGCCGTTGGTGGGCAGGAACCAGTGGAAGGTGAGTGACATGACGAGATCCTCGGTTGGGTGCTGCGATGGAGCGAGCGGGTCAGAGCAGTCCGTGGCGGGGCGGCGGGGTGCCGTTCAGGACGTAGCGGCCGATGTGCTGGACCTTCCAGCGGGAGGGGTCGTGCAGGGTGTGGGTGCGGGCGTTGCGCCAGTGCCGGTCCAGGTTCAGGGACGCCAGGCTGGAGCGGGTGCCGCAGACCTCGAAGAGCGCGGCGGAGAGCTCCACCGCCACCGGGTCGGCGAAGGCCTTCACGGTGGCCACGGCGATCGAGGCGGCGGCAGCCGAGTCATCGGTGAGGTCGGCGCGGGCCGCGTCCGCCTCCCGGGCGGCGCGTTCCAGCAGGGCTTCGGCCGCCCGCAGCCGCACCGCCAGCTCGCCGAAGCGCTGGACGAGCAGCGGGTCCTCGGTGGCGCGTTCGACCCCGGCCTCGAACCAGGGGCGGGTGCGGGTGCGGACGAACTCCGCGGCCTCGGCGAGCGCGCCTCCCGCGATACCGACGTCGATCGCGGCGTGCAGGAGCTGCGCCACCGCGCCGTGCACCTGCGGGCCGGTGAAGGTGAGATGGTGCGCCACGACGTGCTCGGCCGGCACCCGGACGCTCTCCAGACGGACCGTGCCGCTGGCGGTGGTGCGCTGGCCCATCCCGTCCCAGTCGTCGACCACGGTGAGCCCGGGGGCGTCCCGGGGGACGTAGGCGACGTGCAGCAGCTCGTCCTCGGCGCGGGCCAGCACCGGCACCCAGTGCGCGAAGAGTGCGCCGGTGCTGTAGTGCTTGGTACCGGTGAGGACGTAGCCGCCGTCTGGGTCGGCTGTCAGTCGGGTGCGGTAGTCCTGTACGTGCTTGGTGCCGGCCTCGGACTGGGCGTTGCCGAAGCGCTTGCCCGCCAGGATCTCGGCGAAGAAGAACCGCTGCTGCTCCGGCGTGCCCTGGGCGCGCAGCACGTTGACGTAGGCGAAGTGGCTCTGCGGGATCTGGGCCAGGCTGGAGTCGGCCGCGGCGAGCAGGCGGAAGACCTCGGCCAGCGTCGCGAGTGAGACGTCCGCCCCGCCGTACTCGGCGGGGACGGTGATGCCGAGCAGGCCGCTGGCGGAGAGCCGGTCGAGTTCGGCCGTGGGGAGAAGGCGTTCGGCGTCACGGCGCTCGGCCCCGGCGGCGAACTCGGCGGCCAAGGTGCGGGCGGTGTCCAGCGCTTCGGCATCGGTGTGGATGACGGTGGCGGTGGGGCGTGCGGTGGTGGTCACGGCGGGGACGCTCCGGTCAGGTGTAGAGGGTGAAATCGGGCAGCGTGCCGTTGAGGTAGTGGTCGCCCACCTCGCGGCGCTTGTAGGAGACCGGGTCGTGCAGCGTGTGGGTCCTGACGTTGCGCCAGAAACGGTCGAAGCCATGCCGGTTGGCTGTCGCCCGGGCGCCGGTGAGCTCGAAGACCTTGGTGGTGGTGTCCAGGGCGACGTCGGTGGAGACCACCTTCAGCGCCGCGACCTCGACGGCGAGTTCGCCACGCTCCTGCCAGGTCAGCTCGGCGCCGCGGTCGACAGCGGCCTGGACGTGCCCGGCCACCCGGTCGGCCAGCGCGGCGGTGGCGGCCAGGCGTGCGACCAGGTCGCCGTAGTCGGCCAGGCGGTACGGATCCTCGGTGGCGGAGGCCAGCCCGCTGAGCACCCACGGGCGCGAGGTGCCGCGGGTGTAGGCACGGGCAGCGGCCAGCGCGCCTTCCGCTATGCCCAGGTAGAGGTGGCCGAAGACCGCCTGGATGATGGGAGTGATGAGGGAACTGCGGGGGCTGGTGTGCTCCTTGGCGAGGGAGGCGATCACCTGGTCGGGTGCGATCGGAACGCCGTCGAAGCCGGCGCCTCCGCTGGCGGAGAGGCGCTGGCCGAGGTTGTCCCAGTCCCGCCCGAAGGTCAGCCCGGGCGCGTCGCGCGGGACGACCAGCAGGAGCTGCTCTCCAGTGCCGGTCACCTCACCGGAGGTGAGGACCACGTCCCCGGTGCTCGCACCGGTGGCGAAGGTCTTCGTGCCGTCCAGGCGGTAGCCGTTGCCGTCCGGGTTCGGGGTGAGCTTGAGGTCGGGGTCGATGGGGTTGACCGCGTCGCCCCACAGCCACTGGCCCTCGGCGGACGGGCGGGCGTAGCGCTCCTGGGCCTCCGGGCCGGCCACCAGCCACAGGTTGTCGAGGTTGATGTAGTGGTAGCCGAGCAGCTGCGCGATGGAGCCGTCCGCGCGGGCGATCTCTCGTACCACTGCGAGCGCGGTCCTCCAGCCCTGCCCGGCGCCGCCGAACCGGAGGGGGATCAGCAGGGCCGGCAGCCCGGCCTCACGCAGCAGCCGGAGTTCGGCGACCGGGTCCTGGCCGGCCCGGTCGCGCTCCAGCGCGTCCACGGCCAGGGCGTCGGCGACCTCGCGGGCGCGCACGATCCACTCCTCATGCCCGGTGGGCCCGGTCTGCGCGTCGTGTGTTTCGGTCATGTCGGGGGTCCCTTCTCAGATGATGCCGTTGCGGGGAGGCGGGACCTCATCGAGCTCCCAGGCGCCCAGGTGGCGGATCTTCCAACGGCGCGGGTCGTGCAGGGTGTGGGTACGGGCGTTGCGCCAATGGCGGTGCAGGTTCAGCGCGTTGTCGGCGGCGCGGGTGCCGACCAGCGCGAAGATGTCCGAGGCCACGGTCAGCGCGGCGGAGTCCGCCTGGGCGCGGGCGGCCGCGACCGCGGCCGAGGCCTCGGCCGCGCTGCGCTCGGTGAGGTCGGCCCGCGCCGCGTCCACGGCCTCGCCTGCCTCGCGGACCAGCGCGCGTGCCGCCCGGACCAGCAGAGCGAGTTCACCGAAGCGGTCGATGACCGCGCCCTCGTCCGCGGCCCGTTCGACCCCGGCCTCCCACCACGGCCGGGCCAGCTCCCGGATCAGCCGCCCGCCGTCACGCAGTGCGGCCACCGCGATGCCGGCGTCCACGGCGGCGTGCAGGTAGTTGCCGAACGCGCCGAAGGTCTCCGGCTTCTCGTACATCGGGTCGACCGCGACGACGTGCTCGGCGGGGACGGTGACGGAGGAGAAGCGCACCGTGCCGCTGCCGGTGGTGCGCTGGCCCATGCCCTTCCAGTCGTCCTCGACCGTCACGCCCGGATGGTCCGCGGGAATCCATGCGGCGTGCAGACGGCCCTGCTCGTCGTTGGCGTAGATCGGGATCCAGTGCGCGAACGGCGAGCCGGTGGCGTAGTACTTCGTTCCGTCCACCACCCGGCTGCCGTCGGGCTGCTGCCGGAAGGAGATCGAGTAGTCCTTGGCGGTGGCCGTGCCGCGTTCGGACAGGGCGTTGCCGAAGTGGCGGCCGGCCAGCACCTCGGCGTGGAAGAAGGCCAACTGCTCGGCGGTGCCCGTGTGCTGGAGCAGGTCGACGAAGTAGTAGTGGTTCTGCGGGATCTGGCCGACGCTGCTGTCCCCCGCGGACAGCTCGGTGAAGACCTCGCCGAGGGTACGGGCCGACACCTGGGGCCCGCCGTGCTCGCGCGGGACGGTGAGGGTGAACAGCCCCGCCTCGGACACCTGCCGGACCTGCTCGCGGGGCAGCAGGCGCTCGGCGTCGCGGCGGGCGTCGGCGCCGTCCTCGGCCAGGCGGGCCCCGAGTGCGCGGGCGGCGGCGATGGCCTCGGCGTCGTCGGCGATGCGCTGCGGTACGGGCTGAGTGGTGGTCGTCATGCGGTGGCCCCCTCGGCCGGGGTGATGCGGTGGCGGGCGGCGGGGTGGTCGTCGCGGACCCGGGCCTGGCCGGGGCCGTAGAGGTTCTCGCGCAGGGTCGTGCCCTCGTACGCGGTACGGACCCGTCCGCGGCGCTGGAGCTCGGGCACCAGATGGTCGACGATGTCCTCGAAGGTGCCCGGGGTGATGGCGTAGGCCAGGTTGAAGCCGTCCACGTCGGCCTCCTCGACCCAGCGCTCCATCTCGTCGGCGACCGTGGCCGGGCTGCCGACGACGACCGGGCCCATCCCGCCGATGCCCACCCAGCGGGCGATCTCGCGCGGCGTCCACTCGCGGCCGGGGTCGGCGGTGGAGAAGGCCTCCACGGCGCTGCGGATCGCCTCGGTGTTCACGTACTTCAGCGGCTCGTCCGGGTCGTAGCCGGACAGATCGAGTCCGCTCCAGCCGCCGAACAGCGTGAGCGCGCCGTCCAGGCTGACGTAGCGCTGGTAGTCCTCGTACTTGGCCTGCGCCTCCTCGTCGGTGGGCGCGGTGACCACGGTGAGCAGCGTGAAGAACTTGACGCTGCGCGGGTCGCGGCCGGCCGCCTCGGCCAGTTGGCGGATGTGGCGGATCTTGGGCGCGAGCACCTCCGGGCGGGTGCCGGTGATGAAGACGGCCTCGGCGTGCGCGGCGGCGAAGGCGCTGCCGCGCGGGGAGGCCCCGGCCTGGAAGACCACCGGGGTGCGCTGCGCGGACGGCTCACACAGGAACATCCCGGGCACCTCGAAGTAGGTGCCCTTGTGGCCGACCGGGTGCAGGCGCGCGGGGTCGGTGAAGACACCGCGCTCCCGGTCGCGCAGCACCGCGCCGTCCTCCCAGCTGCCCTCCCACAGCTTGTAGCAGACCTCGAGGAACTCCTCGGCGACCTCGTACCGGTCGTCGTGGCCGACCTGGGTGCCCAGACCGAGGTTGCGGGCGGCGCTCTCCAGGTAGGAGGTGACGATGTTCCAGCCCACGCGGCCCTTGCTGAGGTGGTCCAGGGTGCTGAACTTGCGCGCCAGAGCGTAGGGCTGCTCGTACGTGGAGGAGACCGTGAGCCCGAAGCCCAAGTGCTCGGTGACGGCCGCCATCGCGGAGACCGCGAGCAGCGGGTCGTTGACGGGGATCTGCGCCGCGTCGACGATGGCCGGCTCGGGGCCGCCCTGGAAGACGTCGTAGACGCCGAGCACGTCCGCGATGAACAGGCTGTCGAAGCAGCCGCGTTCCAGCAGGCGGGCGAGGTCGGTCCAGTAGGCGAGGTCCTTGTAGCGGTGCGACTGGTCGTCGGGATGCCGCCACAGGCCCGGGGACTGATGGCCCACGCAGGTCATGTCGAAGGCGTTGAGGTGGATCTGGCGAGTGCTCATGTGCTGGTTCCTTCTGGCGTGGGCTTTGCGGGTGACTCGGCGTCAGCCGGCGAGGGCGAGCGGACGGCGGGCTGTGATGGCGGCGGAGAACCCGTCGACCACCTGGTGCAGTTCCCGGGCGGTGTCGGGCTGGAGGGACACCGCCCCGTCCTCGGCGACCGTGATGTGCTTGTCCACCACGAACCGGCCGGGCAGCACATGGTCGGCGCCCATAGCGCTGAGCACCGGCCGCAGCGCGTAGTCCACGGCCAGGACGTGGGCCGGGCTGCCGCCGGTGGCCAGCGGCAGGACGGCCTTGCCGGCCAGCGCGTACTGCGGCAGCAGGTCGAGCAGCGTCTTGAGCAGTCCGGAGTAGGCGGCCTTGTAAACGGGTGTCCCTATCACCACCCCGTCGGCGCGTTCGAACAGTTCTGCCGCGGCGACGATCGCCGGGTGCGTCGTATCCGCACCGATCAGCGCCTCGGCAGGCAGCGTACGCACGTCGAGCGGAATCACCTCGTGCCCCTGCGCGGTCAGCCGCGCGTCGAGATGGCGCAGCAGGCGGCCGGTGCGCGAGGTCGGCGAGGGGCTTCCGGAGACGGAGAGCACGGTGGGCATGGGAGAACTCCTTGGATGAGAGGGTGCGCGGCAGCCGGTCGGTCAGACGGTGTGTCCTGCCGCGGGTTCGGTGCCGGGCTCGGGCGCGGCACCGGGTGCGTCCGCATGACGGACCAGCGTGCCGATCCGTCGCGCGCGCTCCGGGTCCCGGCGGTGCAGCGCGCCGTACCAGGCCAGACCGGCCAGCACCACGGCCGCGAAGAGATAAGGGAGCAGGCTGACCGGCCAGGTGGGGACCGGCACCAGGTTCTTGTAGATCACATACAGGATGGCCAGCGCGGCAATCCCTCCCGCGACCACCGGGCCTGCCGTCAACTCGCCCCGGCGGCGCAGGTACGGAACCACGGCCAGCACCACCAGGAGGTAGGCCAGAAGGTAGCCGAAGGTTCCGAAGGTCGCGGTCCAGGCGTAGACGTCGAGTTCGCCGGCGCCTGCCGCGATGAGTGCCAGCGGCACCACTCCGGCCACCGTGCCGAGCAGCACGATCGCCGTGTGCGGGGTACGGAACCGTGGGTGCACCCGGCTCAGCGCAGCCGGCAGCACACCTTCTCGGCTCAGGCTGTACAACCCGCGCGCCGCCGCGTTGACGCTCGCCGCACCGCAGGCCACCGCGGAGACCGCGATGCCCAGATTGAGTACGTAGGTGAGCCACTCGACGCCGGCCGACCGGGCCACCTCGTTCAGCGGCGCCGCGGAGGAGGCCAGCCCCTGCTGCCCGGTGAACCCGATCACCTGGATGTAGGTGCTGAGCAGGTACAGCACCCCGGCACCGAGCACCGTCCCCAGCATCGCCCGCGGAATGCTGCGGTACGGGTCGCGGGCCTCCGAGCCGAGCGAGCCCGCGGACTCGAAGCCGACGAAGATGGTCACGGCCAGTACCGTGCCGAGCATCACCCCGTTGGGGTCGGCCCCGCGCGCAGTGAACTGAGCGGTGTCCACGCGCAGCCCGAAGTGTGCCGCGGTGGCCACCAGCGCCGCGACGATCGCCGCCAGCGACACCACCTCCAGCACGATCCCGATCCTGCTCGACAGCTTCGCGCCGCGCACCGGGTACCAGACCGCCACCACGGTGGCGGCCGCCAGCAGCGCCAACTGCCCGCCCGTCCCCGAGGCAGCCACGCCCACCGAATCCAGGAAGGCACCCAGGTACATCGCCGCCCCGACCAGGCAGGCAGCCGCGATACCGGTGTAGCCGACGACCAGCCCCCACCCGCCGGCGAAGGCCGGCACCCGCCCGAGCCCGAGAGCGACGTATCCGTACAGCGAACCGGCCCCGGCCGCCCGCCGCGCGAACTGCGCGACCACGTAGGCCACCAACAGCACGATCACCGTGCCGGCGAGGAGCGAGTAGAGCGTGCCGGTCCCGGCATCCAGGAAAACCACGGGCACCGTACCCGCGATGGCGATGCTCGGCCCGGTGGCGGCCAGGGACTGCCCGAACGCCTCGAGCGCGGAAAGGGCATTGGACGCGAGGGACGGCGGTGCCGAGGGGGGTGACGAAGTCGGTGCCAAGGGCGGCACGTTGACATCGGACGATGACATGGGGGCGCTCCGGAAGATGGCCGGGCAGGCAGAGATGCCTCCCGGTCGGGGAGGAAGACGAGGGACGCCAGGGCTGACGGAGCGTCAGGACGCGTCAGTGCACGTCAGCAGCAGGCGAGGGAAAGCGCGGAGGTGGGCCGCGTCAGCGTGCGGCGCAACACGCACAGAGGGCGCTGGACACACGCACGAGGTCGACGTGGCGTCGCCGCGTGAGGTCGTTGCGCTTGATCATGTCCTTGATTCAATCAGGTTGTGTAGCGACCGGTCGAGCGGGGGGCCGTCTCGGATCCGCGATGGGTTGATAGGGTTTCCCTTCCATGCGGATCGAACAACTCGAGTACCTCCAGGCCGTCGCACGACTCGGATCCCTGCGCCGCGCCGCCGAGGAACTGCACCTCTCGCAGCCGGCGCTCAGCGAGACGGTGCGCAATCTGGAGCGCGAGCTCGGCGTCGAACTGCTGGACCGCCGCCGCTCCGGGGCCCGGGCCAGTGACGCCGGCCGGGAGCTGCTGCCCCATGTCGCCGCCGTCCTGGATGCGGTGGACCGGCTGCGGCAGGCCGCCGACCACCAGCATCAGGTCAGCCGCATGGTCAGGCTCGGCACCGTGCACGCCGCGACCGTCCCCCTCCTCGTCCCCACGGTCCGCGACTTCCGCGAAGCACACCCGCAGACCCAGGTCGAGGTGGTCACCGCCCAGCAGTCCGAGATCCACCGGATGCTGTCCGAGGGCGGACTCGACCTCGGTCTTGTGAACTACCTCACCGGCGACGACCTCCCGCCCGACCTGGAGTCCACCCGGCTGCTGCGCGGCCGCCCGGTGGTCTGCCTGCGCCCGGACAGTCCACTGGCAGCCCACTCCACCGTTACCATCGACGCCCTGCTGTCCGAGCCCCTCGTCGTGATGCGGGCCGGCTTTGTGATGCATCGCTACGTGCACCGATTGCTGCGCGGACGCACCCCGGTCTTCTCTTACTCCACCGACGGCGCCGAGATGGGCAAGCTGATGGTCGCGGAAGGGCTGGGTGCCACCGTACTGCCCGACTTCAGCGTCATCGGCGATCCGCTGGAGCGCAGCGGCGCGATCACCTGGCGCCCGCTCGCCGACGGGGAGACGGGCACCGGCGCCGAGGTGTTCATGGTCGTCCAGCGCCGCCGTTCCGGCTCTTACCCTCAGGCGGCACGGGATCTGCACGACACCCTGCTGGAGCGGGCACAGCAGTACCAGCGCTGACCGCCGGCTCGATCGACACGGACGGCCGGCTCCGCCCTGATGTTCCAGGAGCTCGCACTGTTCCCGTTGCTGACCGCGGGCCCCGGAGGAGGCGGACAGCGGAAGGGTGCGCAGAACCTCTCTCTGAGGCCGGCCCAAAGGCTCGTGCGGCCGCCACGACAACCTGCTGCCCCAGCTCGCCCGCCTGGGGCCGAGATTCACGAAATCTCCGACCCTGACCAGTGGGAGCACTCCCGCTCCCACCCGCCCCCGAACACGAGAAAGGGACCATCCGAAGATGGTCCCTGACCTGCGATGCGATCCGACATCTCTGTCGGGACGACAGGATTTGAACCTGCGACCCCTTGACCCCCAGTCAAGTGCGCTACCAAGCTGCGCCACGTCCCGCTGCGTCTCCCACGGGTTAACCGTGATCGCGCAGGTCAACCTTACCGTACGCACACGGGTGCTCCCGCCGGGGTGCCGGCCGCGCGGGCGGGTCCGAGCGAGCCCGCGGTGCGCCGGACCGGGACCAGGAGGGCGGCCGGGGCCGCGGCGAGGCAGAGCAGGGCCAGCAGGGCGAAGGCGTGGGTTTGACATGCTCCTCGGGCTGGAGCCCGAGGATTTTGGCCGTCCGTTGAGGAGCCCGTCCTTGGCACGCTCCTGGCCCGGCTCGCGATACGGCCGCTGTCGCACCGGCTGGGCGGGTCCGACCCACCGGCTGGGCGGGTCCGACGCGCCGGCGGGGCGTGTCCGACGCCCGCCGTCCAGTGGCCCGCAGGGACTGACCGGAGCGCGGTCCCCCGTGCTAGCGTCAGCCCACACCCATCATCAGGAAACCTGATGATGGGCGAGTCGCCCCGACGAACGGAGCCGCATGTCCATCCTGGCCAGGCCGGCGGTGGCCTCTCTCGCCGCCAAGTCGATGCAGAGCCTCACCCGGCTGGCGGGCCGACGCTCGGGCGGCCCCGGTTCCACGGCCTCGTGGCAGGCCCGTTTCCCTGAATATCCGCGCGCGGTAAGGGAGTTGACCGTGCCGACGTCGGTCGCCCCCGCGCCGGTCACGGTGTACGCGCCTGCCGCCGGGGTGGCGAACCCGCCCGTCCACGTCAACTTCCACGGCGGTGGCTACGTCCTGTCGATGCCGGAGATCGACGACTCCCTCTGCCGGCTCGTCGCCGCCGAGGCGGGGGTTGTCGTGGTCAACGTGCGGTACGTCGTCGCGCCGCAGCACCCGTTCCCGGCCCCGCCCCGCCAGGCCTTCGAGGTGGTCCGCTGGGTCGCCGAGCACGGCGCGGAGCACGGCTGGGACGGCGGCCGGCTCACCGTCGGCGGGCAGAGCGCGGGCGGCGGTCTCGCGGCCGCGGTCGCGCGCCAGGCCCTGGAGGAGGGCGGTCCTTCGATCGCGCTCCAGGTGCTCCACTATCCCCCGCTGGACCTGGCCACCAGCGCCAAGGACAAGCGGGCCGCCATCGCCAGGCCCATGCTGCGGCCCTGGATGGCGGAGGTCTTCGACACGTCGTACGTGCCGGATCCGCGCGAGCGCGCCGACCGGTTGGTGTCGCCCGCCCATCCGTCGGACACCGCCGACCTCAAGGGCATCGCCCCGGCCGTGGTGATCACGGCGGAGTACGACCTGCTCAGGACCGAGGCGGTGCGCTACGCCGAGCGGCTGCGCGCGGCCGATGCCCTGGTCGAGCACCACGACGTCTCCGGAGCCGACCACGGCTACGACACCAACGACGAGCAGCGGGCCCGCGAGACCTACGACCTGATCGCCCGCCATGTCCGGCGAGTGACCGGCGAGTGACCGGCGCGGCGGCGTCGGGCTCCGCCTGAACACACGGATGGCCGGCACGTCCTCCGCACAGGACGTGCCGGCCATCCGGCTCACCGAAGGCCGCTGTCCCCTATCCAGCAGCGCCCGGCAGCGCGACGCCCAGCTGCTCGGCGCGCTCCGTCAGATCGCGCCAGACCTTCGGCGCCACCGGAATGCCCTTCTCGGTGCGGCCGACGGCCACTTCGGCGCTGCGCTCGCCGGGGTAGTACACGCCGTCCGCGTCGTCCGCCACCGGCAGGCCCTTGAGGGTACCCAGGGTGCTGTCGACGGCCGCGGTGAAGGCGTCCGTGCCGCCGAAGGCCGCCGGGTCGAGCGCGATGAGCAGCGCGTTCTGGCGGTGCTTGCGGCCGGCCGGGTCGTCCGAGTGGAAGGCGGCGAAGATCGGCGCGCCGACCAGCACGCTGGTGAGCAGCTCGAACGCGAGGGACATGCCCGAGCCCTTCGCGCCGCCCAGCGGCAGCGGCATGACCGCCTGCTCCGGGTCGGTGGTGGGGGTGCCGTCCGCGGTGGCCGCGGCGCCCTCGGGCAGCGGGGTGCCGCTCGCCTTGGCCTGGCGGATCTTGCCCAGCGCGATGGTCGCGGTGGCCATGTCGAGGAGCAGCGGGGCGTGGTCCTCGGCGGGTACGGCGACGGCGAGCGGGCTGGTGGCCACGGCGGCGCCCTTGACGCCGGTGTAGCCCATGTTGGGCATGCCGGCGACGAAGCCGATACCGACCAGGCCCTGCTCGGCGATCTTTGACACGTAGTAGCCGATCGCCCCGGTGTGCACGGTCCCCCGCACGCCGACGGCGGCGACACCGTTGGTCCTGGCCCTGTTGACGGCCTCCTCGGCGGCCGCGGTGAGGGCCACGGGGCCGGGGGCGCGGTCGGCGTCCAGGACGACGGCGGCCGGGGTGGAGGCCTCGACCTTGATCTGCGCATCGGCGTTGGCCACGCCCTTGGCGAGCAGGTCGAGGTAGGCGGGGACACGGGCGATGCCGTGGGATTCGACGCCGCGCAGCGCCGCCCAGACGAACACGTCGGCGGTGGTGCGGGCGTGTTCGGGGCTGAGGCCGCCCTTCTCGAGGAGGGCCGCGGAGAAGGTGCGCAGGTCGTCGGCGGGGACGAGCACCTTCCCCGGCTTGGGGGTGGGGGTGTCGGACATGGTGGCGGGTGCCTCCTGGTTCAGCGGGTGACGAGGACGTCGACGACGGCGGTGGTTCCTTCCGCCACTGCCTTGAGCGCGCGCTCCAGGGCGGGCGCCAGCGCCTCGGGCGCGTCGACGGTCTCGGTGTGCATCCCGAACGGCTCGGCGAACTGCGCGAGCCGGGGCAGCCGTTGCAGATCGGTGCCCAGCCATTCGCCGGTCTCGGCGGCCGCGCCCTCGGGGTAGAAGCGGCGGTGGTTGAGGTTCATCGACTTGTAGACGCGGTTGTTGAAGACCACGATCAGCAGCGGCAGGTCGTACGCGTTGGCCGCGTCGTACGACTGGATCACCGGGTTGTAGGTGAACGCGCCGTCGCCGATGGTGAGCACCACCGGGCGCTCCTTGACGGCGAGCTTGACGCCGAGCGCGACCGCGATGCCCTGGCCGAGTCCGCCCTGCACGTAGAAGTACGAGTCGGGGTCCTCGGTCTGCAGGTGGCGCTTGACGACCCGGCTGTGCGTGATCGTCTCGTCGACGACGACCGCGTCCTGCCCGTCGAGCAGCCTGCGCAGCTCGGCGGCGACGCGCACCGGGTCGATGCCCTTGGCCTCCTCGGCCTTGGCCTCGGCAGCGGCGATCGCGGCCTGCTCGTCCGCGTGCCGGCGCTCCTGCTCCGCGCGCCGCGCGGTGACGGCGGCCACGTCGAGATCCTTCGCCCTCTTGGCCAGCTGGCGCAGGGTGTTGGCGACGTTGCCTTCCAGGTATCGGTCGGCGAACAGCACCTGGTAGACGACGTGCGGGCGCTGCGGCACCTCGTCGATGACGACGATCTGCGCCTTGGAGGGGCGCCGCGACGGCGGGTAGAACGGGGCGCGGCAGTTGACCAGGAGGATCAGGTCCGCCGTGTCCATCCAGGGCCCGATGTCGCTGCCCGCGTGCAGCGGGTGGGTGCGCGGGAAGTTGCCGCACACCGCCGAGTCGGGCTCGACGACCGGGATGTTCCATGCCTCGGCGAAGGCCACCAGGGCCTCGAAACCGCCTGCCTCGCGGCCGGCCGTCTCCGTGACGATCACCGGGTTGCTCGCCTCACGGATCATCTGGGCGACCGGGTCGACCTCTTCGGGCGAGCTGTGCGTGGAGCCCGGCTCGACGATGGGCTTGGCCTCGCGGCCGTCCCACTCCTCCAGGAGGATCTCCAGCGGGATGTTGAGGTAGGCCGGCCCCGCCGGGGCGCGCCAGGCCAGTTCCGCCGCCCGCGTGATCATGGTCGGCAGCGTGTGAACGCTGGCGGCCTCGTTGGACCACTTGGTGAACGGCTGGGCGATGCCGTGCGGGCCGCCCACGATCGACAGGTTGCGGTACCACTGGCCGCCCGGGTCGTGGCCGGGAGCGTCGCCGTACGTGGTGGACTCCGAGGAGGTGACCACCATCGGCACGCCGGCCAGCAGCGCGCCGTGCACGGCCATCGAGCCCTGGAGCAGGCCGGGGGCCGCGTGCAGCAGCACGCCCTGCGGGCGGCGCTTGACGAGTCCGTAGCCGGTGGCCATGCCGACAGCCACGGTCTCGTGGGTCAGGTCGAGGTACTCCGGCGCCGGTTCACCGTCGCGGTGGCGCCGGGCCAGGGACTCCCACACCGGGGCCCATTCGGACCCCGATGAGCAGAAGACGTAGTCGGCGCCGACGGCGTTGAAGGCGGAGACGACGGCGTCACCGCCGTCGGCGCCTGGCGTGTTCTTGCTGTCCGTCATCTCTGGTGTGTCCTCAGCCCTCGATCGGCCAGTTCAGGACCTCGGAGATGCCGCGGCCCATCATCCATTCAAGCTCCTCGGGCGTGAAGTCCCAGTGCTTGGTGAACTGCTCGATCGTGTCGGTGTAGGTGATGCCGTGGCCGAGCAGGCGGGTGATGTCGGTGCCGTAGAAGCAGCGCTGCGGCCCCATCTTGTCGACCATCTCGCGCACGTACTTCTGGATGTTGTTGTTCGGGAAGGGCTGCGTGGAGTAGCCGGGCAGCGCCGAGACCTTCACGTAGATGTTGGGGTGCTTGGCCAGGTCGGCGGTCTCCGACACCCAGTAGCCGATCGCGTCGTCGACACAGCGGGCCATGATGCCCATGTGGTCGATGATGATCTTCAGCTCGGGGTGCTTGGCGGCGATCTCGCCGAGCTCACGCTTCCAGATCGGGGCGTGGACCATGGTGGGGATGCCGAGCTCCGCGGCGATCGGCCAGTACCAGTCGTTGGTGCCGTCGATCATCCAGTTGCGGTCCTGCGGCCGGTGGAAGGTGAGGCGCGTGCCCTTCACATGCGGGTTCTGCGCGAAGTCCTTCAGCATGGCCTTGCCCTCTTCGGGCTTGTTCTGCGGAATGCGGGCCATGATGCCGAACCGGTCCGGGTGCGCCTCGCAGGCCTCGAGGGCGTAGTCGATGCGGTCGCCCTCCCAGGACGGCGGCAGGATCAGCGCACGGTTGACGCCGGCCTCGTCCATCAGCTCGAGGGCCTCCTCGTAGGAGAAGGGGTCCTCGCGGTGGCCGTTCAGGCGGATCCGCTCACGGGCGCCGGGGACCCAGGGGCGGTCCGGGGTCTCTTCCTTCCAGATGTGGATCTGGGTGTCGACAACGAACATGTCGGTTACTTCTTTCTCTTGGTAGTGCAGGCGGTGAGGCGTTGCTGAGGGAACGCTAGGCGGGTCGTGAGGCCTTGCGGAGCCCCTGGGAGCGCAAGCTGTTGTTGCGTGAAATCGCGCTGTACGCAGGGCATTCGTTGAATGCGGAGGTGCCTGGTCACGTCAGGCGTCGCCGAAGACGGCGCCGACGATGTGCTCGGCGATCGCCATGGAGGCCGTGGCGGCCGGCGAGGGCGCGTTGCGCACGGCGGTGATACGGCCGACCTGATGGATGCGGAAGTCGTCCACGAGGGTGCCGTCCCGGTCCAGGGCCTGGGCGCGTACGCCCGCGCCGCCGCGCACCACGTCCTGGACGCCCACACCGGGGACGTACAGCTTGGCGTCCTTCATGAAGACCGCCGCGGAGAACGAGCCGCGGTACTCCTTGATGCCGGTACGCCAGTGCTGGGCCGCCATCCTCCAGGCGCCGGGGTAGGCGGCGAGGCCGAGCAGGTCCCCGGGCGAGATCCGGCTGCGCCGGTAGCCCTCCCTGGCCAGAGCCAGGACGGCGTTGGGCCCGACCTCCACCGTGCCGTCGACGCGAGGCGTGAAGTGCACGCCGAGGAAGGGGTAGCGCGGGTCGGGCACCGGGTAGATGAGCCCCCGCACCAGATGCGTCCGGTCCTGCCTGAGCAGCATGTACTCGCCCCGGAACGGGATGATCTTCGGTTCCTGCTTGTCCTGGGCCAGCTTGGCGACCGCGTCGGACTGGAGGCCCGCGCAGAGGATCAGCCGGTCGACGCGGACGCTCCCCCAGCCTTCGGCCGGGGGGACCCCCAGTTGCCCGGAGGACACCTCGATGCCGCCCGGCACGTTGGTGATGCCGGTGACCGGGAAGCCGAGTTTCACCTCGCCGCCGGAGTCGGTGATGTCCTGGGCGAACGCCCGGGCGATCGCCGGGTAGTCGGTGATCGCGGTGCGCGGGGAGTGCAGGGCCGCGACGCCCCCGGCGTGGGGTTCCAGCTCCTTGATCTCCTCCTTGGAGATCTTCCTCAGCTCGGGCACGTGGTTGTTCTTCGCCCGCTCGTAGAGGTTCTCCATGCGGCCGAGTTCGTCCTCGCGGACCGCCACCACCAGTTTGCCGATCTCCTGGTACGGCAGCGCGCGGTCCTGGCAGTACTCGCGCAGCAGGGACACACCACGCACGGTCAGGTCGGCCTTGAGGCTGCCCGGCGTGTAGTAGATGCCGGCGTGCACCACGCCCGAGTTGTGTCCGGTCTGGTGGAGCGAGACCTCCCGCTCCTTCTCGAACACCACGACGCGGGTACCGGGGCGGCGCAGGGCGATCTCACGCGCCGTGGCCAGGCCGACGATGCCGGCGCCGACGACGCCGATCGTCTCGTCTGCCATCGGCGTCCTCCTCTCTCACAACTGCTCGGGTGACGCGCTCAGGCGCCGAAGTGGATGGCGACCGTCTTGACGCGCGTGGAGAAGCGCAGGACCTCTTCGCCCTGCTCCTTGTAGCCCGTGCCGGAGTCGTGGAACCCGCCGAAAGGCAGGTGCACGTCCCAGCCGGGGGTGGGGTGGTTGACCGCGACCTGGCCGCACTCGGCCTCGTCCGCGAAGCGGTAGGCGGAGCCCAGGTCGCGGGTGAAGACGGCGGCGGCCAGGCCGTAGACGGAGTCGTTGACCGCTTCGACGGCCTGCGCGAAGTCGTCGACCGCGCGGACCGCGAGGACCGGGCCGAACACCTCGTCGCGCCAGATCGCCATCTCGGGGGTGACATCGCCGAGCACGGTCGGCCGCACATAGCAACCGTGCTCGCGGTCGCCCTCGGTGTCGGCTCCGCCGCCGGTGAGAACGGTGGCGCCCTGCTCGATCGCCTTGTTCAGGTCGGCGAGGACGCTGTCGCGCTGCTTGGGGCTGGACAGCGGGCACAGGGTGGTGGCCGGGTCGGTGCCCCGGCCGATCGTCAGCGCCTCGACCTCGGTGACCAGGAGCCGGGCGAACTCCTCGTACACCGGCTGCTCGACGATCACCCGGCTGGTGGCGGTGCACCGCTGGCCGGCCTGGCCGAAGGAGGCGGCGACGACGGCCTTCGCGGCGGCCGGCAGGTCGGCGTCCTTCAGGACGGCGGAGGCGTTCTTGCCGCCGAGCTCGCCCTGGAAGCGGACGTTGCGGTCGGCGAGGCGGCGGCGGATGCGGTTGCCCACCGCGTTGGAGCCGGTGAAGGTGATGCCGACGATGCGCGGGTCGTCGAGGAGGGCCTCCTCGAGCTCGGCGGTGCGGCCCGTCACGACGTTGAGCACGCCCGCCGGCAGTCCCGCGTCGTGCAGGGCGCGGGCGAAGTGCAGGCCTGACAACGGTGTCTCGGTGGCCGGCTTGAACACCGCCGCGTTGCCGGCCGCGAGCAGCGGGGCGAGCTTGCGGGCCGGGGTGATCAGCGGGTCGTTCCACGGGCTGATCACCAGGATCACGCCGATGGGCTCGCGCTGGGTGTGGGTGCGGGTGTCGGGGCGGGCGTCGTGCAGCAGGGTGCCGTAGCCCTGGCGGGCCAGGCCCGCGTAGTAGTCGAGGAAGTCGGCGGCCTTGCCGGTCTCGCCGCGGGCCTCGGCCAGGGTCTTGCCGTTCTCGGCGGTGACGTCGGCGGCGATCTCCTCGAGCCGCTCGCGGATCAGCCGGGCCGCCTCGGTGAGGATGCGGGCCCGCTCGAAGGGGCTGGTGCGCTTCCAGACGGCGAAGCCGCGCTCGGCGTGGTCGTAGGCCCGGGTGACGTCCTTGACGGAGAGGGCCGGGATACGGGCGATGGGGGTGCGGACGTCCGCGGGGTCGTGGACGTCGATCCACTCGCCGGTCGTCACCCACTCTCCGCCGGAGAGCGCTTCCACAGTACGCAACAAGATCACTTCCTTCGTCGGCCGCAGTGCGGGCGGTGCGGTCGGGTCGGGGCTGGGCGGCCATGCGGGCCGGATTCGACAACACACCATGTCGGGGCGGGTCCACCAGCACCGCGACGGCAGGCATTGGTTGCGCCGCGCGCGGGTCGGCAGCGGATCGATCCGTGCTGGAATCGGCGGGCCGGACGGCCAGTGCGATGCCGCCGGAGAGCCGAGAACCGCTGAGGAGATACAGATATGGCCTACGCAGTCGTCGCCCACTACCGCTGCGAGCCCGCCGACGACGCCACGGTGCGAGCCGCGCTGCTCAAGGCACAGGAGGCGACCCGCGCCGAACCGGCGAACCTGCTGTACGAGGTGCACGCCGTGGCGGACCAGCCCGGCGGCTTCCTGCTGTACGAGCGGTACGTCGACGTCGCCGGCTTCGAGGCGCACAAGGCGGCCGAGCACTTCAAGGAGCTGATCGTGCAGACGGTGTGGCCGCTGCTGACGGACCGTACGGTCACGTTTGCCGAAGTGCTCTGAGAACAGGGGCCCGCCGGGAAGCGGCTGTCCGCTTCCCGGCCCCCCTTGGGCCCCCGTTGGCCCTGGATCAGAACTCGTTGCCCCAGACGTACCGCGCGAGGGTCTCCACCAGGACGATCTTCCGGCGCTGGTCCTCGGCACTGAGCAGCGGCCGGCTCGCCACGTCCGCGAAGCCGCGGGACGGGGACACGGCCGCGTCCTCGAGGTCCTTGAACTCCCCGACGGCGTCGATACGGGCCATCACCGTGTCGATGTCCTCGAGGTCGGGCACGGTGGCGTCCACCACGCCCAGGCACACGTCCCGGTCCTCCGGCAGCGCCTTGACCAGGTCGAGCTCGGCCTCGGTGCCCTGGTCGAACGGCAGCACCCAGCGGTCCGCCGGGACCTCGCCGTACAGCCGCTCGGCCCGGGCCCGATCCACCGCGGCGGGCGCCGCCCAGCCGGGCGCGAGGGCGATCCGTACGCCCTCCGGGCGCTCGTCCAGCCGTACCGCCAACGCCTCGACGGCCAGCGCGTCCTCGAAGGACAGCGCGCCGGGGCCGGCCGGGTCGGCGGCCAACTGCCCCAGCAGAAGCGGGTTGTTGAGCTGGATCAGGCGTACGCCCTTGGAGACCAGCAGCTCGATCTCCGCCTGGATGATCTCCGCGAGGGCCTCGCCGAGTTCACGGGCGGACGCCACACCGAGGCCCGGCTGGAACGTGGTGGCGGCCAGGTATGCCGGGGACGGCAGCGACGCCTTCGGCGCGATCACCGTCAGCTCGGTGAGCCGGGTGGCCCAGTCCGCGAGCAGCGGCCCGTTGGCCTTCGGCAGCGACTCCGCGACCCAGCGCACCAGGCCGTCGGGGCCCTCCTCCCCGGTACGGCGGAAGCCGGAGACCCCGTCGAGGACGGCGCTACGGAAGTCCTCACGCGGGAAGTCGCCGTCGGTGACGACGGTGGAGCGCAGCTTGCGCTGGAAGACCACCGCGTCCTGGACCGCCTGGAGTTCGGCAGTCCGCAGGGCGTCGGCGTCACCGGCCGCACGGGCGGCGGTGAGCTCGGCGGGACGGACCAGGCTGCCGTGGTGGTCGATGCGGTAGTTGAACGTATCCGCCATGGGGTCAGTCCTTTCCGGGCTCGGCCGGCTTGCCCGCGACGCCCCAGGCGGCGAACTCCAGCTCGTAGCCGAGGGATTCGAGGACGTCGTCGGCGAGCTGCTGGTCCTCGTCCGCGGTGCCGCCGGCGATGCCCAGGCCGCCGATGATCTCGCCGTCCTTCTTGATGGTGACGCTGCCCTCGGCGGCCATGATCGGCAGGGCCGCGCCGGGCAGCTGGGACAGCTGCGAGAAGAAGACGGGCTGGCTCTCCTGCCACTTCTTCAGCATCTTGCCGGGGCGCTGCATCACGGCCGCGGTGTAGGCCTTGGCGCGGGCGATGTCCGGGGTCAGCGGGCGGGCCCCGTCGGCCCGGCGGATCGCGACGACGAAGCCGCCGGCGTCGACCACGGCCACGCTCACCGCCTTGCCGAGGGCCTGGGCGCGCTTGTGGGCGGCGGCGATGATCTCCTCGGCCGCGTCGAGGGTCACGTTGCTCATGCTGTTTCCTTCTGGGCGGTCAGGGTGCGGCGCAGGTGGGCGATCGCCGCGTTGTACGGCTCCGGCGTCTCCCAGTACATGGAGTGCGGGGCGCCGGGGACGATCTCCAGGTGCGAGCCGGACAGCAGTTCGTGGGCGCGGGTGACGGTCTTCACGCTGAGCACCGCGTCCTTCTCGCCGGCCAGGAACGCGACCTTCACACCGGAGTTCTGGATGTCCTCCAGGGACGGTCCGTCGGTGTCGAGGTTGCGCAGGTCCTGCATCTTGGCGACGTTGAAGGTGCCCATCTGCTGGAACAGGAAGGTGAGGTCGGCGCGCTCCTGCTGGAACGGCTTGGTGAGCAGGCGGTCGATGACCGGCAGCTTGACGGCCTCGGCGCGGTCGGCGGCGGCCAGTTCCTTCAGCTCGGGGTGGCTGATGCCGCCCAGGGAGTGGCCGAGGACGACCGAGCCGACGCGGTCGGGGCGCAGCAGGCCGGCGCGCAGGGCGGCGACGGAGCCGATGGACTGGCCGACCAGCATGACGTCGGTCAGGTCCTCGGCGTCGAGGACGGCGACCACGTCACCGGGGAAGTCCTGGCCGTCGAACTCGGGCATCGACGAGTCGGACTTGCCGAAGCCGCGCAGGTCCACGGTGACGACCGTGAACTCGTCGCGCAGCGCGGCGACCTGCTGCCACCAGGCGGCGTGGTGGCCGCCGCTGCCGTGCACGAACAGGATCGCCGGACCGCTGCCGTGGCGCTCGTAGTAGATGGAGGTGCCGTCGGAGTCGGCGAGGGGCATGAGGAGGAACTCCTAGCAGATGGCGATCAGTTGGGGCGCTTGGCGTGGTAGACCAGTTCGATCATGGTGTGGTCGGGGTCGTGGATGTAGCAGAACTTCGACTGGTTCTCGGGACGCTCGATGGGGCGGGTGTGCCGGATGCCCAGCTCCTTGAGGTGTTCCAGGAACTCGTCCCAGTCGTCGACCTCGACGGCGAAGTGATAGGGAGCCATACGCTCCATCTCCTCGACCGGAGTGAAGTGCAGGTCGAAGTTGCCCCGGGTCATCAGCACCACACGGGTGTTGGACTTGGGCGTGATCCTCTTCATCCCGAAGACCTTGGTGTACCACGCGGCGGTCCGGTCGGGATCGGTGGTGGGGAAGTTGACGTGGTGGATGTAACGGGGTGCCTTGCTCATCTTTGGTTCCCTTCGAGGTGTACGGGGTTGGACAGCACGCCGATGCCGCTGATCTCGACCTCCACGGTGTCCCCGGGCACGAGCTGGCAGGTGGACTCGGCGCCCATCCAGAGCACGTCCCCGGGCTGCACGGTGTTGTGCTTGGTGATCTCGACGAGGTAGTCGAAGGGGTCGAAGACCATGTCGCCGGTCGGGAACGCGGCGCGCACCTCGCCGTTCACCCTCAGGGTCGTCGTCTGCGCGAGGGCGTCGACGTCGGTCTCGATCCAGGGGCCCATCGGCTTGAAGGTGTCGCTGTTCTTGCTGCGCCAGAACGTGCGGTCCTGGTGCTGCCAGGTGCGGGCGCTGATGTCGTTGCCGATGGTCCAGCCGAAGACGGACTTGCGTGCTTCCTCGTACGTGGCGTGCCGCAGCGTACGGCCGATGACGGCGACGAGTTCCGGCTCGGCCTCGAAACGGCCCTCCACCTCCGCCGGTTTCACGATCGGCGAGAGATGGCCGGTGAGCGCGTTGTTGGCGCGGTAGCCGACCTCGGGCCGGTCGGGCATGACGGCGGCGGCGTTGCCGAGTTCGGCGGCGTGCTCGATGTGTCGTGGGTAGTTCATGCCGACCGCGTAGAACACGGGCGGCACGACGGGCGGCAGCCAGTGCGCGCCCGCGCGCGGGACGCTGCCGATGACGTCGAAGTCGGCCTCCTCCAGCGGGGAGGAGGACAGCAGCTCGATGTCCTGCTCCCCCACACGGCCCCAGACTGCGCGGCCGCCGACCGCGAGACGCGCGTACCTCATGGTGCCAGCAGGTGGGAGACGCGCTTGGTGACGAGGTAGGCGTCGAGGGCCTCGGGGCCGCCCTCCCGTCCGTAGCCGCTGTCCTTGACGCCGCCGGAGGGGGCCTCGTGGACGGAGCCGCCGCAGTGGTTGAGGGAGAGAATGCCGGCCTCCAGCTCCTGCGACAGCTTCTCGGCGGTCGCGGCGGAGTCGGTGAAGCCGTAGGCGGCCAGTCCATACGGCAGCGCGTTCGCGGTCGCAAGTGCCTCGTCGAGATCGCTGAACGGGACGATCGGCGCGAGCGGCCCGAACGGTTCCTCGGACATCAGCTCGGCGTCCGCGGGGACGTCGGTGAGGACGGTCGGCGCGAAGAAGTAGCCGGGGCGGTCCAGGCGCTCACCGCCGGTGAGGACCTTGGCGCCGCGGGCGACGGCGTCGGCGGTCAGGCGCTCCATGGCCTTCAGCCGGCGTTCGTTGGCGAGCGGGCCCATGGTGGTGCCCTCCGCCAGGCCCTCACCGACGACGACCGCCTCGGCGGCCTTGACGAACTCGGCGGTGAACTCCTCGACGATCGACTCGTGGACGAGGAAGCGGCTCGGTGAGGTGCACACCTGGCCGGCGTTGGCCCACTTGGCCTGGGCTGCCTTCCGGGCCGCCTTCACGGGGTCGGCGTCCGCGCAGACGATCACCGGGGCGTGGCCGCCGAGCTCCATCAGGGAGGGCTTCATCACCTCTCCCGCCTTGGCGGCGAGCAGCTTGCCGACGGGCACGGAGCCGGTGAAGGCGATCAGCCGGGTGACCGGGGAGGAGATCAGGTGGTCGGAGACCTCGGCCGGGTCGCCGAAGACGAGGTTGAGGACCCCGGCCGGCAGTCCTGCGTCGGCGTAGCAGCGAACCAGCTCCATCGCCGTGGCCGGGGTCTCCTCCGAGGCCTTGATGACGATGGAGCAACCGGCGGCGAGCGCGGAGGAGATCTTGCGGTTCGGTCCGCCCACGGGGAAGTTCCACGGGACGAAGGCGGCGGTGGGGCCGATGGGCTCGCGCCGCACGGTGAGCACTGTGCCGGGGGCGGAGGGGATGATCCGGCCGTAGGCGCGGCGGGCGTCGTCCGCGTGCCAGCGCAGGGTGTTCGCCGTGCGGCGGGCCTCGTTGGTGCCCTCGGCGAGCGGCTTGCCCTGCTCCTGGGACATGATCCGGCCGATCTCGGCGGCGCGCTCGCTGATCAGGTCGGCGGCGGCGTACAGGACGGCGGTGCGCCGCTCGATGGGCGTCTGGCGCCAGGTCCTGAAGCCTGCCGTCGCGGCGTCGAGCGCGCGGTCCAGGTCGGCGGAGGTCGCCAGCGGTACTTCTCCGATCACCTCCTCGGTGGCCGGGTTGACGATCGGGGCGGTACGTCCGGTGCCGCCCTGGCACCACTCGCCCGCGATGTACATGCGGACGGCGGGGTAGCCGTGGTCGGTGGTCATGGGTGGGTGCCCTCTCAGGCTTGGGAGCGAAGCGAGATGGGGGTCCCCCGGCCGAAGGCTGGGGGAGGGTCAGGACGCGGGGGTGGCGTCCTGCTGGTCGCGGTTGGTGCGCAGCGCCCAGATGTGGTGGGGCGGGGTGGTCTCGTGCACCCGGGTCTCGTAGGTGTCGTCGACGCGGTCCATGTCGGCGGCGTACTCCACCCGGCCGCCGCAGGGGGCGTGGATGAAGCGGAAGACGTTGGAGCCGACGGTGTGGCGGCCGAGCCGGCGGGCCTCCCGCCACCCGTGGTCGACCATGTAGTTGCCGCCCTCGATCACATCGTCGAAGCCGGGGACCTCGTAGGCGATGTGGTTGACGCCGGCCTTGTCGGGGCGGTGGCACAGCAGCATGGTGTGCTGGTCGTCGTCGCCGGGGGCCTGCATGAACACGCCCATGGGCTCGACCACGTCGGTCGGGCGGAAGCCCAGTCGCTCGGTGTAGAAGGCGACGGCCTCGTCCTTGCCCGGCTTGGGGATGTTGAGCGCCACGTGGCACATGCGCAGCGGGCGCACCCGGGTGATCGCCTCCAGCTCCGAGTTCCAGCGGTTGACGCTGCCCAGCGCGTTGGCGGGGCGGGGCTCGACCGTCGCCGGCCTGGGCCGGGCGAGGGTGAGGCCGACGCCGAAGCCGGTCTCGTCCACGGTGTGGTGGACGCCGTCGGCGCTCTCGCGGACCGGGCGGTCCTTCGCCACCGCGGCCACCAGTCGCTCCAGCTCCGCCTGGGTGTCGACGCCCCAGATCACCTCACGGAGGGTGGGGCCGTTCTCCACCGGCGGCGGCAGCAGCGGGCCGGGGTCGGTGTCGAAGTGGAGGGTCTGCCCGGTGAGCGTCTCGAACACCGCGTGTTCTTCGGTCCGTTCCACCAGGAACAGACCGAAGTCGTCGAAGAACCGGACACATTCGTCGAGGTCGCCGATGCTGTAGGTAACCGATTCGATTCTCTGGATTCCCATGGGTTCCTCGTTTCCGGGTCGCTTGGCGAGCGTAGATTTAGGGGCGCGAGGGGCTCAATGGCCCGAGCTCTACGGAGTGCGCAATCGTTTCTTGCGCCGCCGTCCCGCGCCTTCGCCCAGCGCTTACGCCCGGATGGCGGGGATCGGATTCTGGGCGAACCACTCGGCGAGGTAGTCCAGGAACACGCTGATCTTGCGCGGGGTGTCCTGGCCCGGGCCGTAGATCGCGTACAGCGGGCGGTCGGGTACCGCCAGTTCCGGCAGCAGGACCTGGAGGGCGCCGGAGACGACGTCGTCGTAGACCGGGCGCTGGGGCAGCAGGGCGATGCCCCGGCCGTGTACGGCCGCCTTCTGCAGGGCGATGTAGGAGTTCGACGAGAAGGCGATGTTGCGGATCTTGTGCAGGGTGCTCGCGTGCCCGTGGCCGATGCGCCACACCGGGTCGTTGACGTGGACGAGACAGTCGTGTGCGGCGACGTCGTTCGGATGGGCGAGGGAGCCGTGCCGCTTGATGTAGTCCTCCGAGGCGCACAGCACGAAGGGCAGCGAGGAGATCTTCTTGAGGCGGACGCTGGAGTCCCTCAGGTCACGGGTGTGGAAGGCGACATCGAATCCGCCGTCCAGGAAATCGTAGGTACGGTCCGACATACCGCCCAGTTCGAAGCGGACCTGAATTTTCGGATGGGCGGCGGAAAAGGCGGCGATGGCGTCGCCGAGGTCCAGGCTGCCTATCCATTTGGGACAGATGATGCTGAGCGTCCCTTCGGCCCGGTCGTGGAGTTGGGCGATGCCGGCGTCCTCGGCATCGATCTCCTCCAGGATGCGGGCGGCGAACTCCGCGTAGCGCTGTCCCGGCTGGGTGAGGCTCACCGAGCGGGCCGTGCGGTTGACCAGGCGGACACCCACCTGGCGCTCCAGTTCGGCGACGTGCCGTGACACCAGCGAGCCCGACGAGCCCAGCTTCTTGGCGGCTCCGCTGAAGCTGCCGACCTGTGCGACGGTGACGAAGCTGTGCATGAGGAGCAAGCGATCCATGTTTCCTCCGAGAGCTGCTCCCCGCCCGGCCCGCGCCGGGATAGGGAGCATGGGGGCCGCCGAACCTCGCCGGAATGTCCCAATAGCGGCTCTACCAGGACATTCAGCGACACGGCGGATGTGCGGCTCAGACACGGAGAGACAGGCGCCGGTGACCGGTGGGGGCTCGGTAGAAGGCCCTGGTGGGGCCTACTTCGGGCAGTACTGCGGCGCTTCGCTCAGGTTGTCCTTGGTGACCAACACAAGAGGAATGTTGGCAATTTTGTCAACCTTCTTCTTGTCAAGGAGGCCCACCGCGTTCTTGACCGCGGTCTGCCCGATCGTCAGCGCCGAGTTCGCGACGGTGGCGGAGAACTCGCCGCTCTTGACGGCGGCCAGCCCCTCGTCGGTGCCGTTGACGGTCACGATCTTGACATCCTTGGCACCGGCGGCGTCGAAGGCCTTGCGCACGGAGAAGGCCATCTCCTCGTTGGCGACGAAGGCGTAGTCGAGGTCGGGGTTCGCCTGGATCATATTCTCGGCGACGTCCTGGGCCTTCGCCGGGTTGAACATGCCCGGCTGGTTGGCGACCACCTTGGCGGTCGCCGGCAGCCCGCTCTTGAACCCGCCCACCAGCAGGTCGGAGGCGGCCCCCGGGGCACCCGCGACGATGCCGACCTGGACGTCCTTGCCGCCGGCGTCCTTGGCGATCCAGCCGGCGTCCAGGCTGCCGACCTTCTTGAGGTCGACGACGGCCGCACCGAGGATGTCGTCGACGTCGCTGGTGGACACGGACGTCAGATAGATCGGGATGCCGGAGGCCTTCGCCTTGGCGATGTCGCCCTTGAGCGAGTCGACGTTGACGGTCTGCACGATCAGCGCGCTGACGTTGCGGGAGATCATGTCCTCGATGTTGGACAGCTCGGTCCCGGCGTTCTGGTGCGAGTTCGACGTGTAGACCTTGGCGTTCTCCGTCTTCGCCGTCTGCTCGACAGCTTTCTGCAGACAGCTGTGGAAGTTGGTGTCGCCACCGTTGACGAACCCGAGGGTGACGTCTCCGGAGCCGGCGGCGTCGTCGTCGCTGCCGCAGCCGCTGAGCACCAGGGTGGAGCAGGCGACCGCGGCGAACAGCGCGTAACGGGAACGGACGGAAGGTCTCATGGTGAACCGCCTTTCAAGACGGGATGTGAGCACGACGGAATGTCAGCACGACGAACTGCGATCAAGACGTGCTGTGATCAAGACGTGCTGTGGGCGAAGAAGCGGGGGGTGGTGATCAGTGCCGCGTGGAGCGGGCCTTGTGCATCTCGTTGGCGATGGCCGCGATGAGCAGCACGGCGCCGACGGAGACCGGCTGGTAGTTGCTGGAGAAGTCCAGGAGGTTGAGGGCGTTGGCCACCACGCCGAGGAGCACCAGGCCGAGGGCGGTGCCGATCACGGTGCCGGAGCCGCCGGCCAGCGAGGTCCCGCCGATGACGACGGCGGCGACGACGGAGAGCTGCAACGACAGACCGGCGGTGCCGCCCGGGCTGCTGGAACCCAGCCGGGACAGCAGCATCAGGCCCGCCAGCCCCGAGAGGGCGCCGGTCGTGCCGTAGAGCACGAGCTTGCGCGCCGTGACGTTGATGCCGCTGAGGCGCGCCACGTGCTCGTTGCCGCCGATGGCGAAGGCGTCACGGCCGAACACGGTGAACCTCATGACCAGGGCCGTGACCACCAGCACCAGGACGGCCACGACCAGCAGGTACGGCACGCCGAGGATCTTGTTGTTGCCGAGTGCGAACATCCGGGTGCCGATGGAGATGGTGTTGCCGTCGTGCACCAGCAGGGCGACGCCGTCGAGCAGGGTGGCCGACGCCAGGGTCGCGACGAAGGGTGCCACGTTGGTGAATGTCACGACCAGCCCGTTGACCAGGCCTATGGCCGTGCCGAGGAGCACCGCGACGATCACCGCGTAGACGGTGGGCTGGTCGTTCGCCAGCAGCTTCGCCGCAACGGCGGCCGTGACCGCGACATTGCTGCCCATGGAGAAGTCCATGCCGCCCGCGGTCATCAGCAGCGTGAGACCGGCGGCGAGCACGGCGTTGACGCTCACCTGGCTCAGGATGTTGACGATGTTGCGGTCGGTGGCGAACGTCTCGCTCTGCACCGCGGTGAAGACGACCACGATCACCAGGACCGCGATCAGACCGGCGTGGGGCACGCTGCGCAGGGCGTCGAGCGAGAACCGCGACCGGGGTGCCTCGGGCGGGTCGGAGACGCCGTGGGCATCGGGAAGTGTCTTGACGCTCACTGCGGTTGACCTCCGAGAGCGGTGGCGACGAGCTCGTCGCGCGTGATGGCGGTGATGTCGTGTTCGGCGACCGTGCGGCCGGCGCTGACGACGACGACCCGGTCGGCCAGCCGCATGACCTCCTCGGCGGAGGAGGAGGCGAGCAGCACGGCCACACCGCGCGAGGCGAGGTCGTCGACGAGGGTGTGGATGTCGGCCATGGCCGCGATGTCCACACCGTTGGTGGGGTCTTCGAGGAAGCAGGCGACCGGCTCGGTCTCCAGCCACTTGCCCAGCAGGACCTTCTGTTGGTTGCCGCCGGACAGCGCGCTCACCGGCGGGTTTCCGGTGAGCGAGACCACCCCGTAGTTACGGCGCACCGGCCCGGCCCGGCGGGCGAGTTCGGCACGACGGTGCAGGCGGCGGCGGGCGAAGCGGTCGTCGGCGAGCATCAGGTTCTCGTCGAGGGACATGCCCGGGACGAGACCCAGCGTCCGGCGGTCGCCCGTCACGCAGCGCAGGCCGCTGCCGAGCGAGGCCGGGATGTGGCCGACGGCCACGGGTCGGCCGTCGACGTGCAGTTCGCCGGTGTCCGGCCGCTGCCGTCCCGACAGCAGGTCGAACAGCTGGGACTGCGCGTCCCCGGCCGGGCCGAGGACGGCGACGACCTCGCCCTTGCGCACCTCCACGGTGAAGTCCTGGATGGCCCGGCCGTGGCTCAACCCCTTTACCACCAGGCCGAGTTCGTCCTTCGACGCCGCACGCTCGGGGCGCCGCGAGACGACGTCCCGGCCGACCATGGCGCGGACCAGCCCGGCAGGGTCCAGCTCCTCGGCCGGCGCGGTGCGCACCACTCCCCCGTCCCGCAGGACGGTGAGGCGGTCGGCGACGGCCATGACCTCGTCGATGTAGTGCGAGATGTAGACGACGGCGACGCCGTCGTCGCGCAGCCTGCGCACCAGGGAACGGATCTGGTTGGCGTCCTTGGCGCTCAGACAGGCGGTCGGCTCGTCAAGGATCAGGATCCGGCCCCCGCGGCGGACCTCGCGGGCCACCTCGACCATGGTCTGCTCGGCGACGGTGAGCGAGCCCGCGGTCCGCTCCACGTCGATGTCGATGCCGAGCGAGTGCAGCGCCTCGCGGGCCTGCTGCCGGACGGCCTTCCAGTGCACGGCGCGGCGCCGGGTGGGCAGGTCGCCGAGCATGACGTTCTCGGCGACGGTGAGTCCCATCGCCAGCTCGCGGCGCTGCGGCACCGAGGCGATGCCGAGCCGGCGGGCCTTGCGGACGGTCAGCCCGGCGTGCGGGTGACCGTCGACCTCCACGGTGCCGCCGTCGGGCTGGTGCACCCCGGACAGGACCTGCACCAGCGTCGATTTCCCGGCGCCGTTCATGCCCATCAGCGCGTGGACCTCACCCGGGTAGAGGTCGAGGTCCACGCCCTTGAGGGCGGCCGCCCCGCCGAAGCTCTTGGTGACGCCTCGTACCCGCAGGACGGCCGTGCGGTCCGTACCGGCACCGCTGTCGCTGTCGGTGTTCTTCCTTGAGCTCACGGCGGTACCTCCCTGCGGGCTCGGGTCGGTCAGGGAACTCACGGCTGTGGCCGGTCGGCGTCGGCGACGACACGCCCGTAGCCGCGGATGTCCGGGAACGGGGGCTCCTTGTCGGCCTGGAGGTCCACCTGGAAGGTGTTCAGGCACATGCCGAGCATGGTGAAGTTGCCGAGCGCACCGATGGTGTCGACCAGGCCCTTGGAACCGAAGTGCTCCAGGGCGCGGGCGAAGGTCTCGTCGGTGACGAAGTGCTCGTCGAGGATCTCCCGGCAGAACTGGTAGAAGGCCTGGTCGGCCTCGTTGTCGAAGACCGCCTCGCGCTTCTCGGCGACGGCCTTGACGGCGGCCTCCGGGATGCCGGCCTCGATGGCCTGGTGCACATGGGCGTTCCACGAGTACTGCGCGTCCCAGTTGCGGGCCGCCATCAGCAGGGTGAGCTCGCGCAGGTGCTTGGGAAGGCTGCAGTCGAACCGGGCGAACGCGCCCAGGGACTCGGCACGTTCGCACATCTCCGGGCTGTGCAGCCAGACCCGGAACGGGCCGCGGACGGCGCCGCGGCGGCCGGCTATCCGGGCGGCCAGCTCCTGCTGGCGCTGGTCCATTTCCTCTTCGGTGAGAACGGGGAGCCTCATCGGGCCGGTACCTGCCTTTTCTTTCCAACGCGTTTCGCTCACGGGTCGAGAGCCGTGCGGTGACAGGTGACGGTACAGCCGGGTTCGGGAAGCTCACCCTTCTCGGAGTGCAAGGTAAAGCTGCATGGCAGAGGGCACCCAATCCAGCCTGCGCGACCTAACGTCGTTGGTCGCATCACGTTGAAGTGGAGAGGAACCCGGATGACCACCATCATCAAGGTCGCGTCCGTGCCGCTGTTGGACAGGGGCGGTTCGGTCGTGACGACGCCGCTGATCACGACGCCGTCGGCGGGCGGGGAGAACCGCATCACCAGCGGGATGAGCGTGTATCCGGTGGGCTCCGGCGCGCCGCTGCACTCGCACAACTGCGACGAGCACGTGACGATCCTCGAGGGTGAGGCGGAGGTGTGGGTCGACGGCGAGGTGACCAAGCTGGAGCAGTTCGACACCACCTACGTCCCGTCGCCCATCCCCCACCTGTTCCGCAACATCGGTGAGACTCCGCTCCGGATCCTGTGGGTGTACTCGTCGGGACACGTCACCCGGACGTTCACGGAGACGGGCAAGACGGTGGAACACCTCTCGGCCGCGGACCAGATGGGCTGAGCGCCGCGTTCCCGGGGACGTCCCCGTGTCCCGCGGGAAGCGGGGACGGCATCCTGACGGCTCGTCACGGACACGCTGGCTGTCGTGGTCACGCATCGTGGTCACGAGAACGACAGCCGGAGGTTTCCATGTTCCGACGGACCGTGCAGAGCGGCCTGCTGGCCGCGGTCGCGGTGCTCGCGTTCCTGCCCACGGCGGCCAGTGCCGCCCCGGTGAGCGCAACCACCTCGCACCCGGCGCTCGCCGCCACCGCGCAGTACGCCCTCCCCTCGCTGCTCTCCACCCCCGCCCGGCACACGCCGGCGCGGCACCGCACCATCCACCGCGTCCACTGCGCCCGGCACCACGTGGCGGGAAGGGTGGCCACGCGCCGCCTCGCACTGAACGTCCGCTCCGGTCCGGGCTTCGGCTACCGGGTGCTCGGTCACCGGCACAACCACCGGCTCGTCTCCCTGACCTGCAAGAGGTATGGCTCCGGGGTGTTCGGCAACCACGTCTGGTATCGGCTCGCCCACCACAAGGGGTACGTGGCCGCCCGCTACGTGCGGGTCGGCGCCGCCGTGCCGTGGTGCTGACGGCTCCGGGCCGCCGTACGGCCTGACCACCGAGGCCTGTTCGGGAAGCACACCGTCCCGAACAGGCCTTCGGCATGTCCCCCGCCTCACCTTCCTCATACCTTGCCGGGCGTTGCGGTCACCGTCTCTCTGGGAAGCCATCCCGACAACAGTGGGTGAAACGCCCATAGCGGATGATATGAAGTCGAGGGAGGCACCATGCGGCACCCGCAAGGGTCGACCACGCCGGACGAGCCGCTGGTGGCGAGACTGCGCGAACTGAAGGACCTTACGGGGCTGAGCCTGGCCGCGCTGGCCGCCCGCACGCCGTACAGCAAGTCCGCCTGGCACCGCTATCTGACCGGCGGCAAGCGGCCGCCACGCTCGGCCGTGGAGGCGCTCATCCGCCTCGCGGGCGTCGACGCCGGCCCCGTAATGGCCCTGTGGGAGGCCGCCGACGAACCCCCCGCCGCGAGCCCGCCCGCGCAGACCGGCCGGACCCGCCCCCGGTGGCGGCGGTTGCCCCTGTCGGCGCTGGCCCTGCTGGCACTGGCCGCCGCGGTCACGGCCGACCTCGCCTTCTCCGGCCGGCACGGTCCGGCCGGTACGTCCGGTACGCAGATGGTGACGGCGGCGCCCCGCTGTCACGGACGGTCCTGCCAGGGCGAGTTGCCCGACGCGTCGGCCTGTGCGCGGGACGCGCGGACCAGGAGCAGCGTCACCGGCAGCCTCTACGACGTCCGGCTGCGCTACTCACCCGCCTGCGGCACTGCCTGGTCGGAGGTGCGGGTGCGCTCCCCGCGCGCCCGGGAGGTCTCCGTCCGCGCGGGCCAGGACGTGCTCTCCGCGGCCTATCCGGCCGAGGACACCACCGGCTACACCAGCCCGATGGTCTCCGTGCCCTCGCCCCGGGGCGTGGAGGCGTGCGCGGAGGTGAACGAGGAGCTGGCCTGCACGGGGTTCGACGTCGAGCCGCCGGAGCAGGGGTGACACAAGCCGCCGGAACGGGGATGAAACACAGCGGGGCACCAGGACTCCCGGCCCGTCCGGCCGGGACCGGTCCGGGGACGGCGACTCGGGCGGGCGGCCCCGCTTGGCGCCGTGGACGTGAGCCCGGCCCGCGACCCGGGCGGGCACTCGGCGCAGCAAAAGGGCGCCGCGCCCCGGGTCGCGGGCGCGGCGCCACAGTGGAAGCGGCGGACGGTCAGCCGGTGGTGATCAGTTCCTGCTGGGTGCCGCTGTGCTCCGGCTGCCTGGCCGAGCGCAGGGCGGCGATGCCGATGAAGACCATCGAGGAGAGTCCGGCGAGCGCGAAGGCGGTGAAGCCCCAGTCGCCGTTGTTCGCGGCGAGCAGCTGGCCGCCGAGCCACGGGCCGAAGACGGCACCGAAGCGGCCCATGCCGGAGGTCCAGCCGACAGCGGTGGCGCGGTCGCCCGGGGTGGAGCGGATGGAGACCGTCGCGTAGATCATCGTCTGGGCGCTGTTGAGGAAGACGCCGGTGAAGAAGACGACCACCATGGTCACGCTCATCGGCATGTGAACGCTGAGCAGGAAGACGCCGGCGGCGGTCAGGGCGAACCAGATCGCCGAGATGCGCGGAGCGCCGAAGCGGTCGGCGGCCCGGCCGGCGATCAGCATGCCCACGATGCCGCCGAGGTTGAAGACGACCACGAAGGACAGGGCCGAGCCGAGCTCGTAGCCCTCGGCGCGCATGAGGGTGGGCAGCCAGGTGGCGACGCCGTAGACCAGCAGCAGGCCGCCGAAGGAGGCCAGCCAGTACAGCAGGGTCTGCGTCCACTCGCCCCCGCGGAAGAGGTTCACCAGCGCGTTCCAGCGGTCGGCCGCGCCCTGCTTGCCCGACGACTTGGCGGCGGGCAGCTCGACGTCGTAGCGGGTGGCCAGCTCGCGGGCCTCCTCGGTGCGGCCCTTGGCGACGAGGAAGCTCAGCGACTCGGGCAGGAGCTTGGCGAGCACCGGGGCGAAGAGCAGCGGGATCACACAGACCCAGAACGCCGCACGCCAGCCGACCGGCTCCACGAGCCACTTGGCCACGTAGGCGGAGAGGATGCCGCCCGCGTGGTGGGCGGTCATCAGCAGGCCGATGATGATGGCGCCGCGACCGCGCGGGGCGTAGTCGGAGACCATGCTGATCGCGGTGGGCAGCAGACCGCCCAGGCCGACGCCCGCCAGGGTCCGGCCGAGGCCGAAGACCGTGAGGCTGTCCGCCATCGCGCACACACCGGAGGCCAGCGAGAAGAGGATCACGGACGAGACCATCAGCTTCTTGCGGCCGATCCGGTCGGCGACGGTACCCGCGGCCAGGGCGCCGACCAGCATGCCGAAGGTGGCATAGCTGCCGAGGTCACCGGCCTGGTCCGGGGTGAGGCCGAAGGTCTTCGTCGCCAGCAGGTGCGGCAGCACCGAGCCGTAGATGAACATGTCGAGACCGTCGAAGAGGACGGCCAGCCAGCACAGACCGACGACCAGGAAGGCCAGTCTGCTGCCGCGAGCGGACAGCGCGGGGGAGGAGGACATCTTTGTTTTCCTCTCGTCCAGGAGGCGTTCCCTGGAGGGGACTCAATGAGGAGGGTCGTCGCGGCTCGTGCGGCTGACCCGGTGTGCGCTAGACGCTAAGGATCTGTTTCGAGAGTGTCAACGTTTTTGTCAACAATCTCATCAACGATCTGGTTAACGACGCCGCTCGGGGTATGGCAAGGGGGCGGACGCGCACGTCAGTGCGCCGCCCACCCCCTGGTAAGGCCCGTGAGACCCGTAAGAGCCGTAAGACCCGTGACTACGCGACCGGCGGTGTGCCGTGCGTGTGGAAGGACTGGATGGTCTTCAGCCCCCAGGCCTGCCCCTTGGCCCGCTCGGCCTCGGTCCAGGTGATCAGCGGCCAGTCGGGGGCCAGCACCAGACGCGTGAGCGGGTTGCACAGCTCGATACGGTTGCCGCCCGGCTCGTAGACGTACAGGAAGAACGTCTGCTGGATGGCGTGCTTGTGCGGACCGGTCTCGATGAACACGCCGCTGTCGATGGCGAGATCGGCTGCCCGCAGGATGTCCTCGCGGGTGTCTGTCGCGAAGGCGATGTGGTGCAGCCGGCCTGCGGATCCGGTCCAGTCCGAGGTGTAGACGACGTCGTACGACTTGTCGGTGAAGGTCAGCCAGCGCGCCGCGATCTTCCCGGTGTCGAGCCGGATCTGCTCCGTGGGCCGTGCGCCCAGCACGTTCTGCTGGAACTCGGCGTTGGCGAGCACGTCGGCGGCGAGGAAGTTGATGTGGTCCAGGCGCCGTACGCCGACGCCCCGGTTGGGCTTGGCCTGCGGCTGGTTCTTCAGCGCCGGCTTCAGCTCGTCGGGGGCCTGGTAGTACTCGCTCTCCCAGTACAGGGCGTGCTCGTGGCCGTCCGGGTCGGTGGTGACGTAGAGCTTGCCGAGCCCCGGCTCGTCCTCGGCCCAGTACCCGGTGCCGCCCGCCTCCTCGTTCGCCTTGATACGGCGTTGGAGGGCCTCCTCGCTGGAGGTGCGCAGGGCGAGCCGGCCGAGGCCGGGCTGTTCGCGGGCGGTGAGCACCAGGCTGTGGTGCTCGTAGTCGTCGAAGGTCCGCAGGTAGACGGTGTCGCCGTCCTGCCCGTTGACGGTGAGCCCCAGGTAGTCGGTGAAGAAGGCGACGCTGGCGTCCAGGTCCGGGGTGAACAGCTGGGCGTGGCCGATGTGGGCGATGTCGCCGAGCGGCGGAGTCATCGCTGACCTCCTTGGGGTTGTGCGGGTATCGGTGCCGTCTCGGCGGACCTGGGGAACACGGTGCCGTCGAAGATCTTGCGGGCCGTACGGACCACGGCCGTACGACGGGCGGAAGGCAGGCCGTCGGATCCGGTGCCGAGGCTACTTTCGATGTCCAGGAATCCCGTGGGATGTTCTATGCGAACTCGGTCACCCTGGGCGGGGAGCCTGGCGAGTTCGGCGCCCACACTTCCTTCGATTCGCAAGCCTGCGGCGACGCTGGCTGCGCCGAGCACACCGATGGAGGTATGGCAGCGCACAGGAATGAAGGTCCGGGTGGTGACCGCGCCGCCGTCGCGCGGCGCGGCGAGCAGCGTGAGCTTGGGCACGGTGGTGTCCGAGACGTCGCCCAGGCCCATCAACCGGCCCGCCGTCAGCCGGATCTCCCGGAGCCGGTCGGCGAGGGTGAGGTCCTCCTCCAGCTCCTTGGGCGTCTCGTAGCCGGTGACCTTGAGGGCGGAGGCGGCGATCAGCACGGTCGGCATGCCGTTGTCCACGCAGGTCACCGGCACGCCGTCAATCAGGTCACGGACGTTGCCGGTGGGCAACAACGGGTTGGCGCTCGGCGGGAACTCGATCACCACGGGGGCGGCCGTGCCGGGCACGCCCGAGATCTCGGCGTCGCCCGTGTAGTCGACCCGGCCGCCCGGTGTCGGGAAGGTCGCCGTGGCGAGGTCGCCGGTGTTGACCATCCGGATGCGTACGGAGGTGCGCTCCTCCCCCGCCGGTACCAACCCGCGCTCCACGGCGAACGGTCCGATGCCGGCGAGGATGTTCCCACAGTTCTGACGGTCGCTGACCTCGGGCCGGTCGACGACGACCTGGAGGAAGAGGTAGTCGACGTCGGCCCGCGGGTCGGACG
Organism: Streptomyces sp. NPDC002088; assembly: GCF_040296605.1. Classification (NCBI taxonomy): domain Bacteria; kingdom Bacillati; phylum Actinomycetota; class Actinomycetes; order Kitasatosporales; family Streptomycetaceae; genus Streptomyces; species Streptomyces sp. NPDC002088. Next base: position 213,511 of record NZ_JBEOXO010000001.1, on the reverse strand, counting down.
AGGGCGAGACCACGGCCACCTTGCTGGTGAGCGGGTGCGCCCCGCCCAGGCCGTCGATCTGCCGCTCGTCCGGGCTGCCCATGATGCGCAGCAGCAGGTCGGCACGGGCGGCCGGGTCGGCGGGCAGGTCCTCGGCCAGGAAGTAGGCGCCCTTGGAGGTGCCGCCGCGCATCAGCAGGCAGGGCACCTCCTCGGGCACGCGGGTCACGATCCCGCCCCCTCGCCGGTGTACTCCTCGTAGGTCCGGTACTCGACACCGAGGCGCTTCAGCGTGTCGCGCAGGCCGTAGCGGTCCAGGCCCAGCTGGCCGTCGATGAAGGCGGCGCGGGTCTTGGCCTCCTTGGCCTCGCGGGCCTCGGACGCCTCGACCGTGGCGTGGGCGCGCTCGCGGGGGACGACCACCACGCCGTCGTCGTCGGCGAGGATCACGTCACCGGGGCGGACCACCTGGCCGTCGATGGCGATCGGCACGTTGACCGAGCCGCCCGTGGCCTTCACGGTGCCCTGCGAGGAGACGGCCCGGGCCCAGGCCGCGAAGCCCATGTCGCGCAGCTCCTGGGTGTCCCGGATGCCCGCGTTGGTGACCACGCCGCGCACCCCGCGCTGCTGGAGCGCGGTGGCGAACAGCTCACCGAACATGCCGTCGGTGGACGGGGAGGTGGTGGTGACGACCAGGATGTCGCCCTCGCCGCACTGCTCGACGGCGGCGTGGATCATGAGGTTGTCGCCGGGCCAGCTGAGCACGGTCACCGCGGTGCCGGCGACCCGTACGCCCTGCTGGACGGGGCGGATCTCCGGGCCGAGCAGGCCGGTGCGGCCCATCGCCTCGCTGACGGTGGCCACGCCGAAGCCGGCCAGCGCGTCGACGTCCTTGGCGTCCGCCTTCGGCGGGTTGGTGACGATCACGCCGCTCATGCCAGCTCCTTCGCGATCTGCGGGTACGGACGCATGTACGCCTCGGCCATCGTCTTGTGCGCCAGGCCCAGGTTGGGGCCCGCGTTGCGCTTGAGCTGGACGCCGCGGCGGACGGCGAGGTCGGTGTAGTAGTCCCACAGGTGCTGCTGGGCACCGAGGCACTCCATGGCCTTGCGCTTGGTCTCCCACACCTCGGTGATGTCGAGCAGCACCTCGGGCTTGAAGCCGCTCATCTCGGGCTGGTGCGGCTCGAAGAAGAAGACCGGCGGGGCGCCGATGATCTCGCCGGGGCCGGGGTAGCCGATGGCCTGGGCGAGGACACGGGCCTCCAGGGCCATACGGTTGGCGGCCGGGTGGTCGCCGTTGTACGGGTCCTCGGTGGGGTGGGTGAGGACGACGTCCGGCTGGGTGTCGCGGTAGACCTCGACGAGCTTGTCGGTCAGCTCGGCGGTGGCGGTCAGCGGGTAGTCACCGGCGTCGAAGAAGCGGACCTCGGCGCCGAGGGTGGCGGCGGCTCGCTCGGCCTCGTCCCGGCGTATCGCCTTGATCTCCTCGAGCTTCTTGCCCTCGCGCCACGCCTTGGCGGACTCCCCGCGCTCACCGAAGGTCAGGCACGCGATGGTGACCTTCTCGCCCCGGGACGCGGCCAGGGCGATGGCTCCGCCCGCGCGCCACACGAAGTCCCCGGCGTGCGCGGTGACGACGAGTGTGGAGCGTGGGGTGGCGGGCGCGTCGGCATGCGTCATTGCTGCAATCTCCTTCTTCAGGCCAGGTGTGCGCCCGCCCCGCGTGGTGCCGGTCGGATGCGCGTCAGTCGCGCAGCGCCTCGATCACGCTGGCGAGGTGGGCGCGGACGGCCGCCTCGGCCGCCTGCGGGTCCCTGGCCCGGATCGCTTCGATCATGGTCAGGTGCTCGTTCAGGGATTGCTGCGGGCGTCCGGGCCTGAGCGCCAACTGGAAACGGTGGCGCACCAGTTGGGCGTTCAACCGCTCCAGCAGCTCCTGGGCGGTCCGCTGGTCGGAGAACTCCCGGATCCGGACGTGCAGCTCGTGGTTGAGATCGGAGTAGGTCACCGGCTCGCCGTCGGCCACGGCCTTGGTCATGGCCGTGCCGAGGTCCGTCAGTTCGCTCAGCTGCTCGTCGCTGGCCGCGACGGCCGCCTTCGCCGCACAGAGTCCTTCGAGGACCATCCGGCACTCGGTGATGGCGACCGCTTCGTCCACGGTCACCACCCGCACCCGCGAGCCGCGGTTGCGGATCCGTTCGACCAGCCCCTGGGACTCCAGGTCGATGAGTGCCGCCCGGATACTGGCCCGCGTCACACCGAACTGTTCGGCGAGCTCGTTCTCCACCAACCGCTGTGCCGGTGCCATGTCGCCGTGCAGGATCGCTTGCCGCAGCTGCGTCAACGCATGCTGTTTGGCCTGCTCTCCGGTGCCCGGACGGGCTTCTGTCGGCATGTGCCCTCCCTGAGTGAGTGCCTGTCGAACCTAAATCTAGCCAAACAAGATTGTCAACAATTTTGTCTGCCGTATTGCCCGCACGCTTCGGCGGCGCTACGGTCCCGGGGCGGCGCCGCTTGATCCTTCCCCTTCCCTCCCCTTCCTTCGCGGGAAGGCCCCTGATCCAATGATCGAATCGAACGGAGATTGAGCATGCCCATGCTCTCCCGATGGTTTCGGTGGAAGACAGCCACCTTCATGGCCACCCTCGCCGCCACCCTCGCGCTCGTGACCGGCGCGAGCCTGACGCTCGCCTACGGCACGACCGGCAGCGCCCAGGCCGCCACCTCCACCTCCACCTCGGCCGGCGCCGCCACGACGAGCAGCACGTCCTCCGGCATCGCACCGGCCATGTCCTGCTCCGGCGTCGCCGCGCTCGACCTGGCGAGCGCCGTGCCCGGCGTGCCCTTCGAGATCACCTCGGCCACCGAGCTGGCCGCGAGCAGCAACACCCTCGGCAACTGGGCCGCCTGTGACGTGAAGGGCGTGATCGCCCCTCAGATCCACTTCGAGATCAAGCTGCCCGAGAGCGGCTGGCAGGCCAACTACCTCCAGGTCGGCTGCGGTGGCCTCTGCGGCAACACGAACGTGAACAGCGCCCCCGCCTCCACCGGCTGCGTCCCGCTGACCAGCGGCGCCTTCGCCGTCGCCTCCAGCGACGAGGGCCACTACCAGGGCGGCGGACTGTTCTCCACCGACCCGACGCTGCGCGCCGACTTCGGCTACAAGTCCGACCACGAGCTGGTCCAGGCCGCCAAGGCCATCATCGAGAAGTACTACGGCCAGGCCGCCACCCACTCCTACTTCGACGGCTGCTCGCAGGGCGGCCACCAGGCACTCACCGAGGCGCAGCGCTACCCGACCGACTTCGACGGCATCATCGCCGGCGCCCCGGCCAACAACTTCACCGCGCTGAACACCTTCTCGCACGCCTGGACCGCCCAGTCCGTCTACCTCAACGGCGGCCCGGCCACCATCACCAACGCCGACCTCGCGGCCCTGCACGCGGCCGTTCTCAAGGGCTGCGGCGCCCCCGCCGACGGGATCATCGCGGACCCGCTGAGCTGCACGTGGGACCCGGCGAGCATCCAGTGCAAGGCCGGACAGACCTCCACGGCCGACGACTACTGCCTGACCGCCGACCAGGTCACCACCCTGCGCCGCATCTACGCGGGCCCGACCGACGAGCACGGCAAGCTGCTGTACCCCGGTTACCAGCTGCGCGGCTCCGAGCTGAACTGGGCCGGGATCATCACGCCGGCCACGGCCACCGCCAACTCCGGTGACATCAGCTTCGTGCGCGAGACCCTGCGCTACCAGATCTTCGACAGCCCGCAGCCGGCCCTGACGTACAAGGACATCAAGTTCACCGCCGCCTATTACAAGAAGGTCATGCAGCCCAACGAGGGCATGTACGACGCCACCGACCCCGACCTGACGGCGTTCAAGAAGGCCGGCGGCAAGCTGATCCTCTGGCACGGTCTGGGCGACCAGCACATCCCGGCCGTCGGAACCATGGCCTACTACAAGGCGGTTGAGAAGGTCATGGGCGGCGAAGCGGCGACCGAGAGCTTCGCCCGGCTGTTCCTGCTCCCCGGCGTCGCGCACTGCGGCAGCGGCCAGGGACCGGACACCTTCGACGCGCTCACCGCGATCACCGACTGGGTCACCGAGGGCGACGCCCCGGACAGCCTGACGACCAAGAAGGTCGACAGCAGCGGGAACACCACCGCCTCCCGCCCGGTCTACCCCTTCCCCTACTACGCCAAGAACACCACGGGCGGCTCCGCCGACGACGCGAGCAGCTACACCCCCGTCAAGTCCACCGCCGAGGCCGGCCTCGCCCTGAACTGGCTCGGCTCCTTCCGCTCCGGCTACGAGACCGTCGGCAACTGGGTCGGCGGACAGTGGATCGTCAGCAAGGGCAAGGTCTGATCGCGGATGTGGTCCGGACCGTCCTGGCGCCGCGGCGCCGGGACGGTCTTACTTGATGGCCGGGACGGTCTTACCTGATGGCCGGGACGGTCTTACTTGATGACCGCGTTCGCCACCACGACGACCACCCCGAGCAGCGCGTCCACCAGCCCGATCGCCACGCATCGGATCCAGGAGCGGCGCAGCCACCGCGACGTGACCACCCCCAGGGTGAACAGCAGCGCGATGTTCAGGGCGAACGCCGGGTACTCCACTCCGTTCGGCGGCCACCAGCCCCAGCCCGCCCCGGCCAGCAGCAGCACGGTGGGCAGTACGGCGGCAACCAGGGGCCACTCGTCGACGAGGCTGCGCAGGACGTCCCAGCGGCGGTGCGGACGGCGCTCGGCGATGTAGTGGGCGTAGCCGTGCGCGAGGGCGGAGGCGAGCGCGGTGACCAGCAGCCACGCGGCGTCGTAGCGGCGGCCGGCCCGGTCGGTGCGGCCGTACTGGGTGAGCGCCGCGACCATCGAGCAGGCCAGCACGGCGCCGTAGACACCGCCGAAGAGGACGGCCTCGCGCGTGTCGTGCCGGGGCGGCCCCGGGACAGCCGCCGTGGTGTCAGCCATGCCCTCAACGATCACGTGTGCCCGGCCCCGCCGCCACTCCGCGCGACCGCGACGAAGTGTCCTCCCACCTGGCCCGATACCCCACACACTGTCGGCGGCCGGATGGGGCATCAGCTCGCTAGGGTCGCCCCATGACCGACAGCTTCGTTCTCCACATCCCCGACGCCGAGCTCGAACCCGAGCCGCTCGACCCGGCGCAGATCGTCTCCGGGACGCCCGAAGTGACCGGGAAGGTGGTCTGGGAGTCGGGGGACGGCCGGCAGATCCGGGGCGTCTGGCAGATCACGCCGGGCGTGGTGACCGACACGGAGGCGGACGAGTTGTTCGTCGTGATCAGCGGCTCGGCGACGGTCGAGGTCGAGGGCGGACCCACACTGAAGGTCGGGCCGGGCGACATGGCGGTGCTGCGCGAGGGCGACCGTACGACGTGGACGGTCCACGAGACGCTGCGCAAGGCGTACGCGATCAACCTCTGAGGTCCGCCGGGGGCGGTGCCGTCGTGCCCCGGATCTCCAGCGTCGGCGCGGCGAGGTGGACGCGCCCCGCTCCCCCGGGTTCCTCCAGGCGGTCGAGGAGGCAGCGGGCGGCGCGGCGGCCGACCTCGTGGCCGGCGGCGTCGACGGTGGTGAGCCAGACGTGGCGCAGCCGGGCGATGCTCGTGTTGTCGTAGCCGACCACGGACAGGTCGTGCGGCACGCGCAGGCCCAGTTCCGCCGCCGCGGACAGGACGCCGACGGAGGCGATGTCGTTGACGGCGAAGACGGCGGTGGGCCGCCCGGGGCGGCCCAGCAGCCGCACGGCGGTGCGGTAGCCGCCCTCCTCGGTCATGTCGCTGGGTTCGACCCGCGCGCCGTCGGCCAGGCCGTGCGCCCGCATCGTCGCCTCGAAGCTGCGCCGGCGCAGCTCGCCCACGGCGCCATAGCCCGCGATGTGCGCGATGCGGCGGTGGCCGAGGGCGATCAGGTGCTCGGTGGCCAGGCGCGCGCCGTGCTCGTCGTCGCCCGCGACCAGGTCCACGCCGGGCGGCACGGCCTCGCGGGCGCCCGCCACGACGACCGGGACGCGGGCGGCCATCGGGCCGAGCGCGGCCGGGTCGGGCAGGGTGCCGACCACGACCAGACCGTCGGCCTGGAGGTCCAGGAAAGGCCCGGTGAGATCGTGGCCGGTGCGTCGGTTGAGGCGGGCGTCGGCGAGCAGCATGTGCAGGCCGGCCGCGTGCAGCAGGGAGTTCAGGCCGTCGAGGAGGTCGACGAACCAAGGGTTGCGCAGGTCGTTCAGGAGGACGCCCACGGTGCGGGTGCGCTGTTCGCTCAGGCTGCGCGCGGCGGCGTTGGGCCGGTAGCCGAGGTCGTGCGCGGCCCGCAGGACGGCCTCCCGCTTCTCGGGGCGCACCTGGTCGGAGCCGCGCAGCACCAGCGAGACCAGCGACTTGGAGACTCCGGCCTGCTCGGCGACGTCGCGGATCGTCGGCGCTCTCATGGCATGGACCGTTCCATGAGCCGCGCCGCGTTGTCAAAGGGGGTGGCGGGGGTTGACACCAGGGAGCAGCGCGCTCAGGGTGGCCTGGACAAGTGCTTGGACCGGTCCAAAGAGGGGCTGTCATGGTGGTGCGTACGCTCGGAGTCGCCGTCGTCGGGTTCGGCTGGATGGGCCGGGTGCACACCCAGGCGTACGCGCGCGTGCGGCACCACTATCCGCAACTGGCCCTGCGTCCGGAGCTGGTGACGGTCGCCGAGGACGTGCCGGGCCGGGCCGAGGAGGCCGCCGCCCAGTTCGGGTTCGCCGCCACGACCGGCGACTGGCGCGAGGTGGCCGCCGACCCGCGCGTGCAGGCGGTCAGTATCACCGCCCCGAACTTCCTGCACCGCGAGATCGGCGTCGCGATGGCCGAGGCGGGCAAGCACATCTGGATCGAGAAGCCGGTGGGCCTGACCGTGGCGGACGCCGGCGCGGTGGCGGACGCCGTCGCGAAGGCCGGCGTGCAGGGCGCGGTCGGCTTCAACTACCGCAACGCGCCCGCCGTCGAGACCGCCCGCGAGCTGATCGCCTCCGGTGGGCTCGGCGCCGTCACCCATGTCCGCGTCCGCCTGTTCAGCGACTACGCGGCGCATCCCGAGGGTGCCCTGACCTGGCGGTACGAGCGGGAGCGCGGCGGCAGCGGGGTGCTGGGCGACCTCGCCTCGCACGGCGCGGACCTGGCCCGGTACCTGCTCGGCGACATCGCGTCCCTGACCGCCGACACGGCCGTCTTCGTCCCGGAGCGGGCCCGCCCGCTCGGCGCCACGGCCGGCCACTCGCGGGCCACGGGCGGCGAGTCGGGACCGGTCGAGAACGAGGACTACGTCAACTGCCTGCTGCGCTTCGCCTCCGGCGCCCGCGGTGTCCTGGAGGCCTGCCGGGTCTCGGTCGGCGAGCAGAACAACTACGGCTTCGAGGTGCACGGCACCAAGGGCGCGGTGTTCTGGGACTTCCGCCGGATGAACGAACTGGGCGTCAGCCGCGGTACGACGTACCAGGACCAGCCCGTCAGCACGGTGTACGTCGGTCCGGGCGACGGCGAGTTCGGCGCGTTCCAGCCGGGCGCGGCGAACGCGATGGGCTACGACGACCTGAAGGTGATCGAGGCGTACCGCTTCCTGCGCTCCATCGCCGAGGACACCCCGTACGGCGCGACCCTCACCGACGCCGTGCACAGCGCCGCCGTACTGGACGCGATGGCACGGTCCGCGGAAAGCGGCGCGTGGGTCAACGTGCCGTCGTCGTAGGCGCGTTGTATGGGGACGTGTTGTATGCGGGCACGTTGTACGGGGGCATGTTGTACGGCGTGACCACCTGGATCGCCGACGGCAGCACCGGCCCTGCGGGCGGCAGGGCGCCGTGGGCGCGCATCAGGATGTGGCAGGCCTCGCGCAGGTCCTGGCGCAGGTCGTGGTGGAGCACGGCGGACAGCCGGTGCTCGCGCAGCAGGCGGGTGTTGTCGTGGTCGAGGTCGTGGGCGACGAACACCGCGCAGTCGCGGTCCAGGTCCGCGAAGGCCCGTAGCGTCGCGATGTTGCCGCCGCCGATCGAGTAGACCGCGCGTATCTCCGGGTCGCGCTCCAGCGCGGCCCGCACCAGGTCGTACTGGGTGGCGTCCAGGCCCTGCCCCTCGGCGATCTCGACCAGGGTGCGCTGCGGGTGCCGGGCGCGCATGGCGCCTCGGAAGCCCATCTCGCGTTCCTCCTCGTTGCGGAAGAAGCCGCTGCTGAGGCTGGTGAGCACATTGCCGGGGCGGTCGCCCAGCCACTGGCCCATGAGGTACGCGGCGGTGGCGCCGGCCGCCCGGTTGTCGATGCCGACGTACGCGAGGCGTGCGCTCGCGGGCAGGTCCGTCACCAGCGTCACGACCGGGATGCCCGCGGCCTCGAGCCGGCCGACGGCGGCGGTCACCTCGGGGACGTCCGGGGCCTTGAGGATCACGCCCTGCGAGCCGCGCCGGGCGATTCGGTCCAGGGTCCTGACCTGTTCCTGCGCGGGGCCGGTCTCGCGGAAGTGGAACCGGGAGCGGATCACGGCCGGGTGCAGGGCGGGCAGCTCGGCCTCCAGTGCGGCGCGTACCGCGGTGGTGAACCGCTCGGGTGCCTGCACCACGATGTCGACCATGAAGGTGCGGCCGACGAGCCGGACCTGGGTGCGCTGCCGGTCCAGGTCGGCGATGGCCCGTCGCACCTCCCGCGCGGTGCTCTCGCGCACCCCGCCCCGCCCGTTCAGGACCCGGTCCACGGTCGCCTCGCTCAGGCCTGCCTGACGTGCGATCTCGCGGATGGGGAAGGGGTGGCCCATGGGGAGGACTCCTCGGCTGCTTGAGGGGTTTTTGATGGCTGCCTGCTGGTTGTTCGACGGGTTTGTACTGACAAGAATGGCAGGACCGCGTCGCCCCCGTGACCGAAAGAAGGACGACGATGTCCCTCACCGCCGCCGCACACGGCCGTGCCTGGCTGTCCGCGCAGGACTGCGACCTCGGCGCCTTCCGCGCGCTGGCCGAGCGGACCACCGACCTCGCCGCCTACCCCTACGCCTCCGCCGTGGAGCGGAACGTCCTCGTCTACGACAGTGAGCGGCTGCGCCGCGCCGGGGACCGCCGGGAGGTGCAGGCGGAGCTGGTCCGCGCCCTCGACGAGGGTCCGGGCATCGTGGTCTTCCGGGGCGCCTTCGCCGAGCCGGCGGTCGTCGACCGGGCGACGGCCGTGTTCGAGGCCCTGATCGCCGAGCAGCGCGCCTCGGGCGCGGGCGGCGGCGACCATTTCGCCCGGCCGGGCGCGAACGACCGGGTGTGGAACGCGCTGGAGAAGGCGGCCCTGTACGACGCGGAGGTGTTCGCCGACTACTACGCCAACGACGTCCTGGCGCTGGTCTCGGCGGCCTGGCTCGGCCCCGGCTACCAGGTCACCTCCCAGGTCAACGTGGTCAACCCGGGCGGCACCGCCCAGACCGTGCACCGCGACTACCACCTCGGCTTCCTCACCGACGAGGCCGCGGCCGCCTACCCCGCGCATGTGCACCGGCTCTCCCCCGTGCTCACGCTCCAGGGCGCGGTCGCCCACTGCGACATGCCGGTCGCGTCCGGGCCGACGATGTACCTGCCGTTCTCCCAGCGGTACGAGCCGGGCTATCTGGCGTGGCGACGCCCGGAATTCCAGGCGTACTTCGAGGCCCATCACGTCCAGCTGCCGCTGGCGAAGGGTGATGCAGCCTTCTTCAACCCCGCGCTGTTCCACGCGGCCGGCACCAACCGCACGGCGGACGTCCGGCGCATGGCCAACCTGCTCCAGGTCTCGTCCGCGTTCGGGCGCGCGATGGAGACGGTGGACCGGGAGGCGGTGGCGAACGCCGTCTTCCCGGTGCTGCTCAGGCGCCGGACCCAGGGCGTGGGCGAGGAGTGGCTGGAGAACGTGATCGCGGCGAGCGCCGAGGGCTACCCCTTCCCCACCAACCTCGACAGCGACCCGCCGGTCGACGGCCTCGCCCCGCCCTCGCAGGCGGACGTCCTACGGCGGGCCGTGCGCGAGGAGTGGACTGCGCAGACGCTCCGCGAGGCGCTGCGGGCCGGTGCCGGACGACGTGAAAGCTGAGGAACGACGACATGGGACTTCTCGACGACAAGGTCGTCCTGGTCAACGGCGGCAGCCAGGGCGTGGGCGCGGCGATCGCGCGCGCCGCGGTCCGCGAGGGGGCGGTCGTGACCGTCACCGGGCGGCGCCCCGAGCCCGGTGAGACGCTGGTGACCGAGCTGACGGCGGCCGGCGGCAAGGCCCTGTACGTACGCGCCGACCTCGCGGACGCCGAGCAGGCGAAGGCATCCGTCGCCGAGGTGGTGGCCGCGTACGGTCGCGTCGACTGCCTCGTCAACTCGGCGGGGCTCACCTCCCGGGGCACCCTGCTGGACACGACGCCGGAGCTGTTCGACGCGCACATCGCGATCAACCTCAAGGGGCCGTTCTTCGCGATGCAGGCGGCGGTGGCGGACATGGTGGAGCGCGGGGAGCCCGGCACGATCGTCAACATCATCACCTCCTCGGCGCACGGCGGACAGCCGTTCCTGGCGCCGTACGTGGCCGCCAAGGCCGGGCTCGCCGGGCTCACCCGCAACGCCGCGCACGCCCACCGCTGGGACCGGATCCGGATCAACGGCCTCAACATCGGCTGGACCGCGACCGAGGGCGAGGACGCGACGCAGCGCGCCTTCCACGGCGCGGGCGACGACTGGCGCGAAGCGGCGGCGGCCCGGCTGCCGATGGGCAAGCTGGGCCGACCCGACGAGATCGCCGACTTCGTGGTCCTGCTGCTGTCCGACCGGTCCGGTGTGGTCACCGGTTCGGTGATCGACTGGGACCAGAACGTCCTCGGCGGCCTCGACTGAGCGCTCCGCTGGAAGCGCGGTGACGAACCGGCGGCCCGGTGGGGGCTGGTCCCACCGGATTTCGTCAAGACTGCTCAGACGTCCTCCCTCGCCCCTCGCTCTCCCCTCGCAGGACCCGCACCTCCCGTACCGTCCCCACCCAAGGAGCACCCACCCTCATGCGCATCGGAATCCTCGGCCTCGGCCGCATCGGCGCCTTCCACGCCGAGACCCTCTCCGGACTCGACGCCGTCGAGTCGCTCGTCGTCGCCGACCCGTTCGCCCCGGCCGCCAAGGCGGCGGCCGAGCGGTTCGGCGCCGAGGTCGCGGACTCGCCCGAGGCGGTGCTCGCCGCCGGGGTGGACGGCATCGTGGTGGCGGCGGCGACCGACGCCCACCCCGCGCTGATCATGGCCGCCGTGGCGGCCGGCGTCCCCGTCTTCTGCGAGAAGCCCGTCGCCCGCACCATGCGGGAGGGCGTCGAGGTGCTGAAGGCGGTCGAGGGCAGTGCCGTCCCGATCCAGATCGGCTTCAACCGCCGCTTCGACGCGGGCTTCGTCGCCGCCCGGGCGGCCGTCGGGGCCGGCGAACTCGGCAAGCTGCACACGGTCCGGTCGACCACGCTGGACCCGGCGCCGCCGCCGGCCGCGTACATCGCCGCCTCCGGAGGCATCTTCCGTGACTGTTCCGTGCACGACTTCGACATCATCCGCTGGGTGACGGGCCGTGAGGTGAGCGAGGTGTACGCGGTCGGCGGCAACCGCGGTGCAGACTTCATCAGGGAGGCGGGCGACGCCGACACCACCGGCGCGGTCCTCACCCTGGACGACGGCACGATCGCGGTCGTCTCCAACAGCCGCCACAACGCCCGCGGTTACGACGTCCGCATGGAGCTGCACGGCTTCGAGGACTCCATCGCCGTCGGTCTCGACGACAAGCTGCCGCTGCGCTCCGTCGAACCGGGCGTGACCTTCCCGGCCGGCACCCCGCACGACTTCTTCATGGACCGCTTCACCGACGCCTACCGCGCCGAACTCACCGCGTTCACCGAGGTCGTCGCCGGCACCCGGACGTCCCCGTGCACGGTCGCGGACGCCCTGGAAGCGGGCTGGATCGCGGAGGCGTGCACGCTGTCGCTGCACGAGCACCGGCCGGTGCGGATCGACGAGGTGCGGTCGGTCTGACAGCCGGCTTCCCGAGGGGCGGGCTCACAGGTCCCGCCCCTCGGGTCCGGCCGTGTCGTGTCACAGGCAGTAGCGGACGAGCCACTCGTCCGGGTCGTAGGCGTCCCGCGCCGGGTCCGGCAGGGTGGCCGGCCGCTCCTCGACCGTGTCCTGCAGGCGGATCCGCTCCGGCAGGGCGCCGAACCTCGCCCGCCGCAGGGCCTCGGCGGTGTCCGGTGCCTTCTCGTCGTGTTCCGTGTGCGCCAACTCGACCTCCCCGTTGCGGTACTCACCTCCGTGGCCGTGCACGGAGGTGTCCCTCCCTCATGTAACGCGCTTCACCTGGCCGCGGGTTCCGCCGGCAGGTTGAAGACATGGTCCGGGGAAACGATCTTCGTGATCGCGTCCCCGAGGACGGTGCTGGGCTCCGAGCCCTTGAAGCTGATGTCGGTGTTCAGCAGCACGACCAGTGTCGCCTGCGCCGCCGGCAGGTAGATGGTGAGGGACTCGTAGCCCGGCAGTGAGCCGTTGTGTCCGATCCAGCCCTGGACGTTGAAGATACCCAGGCCGTAACCGGCGCCCGGGATCGTCGTCGGGGGTGTGATGAGCCGCTGCTTCTGCGTGACGGGGCTGATCAGGGGGTCGCCGTCGGGCAGGGTGCCCGTGGCGACCGTGCGGGCCCAGATCCGCAGGTCGTCCAGGGTGGAGATCATCGCGCCGGCCGACCAGGCCCAGGAGGGGTTCCAGTGGGCCGTGTCCTCGATCTTCCCGCTCGCGGTCTGGTTCGTGTATCCCTGCGCATGCGGGGAGGGGAACTCCGTGCCGGTCGGGAAGAGACTGTGGTCCATGCCGGCCGGCTGGAGGACGTGGTCGTGGATGAAGTCCTCGATCCTCTGCCCGGACAGCTTCTCGACGACCAGGCCGAGCAGGATCAGGTTGGTGTTGCAGTAGGAGAACTTCTCGCCCGGCGGGAACAGCACAGGGTGCTTGAACGCGTAGTCGAGCAGCTGCTGCGGGGTGAAGTGCTGCTGCGGATCAGACGTCAGCGCCTTGAAGAAGCCCTCATCCGCAGTGTAGTTGAACAGGCCGCTGCGCATCCCGGCCAGCTCGCGCAGCGTGATCTTGTCTCCGTTGGGCACGCCGTCGACGTACCTGTCGATCGTGTCGTCGAGTCCGGCCTGCCCCTGGTCGACCAGCTGCAGCAGCGCGGTGACGGTGAAGGTCTTGGTCTCGCTGCCGATCCGCATGTACAGGTCGGTCGACATCTTCCGGCCGTTGCTCTTGTCGGCGACGCCGAAGGACTTCACGTACTCCCCCTTGTCGGGCGTCCACAGCCCGACGGTCACCCCGGGGATGCTCGCCTCCCGCATGACGTGCTGCACGGCCGTGTCCAACTGGCGCTGGACGGCGGGGGTGAGCTCCCGTACGTCGTTCCCCGAGGCGGACGGCGAGGGTGGATCGGCGGCGGTTACGGCAGCGGTTGCGGTGCCCGTCGCGGGCAGCGGCACGGCGAGGGCTGCCCCGGCTGCGGCCGGCCCCATCAGCATCCCCACCGCGGCGACGAGGACGGCCCCCCTGCGCAGTCGTGTGCACACGTGCGTCATGGGCTTGCTCCCACGCGAGGAGACCTGAGGGCGGATCCGCCCAGTCGTCGCGCCATGGGGGCAGAGGCCGGACGTCCCCGCACCAACCAGCATAGGAGCGCCCTCGCGACGCCGCCTGTCGACGGCGCACGGCGCTCCTACCTGGGCGCTCGCCCGTTCACGCCCCGCACGACCGCAGGAACCGGCGGGTGCGCACCGCGATGGGCAGTGGCTTGTCCGGCTCGCACGGGTACATGTCCTGCTCGACGATCGCGAACAGCTCGACGCCGAGCTTCTGCGCCGCGACCAGGACCGGCCCCAACTCCGGTACGCCGGACGGTGGTTCACACATCACCCCGCGTTGTACGGCCGGCCCGAACGGCACCTCGTTCGCCACCACGTCGGCGAGGATCGCCGGGTCGACCTGCTTGAGGTGCAGGTAGCCGATGCGTTCGCCGTAGGTCTCGATCAGCTTGACGCTGTCGCCGCCGCAGTAGGCGTAATGACCGGTGTCCAGGCAGAGGTTGACCAGTTCGGTGTCGGTCGAGTCGAGGAAGCGCTCGACGTGGTCCTCGGTGTCGAGGTGGGTGTCGGCGTGCGGGTGGACGACGAGGTCGAGGCCGTAGCTGTCCTTGACCTCGTGGCCGAGCCGCTCCATGCCCTTGGTCAGGTGGGCCCACTGTTCGTGGGTGAGCTCCGGGGGCTCGAGGATCTCGGCGGTCTTGTCGTCACGCCAGAAGGACGGGATGACGACGAGGTGCCGGGCACCCATCGCCTGGGTGAGGGCGGCGACCTGGCTCACGTGCGCCCAGGTGGACTCCCAGACGGACGGACCGCGGTGCAGGCCGGTGAAGACCGTGCCCGCCGACACCTTCAGGCCGCGCCTGTCCACCTCGTCGGTGAGCCGCGCCGGGTCGGTCGGCAGATAACCGTACGGGCCCAGTTCGATCCAGGAGTAGCCCGCCTCGGAAGCCTCGTCCAGGAAGCGTTCCCAGGGCACCTGTCGGGGGTCGTCGGGGAACCAGACGCCCCAGGAGTCGGGGGCCGAGCCGACCCGGATACGGTCGAGGGAGGGGGCATCGGCCACGTCAGGAGGTCCCTTCGGAAGAGGCCGGCGCGGGTGCGGTGAGGTCCTCCGCTTCGGGGAGCTCCTCGACGTCGACACCGCGGACCTGCGCCAACTCGTGCTTGAGTGCGGCGAGTTCGGCGCCGCCGGCCATGTGGTTGGTGAGTTCTTCGAGGCTGACCTCGCTGCGGTCGGCGCTGAGTTCCATGGTGCCCAGGCGCAGGACGCTGAAGTGGTCGCCGACCATGTAGGCGTGGTGGGGGTTGTGGGTGATGAAGATGACGCCGAGGCCGCGGTCGCGGGCGGCGGCGATGTACTTCAGCACGACGCCGGACTGCTTGACGCCGAGGGCGGCCGTCGGCTCGTCCAGGATGAGGACGCGGGCGCCGAAGTAGACGGCGCGGGCGATCGCCACGCACTGGCGCTGGCCGCCCGAGAGCGTGCCGATGGGCTGCTCCAGGTCGTCGAGGACGATGCCCATGTTGCGCAGTTCCTCGTCGGCGGTCTGCCGCATGCGTTCGATGTCGAGGCGGCGCAGCGGCCAGGGGCCCTTGGTCATCTCGGAGCCGAGGAAGAAGTTGCGCCACACCGGCATCAGCGGGACCGTCGCGAGGTCCTGGTAGACGGTGGCGATGCCCTTGTCGAGGGCCTCGCGCGGGGTGCTGAAGCGCACCGGCGTGCCGTCGACGAGGAAGTCGCCCTCGGTGTGCTGGTGCAGACCGGAGATGATCTTGATGAGGGTGGACTTGCCGGCGCCGTTGTCACCCAGGACGCAGGTCACCCGGCCAGGGTGGACCGTCAGGTCGACTCCGTGCAGCGCGCGGATGTTGCCGTAGGACTTGCCGGCGTTGCGGAGTTCGACGACGGGGGCGTCCTTCTCGGGGGCCGTGTCCTTGAGGATGGCTCCGTGCGTGCCGGTTCCGTTGCTTGTCATGGGGTTCACCTCCGGGTCGCCGTACGGCGGACCCACAGATTGACGAGGGCGGCGACGAGGAGCATCACGCCGAGGAACGCCTTGAACCAGTCGGGGTTCCAGTTGGCGTAGACGATGCCCTGGTTGACCATGCCGAAGATGAAGGCGCCGATGACCGGGCCGATCGCGGAGCCGTAGCCGCCGGTGAGCAGACAGCCGCCGATGACCGCGGCGATGATGTACAGGAATTCGTTCCCGACGCCCTCGCCGGACTGCACGGTGTTGAACGAGAACAGCAGGTGCATGCCGACGAACCAGGCACCGGCGCCCACCCCCATGAACAGGGCGATCTTGGTGAAGCTGACGGGCACGCCGACCGCGCGGGCGCTGTCCTTGTTGCCGCCGACCGCGAAGATCCAGTTGCCGAACTTGGTGCGCAGCAGCAGCCAGGTCGCGGCCGCGGCGAACACCAGCCAGTAGATGATGGTGATCTTGAAGTTCACCCCGCCGATGGTGAACTCGGACGCGAAGATCCTCTTGGCCTGGTCGAAGCCGTCCATGTCCGCGATCGAGTCGCTGGCGACGTTGCCGGTGAAGATCTTGGTGACGGCGAGATTGGCGCCCTGGAGGATCAGGAACGAGCCCAGGGTGACCAGGAAGCTGGGCAGTCCGGTCTTGATCAGCAGCCAGCCGTTGAAGGCGCCGACGGCGAGGGAGACGATCAGGGCCACGATCACCCCGGTCCACACGTTCACCGAGAGCTGGAAGCTCAGGATGGCCGCGGTCAGCGCGGAGGTGGTGACCGCGACGCCGGCGGACAGGTCGAACTCGCCGCCGATCATCAGCAGGGCCACCGGCAGCGTCATGATGCCCATGACGGAGGCCTGGTAGAGCACGGTGGACAGGGCACCCGCGTCACGGAAGGAGGGGGCCGCCACGAAGAAGAAGACGTACACGCCGATCGCGGCGATGAGCGCGCCGACCTCCGGGCGGGCGAGTAGCCGGCGCCACAGCGAGCGCTGGGCGGTGCGTCCGTCCTTCCGGCCGGCCGGCGAGGCCGGCGACGAGGAGCTCGCCGCCGGCGCCGTTGCCTGGGTCATCTCAGATCACCGGGTGCCCTTCGCGGCGAACGCGGCGATCGTGTCGACGTTGGACTTGTCGACGAAGGCCGGTCCGGTCAGCACCGGTTGCTCCCCACCGCCGCTGTAGTTGCCGTTGTTCTTGTAGAGCCACAGGGAGTCGACCGCCAGGTAGCCCTGGAGGTAGGGCTGCTGGTCGACGGCGAACTCGATACTGCCGTCCTGGACGCCCGCGACCAGTTGCTTGTTGAGGTCGAAGGTGGCGACCTTGGCCTTGCCGCCGGCGTCGGACACGGACTGCACCGCCGTCAGCGCGAACGGCGCGCCGAGCGTGACGACATGGTCGATGCCGCTGTCCTGCTTGAGCTTGGCGGTGATCGTCGACTTCACCGAGGGCATGTCGGTGCCGTTGACGTAGAGGGTCTCGGTGGTGCCCTTGAAGGTCTTCTTCACGCCGTCGCAGCGCTGGGTCAGACCGACGTTGCCCTGCTCGTGGATCACGCAGACGATCTTCTTGGCGCCGGTCGCGTTCAGTTTGTCGCCGAACGCCTCGCCCGCGACGCTCTCGTCCTGGCCGAAGAACTCCAGCAGCCCGAGGGACTTCCAGTCGCTCAGACCGGAGTTGAGGCCCACCACGGGTATGCCGGCCTGTTTCGCCTTGCCCACGACGTCCTTCATGGCGTCGGGCTTGGCCAAGGTGATCGCGATGCCGTCGACCTTCTGGTCGATCGCGTTCTGGACCAGGTTGGCCTGGTTGCCCGCGTTCGGGTCGCTGGAGTAGACGAGCTCGATGTTGTCCTTGGCGGCGGCCGCCTGGGCGCCCTTGCGGACGGTGTCCCAGAAGGTGTCGCCGGGCGGGGCGTGGGTGACGAGCGCGACCGTCATACGGGGCGTGGTGGCCTTGCCCGCGGAAGCGTTGTCCCCGCCCTCCTCGGCCTTCTTGCCGCCGGAGCTGCTGGAACAGCCTGCGAGGGTCAGAGCTGCCGCGGCGGCCAGGGCCACCACGGGGGCCAGCCTGCGGGAGCGGACATGCGACGAGCGATCCATCTTTCCTGCACCTCACTGTGCGACCGGGGGAACGACGGGAAAGGGGGAGTGGATCCACGAAGATCCGGGGGGCCCGGGACCGGGCCGCGAGAACGGCTGAACGGCTGTTGCGTTGGGACCGGATCCAATCCCGTGGCGCGCTCGCTGTCAATACTTTGTTAAGACATCATTTCACAACAAGGTCCGAATGTAAGTACAAACCATTGACAGTCCCGGGCGCCGGCGCCTACACCTGGGAGGCGACCCGATCAAGACTCGCCCGTCGCGATCGACCTACCCGCTGCGGCCGGGCGTACCCCTGAGCGATTGGAGGTGCCCGGTGCTCGACTCCCTGCGCTTCGTCCTGGACCGCACCAGCCCGGTCCCGCTGTACCACCAGCTCGCACAGCAGTTGGAGGCGGCGATCGAGCACGGGTCCCTCGTCCCGGGCAACCTGCTGGGCAATGAGATCGACCTCTCCGTACGCCTCGGGCTGTCCCGGCCCACGGTCCGCCAGGCCATCCAGTCCCTGGTCGACAAGGGGCTGCTGGTCCGCCGCCGCGGGGTGGGCACCCAGGTGGTGCACACCCAGGTCAAGCGCCCGTTGGAGCTCAGCAGCCTCTACGACGACCTGGAGGCGGCCGGGCAGGGCCCGACCACCGAGGTGCTGCGCAACGCGGCGGTCCCGGCGGCCGCCGACGTGGCCGCCGCCCTCGGCATCGCGGAGGGCGACGAGGTCACGGCCTTGGAGCGGCTGCGCCGCACGCACGGCCGGCCGGTGGCGTTCCTGTGCAACTACCTGCCGGCCGGCCTTTTGGGACTCGACGACACCAGGCTCGAGTCGACCGGCCTGTACCGGATGATGCGCTCCGCCGGCATCACCCTGCACAGCGCCCGCCAGACCATCGGCGCCCGCTCCGCCACCGCCGAGGAGGCCGCCCGCCTCGACGAGAAGGCCGGGGCGGCACTGCTGACCATGACGCGCACGGCGTACGACGACACCGGTCGGGCCGTCGAGTACGGCACGCACATCTACCGCGCGTCCCGGTACGCGTTCGACTTCCAGTTGCTGGTCAGACCGTAGTCCTGTCGGTGAACAGAGTCCGCCTGGCGCCGGCCCCGACCCTGGTCCTGGCCGACGACGCGGGCGCGGCGCGTTACGCAGCGGAGGTCGCCCGAAGGAAAATCCGCAAGTCGTAGGAGCGGGTGACTTGCGCTGTGGGGGTTGCTCAGTCCGTGAGCCAACCGGGGCTGACCATTCGGTACTCATAGGCCATGATCACGACTTGGGATCTGTCCCGGGCTCCGAGTTTGGCCATGATGCGGCTGACATGGGTCTTCGCGGTCAGAGGGGAGACCACCAGTTGTGTGGCAATTTCGTCGTTGGTGCATCCGGCAGCGATCAGATGCATGACTTCACTTTCGCGGCTGGTCAGGGCATCGAGGCGGTGGTCGGGCTTGCGGGAGTTGTCCGGCCGGTTGGCGAATTCGGCGATGAGTCGGCGGGTGATGGAGGGGCTGATGAGCGCGTCACCTCGCACCGCGACGCGCACCGCGTGCAGGAGTTCTGCCGGTTCGGTGTCCTTGACGAGGAAGCCCGTGGCGCCGGCTCGCAAGGCCCCGTACACGTACTCGTCGAGGTCGAAAGTCGTCAGCATGACCACCTTCACTGCCGCCAGCCGCTCGTCGTCGGCAATGCGACGAGCGGCTTCGAGCCCGTCCATGCCGGGCATGCGGATGTCCATCAGCACCACGTCGGGCTGCAGTTCGCGGCAGGCAGCGAGGGCGGCGTGCCCGTCGGCGGCCTCGGCGACCACGTGAAGGTCGTCCTCGTCATCGAGGATGCTGCGGATCCCCGCGCGGACGAGGCGCTGGTCATCCGCCAGCAGGATCCTGATCATCAACTGCTCCGCTGATCGGCTCGTGGTGGTCTGAGAACGGTAGCTGGGCCCGCACGATGAACCCGCCCGCACTGCCCGGCTCGGCGCTCAACGTTCCGCCCAGCGCGCGGGCCCGTTCTGTCATGCCCGCGATCCCACTGCCGCCTGCATGCCCGGCGAGGGCCGCACCCTGCCCGTCGTCCTGGACGGTGAGCGTCAGTTTCCGCTCACCGTAGTGGAGTCGGATGACGACGTGCTGGGCCTCGCTGTGCTTGACGGCGTTGGTCAGTGATTCCTGCACGATGCGATAGGCGGTGAGGTCCACTGCTGCCGGCAGCGCGAAGTGGGCTCCGCTCTGCTCGGTGCGTACGTCCAGGCCCGCCCGAGCGGCTGAGGAGACCAGATCGTCGATCCTGGACAGACCTGGTGAGGGAGTGGTGGGGGCTTCTTCGTCGACCTGACGCAGTACACCGAGGGTGGCGCGCAGTTCTTGCAGGCCCTCCTTGCTGCCCTGCTTGATGACGGCCAGTGCGTCTTGTGCCTGGGTGGGGTCCTTCTTCATCCGGTGCAGGGCGGCGGACGCCTGCACGTGGATCATCGACATGCTGTGACCGATCACGTCGTGCAGTTCACGGGCGATGCGCAGCCGCTCCTGCGTGGCTCGCAGTCTGGCCTCCTCCTCGGCGTAGGCGACCCGGCCGTGGTGCATCGCACCCAGAGCCACAACGGCGACCAGCCAGCCGGTCAGCATGAAGACCGCCGTGCCGGTGACGTCACCGGTGCCGGCCAGGGCTCCCGCGCCCACCCCGACGACCATCACCGCCGCCATGGCGACCGACGCCTGGATCCGCCCCTGGGCGGCCAGCGCGTACAGCGCGGCGATCGGGATCACGACGAGCGGGCCGTCGACCGTGCTCAGCAGGTAGTAGACACCCGTGCCCAGCACCGCGAACCAGCCCACCGCCACCGGGTAGCGGCGGCGCATCGGCAGCGCCGCGCACACCGCCGTCGCCAGCAGCCAGGAGCCGATCACGGACGTGGTCGCGTGCCGGTCCGGGCCCAGCCGCTGCCCCTCGGCCACCCCCGCCAGCACCAGCACGACCCCGGCGAGCGCCATGTCGGCGCGCGGCCCCGTGGGCAGGTGGAGGCGGGTGACATCGAGGTGCGGCATTGCTTCATTCTGCCTGCGGCACCGTTGCACCTAGGGCTTTATGTTCGCATTTGCGCCAAGGGTGTGTGCTGGGGATGTACGCGCCGGCCGGGACGTACATCTGCTGGTGTACGGCGCGGCAACCGCCTCCTGCTGCTGGTGTAGGCCGGCTGTCAGCCGTGGGCCGACGCCCGCACCCGGGGCGCGCGGGCACGATCGAGGGCATGTCGTCGTCCATCACTCCCACCCGGATCAGTGCTGCCTTCGTCGGCGCACTCGTGGGTGCCGCTGCCGGAATTCTGCTGGTCACCGCTGCCGGAACGTTCTCGATGACGGTCGGTGGTGTGTTCGCTGGGCTGGCGATCGGTGTACCCGCACTGGTCGGCGCGGTCGTGGGCGTGGCGGTGACTCCAGGCAACACTCGCTCGAATTCGAGGTAGGCATCGTGTCTTCCCCCCGCGGCTCCGCCGCGTCCCTCACCCCGCCTGCGCCACAGGCCGGCAAGTCCGCGCCCGTCGGACGGTTCGGTGCCCTGGCAGGCTGGGCGCAGCGCCATCGCTGGGCCGCCATCGTGCTCTGGGTGGCTGTCGTGGCTGCCATCACGCTGGGCTCGACCGCTGCCGGCTCCGCATACAAGAACGACTTCTCACTGCCGGGCACCGATTCCCAGGCGGCCACCGACCTGTTCAAGAAGCACGGCAGCGACCAGGCGGGCGACAGCGTCGAGATCGTCTTCAAAGACACCGCCGGTGTCAAAAGCGCCAAGGACAGCGTCGAGCCGATGCTGGCCGAGGTGAAGCGCATGGCGGGGGTCGCCGACGTGCGCAGCCCGTTCGCCGATGCCTCAGCGGTGTCCAAGGACGGCACGATCGCCTACGCGTCCGTCACGCTGGACGGTAAGGCCGAGGAGGTCCCCAAGGAGGACGTCGCCAGGATCATCGACACCGCGCAAAGCATCGCCACCACTCACCTCCAGGTCGAGGTGGGCGGCGAGGCCGCGCGCAATGCGGAGGACAAGGCAGGACCGACCGCCGAACTCGCCGGGATCGTGGCCGCCCTGGTCATCCTTGTACTGCTGTTCGGCTCGCTGCTGGCGGCATCACTGCCGCTGATCACCGCGCTGTTCGCGGTCGGCGGCGCTATCGGCCTGATCGCCCTGGCCTCGCACATCTTCACCGTCGCCGACTTCACCCCGCCCATCCTGATGCTCGTCGGCCTCGGCGTCGGCGTCGACTACGCCCTGCTGATCTTCTACCGCTACCGCCAAGAACTCCTGGCCGGTGTCCAGCCCGCCGAGGCCGGCCGCAAGGCCCTCGACTCCGCCGGCCGCACGGTCTTCTTCGCCGGTTGCACCGTCATCGTCGCCCTGCTGGGCCTGGTCGCTCTCGGGCTCGGCTCCCTGCAGGGCATCGCCCTCGCCGTGGCCATCACTGTCCTGATCACGATGGCCGCCTCCCTGGTGCTGCTGCCCGCGCTGCTGGCGCTGTTCGGTACACGGATCCAGCGCCATGTCCTCAACCAGCAGGCCAAGGCCGCCGAGAAGGGCAAGACCGAGGGCAACCGCTGGCGCGCCATGGCACGCGCCGTACAGCGACGCCCGATCCCGACCCTGCTGGTCGGCGTGATCGCCCTGCTGGCACTGTCCGCACCGGCACTCGGCATGCGCCTGGGCTTCGCCGACTCCGGCAACGACCCCGAGGAGACCACCTCCCGCCATGCATACGACCTGCTTGCCGAGGGCTTCGGCCCCGGTTTCAACGGTCCGCTCATCGTCCTGGTCATGGGCGATCAAGACGCCGGCGAGACCGTTCGGGCAAAGCTCGCCACCACCGACGGCGTCGCCGAGGCCAGCCCTGCGATGTCCTCTGAGGACGGCGCCCTGTCCACCGTCTTCGTCTACCCGACGACCTCCCCGCAAGACGAGGGGACCGTGGACCTCGTCCACCATCTGCGCGACGACGTGGCCCCGCCCCTGGAGCACACCACCGGCGCCGAGGTCTTGGTCGGCGGTGCCACTGCCGCCTCCCAGGACGTCTCCGAAACACTCGCCAACCGGTTGCCCCTGTTCGTCGCCGTCGTCGTCGGTGTCTCCTCACTCCTGCTCCTGCTGGTCTTCCGATCCATCTGGATCCCCGTGAAGGCAGCAATCCTGAACCTGCTGTCCATCTCCGCCGCGCTCGGCGTGATCACCCTGGTGTTCCAGCACGGCTGGTTCGGAGCGCAGCCAGGCCCCATCGAAGCCTTCATCCCAGCGCTGATCTTCGCGATCGTCTTCGGGCTGTCCATGGACTACGAGGTCTTTCTCATCTCACGCATCCACGAAGAATGGACCCGTACCAAAGACCATTCGCAATCCGTACGCGAAGGGCTCGCTTCAACCGGCAAGGTCATCACCGCAGCTGCGGCCATCATGATCGTCGTCTTCGCAGCCTTCGTACTCAGCTCCGACCGCATGCTCCAGCAGTTCGGACTTGGCCTGGCCGTCGCCATCCTTCTCGACGCCGTGGTCATCCGATGCCTCATCGTCCCCGCCGTCATGCAGATGCTCGGCACATGGGCCTGGTGGCTGCCTGCGTCGCTGGCCCGAAAACTGCCCAAGGTGTCCATCGAACGCCCCGAGCACAGCTGAGATCACCGCCAGATCCACCTCACCTCCGCAGTGCGTAGGCGGTGCGGGCGACATCGCAGCCACGCCCGCACCGCCTACGCGCCGGATACGGGAAGCGGCACGGCACGTGACGTTCGTCAGCAAGGCATTCCGCACGCTGCAATAGCCGAACCTGCCGGCGATGGACGTCAGTTCCGAAGCCCCGACGGCCTCGTCCTCGTCGAGACCGCACCCGGAGTGACCTACGACGACATCACCGCGAAGACCGCCGCACCCCTGCGCACCGACGCCGCCGCCACCTGCTGAACGCCCTTCCGGCTACCCGTCACCCCCGGGCTGGGCCCGGGTGCTGGCGGAGCTGGCCAGGCCGAGTCGGGCGAGGAACTGTTCCAGCGTGAACGCCGCCATGCCCAGCGCCACAGCGTTGCCGGGGACCCGGGATGCCTCGACGGTGAGGTCGGGCAGTGAGCCGGGGAGCACATGGTCGGGGAGTTCGTCGCGTACCGCGGGGACGAGCCATTGCGCCAGTGCGTCGGACGTCCAGCCGGTCAGGGTGACCATCGGAATGTTGAGCAGGTTGACGAGGTCGCCGAGGGCCGCGCCGAGGTAGCGCGCGGTGCGGCCGACGAGATCGCTCAGCGTCGGATCGCCTGCCGCCAGGCCGTCGGCGACCGCCTTGACGAAGTCGCGCTGCCCTGACTGGCGGAGCGCGGGATGTTCCGGGGCTGTCTCGGTCAGCGTCATCTCGAGTCCGTGGACTCCGAGATACGCCTCGACGCAGCCGCGCCGACCGCAGCGGCACTGCCTGCCGTCCAGCTGCAGGAGCATGTGGCCCCATTCACCCGCGTTGTTGGTGACGCCGCGGATCAGTGATCCCTCGATCGCGATGCCGGCGCCGACGCCGGTGCCGAGGTTGACGACGGCCATGCTGTCGACGACGTGCCCGACGCCGAACCACATCTCGGACAGGATCACGGCCTTGAGCGGGTTGTCGACGTACACAGGGATCCGCAGGCGCTTCTCCAGCAGTTCCTCGATGTGGACGTCGTGCCAGTCCCAGTTCGGTGCGAAGACCGAGACACCGGCGTTGGGGTGGACGTGGCCCGGCATGCTGACCCCGACGCCGATGATGTGTGCGCGCTCGGTTCCGCTGGCCTCGACCGCCGATTCGATGGCGCGGACGATGCCGTCGACCACGTAGGACTGGCCGTTCTCGTGCTCGTCGAGGGCGACCTCGCCGTGGCCGAGTACGCCGAGCCCGAGGTCGTACACCGTGGCGTCGACGTAGGTCTCGGCTACGTCGACGCCGACGATACGGCCGCGGTCGGGGTTGATGGTGAGCCGCTCGTAGGGCCGTCCCACGGTGTTGCGTTCCACGGTGGCGATGTGCAGCACGCCCTCGGACAGGAACTCGGTGACCAGTGTCGCCACGGTCGCCGGACTGAGCCCGGTGCGCCGGGCGAGCTCCTGTCGAGTGGACGGCCCGATGTCGAACAGTGCGTGCAGGACTTCGAAGCGGTTCTCACTACGAAGATCACGAGCCGTACGCCGCGCCACCGTTTCCCCCTCATGGATCGGTCGTCAATCGGTCCTCAATCGGTCTCCGACTTCAGCCATAGGGTACGTAGCTCCGACTCGCCCGGCCCCTGCATGCCCTGGACGAACAGGGTCAGACCGGACCATCCCGGCGGAATCCAGAGTGAATCCGGGTCACCGCCCGAGAAGGCCGGCCGCTCACCGATCCAGGTCCGGCCGATGCACTCCGCGCCGGCCCATCCGGTCACACGGATCTGCGAACCGTCGAGGCACAGCCGGAAACCGTTGTGGCCGGGCGGCAGGTCGACGTCGAGCCACACCTCCTCGCCCGGCTTCAGCGCCAGCGGGAGCTGGATCTCCTCGGTGGGGCCGGACTGCCCGGCGAACCTGGTCAGCAGGTCGTCGTCCTGCGCCGCGCACGACCAGTCCTCGACCGATTCCAGCACGAGCAGTTCTGCGCGCAGGTCGTGGCCGCTCGGGTGGTGCGGCAACGTGATCGAGACCTGATGGGTGCCGGCGGGCAGCAGTACCCAGGGGTTCTCGGTGTGGACGGTGACCGGCTCGCCGTCGTCCACGCGTACCCGCAGCGGCTCGACCACCCCCTGCAGATGCAGCGCGGACGCGGTGGCCGACCGCATCGTGCGTGTGTAGGTGAGCGGGACGGCGACGCGGGTGCTGCTCCAGCCGCCCAGCACGCGTAGTGGCGCCGGTTCCCCGGCCCAGTGGCCCTGCACCGTCCACAGGGCCGAAACGTCCTGCGTGTCCCGGATCTTCCACAGCGTGCCCAGGCCGCGCAACGCGCCGAGGCGGAGTGCGGGCAGGCGCGCGTCGTCGAAGTTGGCGTGGCCCCAGATCTCCACGACGGCCTCGATGGCGGCGCGGCCCGTCGCCTCGCGGACGTCGATGCGCTCCGTGGCACCGAAGCGGGCGAGCGAGGGATGCACCCGGTCGGCGATCGTCAGGTCGACGATGTCCGCCGCGCCGACCAGCAGCAGCTCGTCGATGTCCCCGAGGTCGGCGGTGGCTCGGTAGATGCCGCGCCCCCGGTAGACGCCCAGGGACTCCAGCGTCGGTGGCACTCGGTGGGTGCCCGCGGGCTGCTCGGGTGCGGTGGCCGGCCGTCGACGGGCGGTGGCCGCGGCGGTGGGCGGGGCCGGGCTCGGCCGGTGCGGTGCGTCGGCCAGATGCACGGTGCCGTCGCCGTCGATCCGCTGCAGGCGTGCGGCGTCCGACGGTGCCAGCGCGACGAGTACCAGCCCTGAAACGGTGGTCCGCCGGTGCATGCCGACCGTCGGCGCCGGGATCTCGACCTGCTGCTCGCCGATGACCACGGTGACCGGCACGCTGGAGGAGAACGCCAGCACGCCGTCCGCCGCGGCCACCAGATCCGCGGAGGCCAGGGTCAGCGTCGCGTCGTGCCCCCAGGACCGCAGCGGTACGTCCACCAGCATGAGGGGGCAGGAGTCCGCGGCGACGGCGACCGGTATGCCGTCCACGACGGCCCGGCCCGCTTCCGCACCCAGATGCGGTACGGCGACGAGCTGGCCGCCGTCGCGCAGGTCGAGGGAGGACAGGGACGAGCTGGTCGGGAAGTCCGTGGTCACCTCCCCACGCGGCACGCTCGACGTGGCGTGCGCCAGCTGCGCGCCCAGGGTGTCGATCACGCGGGCGAGCACCTGCGCCTCGGCATACTCCGGACGCTCGGCACCGGTCGAGGAGACATAGCCGCCGAAGTCGTAGCCGTGGCTCATGAAGTTGCCGGGACTGCCCCAGTTCCCGCTGGAGGGCGTGTACCCGAAGTTCCACCCGGACGACTGCAGATAGGGCGCGATCAGCGAGGCGCCGCTCGCGAGGAGCCGACGCAGCGTGCGGTGCCGCCGGTTGGTCTCGGTGACCAGGAGCGGCAGGTCCCGGTCCGCCACCAGCTGGGCGTAGCGGCGCACTTCGGGCTCGATGTGCGGCGAGTCGTCGTCCGGATAGAAGTTGAACGCCGGTACGACGCCGGGGACGTTCCCGGTCGCGCCCGCCAGGTCACCCTGCCCGGCGCAGGCGATCAGCGGCACGGTGATGCCGTGCCGGACCGCCTGGTCGCGCAGCGCGGTCAGATACCCCGTGCGGTCCTCGCAGTCGAAGAAGTCCAGCTCGTTCTCCAGCTGCACCATGATGACCGGGCCGCCCGCTTGGTACTGGCGGTTGGCCAGCAGGGGCAGCACCTGGTCGAACCACGCGGTGACCTGGGCGAGAAACCGCGGCTCGTGCTGACGGACCCGCAGGTCGGGGTCGAGGCCCAACCAGGACGGCAGCGCGCCGCCGTCCCACTCGGAACAGATGTAGGGGCCCGGCCGTGCGATGACGTACAGCCCGGTCTCCTGCGCGAGGTCCAGGAAGGCCGCGACGTCACGTCGGCCCTCGAAGGACCAGCGGCCGGGCGCCGTCTCATGGAAGTTCCACGGCAGATAGACGTCCACGCAGGTGTATCCGGACGCTCGTACCTGTTCGAGCCGCGCACGCCACTGCTCCCGGGGAAGACGGAAGTAGAACAGCGACGCGCACAGCACGACGCGCGGACTGCCGTCGGTCCAGATTCCCCGGGCGTCGAGCTCGACGCTGTTGTTGAGGATGGTCGGATGACTCACTTGACTCCCGCGCTTCCGCCGCTGATGTCCATTTCGTACAGGTACTTCTGACCGAGGTAGTAGACGATGATCATCGGCACCGCGAGCAGGATCGAGCCGACCATCACCAGGTTCCACGGCGGAGACTGGCCCGCGGCCCCCGTGCTGGTGATGTACTGCACGCCGAGCGAGAGCGGCATCTTCGACTCGTCGTTCAGATAGATCAGCGGGCCCATGAAGTCACCCCAGGTGTGGGTCAGGGTGAAGATGCCGATCGCGATGAGCACCGGCCACAGCAGGGGCAGCATGATGCGCCGGTAGATCCCCAAGAAGCCGAGGCCGTCGACCATCGCCGCCTCGTCGAGCTGGTTCGGCAGCCGGGAGACGAACTGCCGCACCAGGAAGACGTTGAAGGCGTTGGAGAAGAAGTTCGGCACGATCAGCGGCAGGTAGGTGTTCACCCAGCCCAGGTCCCGGAACAGGATGAACTGCGGGATCATCGTGATCTGGGTCGGGATCATCATCGTCGCGATGACGATCAGGAACAGCGCGTTCTTGCCGGGGGCCCGCAGCCGCGCGAACGCGTAGCCGACCAGGCCGCTGGAGAGCATCTGCCCGGCGACCGAACACAGCGAGATGATCACCGAGTTGATCAGGAAGCGGCCCATCGGCAGTTCGGTGCTGAAGACCCGGGTGAAGTTCTCCCAGTGGAACTCGGTCGGGAAGAGCGTGAACGAGCCGGTGTTCACGGTCGCGTCGCTGGACAGCGCGATCGACCCGACGAACACCAGCGGCATCGTCAGGATCGCCGCCACGACGATCAGCGTCGCGTACGTGAACGGGGTGGCCCGGAACGCCCGGATCGTGCCCGGTCCGTGCCTGCCGCGGGCCTTGCCGCCCGGGCCGCCGCCGTCACGGGTCCGCTGCGGCGCCTGAGTGGTGGTCAGAAGGCCGGCCATCACTTCACCTCGGTTTCGTAGAACACCCAGCGCCGTGCGGTGCGGAATGCGATCAGCGTGAAGACGAGCACCACGAGGAAGAGCAGCCAGGAGATCGCCGAGGCGTACCCCATGTGGTAGTTGCCGAAGGCCTCGTCGAAGAGGTACGGCACCATCGTCTCGGCCCCGTCGTACGCGGCGCGCAGCTTGCCCTTCGGCACCAGGATGTACACCTGCGCGAAGACCTGGAAGGCGCCGATCATCCCCATGATCAGGTTGAAGAAGATGATCGGGGTCAGATGCGGCAGCGTGATGCTCCAGAACTGGCGTGCCGCGCCCGCGCCGTCGACCTCGGCCGCTTCGTACAGCTCCTTGGGGATGCCCTTCATCGCGGCGAGCAGCAGGACGGTGGCGCTGCCCGCGCTCCATGCGGACATCACGATCAGCGCGGGCGTCGCCCAGGACCCGTCGAGGAGCCAGTCCGGGCCCGAGATGCCGATCATCCCGAGCGCCTTATTGAGCGGACCGTGCGGGGCGAGCACCTGCCGGAAGATCATCGCGGTGGCGACGAGCGGGACGAGGGTCGGCAGGTAGATCAGCGTGCGCAGCACTTTGCGCGCCCGTACCTGCTTGTTGAGCAGGTTTGCCAGCCACAGGCCGAGCACCAGACCGAGCGGGACCGAGACCGCCGCGTAGTAGAAGGTGTGCCACAGGGCCTTCCAGAACCGGTCGTCGTCGGTGAGCAGGGTGACGTAGTTCTGCAGCCCGACCCAGGTGGGCGAGGTGAACGAGTCCCAGTCGGTCAGCGAGTAGTACACCGACGCGATCATCGGCCCGAACATGAAGACCAGGAACCCGATGATCCACGGCGAGACGAACAGATAGAACCAGAGCGCCTCACGGCGCCGCCTCTTGGAGGAGCCCGGCCGGGACGTGCCCGGCCGGGAGACAGCTGGTGCGGTCATGGCCGGTCAGCTCGCCGACTTGATGATGGACTCGAGGTCCTTCTGCAGCGCGGTCAGCGCCTTCTTCGCGCTCTCCTTGCCGAGCCAGAAGTTGGCGAGGTGGGAGTCGATGGCCGAGATCATCTCGGTCCGCTCGGGGATGAAGGGGGAGCGCAGGACGAACTCGCTGGACTCGCCGTACGCGGCCATGTTGATGTCCTTCTTCATCCACGCCGGCTTGAGGAACGCGTCGCTCTTCTGCACCTCCAGGCTGGCCGGCACGTCCTCACCGGTGGAGATGATCAGCTTCTGCGCCTCGGGCGAGGTGAGGAAGTCGATGGCCTTGAAAGCGTTGTCGCGCTGCTTGGACGTACGGGAGATGGCAAGTCCGCTGCCGAACGCCGAGACGGCCTGCTTCTTGCCGCGCCACATCGGGGCGATGTCCCAGTCGAACTTCGCGTCGGTGAGCCCTGCGATGACCCAGAAGCCGTTGGCGTGGGTGGCGATCTTCTGCAGCGGGAAGGCCTGGTCGGCGCCGACCTCGGAGCCCATGTCGGCGTAGTCCGCCTTGCTCGGCACGACCTTGTGCTTGAAGACCAGGTCGCCCGCCCACTGGAGCGCCTCGACGACCTCGTCGCTGTCGACGGCGGGACGGCCGTTGTCGTCGATGATCGTGCCGCCGTTCTGGTAGGCGAGCGACCACCACTGCGGGTACCACTCGGCGCCGCCGTAGCCCCACTGCTTGCCGGGGACGGTGAGCTCCTTGAAGGCGGCGAGCGCGTCGTCCCAGGTCCAGTCCGCGGTGGGCGCGTCGATGCCCGCCTTGTCATACAGGTCCTTGTTGTAGTACACGGTGACCGCGCCGGAGCGGTCCGGTATCGCGTACGTCTTGTCCTCGTACGAGTAGATCGTGCCGACCGGGCCGAACCGCTCCTCGGCGTCGAGCCCGGCCTTCTTCGCCAGGTCGTCGAGCGCCAGGAGCTGGCCCTTGCTGGAGTAGGTGTTGACGTCCTCGGCGACCTGCATGATGTCCGGGCCGCTGCCGCCCGCGATCATCGTCTGCACCTTCTGCGCGTACGAGTCGGAGGGGATGAGCTGAAGCTTCACGTTCAGGTCCGGGTACTTCTTCACCAGCAGGTCGATGCGCGCCTGGTACGTCTTCCGGTCGGTGTCGCCACCCCAGACCGTCATCACGAGCGGACCGCTCGAACCGGCGCCGGAGCCGGACCCGCACGCCGTGAGCGTGATGACGCCCGCCGCCGCGACTCCCAGACCGAGAAAGCTCCGACGTGAAACCTGCGCTCTGTCAAACGGCATGGCTGTGCCCTCTCTTGAGGTGTACGAACGACGGGGACGCGGCCGGTCCTACCGACCCGGGGGTTCGAGTGGCGGTTAAATTAACCCCCGTTTTAATTCGTCCACAAGCCCTTGTTTCCTACGAGTTTCAAACCGTGCCCCACCGGTAGGCCGCACCAGGGAGCACAGCCGGCCGATCAGCGCACCGCCCTTGACGCCGACGCCCCCCGGAGCTTTTTATCGATACAAAACCCCGTCACACAGGAGTACTTCCGTGCCCGAAGCCACCGCGGTCATCAACCTCGACATCCCGGGGCCGACGATCAGCCGCCACCTCTACGGCCACTTCGCCGAGCACCTCGGACGCTGCATCTACGGAGGTTTCTGGGTCGGCGAGGACTCGCCCCTGCCCAACGAGGGCGGCATCCGCCTCGACGTCGTGGAGGCGCTGCGTGCCCTGGACATCCCCAACTTGCGCTGGCCCGGTGGCTGTTTCGCCGACGAGTACCACTGGCAGGACGGCGTCGGCCCGCGCGAGACGCGCCCGCGTATGGTCAACACACACTGGGGCAACGTCGAGGAGAACAACCACTTCGGCACCCACGAGTTCATGGCCCTGTGCGAACTGCTCGGCGCCGAACCGTACATCAACGGCAACGTCGGCAGCGGCACCGTCCGCGAGATGAGCGAGTGGGTCGAGTACCTCACCCGCGACGGTGACAGCCC
The DNA here is from genome assembly GCF_040296605.1 of Streptomyces sp. NPDC002088. NCBI lineage: Bacteria > Bacillati > Actinomycetota > Actinomycetes > Kitasatosporales > Streptomycetaceae > Streptomyces > Streptomyces sp. NPDC002088. Next base: position 182,152 of record NZ_JBEOXO010000001.1, on the reverse strand, counting down.
CATGGTGCGCCTGCGCAAGGCCAACGGCCGCGAGGAGCCCTGGCGCGTGAAGTACTGGGGCATCGGCAACGAGACGTGGGGCTGCGGCGGCAACATGCGCGCCGAGTACTCCGCCGACCTGGCCCGCCAGTACGCCACGTACTGCCGCGACCACGGTGACAACAAGCTCTACCGCATCGCCTCGGGCGCGTCCGACGACGACTACAAGTGGACCGAGACACTGATGCAGCAGATCAGTTGCTTCGGTTGCGAGGCCACGCCGAAGAACTTCTTACAGGGCCTGTCCGTGCACCACTACACGCTGTCGGGCCCCTGGGAGGCGAAGGGCAGCGCCACCGCCTTCGGCACGGACGACTACTACCGGACGATGCTGTCGGCCAAGGACATCGACCGCATCCTCACCGGCCACTCCACGGTCATGGACCTCTACGACCGGGGGCGCACGGTCGGCCTCGTCCTCGACGAGTGGGGCACCTGGTGGGACGTGGAGCCGGGCACCAACCCGGGCTTCCTGTACCAGCAGAACACGCTGCGCGACGCGCTCGTGGCCAGTACGCACTTCGACATCTTCCACAAGCACGCGGCGCGCCTGCACATGGCCAACATCGCCCAGACCGTGAACGTCCTGCAGGCCATGGTCCTCACCGACCCGGACACCGACGCGCTGGTCCTGACGCCGACGTACCACGTGTTCGAGATGAACAAGGGCCATCACGACGCCACCTCGCTCGCCGTCCACCTGCGCACCGACAACGCCCGCCGCCGGGTGGGGGACGCCGACCTGGACACCGTCTCCGCCTCCGCCAGCGTCAAGGACGGAACGGTCCTGATCTCGCTGACCAACCTGGACGCCGAAGAACCCGTCGACCTCACGCTCGACCTGCGCGGCGCCACGATCGGCGAGCCGGAGGCCCGGCTGCTGACCGCCGACCGGATCCCGGCCCACAACACCCCACAAGCGCCCGCAGCGGTCGCCCCGCGCGCCTTCGACGGAGTGAAGAGCACCGGCCAGGGCCTTGCTCTCACGCTGCCGCCGCACTCGTTCCTCACGGTCCGGGCTCCGCTGGCCTGACCACCGCATCGCCTCCCGGGCCTCGTACACCTCGCACGCCTCCCCCCAGAAACGGACCGTCCATGGCCCCCGCCCGCCCCCTGCCCGAACGCCCACTGCGCCCGCCCATGGGCTGGAACAGCTGGGATTGCTACGGCACCACCGTCACCGAGGACGAGGTCCTCGCCAACGCGGCCTTCCTGCACGACCATCTGCTGGCCCACGGCTGGGACACCGTCGTCGTGGACATCCAGTGGTACGAGCCCACGGCCCGCGCCCACGGCTACAACCCGGACGCCCCGCTGCTCCTGGACGCGTACGGGCGACAGCTCCCCGCGCCGAACCGGTTCCCCTCGTCCGCCGACGGCGCGGGCTTCGGCCCGCTGGCCGAACGGGTGCACGCGCTCGGCCTGCGCTTCGGCCTGCACATCATGCGCGGCATCCCGCGCCGTGCCGTCACCGCCCGACTGCCCGTGGCCGGCACCGAGTTCACCGCCGACGAGATCGCCGACACCGACTCCGTCTGCCCCTGGAACACCGACAACTACGGCCTGAACCACGACCATCCGGGCGCCCAGGCGTACTACGACGCGCAGGTCGCCCAATTCGCCGCCTGGGGCGTCGACTTCATCAAGGCCGACGACATGCTCTTCCCGTACCACGAGCGGGAGATCGAGGCGTATGCCCGCGCGATCGCCCGCTCCGGGCGGCCGATCGAGCTGAGCCTGTCGCCGGGCACGGACGTCTCCGTCGCCCACCTCGACCACCTGCGCACCAACGCCACCATGTGGCGCGTCTGCGACGACCTGTGGGACCGGTGGGAGGACGTCGAGGCGCAGTTCGCCCGCATGGCGCGGTGGGCCCCCTGGCAGGGCGCACCGGGCTGGGCGGATGCCGACATGCTGCCCCTGGGGCACATCGGCATACGGGCCGAACGCGGTGCCGACCGGATGTGCGCCCTCACCCACGCCGAGCAGGTCAGTCTGCTCACGCTGTGGTTCATGGCCCGCTCCCCGCTGATGATGGGCGGCGATCTGCCCACCACCCCGCCCGAGACGATCGAGCTGCTGTCCAACGAGGAGGCCCTCGCCGTCCTGTGGCACAGCACCGACAACCGCGAAGTGCTGCGCGAGGACGGCCTGGTGCTGTGGACCGCCCGCGACACCGACGGCCGTACCCGCTACGCCGCCGTGTTCAATCTCGCCGACACCCCCCGGCCCGTCATCGTCCCGCTCGGCTCCCTCGGCGCCCACCCCGACGACCACGTACGGGAACTGTGGACCCGCACCGACCACCCGCATGACGGCCGCCACCTCAGCGTCGATCTTCCCGTCCACGGTGCGGCCCTCTATCGGTTCGCCCCATCGGCCTGAGGTGTAATGGGCCGGGCGGATGCCGGCACCACGGCACCACGGAAGGGGGACGGCCATGGCGACGATCCGGGACGTGGCCAAGGCGGCCGGTGTCTCCGCGATGACGGTCTCCAACGTCATCAACGAGCACCCCAGCGTTCGCCCGGCAACACGCGACAAGGTCCTCGACGCGATGGCCCGCCTCGACTACCACGTCAACGTGGCCGCCCGCAACCTGCGCAAGGGCCGTACCGGAACCATCGGCTTCGCCGTCCCCGAGATCAACCGCCCCTACTACGGCCGGCTGGCCGCGGCCGTCATCACCGCCGCCGAGCGCCGCGGCCTCAGGGTGAGCGTCGAACAGACCGGCGCACTGGTGGAGAACGAACTGGCGGCACTGACCAGGTCCCGTAACCGGCTCTATGACGGGCTCATCATCAGTGCCGTCGGTCTGGGGGCGAACGACGCCGAGTGGTCCAAGGTCGACCACCCGGTGGTCGTCCTCGGCGAGCGGATGTTCAGCGGCCGCGTGGACCACATCGCCATGCCCAACGTCGACGCCTCCCGCACGGCCACCCACCATCTGATCGAGCGCGGCTGTCGGCGCATCGCGTTCCTGCGCGGAGCGGTCGGCCACGACGCCGACGTGTCGAGCCTGCGCCAGTCCGGGTACCGACAGGCCCTGGCAAGCGCGGGCCTGGCCCCTGACGCGGACCTGGAGCAGTGCCTCACCGCGTTCACCATGGAGGCCGGAGCACGATGCGCCCGGCAGATGGTGTCCGACGGCCTCGACTTCGACGGTGTGTTCTGCGTGACCGATACCGTGGCCATGGGCGTGCTGCGCGGTCTGGCCGATGCCGGGGTGCGCGTACCGCACGACGTCAAGGTCATCGGCTTCGACAACGTCGACGAGAGCGCGTTCCTCGTTCCTTCCCTGTCCACGGTCGACCCGGACCACGACACGATGGCCGAGCACGCGGTCGCCCGGCTGGTCCGGCGGATCGAACAGCCCGGACCTGCCGTGGAGCCGGAGGAATGCGTCGGCCGGTTCTCCGTCGTGGTCCGCGAGTCGACGGGCGGGCCGGGCCGGCCCGCATGAGGGGCGCACGGGGTGCCGCCGTACTCGGCGGCACCCCGTGCGCCCCTTCAACCGTGGCGCGTCAGCCGGAGACCCGCTGTTCCGACCCGGCAGTTCCGGGTTCGCCACCCGGAACTGCCCGAAGGTCGCGCAAGCCCGTTGCGACCGGCTATTCGTCCTCGCTCACCAAGGCGAAGCTCAGCTGGATGTCGGGGCTGCGGGTGGGGATGACGTCCAGCCGCAGCACGCCGTTCGCGTCCGGGGACAGGCCCCGGTACGCGGAGGCCTCGCGGGTCGAGGTGAACAGCCGCTGCGCCTCCACGACCGTGCCGTTGACCTCGACGCGCGCCGCGCGGTTGGCCCACGGCCACGGGTCGTACCAGCCGGCGTGGACGGTGTACGTCCGCGCCGGGTCCAGGCCGCCGAAGGTGTAGGTCAGCGTCCGGCCGGAGACCGCGTAGCGCAGTGTGGTGTACAGGTCGCCGCCGGAGATCTTCCGGGCGAGGGCGCCCTGGCTGGTCCAGCCCCACTGCGCGCCGGTCTCCGCGTCGCTGCCGAGCGCCTGCTCCGGCGTCGAGTTGAGGACCGTGCCCTCCGTGCGGGCGGCGGTCACCATCGAGGTCCAGTCGTCAGTGATGTCGCCGCCCGCGTTGACCACGTAGCGCAGGTTGTGCGGCACGGCGAGCACCTGGCGGGTGAACGCGCGGTCCCCGAAGTCCAGCAGGGTGCCGGTGACCGGGACCAAGCCGGGGCGGTCGGCCTCGTCGAGGTTCCAGGTGACGCGGGAGGTGAGGGTGCGGTGGCCGCAGGTGACCCGCACCCGGGACGGCAGGTCGGCCTGCTCGGCGGCCCCGTCCGCGCCGAGCCAGAGCTGCGCGGGGAGTTGGGCGTCGACGGTGTACTGCTTCTGTTCCGGCAGGTCTGCGTCGAGTGTCCAGCTGTCGTGCCAGGTCAGCTCCATGGACGTGCCCTCGCCGAAGCTGACGGGCAGCCAGATGTACGGGGAGTTGGCCAGGTCGCTGGGGGTCCAGCGGTCGCCCATGAAGATGAACCGGCCGCGCTTCGGCTCCACCGGAATGACGCAGGTCGACTGGGAGGTGAAGGTGTCGGCGGCGCCGTCACCGGAGATCGGGCTGCCGTGGTCCGTCCACTCGCCGAGGATGTCGGTGGCGGTGGCGTACTGGGCCGGGTTGGGTGTCCAGCCGGTGGCGCCGGACGTGATCAGGTAGTAGACGTCGCCGAAGCGGAAGAGGGCCGGGGCTTCGCGGTGCGCGCCGATGTAGGGGCGGATGAAGTCGACGCCCTTGACCGCCTGGTCGGGCGGCGCGGACAGGTAGGTGTAGTCGGCGTCGAGCTTGGAGATGAACAGCGAGTAGTTCTCCTCGCTGGAGTAGATGATGTACGCCGTGCCGTCGTCGTCGACGAACAGGTTCATGTCGCGGGCCATGCCGGGGTTGTCCGGCTGGTAGTTGTCCTCGCCGGCCGGCGCGACATCCAGGCGGTAGCTGTCGATCCAGCGGAAGGGGCCGTAGGGCGAGTCGGAGACGGCGACCCCGGCACGGGCCTTGGCGTACTGGGCGTTGGAGGTCCCCGACGGCCCGTCGGCGTGCACCCACATCACCCACTGGCGGGTGCGGTGGTTGTAGATCACCTTGGGGCGTTCCAGGATGGCCGGATTGACGGTCGTACTGACCTGCTTGGTACCCAAGTCACGGTAGACGGCGGCCTGCTGGTCCGCGGTGTAGTCGCCGTAGAGGTCGGCGAAATACGGATCGGTGGTGAACTGGTCGGCCGACTCCATCGCCTTCAGCGCCAGGCCCTCGTCGTGCCAGGTGTAGAGGTCCGACGAGGAGTAGACGTGCACGCCGGGGCTGTTGTAGTAGCCGTTGCTGCGGTCCTCCCCGTACCACAGGTAGCACACGCCCTTGCCGGCCTTGGCGCCCTTCGGCACGGCGAACACCTGGCCGCCGTGTGCCTGGATCACGTTCCCGGCGTCGTCCAGCCACGGCTGACCGGGAGTGAACGCCTTCGTCACGGCGGCGGCGTCGGCGTCGGCGTCGGCGGCCCCGGCCGCCCCGGGGAAAGCAACACCGATCCCGGCCGCGACCGCGGCCGCCCCCGTCAACCGCAGCACGGCCCGTCGGCTCACCCCGTACATCTGCTCCGGCCTGTCTCCAGCACCCATGGCGACTCCGCACTCTCGTTCGGCTCAACTCCCTGACGAGCCCGGAATCTAGCCGCCGCCCCCTATTTCTACAACACTTTGCACAACCCTTGGATAAATCATCTGCCGGGGAACACGCCTACCTCTGTGGCGCATTGGGACAGGGACGATTCCGGCACACGTCGACCAGTTATCGACGGGGCGTCAGCGGGACGCTACGTGAGGCGCATGGACACCTCGGCGGCGTTGCGCGCCCCCGTCCGCATGGAGGATGACGCTGTCGACCTGGCCGCCGCGGACGGCCACCGCCATCTCGATCGCGTCCGTGACCAGGGACACGCGCATGTGGTCCGCGACTGGGTGCGCGGGGAGCGGAGGAGGGCTCCCGATCCACTCCCGCACACGCATCAGGGGCACTCCGAAGAGTGCCCCTGATCTGCGAAAACATCCGACTTCACCGTCGGGACGACAGGATTTGAACCTGCGACCCCTTGACCCCCAGTCAAGTACGCGATCAAGCCTGGTTGCGTAGTTCACGCAGGGACAGGCGTCGGCCGTTGTGACATGTCAGAAGGCCATGCCGGTGCAGCGGCGGGTCCCGCACAGTACTTTGCCCGCCTCGTCCGCACTACTGAACGGTTCGCCACTGGGCAAGGTGAGAACCCCGTCGGCGTCAACTGTCGCGGTATAGCGGACGCCCCTGTACTCGCCCTCCAGCAGTGTGCCCGGCGCCAGCACGTCCGCGCGCATCATGCGCGCGAGATCGGTGCGTAGCGCGCGCCTACGAGGTGCGGGGGCGGGAAGGCGCGTAGTCGGCTCCATGTTGGCCTCACGATCCGAGGGTTGAGGGGCCGGGGGCCGGGAAACCGAGGCGCTGCGGATCCCAGATGTGGGCGCACAGGCGTTGGTAGAGCTCGCCCCGCAGGTGACCCGCGACGGCCGGGAAGGGCTGCACGCCGACGACCGGAAGTTTTCCACGACGTGGATCACGTGAGCCCTGTCGCCTGCAAATGTGGCACGCATCACGCCGCACCCGTACAACCTTGTCGGCGTATTCAAACCGTGATCACGGCCAAGAGCCATGCCGGGGTGGTGGATCGAGACATCTCCTGTGCACCGGTTCGGAGAACGCTGTGCGTCGCCGCGTGTACGGCACATTTACTTGTCGGCATATCCCACCCAGCGTACGGTTCGGGCTCGCGGTCCGCGGCGGCTTTCGTGGTGGAGAGTCCCCTGCGAGGCATTGGTCCAACTCCCTTTCTCATGGCTGGAATTCGACGTTCCGCATCGCTGGTACCTTCACGGACCTGTCAGGTGGCCGTCAGGGCCGCAGGTTCGGACACCGTGGGGGTGGCACCGGAACATGCACGTGAAACAATGGAGTAGACGAGGGTTCCTGAGAACGGTCGTCGGCGGCTCGACCGCCCTCGCGGCCGTGACCGCACTCGGCCTGGACGTCCTCGTCCCGGCCACCGCCGCGATGGCCGACGACGCCGACACGGCGGCGACGCTGCCGGACACGGACCGGGCAAAGGCCGTTCTCGCCTACCGGCAGGGCGGCACCGCCACCCGTGCGGCCGCGGCCGCCGCACTGACCGGCACCGACGACGACATCACGGCGTTCCTGACCACCACGCTCGCGCAAGTCCGCGCCGAGGACAGCCGACTCGCCGTGCTCAACGTCCTCCACGAGGCGGGCGCGGGGGTGCGCGCCGCCGCCAACACCGCCCTGTCCGGCACCGACGACGACATCGCCGCGTTCCTGGAGTCCGGATACGAGGCCCCGCTCCTGGAGGACCAGCGCGTCGCCGTCCTCACCGTCCTGAACACCGGCGGCAAGGCCGTCACCAAGGCCGCGCAGGCCGCCCTGAACACGGCGACCGCCGCCGCGTACAGCACGTTCCTCACCTCCGGCCAGTACACGGCCCGGCAGGAGGACGAGCGCATCGAAGTCCTGAAAATCCTCGCGGCGGGCGGCCCCGAGGTGCAGACGACCGCCGAGCGTGCCCTGGACGGCACCGCCGACGACATCCGCCAGTATCTGACGACCGGTCAGCACATCGCCCGTGCCCGCGACCAGGAGTCCCTCACCATCGGCCAGCTCGTCACGGTCGCCCAGGAGGCCGGGACCCGCGCCCAACTGGAGACCGACGCCGCCGTCGAGGCGTCCACCCGCGCCCAGGAGGCCGCGCAGGCCGCGAAGGAGGCCGCCGAGCAGGCCGCCGACGAGGCCGAGGCCGCCGAGGGCGACGCCGCGAAGGCCGGGGCCGCCGCGGGCCGCGCCGCCGAGGCCGCCCAGGGCGCCGCGAAGGCCGCCCGCACCGCGATCAGCGCCTCGAACACCGCCGTCACCGCGGCCGCCACCGCGGCGTCCGCCGCGCGGGCCGCGTCCGCCGCGGCCGCCACCGCGGGGCACGCCGCCGCCACCGCCTACTCAGCGGCGATCGCCGCGTCGAAGGACGCCGCGCAGGCCGCGGCCGCCAAGAACGCGGCCACCGCCGCCCGCGCCGCCGCCGAAGGGGCCCGCACCGCCGCCCTGGCCGCCGACGCCGCCGCCAACGCCGGGGACGCCGCCGCCGCGGCCGGCACCGCCGCCGCCAACGCCGCCCAGCACTCGGCCGCCGCGGCCGCCGCGTCCGCGACCGCGGCTGCCGCCGCCGGGGTCTCCGTCGCCCAGGCGCAGCGCGCCAAGGCCGCCGCCGCTGAGGCGGACGCCGCCGCCGACCAGGCCACCGAGGCCGCGGGCCGCGCCAAGTCCCTCGCGCAGACCGCCGCGTCCGCCGCCCGCAAGGCCCGCGACTGGGCCAACAGCGCCGCCGACCACGCGGACGCCGCCGCCGACGCCTGCGACGAGGCGTACGCGAATGCCGGCAAGGCCCTCGACTACGCCACGAAGTCCACCGCCCACGCCGCCGCCGCGATCGAGGCGGCGAACGTCGCCAGTGACGCCGTCGCCGACGCCACCGACGTGTTCGAGACGGCGCGGGCCGCCGAGGCCGCCCGGATCGCCGCCGACCTGAAGATCGGCCTCGTCGAGGCGGCGGCGATGGCCGACGACGAGCAGACCGCGTTCGACGCCATCGAGGACCTGGTCACCGAGCAGGGCCGCACCGACACGGACACCAAGGACCTGCTCGCCCGGGCCGCCGACGCGATCGCCGCCGGAAACGACACCGACGCTGCCACCCTCGGCCGCCAGGCTGCCGTCAACCTCCTGGAATCCAAGGGTAGTTGGACGTGCTCGGCCGCCGAGTACGCGCTGTCCGGCACCGACGCCGACATCCTCGCCTGGCTCGACGCCGACCGCTCCCTCGCCGTCGACCAGGACAACCGCGAAAGCATCCTGTTCGCCGCCCAGCTGGGCTCCGCCGACCTCGCCGACGCCGCACAGGCCGTCCTCGCGCAGGACGACGCGGACGCCGTCACCACGTTCCTCACCACGGGCATCCACGACGTACAGGCCGAGTCCTACCGCGTCGCGATCCTGAAGCTCATGGACGGGGCGGGCAGCGCCGTCACCGCCGCCGCCAACGACGCCCTCGACGACGGCGGTGTCGACGCGCTCAGCGCCTTCATCTTCTCCGGCTACCGCACCGCGCAGCTGGAGGACGACCGCGTCGCCACCCTCGCGATCATGAACGCGGGCGGCGCCAACGTGCAGGCCGCCGCGCAAACCGCGATGGCCGGCACGGCCTGGATGCGCCGCGACTTCGTCACCACCGTCCAGCACAAGGCGGCCCAGCTCGACGAGGACTCCGCCGCGCACATCGCCGCGATGCTCGCCGCGATCGCCAACGCCGCCCGCGTCGCCGCCCTCGCCCAGCAGAACGCCGCCAACGCCTCCCAGGCGGCGGCCCTGGCTCGGCAGGCCGCTGCCGAGGCCGCCGACTGGGCGACGAAGGCCAAGGCCTCCTCCGACGCGGCCAAGGCCTCCGCCCAGGAGGCACTCGACCAGGCCAACGCCGCCGACGCCTCGGCCGCCTCGGCCGCCGCCTCCGCGAACAAGGCGTCCGCCGCGGCGGCCACCGCCCGCGGCGCGGCCCGTCGCGCCAACTACTCGGCCAATCAGGCCGTTTCGTCCGCCTCCGCCGCCCTGGCCTCCGCCGCGAGCGCCCGCACGTCGGCCGCCAGTGCCCGCGCGTCGGCCATCCAGGCGGGCAAGGACAAGGTGGCCGCAGCCGCCGAGGCGTCCGCCGCCAACTCGGCCGTCGCGGCCAAGCGCCGCGAGGAGCAGGCCGCCGCCGCGGCCGCCGCCGCCGCGCAGGCCCGCAAGAACGAGGCGGACGGCACCGACCCGGCCGACAGCTCCGGCAACGACGGCGTCGACGCGCCCGGCGACCCCGACGAGGTCGGCGAGGAGTACTCCGAGGAGGAGTACTACGAGGGCATGGCCAACGACTGGGACAAGGTGGCCGTCGCCACCGGCCTCATCGGCGCCGGCTCGCTGGCCATCCCGGTCGTCGGCGAGGTCGTCGCCCCGATCCTCGGCGGCGTCTCCCTGGTCGCCGCCGGCATCGCCGCCTACTACACGTACCGGGCGTACGGGGTGACCAGCCCCGAGTTCGGGGAGGCGCTGGGGCATGTGGCACTCGACCTGATCGGCGGCGGTGTCGCCGGGGCCGTCGAGGCATCGGGCGTGGAGTCGGCAGCGGCGACCGCGGTACGTGTCGGCAGCGAGGCAGCGTCCAAGGTCGTCGGCATCTTCACCACCGACTGGTCCGACGTCGACTGGACCCCCTGGTAGGCCGGCCGCCTTCCCCGCCCCCGCCCGTCCAACTTCCGGAGGAGCCCCGTGCACCACGACCCGTATCTGCCGACCGCGTTCTGGATCGCCGCCGCCGCGGTCTCCACCGTCGTCTACTGGACGGTGTTCACCCGCTGGATGCCGACCCGCACCACCCGCCTGCGGGCCGCGAGCGCACCCGTGCTGCTCGCGATCGGGGGCTACGCGGTGGTGTCCATTGGGGTGCTGCGGACGGTGGAGCTGCTGTCGCTGTACACGTTCGGCCTGCTGGGGTTCGTGGTCGGACTGCTCGGCCGGCACAAGGAACTCGCCCGCCTCGCCCTCGACCAGGAGCGAAGCGGCCGCACCCGCGACAACGGGCCCCCGCTCGCGATGGTGTGCCAACTGCTCGCCACGCTCCTGGTCCTGTGCGGCATCGCGCTCTTCGTCTACTGACCTTTTTCTTCACTGACCGGATCCAGATCCAGAACAACCCGCAACGACAAGGAATCCGACACCGATGCGACTCAGACGTCTCATAGCCACCGCCGCCGCGGCGCTCACCGCCGCCACCGGCATGTGGGCGGCCGGGACTCCCGCCACCCCCGCGACGCACGCCTCGTCCACCATCTCGGTGGCCGACGAGTCCCCCGGCTACGCCGTCGAGGACTTCAACTACCCCGGTGCCGACGCGATCCTCGCCGACAAGGGCATCACCCTCAAGCGCGGCGACGGCCACATCATCCTCGCCGACTGCGTCACCGACACCGGCCAGCTGGAGGTGTGGGCCCGCAGCCAGGACAAGATCTGCTTCAACGTCACCGGCGACTCCGGCTATCTGACCCTGGAGATCCCCTCCGTCTACGGCATCAAGGGCAACGACTACACCACCGAGGCCACGATGACCGTCGACGACGAGACCACCACGTACGACATCACGCAGAACGCCTGGACCGCGGTGGGCGAGAGCGCCGACGCGGAGGGCCGCGAGTTCATGCTCGTCGAACTGCGCACCTCCAAGTAACGCTCATAACCGGTCAGTTCGCTCTCGCCGCCCTTCCGTCTCCGGATCACCAGGAAGCACCTTCATGCACACCATCAGCCCCAGCCCTCGTCCCAGACCCTCCCGCGCCCGCCTGCGCGCGGGCGCGCTCGCCGTGGCGCTCGTCGCGGCGCCGCTGACCGCGCTCGCCGTCCCGGCCGCCGCCGTCACCGGCAGCGCCGCCACCACCGGCAGCCTCGCCTACACCGCCCGCCTCGACATCGGCGACGGCACCCGCGCCTGCTCCGGCGCGCTCGTCGACCCCGAGTGGCTGCTCACCGCGGCCAGCTGCTTCGTCGACGACCCGGCCGCGGGCCTCGACGTCACCGAGGGCGCCCCGCCGCTGGCGACCACGGCCACCATCGGCCGGACCGACCTGACCACGTCCACCGGCGAGGTCCGCACGGTCACCAAGCTGGTCCCGCGCACCGACCGTGACATGGTCCTCGCCAAGCTGTCCCGCCCGGTCACCTCGGTCACCCCCGTCGCGCTCTCCTCCACGGCGGCGACCGCGGGCGAGTCCCTCACCGTCGCGGGCTACGGCCGTACGACGGACGAGTGGTCGCCGCTCACCCTGCACACCGGCACCTTCACCGTCGACTCGACGGCCACCACCACGACGAGCGTCACAGGCCAGGACGGCGCCGCCGTCTGTGCCGGCGACACCGGCGGCCCCGAGGTGCGCGGCTCCGGCACCAGTGCCGCGCTCGTCGCCATCAGCAGCCAGTCCTGGCAGGGCGGCTGCTTCGGCCAGGACTCCACCGAGACCCGTACGGGAGCTGTCTCCACCCGCGTCGACGACCTGGCGAGCTGGGTCACCGACACCGCGGCGAAGACTGACATCACCGACTTCAACGGCGACGGCGTCGAGGACATCGCGGTCTCCGACCCGGAGGCCACCGTCAACAGCAAGGCGAAGGCGGGCGTCGTCCGCGTCGTCTACGGCGGCGGCGCGGGCGTACTCGAACTCAACCAGGACCTCGACGAGGTCGCGGGCGGCACCGAGGCCGGCGACCAGTTCGGCACCGCGCTCGCCACCGTCGACTACAACGAGGACGGCTACACCGACCTCGTCGTCGGTACCCCGAACGAGGCCATCGGCACCGACACCGCCGCCGGTTTCGTCGACGTCATCTACGGCAGCGCCGACGGCCTCGGCCAGGGCACGCACTACCTCCACCTGGAGGAAGGCGGCGCCTCCACCACCGGCTCGCTGCTCGTGTCCAGCCCTGAGGCGGGCGACGAGTTCGGCGCCGCCCTCGCGGCGGGCACCACGGCCGCGGGCGAGCCGTACATCGTCATCGGCACCCCCGGCGAGGGCCTGGACGGCGAGGCCGAGGCGGGCGAGGCATTTTACCTGCGCGGCTCGACCAGCACGGCCATCTACCAGGGCAAGTCGACGGTCTCCGGCACGGCCGAGGCGGGCGACCACTTCGGCGCCTCGGTGGCCGCCGACAAGAACCACATCGCCATCGGCGACCCGGGCGAGGCCATCGGCACCGCGGCGGACGCCGGCGGCGTCCAGATCCTGTCGCACACCCTCAACGCGGACGGCATCCCGACGCCGATCGCGGGCGTGGCCCAGAGCGACGGCATCGTCTCCGGCGCCGCCGAGGCGGGCGACGAGTTCGGCGCCTCGCTCTCGGTGACCGACTACCGCACCTCCTCCTCGACCTCCGACTCGCTGATCGCGGTCGGCTCCCCGGGCGAGGACCTCGACAACGAGTCCGGTGTCTCCCAGGCCGACGGCGGCCGTGTGGTGATCCTCCGGGTGACCGCCGCGGGCGCGGTCAGCTACACGGAGGACATCCACCAGGACGACACCGACGTGCAGGGCGCGATCGAGGCGGGCGACCGGTTCGGCGCTCAGGTCACGGCGGTCAACACGGCGCCGCGCGCGGTGGGTTCGGCCGCCACGATGCATCTCGCGGTCGGCATCCCCGGCGAGGCCATCGGCACGGTGGCGGGCGCGGGCGCCGTCCAGACGTTCTCGCTGCTCGGCGAGCCCGGTGACAGCGACTTCTGGATCCAGGCGGGCAACGCCTCGGGCCTGCCCGGCACCCCCGGCACGGACCAGCAGGTCGGCGCGAGCATCCACGCCACCGGCACGTCCCTGTACATCGGCATGCCGTACGGCCCGTCGACGTACGGCGCGCTGCACGTCCTGCCCTGGTCGAACGCGACCGGCGGCACGGTGGCCACGGTCACGACGTACGCGCCGGGCTCGAACGGCCTCCCGGCGACGGGCGTCCGCTTCGGCTACGCGGCCCGCTGACCCTGGCCGATCGAGACAGAGCACGCCGAAGCCGAAGGGCCCCGCGGTCACGTACCGCGGGGCCCTTGCGTGCCTCTGACCGTGGTCTCCAAGACGCTGCGGCACTCCACCCTGTCGACCACCGCGAACCTCTACAGCCACCTCACCCGGCAGGCCGCCCGCAAAGCCGTCGACACCATCGACCACACCCTCACCCAGGCCGAGAAGCTCAAAGATCGTCCGCGTCGGGCGACATGGCTGCGACCAACACGCGACCACCTCCGGAGCCTCCACGAGGCCGTCCGCCGGCTCCGCTCCCCCGCCCCGCCCGCCTTCAGCACCACCGCGAACCAGCCCCGACCCTGGCCTGCGACCACACCGCGACCACCACACCCCCGGACGCACGAAAGGCCGCCCTCTCACTCATGAGAGAACGGCCTCCGACCTGCCGAAAGCAGAGTCGGGACGACAGGATTTGAACCTGCGACCCCTTGACCCCCAGTCAAGTGCGCTACCAAGCTGCGCCACGTCCCGGTGCGTCTCCCGCGGCGAACCGCGTGATCATGCGGACAGTACTTTACCCCACGCCGGGGGCTGCGCCGAAGGGGGCGCCGGGCACGGGACAATCGGGGCATGAGCAGCACATGGGGTACGGGCGGCGCACGGGACCGGGACAGCGAGGGGCGGGCCCGCAGCGCCCGGCCCCGGGACGGGCTCGGGCGGCCCCTGCCGTACGGCGCGGCCGGTGTGGAGCGGCAGCCGGAGGGCGTCCGGCGTACCCCGGAGCAGACCGTCACCGAGGCGCAGGCGCTGCTGGACGACGGGAAGCCGTTCCACGCGCACGAGGTCTTCGAGGACGCCTGGAAGTCCGGCCCCGACCGGGAACGCACCCTGTGGCGCGGGCTGGCCCAGCTCGCGGTGGGGCTCACGCACGCGGCCCGGGGGAACGTCACCGGCGGGGCGCGGCTGCTGCGGCGCGGGGCGGGGGCCGTCGAGGAATGGGCGTCGGGTGCCGGGGCGCGGCCGTACGGGATGGATCTCGCCGGGCTGACCGCCTGGGCCCGGGAGCTGGCGGACGAGGTGGAGAGCGGGGAGCGGACCGTGGACGCGCGGGCGCGGGCGCCTCGGCTGCGCGGGCGCGCGGTTTCGTGACATGGCTCGCCGCGGCGGGGCGGCGCAGGTGAGCGCGGACGCGGTGCACGCGTTGTCAGTGCCGTACGGCAGACTCGGGGCGTGCGAAGGATTCATGTCATCGGTATCGGCGCGGGCGACCCCGACCAGCTGACCCTGCAGGCGGTCAGAGCGCTGCGGAGCACGGACGTGTTCTTCATCCTCGACAAGGGCGAGGTGAAGAGCGACCTCACGCAGCTGCGCCGGGACATCCTCGACGCGCACATACCGGAGGGGACGTACCGCCTGGTTCAGGCGCGCGACCCGGAGCGGGACCGCGCCGCGGGCGGCGCCGCGTACTCGCCGGCCGTCGGGGACTGGCGCAGCGCCCGCGCCGGCATCTACGAGCGGCTGATCGCCGAGGAGCTGGGCGAGGACGACAGCGGCGCCTTCCTGGTGTGGGGCGATCCGTCGCTGTACGACAGCACGATCGGGATCCTCGAGGAGGTGCTCGGCCGGGGCGCGGTCGCCTTCGAGTACGACGTCGTGCCGGGCATCAGCAGTGTCTCGGCGCTCGTCGCCCGGCACCGCACGGGGCTGAACCGGGTGGCGCGTCCGGTGCAGATCACCACGGGACGACGGCTCGCGGAGGGGTTCCCCGAGGGCGTGGACGACGTGGTCGTGATGCTCGACGCGCACCAGGCCTTCCGGCAGTACGCCGACCAGGACATGGACATCTACTGGGGCGCCTACATAGGCACTCCGGACGAGATCCTCGCCTCGGGCCCGATCGCCGAGGCCGCCCCCCGCATCGAGCGGCTGCGCGCCGAGGCCCGCGAGCGCAAGGGCTGGATCATGGACACGTATCTGCTGCGCCGGAACCCGGACGCTCGAACCTGACAGGTGCTGCGCGCCGTCGACCGGCTGCCGGCCTCGGTGGTCAGGGCGGGTTGAGGCCCAGCCGGTCGAGGACCTCGGCGACATCGGGGACCGTGGTGACGCCCTCCGGCAGGGCGGGACGTCGTACGACCACGACCGGCAGCCCGAGTTCACGGGCGGCCGTGAGCTTGGCCGCCGTCGCCTCTCCCCCGCTGTCCTTGGTCACCACCACGTCGATGCGGTGCGCGCGCAGCAGCGCCGACTCGTCGGCCACGGTGAACGGGCCGCGCGCCAGCAGCACCTGCGTGTCCGGCGGCATCGGCGGGTCGGGCGGCTCCACGGACCGTACGACGAAGTGGAGTTCCGTCAGCCGCGCGAAGGCCGCGAGCCCCAGCCGCCCCGTGGTCAGCAGGACCCGCTGGCCGATCCGCGGCAGCAGCTCCGCGGCCGCGTCCAGGGAGGCGACCGGGTGCCACCGGTCGCCGGGGCCCGGCTGCCAGCCCGGCCGGCGCAGCACGACCAGCGGCAGCCCGGTCGCCGCCGTGGCGCGGGCCGCGTTGGCGGTGATGCCGGCGGCGAAGGGATGCGTGGCGTCGGCCACCGCGTCCACCTGGTGCTCGCGCAGCCACGCGGCCAGCCCGTCCGCCCCGCCGAACCCCCCGACGCGTACGTCCCCTTCGAGGGCCGCCGGCCGTGACACGCGTCCCGCGAGGGATGTGGTCACGCGCACCCCGGGACGCGCCGCCAGTCCTGCGGCGAGGCGGCGGGCCTCGGTGGTGCCGCCGAGGACAAGGATGTGCGGGGACATGACGACGAGCCTACGAGGTTCCGGGGGCCGCTTCTCGCCCGCCCTTGCCAGGGTCGGGGTCGGGGTCGGACCCGGTGCTGGTCCTCGTTTCCGGGAGTGGGCCGGGTGGGGTGGTGTCCGCGGGCCGGGCACGGCCGCGGTCGCTATCGTCCCCTCTATGGAGTCAGTGCGTGCCGTCCTCATCGACATCGACGGTGTCCTCACCGTCTCGTGGCAGCCGCTGCCGGGAGCGGTCGAGGCGTTGCGGAGGGTCCGGGACGCAGGTCTCGGTGTCGTCCTGGTGACCAACACGACGTCCCGGACGCGGGCGTCGATCGCGGACGCCTTGGGGGACGCCGGGTTCCCCGTGACGGCCGAGGACGTGCTCACCGCGCCCGCCGCCACCGCCGCCCACCTCGCCGAGCGGCTGCCCGGTGCCCGCTGCGCGCTGCTGAACAGCGGTGAGATCAGGGAGGACCTCGGCGGTGTCACCGTCCTCGACGACGGTGACACCGACACCGTGCCGGATGTGGTGATCGTCGGGGGTGCCGGCCCCGAGTTCGACTACGGCGCCCTGAACCGGGCCTTCGGGCACCTCCAGCAGGGGGCGCGGCTGGTCGCCATGCACCGCAATCTGTACTGGCGGACGGAGCAGGGGCTGCAACTGGACTCCGGGGCCTTCCTGCTGGGGCTGGAGGCGGCCGGGCGGACCGAGGCCGAGGTCACCGGGAAGCCGTCGCCCGCGTTCTTCGGGGCGGCGCTGGCCCGGCTCGGGGCCGGTCCCGGCGAGGCGCTGATGGTGGGCGACGACATCGAGTCGGACGTACTGGCGGCCCAGCGCGCCGGGCTGACCGGGGTTCTCGTCAAGACCGGCAAGTACCTGCCGGAGACTCACCGGGACGCGAGCGGCACTCCCGACCACGTGATCGACTCGTTCGCCGACCTTCCCGCCCTGCTGAGCCTGTAGGCCCACGGCCACGGCCACGGCCTCGGCCACGTTTACCGAAGCAGCAGTTGTACGCCGCCCACGACCGTCGCCGCGATCACCAGCCGCTCGAACAATCGCTGGTTGATCCTGTTCACGGCCCATTTGCCCAAAAATGCGCCGGGCACGACGAACACCGCGAGCGCGGCGTCAAGGAGCAGCGAGCGGCCGTCGATCAGCCCCAGGCCCACGCTGAAGGGCACCTTGGAGGTGTTCACGATCAGGAAGAAGAAGGCCGACGTACCGAGGAAGCCCAGCTTCCGGAACCCCGCCGACAGCAGGTACATCGACATCACGGGGCCGCCCGCGTTGGCGACCATGGTCGTGAAGCCGCCGAGGACGCCGTACGAGCGGGCCTTGACCCGGCCGGCCCGGCCGGTCACCGAGTCCGGTGCCTCCGCCGCGTCGGCCCTGCGACGCCGCCACACCGTCACCGCGGCCATCAGCAGCAGGATCGCGCCGATCGAGGTCCGTACGGCACCGTCGTCGGCCCACATCAGGAACAGCGTGCCGGCGACCACCCCCGCCGCCACCGCCGGGAACAGCCGCCACAGCGTGGGCCAGTGGGCGTGCCGCCGGTAGGTGAGGACGGCGAGTACGTCCCCGGCGATCAGCACCGGAAGCAGCACACCGGTGGAGGCGCGGGCGGGCAGGACCGCCGCGAAGATCGCGAGACTGACCGTGTTGGCCCCGCTGACGGCGGTCTTCGAGAAGCCGACGAGCAGCGCCGCGAAGGCCAGCGCGGCGAACTCCCAGCCGGTTATGTGCCAGAGCGTCATCGTGTTCATGCGGGAACCGATGCTATGCGCACGCATCCCGCCGCCGTAAGGACCGTCTCGCCAGACGGCCCCTGCCCCGCCCTCGTCGAGGTACGACGGGTGCGGGCCCAGTACCTCT
Organism: Streptomyces sp. NPDC002088; assembly: GCF_040296605.1. Lineage (NCBI taxonomy): Bacteria > Bacillati > Actinomycetota > Actinomycetes > Kitasatosporales > Streptomycetaceae > Streptomyces > Streptomyces sp. NPDC002088. Next base: position 163,830 of record NZ_JBEOXO010000001.1, on the reverse strand, counting down.
CGACCAGCACCGCGCTCCCCTGTCCCACCCCCACGCACATGGCTGTAGACCGCCGACCGGCTCCCTGGGAAGATCCCCCGGGACCTTCACCGACGCAGCTGGAGGAGACATGGCCGACACCCGCGAGCACGTCCTCACGGGCACCCGGGGCACGATCGCCGTGCGCGAGTGGCCGCACGAGCGACCCCGCTACGCCGCCCTCGTGGTGCACGGCTACGGCGAGCACATCGGCCGATACGAGCAGCTGGCCGGCGTCCTCGCGGCGCACGGCGCGGCCGTCTTCGGGCCCGACCACCAGGGGCACGGGAGGTCGGCGGGCGAGCGCGTCGTGATCGAGGACTTCGAGGACGTGGTCAGTGATGTGCACGCCGTGGCCGAACTGGCGCGGGCGGCGTGTCCGGGCGTGCCCGTGGTCGTGGTGGGGCACTCCATGGGAGGCCTGATCGCAGCGCGCTTCGCGCAACGCTTCGGGGGCGAGGTCACAGCGCTTGTGCTGTCCGGGCCGGTGATCGGGGTGTGGGAGACGCCAGGGCGGTTGCTCGCCCACGACGAGATCCCGGACATCCCCATCAGCCCGGCCGCGCTCTCCCGCGACCCGGCGGTCGGCACGGCGTACGCGGCGGATCCGCTGGTCTGGCACGGGCCGATGAAGCGGCCGACGCTGGAGGCGTTCGTACGGACCCTGGAGACCGTCGCCAAGGGCGGCGACGTCGGCCGGCTCCCCCTGCTGTGGCTGCACGGCGACGACGACCGGCTGGTCCCGCTCGCCGGCAGCCGTATCGGCGTCGAGCGGCTCAGCGGCGGGAACCTGACCGAGCGGATCTACCCGGGCGCCCGGCACGAGGTGTTCCACGAGACGAACAAGGCCGAGGTCTTCGCGGACCTGATCCGCTTCCTGGACGGCGTACTCACCGGCTGAGACGGCGGCGCAGGCGTTTGCAGGGGTTCGCCCGGGGCACTCGCGCCCTCATGGAGTGGTTGCGCAGTGCTGCCTGCGTGGGCGAGGACCCCGAACTGTTCTTCCCCGTGGGCTCGACCGGACCGGCCCTGCGGGACATCGCCGCCGCCAAGCGCGTCTGCGCCCGCTGCCCGGTGCTCACCCCCTGCCTGGCGTTCGCGCTGAGCAGCGGACAGACCTCGGGCGTGTGGGGCGGGACGGCCGAGGAGGAGCGCGTCGCGCTGCTCCGCACCGCCAGAGACGACGCCACACGGATCTCGCTGTACGGCGGAGTCGGCATCAAGCCCTGAGCCGGCTCAAGGCGGCCGACACCAGCGTCCGTACGCCGGGCACGAGCACCGACAGGTCCGGCGCGAACAGCGGGCTGTGGTTGCCGGGCACGGCGGCGACCTTCTCGGCGAGTTCCTCTCCCGGCGCCGCCTCCCACACGTCGGCCGGTGTCGAGGTCACGTACCAGTAGTCGTACGGCACGCCTTCGGGCGCCAGCAGGGAGAAGTCCTCGCTGCCCATCGCCGGACCGAAGTCGAACACCGTGTACGCGCCGAACAGTTCGCGGTGCACGGCCGCGATCTCCGTGTCGAGGGCCGGGTCGTTGACGGTGTTCGGATACCCGGCCCGGACGGTGATCCCGGGCGGCACCGGACAGCCGGCCGCCGCGCACTCGCCCTCGACGATGCGGCGGACCGCGGTGAGGATCCGCTCGCGCACCACGCTGTTCTGGCTGCGCAGGTTCAGGGCGAGCCGGGCCTCGGCCGGGATGATGTTGCGCTTCGTACCGGCGTGGAACGTGCCGACCGTCAGCACCGCGGAGTCCTTCGCCGCGACCTCGCGGGAGACGACCGTCTGCAGCCGGGTCACGATGTACGCGGCCGTCACGAGCGGGTCGACCGTCGCCTCGGGGCGCGAGCCGTGGCCGCCGACGCCGTGCACGACGACGTCGATGTCGTCGGAGGCCGACATGGTCAGGCCCGGGGTGTGCGGGTAGAAACCGGCGAGGCCGGGCGCGACGTGCTGACCGAACACGACGTCCGGGCGTGGGAAACGCTCGTGCGCCCCGTCGGCGACCATCGCGGCCGCCCCGCCGCCGGACTCCTCCGCGGGCTGCCCCACCACGACCAGCGTGCCCGACCAGCACTCGCGGGCGGCCGCGAGCGCCTCTGCGGCACCCGCCAGCCAGGTGACGTGCAGGTCGTGGCCGCAGGCGTGCATCACGCCGTCGACGGTGGAGGCGTACTCCAGGCCGGTGGCCTCCTGCACCGGCAGCGCGTCCATGTCGCCGCGCAGCCACACCACCGGCCCGTCCCCGTTGGCGAGGACGCCGACGACGCCGGTGCCGGCGACACCCTCCGTGACCGCGTACCCGGCCGTACGCAGCCGCCCCGCCAGCCGGGCGGCGGTGCGGTGTTCTTTGAAGGACAGTTCGGGATGGCGGTGCAGGTCCCGGTAGAAGTCCTCGAGTTCAGCGGTCTTCAGCCCGGAGGTCAGCTCCAGGGCGAGGCGGGCGACGGCGGCCGGCGCGGTCATGCTGCTCCTTCTGTTCGAAGGTCCACGGCCTCACCTTGGCACAGCGGGGTGCCCTCGTCGCCACCGCGGTCGTGCAGAGTGACCAGCCGGCCGGCGAGGTCGTCCAGCTGCTCGAACCGGCCGCCCCGAACCGTGTCGAGATCGCGGCCCGGGCCTGGCAGCTCGGGTACGCGCAGCCCCGGACGCCTCAGCTGTCTGTGACGGGGAGGTCCAGCATGCGGGCGACGGTGCGCAGCACTCCGTTGTCGTTGTTGGAGGGGGCAAGGTGCCGGGCCCGGCGGACGACCTCCGGGTGGGCGTTGGCCATGGCGAACGACCACTCGGCGGTGTCCAGCATCTCCAGGTCGTTGAGGTAGTCGCCGAACACCATGGTCTGCGCGGGCGTGATGCCCAGGTCGTGCTGGAGCCGGCGGATGGCGGCGCCCTTGTTGGCAGTGCGGTTCATGACGTCGACCCAGTGCTCGCCGGACACGACGACCTGGTGGGTGGCGGTGAACGGCTCCAGGGCCGGTGCGGTGGTCCGCTCGGCGGATCCGAAGTCGAAGAGGGCCACCTTGATGATGTCGTCGTCGACGGCGGTGACGTCCTCGACGATCCGGTGCTCGAGGTAGTACCGGCGCACCTCGGCCAGGAATGCCTCGTCGGTCCGCTCGACGTAGGCGGACTTCTTCCCGCACAGGACCGCGCCCATGTCGACGCCGTCGGCCACGAGCTGCCGCGTCGCCCGTACGACCCCGTGGGCGACGGCGGGATCCAGCGGGTCGGAGCTCAGCTCGACGCCGTCACGGACGACGTACGTACCGTTCTCCGCGATGAACACCATTCCCTCGGCCACCTCGGCGAACTGCCGTGCAAGGGTGGCGTACTGGCGTCCGCTCGCCGGGCTGAACAGCACGCCCCGCTCGCGCAGCAGCGCCAGCACCTCCCACAGCCCGTCAGGGGCCCGCTTGTCGTCGTCCAGGAGCGTGCCGTCCATGTCCGTGACGACGAGCCTGATGTCGGCACCGGCGTCCGCGGCCGGGTGCTCGGAGGGGGTGACGAGGGGCGCGTGCGAGTAGGGCATGTCCTGCTTTCCTGGGCGGGGGGCTGTCCTGCCAGCCTACCGGGACGCTCTCCGGCGGCTCCCCCGCCCTTGATCCCGCCCTTGATCCCCCCCTTGATCGCGGGCCGCTCCGCCGGTTCCCGGGACACGCTGATCACCAGGCGGCACAATGGCGGCGGCGTCCGCAGGTGCGATCGAGGGGGAGCTACGTGAGCGAGGGCGGCGGCCTGCCGGGCGGAGCGGGGGCCCTGGACACACGGGTGGCGCACAACGCACGGGTCTGGAACTACTGGATCGGCGGCCGTGACAACTACGGCGTCGACCAGCGGGTCGGCGAGCACGTGGTCACGATGTTCCCGGTGATCCGCGAGGTGGCCCGCGCGGACCGCGACTTCCTGGGCCGGGCGGTGCGGTTCCTGGCCGCCGAGCGCGGGGTGCGCCAGTTCCTGGACATCGGCACCGGGCTGCCGACGCTGGACAACACGCACGAGATCGCCCAGCGGATCGCGCCCGAGTCGCGGATCGTGTACGTCGACAACGACCCCGTCGTGCTGATGCACGCCCGCACCCTCCTGACCAGCGCCCCGGAGGGCGTCACCGACTATCTCGACGCGGACGTGCGCGATCCGGACGTCATCCTCGAACGCGCCGCCGCGACACTGGACTTCACCCGGCCCGTCGCGGTGATGATGCTGGGCATCCTCAACTTCGTCCTCGACTCCGAGCGGGCGCGGGAGGTCGTACGCCGGATCATGGCCGCGGTCCCTTCGGGCAGTTACCTGGCGTTGACCCATCCCACGTTCGACGCCGACCTGGGCGGCACGGGCAACATCCCGGCCATGACGTACTGGAACGAGCACGCCACCCCGCCGATCACCGCCCGCGGCCGCGCCGAGATCGCCGCCCTCCTCGACGGTCTCGAGCTGCTCGAACCGGGCCTGGTGCCGTGTTCCCAGTGGCGCGCCGGGCCCGACTCCCCGGACGCGGTACCGCAGTTCGGCGCGGTGGCCGTGAAACCCTGACGCGAGGTGCCGAGCGTCTCTGATTGGCTCAGGGATCCCCGGTGTTGCTCAGGGATGTGAGCCCATCGTCTTCGTACTCTGGTGCTGAACGGCGGAAGCCGCCGGCCCTCGTGGCACGTCCCTGCGGACACCGGCCGGCGAGGTCTCGCGGCCCCACCGAGGAGAGGCCCGACGTCGCCTGGGCGCCGGGCGTGTGCGTGACAGCCTGCCACGGGATCGCTACGGATCGCTGATCCGCCTGGTGAGCCTGCCGAGCCGAGTCCGTCGAGGAGGACGTACATGAACACCCTTGCCGACCCCGTCCCGGGCGGGCGTCCCGGTGACGTCGAGCGGGCCACCGCGCTCAGCGCCGAGCTGACCGGCCGGGGCGTGCACGGAATCGTGCTGGCCTACGTCGACACCGCGGGCATCACCCGCGTGAAGACGGTCCCGACCGCGAAGCTGGCCTCCGCGACCGCCTGGGGCGTCGGCATGTCACCGGTGTTCGACACCTTCCTGGCCAACGACCACATCGTCACCACCGACGTCCTCGGCTCCCCGGACGGCGACCTGCGCCTCTACCCCGACCTCGACCGGCTGGTCGTCCTGTCCGGGCAGCCCGGCTGGGCGTGGGCCCCGGTGGACCGGATCACCCAGGACGGTCAGCGGCATCCGGCGTGCACCCGTTCGCTGCTGCGCCGGATCGTCGCGGATGCCGAGCGCGAGCAGCGGCTCACGTTCCGGGCGGCCGTCGAGGTCGAGTGGGCGGTCGGTCTCGGATCGGCTCCCGGCGGGGAGTTCGTGCCCGCGGTCTCGGGCCCGGCGTACGGCGCCATCCGGCAGGTGGAGCTCAGCGACTACACGGCCGACCTGCTGGGGGCGTTCGCGGCGCAGGGCGTGGAGGTCGACCAGCTCCATCCCGAGTACGCGGCCGGGCAGTTCGAGGTATCCGTGGGCGCGCTGGACCCGGTGGCGGCGGCCGACCGCAGCGTGCTGGTGCGGCAGACGATCCGGGCGGTGGCCCAGCAGCACGGGTTGCGGGTCTCCTTCGCGCCCGCGGTCTTCGCCGAGGGCGTCGGCAACGGCGGCCATGTCCACCTCTCCGCCTGGCGCGACGGGGCGAACCTGCATTCCGGCGGCGAGGGCAGGTACGACATGACGGCCGGAGCCGAGTCGTTCGCGGCCGGCCTCCTCGCCCACCTCCCGGCCCTCACGGCGGTGACCGCGCCGAGCCCGGCCAGCTACCTGCGGCTCAAACCGTCCCAGTGGGCAGGGGTGTTCACCGCTTGGGGCCTGGAGACCCGGGAGGCCGCGGTGCGCGTCATCAGGGGTACGGCGGGACGGCGCGCCCAGCAGGCCAACCTCGAGGTGAAGCCGGTGGACCTGGCCGCCAACCCCTACCTCGCCCTCGGCGCGCTGATCGCCGCCGGACTGGACGGCCTGACGGCGGGCACGGCGCTGCCCGAGGAAATCACGGGGGACCCGGCACGGTTCGGCACCGAGGAGGCGGCGGCCCGGGGCGTGCGCCGCCTGCCGGTCTCGCTGGCGGAGGCGGTCGCCGCGTTCCGTGAGGACGAGGTGCTGCGCGGCGCGCTGGGACCGGTCCTGGCCGACGCGGTGATCGCCGTACGCCAGGGGGAGATCTCGGCCGTCGACGGACTGGACGACGCGCAGCTGGCGGCGGCCTACCGCTGGAAGTACTGACATGAGCGCGTCCACAGGCCCGGTCCACGAGGCACTCACCGCCCTGCCGCTGACGGACCACCACTGCCATGGCGTGGTCACCGCCGACCCGACCTCGGCCGTCTTCGAGTCACTGCTCACCGAGGGCGCGGCGTGGCCCGGCGTCTCCCCCTTCGACTCCCCCGTCGGCGTGGCCGTACGCCGCCACTGCGCACCCCTGCTGGACCTGCCGCGGCACGCCCCCGCCGAGGAGTACCTGCGACGCCGGTCCGAACTGGGCGCGCACGAGGTGAACCGCCGTTTCCTGACCGCCGCGCGCACGGGCGTGTTCTGTGTCGACACGGGTTTCGCCCCGCACCCCCTCACCACGCCGGCCCGGCTCGCCGCGTCCGCGGGGGCCGGCTCGGTGGCGTACGAGGTCGTACGGCTGGAGAGCGTCGCCGAGGCCGTGGCGGCGCAGGGGGTGGAGCCGGACGCGTACGCGGAGGTGTTCCGGGCGGCCGCGGAGGAGGCCGTGCGACGGCCGGGCGTGGTGGCGGTGAAGTCGGTGGCCGCGTACCGCACGGGTTTCGACCTGGACCCGGCGCGGCCCGCGGCCACGGAGGTCAGGGACGCGGCCCGTCGCTGGTCGGCGCGGGGCGGCCGGCTGGCCGACCCCGTCCTCGTCCGGCACCTGCTGTGGACCGCCGTCGACCTCGGCCTCCCCCTCCAGCTGCACACCGGGTTCGGCGACAACGACATCCGGATGCACAAGGTGGACCCCACCCACCTGACCGACTGGCTCCACCTGACCTCCGGCACCATCCCGGTGCTGCTCCTGCACTGCTGGCCCTACCAGCGCCAGGCCGGTTATCTGGCCGCGGTGTTCGAGCAGGTGTACCTGGACGTGGGCCTCACCCTCCATCACGTCGGCCCGGCCCGGGCGCGGGCGGTCCTGGAGGAGGCGCTGGAGATCACGCCGCCGCGCAAACTGCTGTACAGCTCCGACGCCTATGGTGTGGCCGAGTTCTACTGGCTCGGCGCGCTGGCGTTCCGCCGGGGCCTGGGCGAGCTGCTCCAGGACCGGGTGGACGCCGACGAACTGAGCCTGCCCGACGCGCTGCGGTTCGCGCGGTGGGCGGGAGCGGACAACGCCCGCCGGGTCTACCGGCTTTCCGACAGCCACTGAAAGTATGATCAAGCAATGTCTGACATGACCGAAACCACGCCCGGTTGGCTGAGTTCCGACGACCTCGAACAGGCGCGTGCCCGCATGCCGATCCTGTACGTCGAGGCCGTGCCCGTCCGCGTCGACGACAGCGGAGAAGTCACCAGCATCGGACTGCTGCTGCGCATCGGGCCGGACGGGAACGTCAGCCGCACCCTGGTCTCCGGCCGGGTCCTGCACCACGAACGCGTCCGCGACGCCCTCCTGCGCCACCTGGAGAAGGACCTCGGCCCGGTGGCCCTGCCCCGGGTCCCGACGTCGCTGCAGCCCTTCACCGTCGCCGAATACTTTCCGACGCAGGGCATCACGCCGTACCACGACCCCCGCCAGCACGCGGTGTCCCTCGCCTACATCGTCCCGGTGAGCGGCGACTGCCGCCCCCGCCAGGACGCCCTCGACCTGGTCTGGTTCAGCCCCCAGGAGGCGGTGTCACCGGCGGTGCAGAGCGAGATGCCGGGCGGCCACGGCTTCCTGCTGAGGCAGGCGCTGGCGCACGTGGGCCTGTCGGCGTCCTGACCGGCGCCGTCCCGGCCCGGGCGTCGGACCACGCGTACGCTCGCCGAGACCTGGCAGGGCCTGCAGGCATCAACCTGCCAGTACATCAAGAAGGGTGAGCACCAGTAGCGGTACGGCACCTCGTGACGTGCTTGTCGTCGTAGCCCCGGTAGAAGTCGGAGGTTGCCGTACCAGACCAGGTCGCGGTCGTTGACGTGCTCCTTTCATAAGGGGCGCTGATGTCACATCGGGCTGTGCGGCGAAGCTGGGGCGAAGCCACCGGGACGAGATCAGCGCCTCGGCCGCTCGGGGCGTCCCGGAGCGGCCGGCCCCGCTGTTCAGGCGAGCTCCGTGCCGCCCGTCTCGCGCGCGACACCCGGCCGCCGCGCACCCACGACGCGCAGCGCGATGTCGCCGTACTGATAGGCGAGTCGGTCGACGGAGAACTCGCCGCCCTCATGGAACCAGCTGGCCACACCCATGCCCATGTCGAGGATCGAGTACGAGGCGATTCTGGCCGACTGCACATCGAAGGCGCCCTCGGCCGCGCCCCGCTCGATGAGTTCACGGAAGCGGCGCTCGTAGTCGCTGCGCCGGCTGAGCACCCGGTCCTGGTCGGGCTGTTCCAGGCTGCCGATTTCGCGGTTGCCCACGAAGGCCTCGAGACGGTGGCGCGCGTGGTAGCGAATGTGCGCCTCCACCGAGCGGCGCAGCTGCTCCTGCACCTCGTCGGTGCCGGCGACGGCCGCGGCGTTGTCCGCGATGAGCTGCTCCATCGTGCCGATCATGATCTCGGCCAGCAACTCCTGCTTGGAAGCCACGTGTTTGTACAGGCTCGGGCCGCGGATGCCGACGGCGGCTCCGATGTCGGCCATGGTGGTGGACCGGTAGCCCTGCGCGGCGAAGAGCCGCAGCGCGGCCTGCCGGATGGCCGACCGGCGGTCGGCCGTGGGTACGCCCTCCGGTCGGCCCGGCCGGTGCGCCCGCTCGTACGGCCCGCCCTGGTCTGCGCTCACACCAACCCCTGAAGCTACCGATGATTAGCTGATTCCATCTCCACGGATTCGACACTATAGCCCGAACCCTTGACACGGCGCCCCTCTCAGTCTTGTGATGGCTAATGCTCATTAGCCAAACTCGGGAGTGAACGTGTCCATCGGGTTCGAGATCGACGAGAGGGTTGCCGCCGTCGCGCGGCGCACCACGGAGTTCGTACGAGATGTGGTGATACCCGAGGAGCAGGCGTGCGACGGGAACGTCCATGCCGGGCCGGAGCCGCTGCGGCGACGGCTGCAGGAAGCGGCCCGGGCCGCGGGAGTGTTCGCCCCGCATGTCGGCACCGAATGGGGTGGGCTCGGGCTGGACCTGTGCGGGCAGGCGGTGGTGTTCGAAGCCGCCGGGTACTCGCTGCTGGGTCCGCTGGCGCTCAACTGCGCGGCGCCCGACGAGGGCAACATGCACCTGCTCGAGGTGGTGGCGACCGAGGCGCAGAAGAAGCGGTATCTGGGCCCGCTGGCCGCCGGTGAGGCGCGCTCCTGCTTCGCGATGACCGAGCCGGCGCCGGGCGCCGGATCCGACCCGCGTGCGCTCGCCACGACCGCGACGCGGATCGAGGGCGGCTGGCGCATCGACGGCCGCAAGTGGTTCATCAGCGGAGCCGACGGGGCGGCTTTCGCCATCTGCATGGCCCGCACCAGCGGCGGCCCCGGCGACGCGGGGGGCGCGACGATGTTCCTCGTCGACGCCGACAACCCGGGCATGAAGATCGTCCGGAATATCGACACCCTGGACCAGGGCCTGTTCGGCGGGCACAGCGAGATCGTCTTCGAGGGCTGCGAGGTCGCCGACAGCGCCGTGCTGGGCGAGGTGGACCAGGGCTTCAGGTATGCGCAGGTGCGCCTCGGACCCGCGCGTATGACCCACTGCATGCGCTGGCTCGGGGTGGCCCGTCGGGCGCAGGACATCGCCCTGGAGCGCGCGGCGGACCGCTCGGCCTTCGGCAAGCCGCTGGCCGAACTGGGCATGGTGCAGCAGATGTTGGCCGACTCCGAGATAGACATCGAGACCAGCCGGGCCGTGCTGTGGCGGGCCTGCTGGGAGCTTGACCAGGGCCGCTCGGCCGCCCAGCACACCTCGATCGCCAAGACGTACGTCTCCGAGGCGGTGAACCGAGTCGTCGACCGGGCCGTGCAGGTGTGCGGCGCGCTCGGCATCTCGGGAGACGCCCCGCTGTCGCGCCTGTACCGCGAGGTGCGTCCCTTCCGTATCTACGACGGCCCTTCCGAGACCCATCGCTGGGCGATCGCCAAGCGTGCGGTGCGGGCGGCGCGGGAGCGCGGGGCCGCACAGTGACCACATCCGAGACGACCGTGGTCGGCGTCGACGTACCGGCGCTGCAGCGCTACTTCGAGCGCCACGTGCCCGAGTGCGCGGGCTCTTTGAGGGTCGAGCCGATGCACGGCGGGCGCTCCAATCTCACCTACGAGGTGACCGACGGGACGCACCGCTGGGTACTGCGCCGGCCGCCGTTGGGAGTGCTGACGCCCACCGCGCACGACATGGACCGTGAGTACCGCGTCGTCGCGGCGCTCGGCGGCACCGGCGTGCCCGTCGCCCGGGCCGTGCTGTCCTGCACGGACGCCGAGGTGATCGGAGCGCCCTTCTGCGTCGTCGACTTCGTGGAGGGCGAGGTGCTGCGCGACGGCGACGAGGCCGCCGCGCTGTCGCCGGCCGACGCGCGGCGCGCCGCCGAAGCGCTCGTGGACGCCCTGGTGGCGCTGCACTCGGTCGAGGCCGCCGACGTCGGGCTCGGCGAGTTCGGCCGCCCCGACGGCTATCTGGAACGCCAGGTGCGACGGTGGCGCGGGCAGTGGGACAAGGTCGCCACGCGGGCGCTGCCCGAGCTCGGTGAGCTGCACGACAGGCTCGCCCGCGCCCTGCCCGCGAGCGGCGCCCCGGCGATCGTGCACGGCGACTACCGCCTCGACAACACCCTTCTGGCGCCCGGCGACTTCGGGCGGATCGCGGCGATCGTCGACTGGGAGATGGCCACGCTCGGCGATCCTCTCGCCGACCTGGGAATGCTGCTCATGTACTGGGATCCGACCTGTGAACCGGTTCTCGGCGCGCGTCACGTCCCGACGGCCAACCCCGGGTTCCCCTCGGGCCGCGAACTGGCCGAGCGGTACGCCGCGAAGTCCGGCCGGGACATCGAAGCCCTGGCCTACTACCAGGCGCTCGGCTGCTTCAAGCTCGCCGTCATCGCCGAGGGCATCCACGCCCGCTACCTCGCCGGAAAGACGGTCGGCACCGGCTTCGAGAGCGTCGGCTCCGCGGTACCGGCGTTGCTGCGCTCGGGCATGGAGCTGCTGGCATGACCGCCGACACACTGAACGAAGGAGAGCTTGTGCGAGACCGACTGTCCGGACAGATCGCCCTGATCACCGGCGCGACCGGCGGCATAGGAGACGCCGTCACGCGCCGGCTGGCCGCCGAGGGCGCCACAGTGGTGGTGACCGATGTGGACGCCGGGCGCTGCGAGGAGCTGGCGAAAGAGCTGACGGCCGACGGGGCGCAGGCGCTGGGTCTCGCGCTCGACGTCAGCGACGAGGAGGCGTGGCGCGGCGCGGTGGAGCGGGTGGTCGCCGAACTGGGTGGCCTGTCGGTGCTCGTCAACAACGCGGGCATCGCCGAGATGAGGACCGTGGAGACGGAGACCCAGGAGTCCTGGGACAAGGTCATCGCGGTCACCCAGACCGGTGTCTGGCTCGGTATGAAGCACGGCGGGCCCGCGATCGAGCGCTCCGGTGGCGGCTCGATCGTCAACATCGCCTCGATCTTCGGTACGGTCGGCGGCTTCGGCAGCCAGTTCTCCTACCACGCCGCGAAAGGCGCGGTCCGGCTGATGACGAAGAACGCCGCACTGCACTGGGCGACACGCGGCGTCCGCGTCAACTCGATCCACCCCGGCTTCATCGAGACGCCCCTGTCTCGCGAACTGTGGCGCGGCACACCCCGGCACACGGCGATGGTCGAGGGCACCCCCATGGCCCGGCTGGGCAGGCCCGACGAGGTGGCGGGGGCGGTGGCATTCCTCGCTTCGCAGGACGCGAGCTTCGTCACCGGATCCGAGTTGTACGTGGACGGGGGCTGGACGGCGCGCTGACGGGAAGGGGGGCGCGGCGATGGCCGCGCCCCCCTCTTTTTTGCCTGTCTGCGCAGTGTCACCGCACGCGTTTTCTTGCCTGTATGCGCGGTGTCACCGCACGCGCGTGTACTGGTTCACCCCGCCCGCGAACGCCACCGTGGCCCGTCCCCGCAGCACCAGCACGTCCAGGTGTGCGGCCGTCTCGTTGACCGCGAGCATCTGGTTGAAGGCGCTGAGCTCGCCGAACGGCACCTCACGGCGCGTCCAGCCCAGCTTGCGCGCGACCGCGTGGGCGTCGAGTGTGCCCTCACCCAGCGCCGTCAGGCTCTGGGCCAGCCGGTTGTCGTGGTGCGTGAGCAGCTCGGCGACGCGGGTGTGCGCGCTGTCGGCGACCGGCCCGTGCGCGGGCAGCAGGCGGGTGTCGGCGTACCGGGTCATGAGCCGTAGCGAGTCCAGGTAGTCGGCGAGTGGCCGTCCGCCGGGTTCGGCCAGTTCGAAGCCGATGGACGGGGTGATGTGCGGCAGAACATGGTCCCCGGAGAACAGCAGTCCGCGCTGTTCGTCCAGGTAGACCACGTGCCCCTTGGTGTGTCCGGGCGTCGGTACGACGCGCAGCTCGCGGTCGCCGAAGCGGAGGGTCTCTGCTCCCAGCCAGCGATCGGGAGCCTCCCAGACACTGGGATCGTAGCCGCCGTGGTCCATCGCCTGGATACGGTCGGCCAGTTCGCCCGCGCCTGCCCTGCGCAGCGTCTCCAGTGACCCGGCGGGTTCGTCGCTGCGCAGCCGGTCGAGCATCTCCAGGCCCGGCCGTTCACCCGCGCCGAGGTACACACGCGAGCCCAGCAGCCGGCGCAGCTCCACGGCGTTCGTGTAGTGGTCGCGGTGGATGTGGGTGACCAGGATGTGGCTGATGTCGCCGAGGTCGCGGCCGATGACGGCCATGGCTTCCTCGAGCGCCTTGCGCGCCTCGGGAATCGCCCAGCCGCCGTCGATCATGACGACGCCGTCGTCGTCCGCCAGGTCCTCCAGCAGATAGACGTTGACGGCGTGCAGGCCGTCGTTGGGCAGCGGCAGGGGAACGCGGTGCACCCCGGGCTGCACGGTCTGGACTCCGGCTGCGGCCCATGGGCCCTGGTCGAACCGCGCTGTCATGACTCTCCCTTGCTGGCTGATGCGCCACTGTGGTTCGGGCCGCGAGGGGAACGCGTGCGTGCCCCTCGCGGGTGCCCTGCGTCTGTGCCCTGGGATCAGGCCGGGTCGGGAGTGCGAGCGCGCAGCTGGTGGACCAGATCGCGGGCCCCGGACCGGTCGAGCTTGCCGACCTTGGTCTGGGGCAACTCCTCGATGTCGTACACGAATTCGGGCCACTTGCCCTTGGACAGCCCGACGCTCTCCAGGTGGCCGGTGACCTCCGCCAGGTCGATACCACCGCCGTCCTCGGTGACGACCAGCAGCGCGACACGTTCGCCGAGCAACTCGTCCGGGACGGCCGCGACGCAGGCCCTGGCCACGCGCGGGTAGCTGGCGACCGCCCGCTCTATCTCGGTGATGTCGATGTTGCGGCCGCCGCGGATGATGACGTCCTTCTCGCGGCCCATGATGCTGATGGTGCCGTCCTCGTGGGTCATCAGCAGGTCGCCGGTGGGGAAGTAGCCGTCCGCCGTCAGCGCCGGCGGCTCGACCCTGCCGTCGCGGGCGTAGCCGAGGAAGAGGGAGGGACCACGTACCTGCGCCGCGCCGGGCACGCCCGGTCCGGCTTCGGATCCGTCGGGGGCGAGTGCGCGGAGGTCCGTGCCGGGGAACGGGCGGCCGTCCCTGCCGAGCCGTGTCTCCTCCGGGTCGTCGGGGCTGGGCGAGGTGTGGCCGAGGCACTCCGACATACCGAAGACGCGCAGGATCTTGGTTCCCAGGGACTGTTCGGCGCGCGCCAGGGCGCCGCGGTCCATCGGGCCGCCGCCCACGGTGATCGCGCGAACTCCCGCGAGGATGCCGGAGCCGGCTGCCTCCGCGCCCATCTGCAGTGCCATCGTCGGTACGCACATGGTCCAGCGGACCTCGGTATCGGCCATCCGCCGCAGCGCGACGGCCCGGTCCCACTTCCCCGTCAGAACAAGTGGACCGCCCAGCAGCAGCGAGAGGTAGACGCCGAAGCAGTACGCGGCCGTCGAGGACAGCGGGACGATCGCGGCCACCGCGTCGCCACGGGTCAGTCCATTGATCTCGATGGTTCGCGCACCGGCGTAGCGCAGGGCCTCCTCGGACTGCACGACGCCCTTGGGCCGCCCGGTCGATCCCGAGGTCAGTCCGATGAGCACGCCACCCGACCAGCGCGCCCCATCACGCCGCCCGGGCGCGGACCGACAGGTCCAGCCGTCGAGCACCGTGTCATCCGCCCGGCCCTGCAGCAGTTCGGGCACCGCCCACTCGTCCATCGCCGAGGGCTCGGCGACGACGGCGTCCGGCCGGATGTCCTCGAAGGCCGCGGCGAACTCGGCGCGTGTGGTGTGCCGGTTGACCACCGCGAGGGTCCCGCCGCTCAGGCCCACGGCGAGGCTGCCGGCGACGGTACGCCATGAGTTGTCGGCCTGGAGCATGACGGTTCCGCCTGCCCCGTCGGCCGCTTCGGGGAACATCACCTCGGCCATCCGGGCCGCCTCGGCGAGCAACTCGCGCGCGGTATGGCTGCCCGCGTCGTCGATGACGGCGACGAAGTCCTCCTGCTCTGCCCTTTGTTGGAACTCCCGCACTACCTGTCGCATCCCGCTTCCTCGCTCCGCTGTGCCGAACTCCGTACTGAACCCTGTACTGAACCCTGTTGTGAACGGCTGACCGATCGCCGTGCTGAGGCTGAATCCCGTGTTGATGACCGTGCCGATGACACTGCCGACGACACTGCCGATGACCCGGGGAACGGTCGATTCGGCCGCGTCAGCCCGTGAACATCTCCGCCTCGTGGCCCATCACCGCGATGCGGCGGCCCTTCATGTCCCCGACCTGTGCGACCGCTTCGGCCCACTCCGGGCTCGCCAGGGCCTTCTTCAGATCCTCCGGGGAATCGAAGCCGAGCACGGAGATCCCGTCCCAGCCCTCGGAGCGCTTTTCCAGGGCCTGATCGATCGCGGTGTGCCGCCAGGCACGAAGCCCTGGCAGACGGTAGGTCAGCTCCGCGTGGTCGCCGCGCCACCAGTCGATGAACTGCTCGTGCGTCCACTCCGGGGGCCGGGCTGCCAGCAGAACGAGGTTGTACATGACTGTTCTCCGTACGTGGTGAGGTGAAACGGAACGTGTTCAGTCGAAGCGGATCTCGGACGACCGGCCGATCAGCAGACGCTGCAGCCGGCCGTTTTCGTTCACCCGCCCGGCGGCGACGAAACTCGCCTCGGGAACGCCTCCGCGCCGCACCTCTCCGAGGAAGAGTTCGTCCTGGCCGAGGGTGGTCGCGGAGAGCAGGTGGTGGGTGCGGGTGCCCCTCTCGCGCTGTTCGAGGTAGCCGACGAGCGCGGCGCGGTCCCCGGCGAAGTCGGTCGCTTTGCCGTCACCGGTGGAGAACAGGATGGAGAGGGAGAAGTCGTCGCTGATCAGGTCGAGGATCCTGTTCGGCTCGTCACTGTCGAGGATCTCGAACCATGCGGTGAGGAAGGGGGCGGGGGCCGCAACGGGCGCGGCGTCGGTGGATGTGTCAGTCATATCGGCTCCCGGGGGATGGTGTGGTGGGCGTGTGCGCGGCCCGGCTACTCCGGCGGATCGATGAGGTCGTACGTCGTGGTGAAGTACGACTGGTAGCGCGCCATCTGCCCGTCGGGCGTGACAACGGCGGCCGACAGGAAGGACCCGACGGCCTTCCCGGACTCCCTCACCACTCCGTACACGGTCTCCAGATCGCCGTCGCGGCTGTACCGGAAGATGTCGTGCACCCTCTCGACGGCGTTGCGGCCCGCGATGTAGTCGGCGAACTCGTCCTTGGACCATCCCGTCGCCTCGCGACCCGGCAGGGCGATGTGGAAACGGAAGTCCGGTACGAGGAGTTCGAGCGCGTGCTCCGGGTGATCGCTGTCCATACGTGCCATGTAGTCGCGCAACACGCTGGCCATGGGTGGTCCTTTCACTGGTCGGACGGGCTGCCGGCGGGCCGGACGGATGTCCGGCGCGGCGGCTGACCGGGCGGATGCCGGTCGCGGGCAATGGGTGATGTCAGTCGCGGGTGGGCGGGGTGAAGAAGTCACCCACCGACTCCCAACGGCCGTTCCTGGCCACGATCTTCTGTACGTCGCGGGTGCCCAGGTGACGGTCGGCGGAGTAGGTGAGCACGGGCCCCACGCCCGTGTCGACGTGGCGCGCGTTCTGGTAGGCCCGGGTCAGCGACGCGGCGGTGACCGGCCCGTCGATGGTCCCTGCGACCTCCGCGAACGCCTTGGCCGCTTCCCAGCCCCACAAGGTGATGAAGTCGGCAGGCTGTCCGGGCTCGTACTTCGCCATCGCCCTGCGGAACTCCTTGATGGCCGGGTCGTCGTCGTTCGGCGACTTGACCAGCTGCACCGACTTGAGGCCTTCGGCCGCGTTGCCGGCCAGCGTCAGCGTGGACTGTGCCGCCACGGGTGCATAGCCGTACGTGGGGGCGTCCAGTCCTTGCAGCTTGGCTTCCTTCAGGTAGGCCGCGGCTTCCGAGGCTTGCAGGATCAGGACGACGGCGTCGGGCCGCTGGGCCTTCACCTTGCTGATCACCGGGCTGTAGTCGGTGGTCGCGAGCTTGACCTTCAGGCGTTTCACCTGGATGGACGGGTCGGCGTTGCGGGCAGCGGGGCCGACCTGCTTGGCGACGTTCACGAAAGCCGCCGGGTCGCTGTGCACGACCAGCACCTTCTTCGCTCCGTCGTGCGCCACCCAGTCCCCCAGCGCGGCCGCCTGGTCCTCGTACAGGGTCTGCAGCCCGAACAGTCCGTCGCGGGCCGGCTGGTACCAGGACGCGTCTCCGCCGAGCGTGTTGAGGATCGGCACCTTCGACTGCTCGAGCACGAAGGGGAACGTGGCCTGGGACTGGGACGTGCCGTTCGCGGCGACGATGGCCACGACCCCGTCCTGGTCGACGAGCCGACGGGCGATCTGGACCGTCTGCTGCGGGTCGGCGGCGCTGTCCTTGACGATCCACTTGATCGTGCGGCCGTTGATCCCGCCCTGTGCGTTGACGGACTTGAAGTACGCGTCGGCACCCGCCCTCTCGGGAACCCCGAAAGTGGCCTGTGCTCCAGTGAGCGGTAGCCACGCACCGATTTTGATGACCTTGTCGTCCCCTGCCGCCGAGGGGCCTCCGGTGCCGCAGGCACTCGCCGCCAAGGCGAGCATGGCGGCGAGTGCGGCGAAGAGCGCGCGTGTCGTGCGTCGTCGCATGACCCCTCCTCAGATCAACCTGAGTTAAGTTCAATTCAGTTGGGATTTTAATCCTGGGGAAACACAGCTGGCAATGGCTGGTTACGTTCTCGATCACTGCGAAGGCGCGCGGGACAACAGAGCGGCCCCCTGACGGACAACCGTCCGTCAGGGGGCCGCGGGCTACAGCTCCGCTCAGCGCATCAGGAGGCGACCATCCGCACGCAGGCGCCCTCGATCAGCTCACTGATGTCCGACAGCGGCGTCGGTCCGGACGGCCGGTACCACCGCCACACGCTGACGATCAGGCCGAGCACGCTCGCGCCCAGCAGCTGCGCGTCCCGTAGCGGGAAGGCACCCTGGGACATGCCCTTCACCAGCAGGTTCGTCCAGTCCCTCTCGACGACCTGGACCAGCTGGCGGGCCGCGACCCGCTCGGCCTCCTCGCGCTTGGACCGGCGCGCACCGGAGAGCAGGTCCATGTGGTTCTGCAGAATGCGCATCTGCAGGACCTCGTGCGCGGAGACGTCGTACGCCGCGCGCACCGCGGCCCGCAGCGCCTCGACCGGTTCCTCCGTGTCCTTGGTCGCCTCGACGAACCGGTCGTGGGAGCGCTGCAGTTCGAGCCGCATGATGGTGAGCAGGCAGTGGGTCTTCGACTCGAAGTAGTGGTAAAGGGCGGTCTGCCCGATACCGACCCGCTCCGCCACGGTGGACCACTTGGTGGCCTCGAAACCGGCCTCGCCGAAGCAGTCCACGGCGGCCGTGAGAATGGCCGCACGCTTGGACCGCGGTCCCGCCTCCGGTTCAACGATCCTCGTCATGATCTCTCTCCTGGCCGTCACTGAGCGTGTCCGTACCCGAGAGTAAACCCGAGTTGAACTCAGTTGCCAATCGGGGGCGGCAGAGATGCGTCAGAGACTTTCGACAACGGTCGCGTTGGCCATGCCGCCGCCCTCACACATCGTCTGCAGACCGTAGCGCCCACCGGTCCTGCGCAACTGGTGAACGAGCGTGGTCATGAGGCGGGCGCCCGTGGCACCGAGCGGATGTCCGAGCGCGATGGCGCCGCCGAAGGCGTTGACCCGCTCCTGAGCGGCGCCGATCTCCTTCTGCCAGGCGAGGACGACCGAGGCGAAGGCCTCGTTGATCTCGACCAGGTCGATCTGGTCGATCGAAAGACCGGCCTTGTCCAGGACCTTCTCGGTGGCGGGGATCGGACCGGTCAGCATGTGGATCGGGTCGGAGCCGACCACGGCCATGGTGTGCACGCGCGCGAGCGGGGTCAGGCCGTGGCGGCGCACCGCCTCCTCGGAGGCGATCAGCAGGGCGGCGGCGCCGTCGGAGATCTGGCTGGAGACGGCGGCGGTCAGCCGGCCGTCCTCGGTGAGGGTCTTCAGGCCCGCCATCTTCTCCAGCGTGGTATCGGCGCGCGGGCCCTCGTCGGCGGTGAGCCCGAAGGCCGGGGCGATCTCGTCGTCGAAGGCTCCGTCGGCCTGAGCGGCGAGGGCCCGCTGGTGGCTGGTGAGCGCGAACCGCTCCATGTCCTCGCGGGAGATGCCCCACTTCTCGGCGATCAGCTCGGCCCCTCGGAACTGCGAGACCTCCTGCTCCCCGAAGTGCTCGCGCCAGCCGTCCCCCGCGTACGGACTGCCCATACCGGCCTGTTCACCGACGAACATCGGGCTGGCGATGGGCACCAGGCTCATCACCTCGACACCACCGGCGACCACCAGGTCGGCCGCACCGGAGCCGACTGCCTGGGCGGCGAAGTGCACGGCCTGCTGGGAGGAGCCGCACTGGCGGTCGATGGTGGTGCCGGGTACGTGCTGGGGCAGTCCCGCCGACAGCCATGCGGTGCGTGCGAGGTTTCCGGTCTGTGCGCCGATCTGGCTGACACACCCGAAGTACACGTCGTCCACGGCGCCCGGGTCGACGCCCGTGCGCTCCAGCAGGGCGCGCAGCACATGTGCGCCGAGATCAGCGGGGTGCACGCTGCTGAGCGTGCCCTTGCGGCGGCCGACGGGGGTGCGGACGGCTCCGACGATGAATGCTTCCGACACGGTGGGCTCCATGGGTTTTCGGGTACGGGATCAGGTCCTGGGCGGGAAGCGCGTGAACTCGGGCGCCCGCTTTGCGAGGAAGGCGGCGACGCCCTCACGCCCCTCGTCGGAGGCCGCCGCGGCGGCCAGCGCACGGGCCTCTCGGTCCAGGTGCGGGCCGAGGTCCGAGGTCAGACCGGAGGCGACGAGCCGGCGGGTGGCGCCGAAGGCGGCGGTGGAGCCACGACGCAGAGCCTCGGCCGTCTGCGCGGCCTCGGCGGCCAGTCGGTCGGGTGCGACGACCCGGCTCACCAGTCCGATCGACGCGGCTTCCGTTGCCGGTATCCGGCGGTTCGTCAGC
This sequence comes from Streptomyces sp. NPDC002088, assembly GCF_040296605.1. Taxonomy (NCBI): domain Bacteria; kingdom Bacillati; phylum Actinomycetota; class Actinomycetes; order Kitasatosporales; family Streptomycetaceae; genus Streptomyces; species Streptomyces sp. NPDC002088. Next base: position 144,006 of record NZ_JBEOXO010000001.1, on the reverse strand, counting down.
AGCAGGTCCAGGGCCCGCTTGGGTCCGATGAGGCGGGGCAGCGACCAGCTCACTCCGGCGTCCGGCGAGTAGCCGATGCCGGTGTAGGCGGCGGTGAACGAGGCGTTGTCGGCGGCGAGGGTCACATCGGCTGCCGCGGCCAGGCCGATACCCGCCCCCGCCACGGCTCCCTGCACAGCGGCCACCATGGGCGCGTCGAGCGCGGCGAACGTGCGCAGCGCGTCGTGCAGCGCGTCGGTGACCGCGATGAGGTGCTTCTCCAGCGCCTCCCCGGAAAGCTTCGAGAACTCCCTGAGGTCGCCGCCGACACAGAAGGACTTCCCCTCGCCGGTGAGCAGCACGGCCCGTACGGCTTCACGCTCGCAGACCCGTGCCGCGTCGAGCAGTCCGCGCGCCATTTCCAGGTCGATGGCGTTGCCCGCCTCGCCCCGGCGCAGGGTGACGCGGGCGAGGCCGTCGTCCTGGATCTCGATGCCCACCCTCATCGCGCCGTCCATCCGCCGTCGACGGTCAGGACCTGCCCGGTGCAGTACGAGGAGGCGTCCGAGGCGAGGAACAGCAGCGCACCGTCGAGCTCGTGGCCGTCGCCGCCGCGCCGCAGCAGGGTGTTGCGCTCGACCCAGCGGCTGGAGCGCTCGTCGCCGAAGAGGTCCGCGGTCATCTCGGTGCGGAACCAGCCTGGGGCGAGTGCGTTGACGCGTGTTCCGCCACGGCCCCACTGTCCGGCCAACTCGCGGGTCAGGCCGATCAGTCCGGCCTTGGACGCCGAGTAGCTCGCGCCGCCGAGGGGGGCGGCGGAGACCAGGCCGAGGATGGAGGAGACGTTGATGATGCTCTTGCCCGTGGCGGGGGCCTCGGCGGGGGCGGGCGCCTCGGCGGTGAGCCGGGCGAGGTGGAAGGGCGCGGTGAGGTTGACGCCGAGGACGTCGGCGAAGGCGTCCGAGGACTCGTCCTCGGCGCGGGTCTCGCCGGAGGTGGCCGCGTTGTTGACCAGGATGTCGATGCGGCCGGTGGTGGTCAGCGCCGTCTCGGCCAGCCTCGTACGGTCGGCCTCCAGCGAGACGTCGCAGGCGACCGGGTGGATGCGCGCGTCGGAGTCGGCGAGTTCCTTCAGCCGGTCGATGCGGCGCGCCGCGGCGAACACGGTGGCGCCGGCCTGGGCGAGGACAGCGGCGAAGCGTGCGCCGAGCCCCGCGGAGGCGCCGGTGACGATCGCCGTCCGGCCCTCCAGCGAGAACAGTTCGGAGGCGGGTCGTGGCGCGCTCACTCGTCCACCCCGATCGGCAGGGCGGTCGCGCCGCCGTCGAGCACCAGCGTCTGGCCGGTCATCCAGGAGGAGGCGTCGGAGGCGAGGAACAGCGCGGCGTTCGCCACGTCCTCCACCGTGCCGAGGCGCCGCATCGGCAGCTTGGCGGTGAGGATGGGCTCGCGGACCTCCCACACCGCACGCGCCAGTTCGGTCTTGATCAGCCCCGGGGCGATGGCGTTCACCCGTGCCCGCGGGCCGAGTTCGTAGGCGAGCTGCCGGGTCATATGGAGCATGGCGGCCTTGGTGGCGTTGTAGTAGCCGATGTGCGGGTCGACGATCAGCCCGCCGACGGAGGCGATGTTGATCACCGCTCCCCCGTGCTCGGCCATCCACGCCCGCCAGGCGCAGCGGGTCCAGGCGATCATGCCGTACTGGTTGACGCGGACGGTCTTCTCCGCACGCGGCAGGTCCAGGTCGAGCAGATCGCCGTTGTAGGGGTTGGTCGCCGCGTTGTTGACCAGGATGTCGACCCGGCCGAAACGGGTCATGGTCTCGTCGATGCAGGCCTCGGCCTGGTCGGGTTCGCCGGCGTTGGCCACGACGGTGTGAAGGTCGCCGTCGCCCTTGACGCGGAGCAGCTCCTCGCGTGCCTCGGCGAGTCCGGCCGCCTTGCGGGCTGCGATCACCACGTGCGCGCCTGCCGCTCGGTACGCGGTGGCGATGCCGAGGCCGATGCCGCGGGATCCGCCGGTGATGACGGCGACCTTGCCGTCGAGGGTGTTGGCGCTCACGCTGCCCCTGCCTTCGTGTCGGTCGTCCGGTGCTTGGTCGTAGGGTCGTTCTTCTTGTACTTGGCGAGCTCCTGGCGGGCCACCGTGCGCAGATGCACCTCGTCGGGGCCGTCGGCGATGCGCAGCGCCCGCGTGATGGCGTACAGCCGGGCCAGTACGGTGTCGTCGCTGACCCCCGCCGCGCCGTGCGCCTGCACCGCGCGGTCGACGACCTTGTGAGCGACCTCCAGCGCCGCCACCTTGATCGCGGCGACCTCCATACGGGCGGCGGCGTTGCCGACGGTGTCCATCAGCCAGGCCGACTTCAGGACGAGGAGGCGCAGCTGCTCGATCTCGATGCGGCTGCGGGCGATCCACTCGCGGACGACGCCTCGGTCGGCGAGCGGCCCGCCGAAGGCGATGCGCTCGGTGGCGCGCTCGCACATCAGCTGCAGGGCGCGCTCGGCGAAGCCGACGGCGCGCATCGCGTAGTGCATGCGTCCGGGGCCGAGCCGCCCCTGGGCGAGCGCGAAGCCCTCCCCCTCGCCGCCGAGGATGTTCTCCACCGGTACGCGCACGTTCTCGAAGAGCACCTCACCGTGCCCGCACCGGTCGGTGTAGCCGAACATGGGCAGGTCGCGCACGACGGTGACGCCCGGGGTGTCCCGGGGGATGAGCAGCATGCTCTGCTGCCGGTAAGTGGGCGCGTCCGGGTCGGTCTTGCCCATCAGGATGATCAGCTTGCAGTCGGGGTCGAGGATCCCGGAGGTGTACCACTTGCGGCCGTTGACGACGTAGTGGTCGCCGTCGCGGGTGATGCGGGTCCGGATGTTGCGGGCGTCGGAGCTGGCGACCTCGGGTTCGGTCATGGCGAAGCAGGAGCGGATCTCCGCCTCCAGCAAAGGCCTCAGCCAGCGCTCCTGCTGCTCGGGCGTGCCGTACAGCGCGAGCAGCTCCATGTTGCCGGTGTCGGGCGCCGAGCAGTTGAACACCTCGGGGCCGATGATCGAGCGGCCCGCCAGCTCCATGAGCGGTGCGTACTCGAGGTTGGTGAGTCCCGCGCCCCAGTCGCCGTGCGCCATGAAGAGGTTCCACAGGCCCTCGGCGCGCGCCTTCTCCTTCAGCTCGGTCATCACCGGCGGCAGCGCGTGCGGGTTGTCCGCCTCGGCCAGCTGCCGGTCGTAGACGGCCTCCGCGGGAAAGACGTGCTGCTCCATGAACGACCGCATACGGTCCTGGAGTTCACTCGCCCGCGGCGAGAATCCGAAATCCACGATTGCTCCTCTTCGCCGGCGACTGGCTCGGCGTACGTCCCATGTGCTGTGGCGTGTGTGGTCGGCCCGCTGGTGGGGTCGGTCCGCTCGTGTCCGCTCGTGTGGCCGGTCCGCTCGTGTGGTCGGTCCGGATCAGCCGAGGATGTCGCGCGCCGTGCGGATCATCGCGGCGATGGTGGGCGGCAGTCGCTCCTGGTCCGGGTCGTGGTGCTTGCCCTCGCGGTGCCGGCGCAGGTTGTGGCCCATGATCGCGGCCATCTTCATGCGGCCCAGCGCCCGGAACCAGTCCATGGCGGGCAGTGCGGGCCGGCCGTCGAGGTAGGCGTCCAGCAGTTCGGCCTCGGTGGGCAGGCCGGGCACCTCGCGGCCCAGCTGCGGGAAGTTGCGGTGGTCGGCGAAGAGCAGGAACCAGCCGAGGTCGATGCGCGGATCGCCGACGCTCCAGATCTCCCAGTCGACGACGGCGACGGCGCGCTCGCCGACACACAGCACATTGCCGAGCCGGAAGTCGCCGTGCAACAGCACCGGGGGAAGGTCACCGGGCACGTCCTCGGCAAGACGATTCAGCAACTCCTCACCTCCCGGGCGCAGTTCGGCCGGTACGGCGTGCATGGTGCGGCTCCACCGCTCCAGCTCACCGACCGCGTCGAGCGGTTCCGGCGCGTCGAGCCCGGGCGCATGGACATCGGTCTCGTGCAGCCGCCGGAGCACGGAGGCGATCTCCAGCATCCGCGTCCGCGCCGTCGCGGCGGGCACCTCGGGCTCGTCGAGCACCGGCTCGACGGCCTCCCCGGCGGCGAAGTCCATCGCGAACCAGGCGGGCTGCGCCTCGTCGATGGCGGCGACGCCCGGAACCGGCACCGCGGATCCGGCGAGCGCGCCCAGCACCCGCGCCTGTCGCAGCACGTCGTTGCGCCCGATGGGCCGCTGCCCCGGAGGCACCGCCTTGACGACGTACCTCGCGTCCCCCGCGGTGACCGAATACGTCAGCCCCGAGTGGCCGCCCGGCAGGGTCTTCAACTCCCCGATCGACGCCCCGGGATGTCGAGTGGCGAGACGGTCGCGGACCCGCACGGCCAGCTCCGACACCTGGGTGGCCGTGCTCATCGGACGGGCTCCTTGGGCAGGCCGAGCACGCGCTCGGCGAGGATGTTGTGCTGGATCTCGTCGGTGCCGCCGGCGATGCTGTAGCCGGGCGCGCCCAGCAGATGCTCCGTCCAGGCGTACGTGCCCCACTCCCCCGTATCGGCGACGAGGCGCGGACCGAGCAGCTCCGACACCAGATCGCTGGTGCGCCGCATGGTCTCGGTGGCGTAGAGCTTGCCGACCGAGGCTTCCGCGCCGGGCTCGCGTCCGGCGACGAGGGCGCCGGTCACCCGCAGTCCGATGAGCCGCTGTACGAGGGCGCGGACGTAGAGGTCGGCGGCCTGCCGCTGTTCGCCTCCGGTGAGCGGGCGGGGCAGGTTCCTGGCCAGGTCCAGCGCCCGGTCGGCGTTGTCCAGTCCGAGGTTGCCGGAGTCGAGCCGTTCGGCGGCCAGCACACTGAGGGTGACCCGCCAGCCCTCGCCGACCGGTCCGAGCCGGTCGGTGTCGGGCACGACCACGCCGTCGAGGTAGACCTCGTTGAAGCTGGCGCCGCCGGTCATCTGCTGGATGGGCCGTACGGTCACGCCCGGCGAGTCCATGCGCACCAGGAAGACGGTGATGCCGGCGTGCTTGCGTACGTCCGGGTCGGTGCGGCATACCGCTACGCCCCAGGTCGCGACCGTGGCCCCGGAGGTCCACACCTTGTGCCCCTGCAGCACCCAGTTGTCGCCGTCGCGCACCGCCTTCGTGCGCACCGCGGCGAGGTCCGAGCCTGCCTCGGTCTCCGAGAACAGCTGGCAGGCCAGCTCGTCGGTGCGCAGCATGGGCCGCAGCCAGCGCTGCTTCTGCTCCTCGGTGCCCCAGATGCCGATCGCGGGGGCGACGAGCTGCTGCGTCACCGGGAAGATCTCGGTGCGGTGCGGCACGTCGAAGGCCGCTTCTTCGGAGCGGTAGAGCTGCTCGTAGTACGCGGGTAGACCACGTCCCCCGTACGCCGTCTGCCAGTTGAGCGCACCCCACCCCTGGTCGTAGCGAGTGCGTTCCCACTCCTGGGTGCGGGCGGTGTGCTCGCGCTCCTGTTGCTCGGTCCAGTTCTCGAACACGGCGACGGAGTCGGAGCCGCTGCCCCACTCCCCGTCGGCGGCGCGCGGCCGGGTGGCCGTGGCCAGCCACTGTCGGGCCTGCGCGCGGAACTCCTCGGGTTCCGGGCTACCGCTCATCTCTTCCTGCACCTCCATTCAGCGGGGCATTCAGCGGGACAGCACCGTGCAGGCGCTCACGCCCGGTGCGCCGTACACATGGGTGAAGCCGACCCTGGGTTCGCCGGGAACTTGGCGTTCGCCGGCCCGGCCGCGCAGCTGTTGGACGACCTCGTAGACCTGGCGCAGCCCCGAGGCGCCGATGGGTTCGCCGTTGGCGATGCAGCCGCCGTCGGTGTTGACCGGCAGCGCGCCGCCGATCTCCGTGACACCGGAGGCGATCAGCCGCTCCTGCTCGCCGTCCGCACAGAATCCGCACTCGGCCATGTGCATGACCTCGGCGCCACTCTCGGTGTCCTGCAGCTGACAGACGTCGACGTCGCCTGGGCCGACCCCCGCCTTCTCGAAGGCGGCGGCCGAGGCGTCGCGGCTGACGCTGGTCAGCTCGCCGCCGGGGATCCAGGGGCTGAACACCTCGAACGAACCGAAGCGCCGGGTGCGTACCGCCGCCGAACGCAGGGTGACCGACGGGCCGTCCAGGGTGCGGGCGACCTCGGGCGAGCAGAGCACCAGCGCGGCCGCGCCCGCCCCCGGGGAGCAGAACATGTAGCGGGTCAGCGGGTCGCTGACCATGCCGGAGTCCAGGATCTCCGCGGCGGACACCGGCTTGCGTCGCCACGCCTCGGGGGTCAGGCCACCGTTGCGGTACGCCTTCTCGGCGACCAGCGCGAGAGTCTGCGGGGTGATCCCGTAGTCGTGCATATAGCGCTGGATCTTCATGCCGAAGAACTGCGTGGTGACCATCAGTCCGTCGCTGCCGTACTCCTCGCCCAGGCCCCAGTCCTCGGGTCGTGGGTCGAAGGCGCCGCGCGGGTGCTTGTCGAAGCCGACGGCGAGGACGACGTCCGCCATGCCGGAGCGGATGGCGTTCACGGCGGAGATCAGTGCGCTGCCGCCGGTGGCGCAGCCGTTCTTGACGTTCACGAACGGCAGTCCGGTCAGACCGAGTTGGGACACCAGGGTGTCGGCGAGCCCGGCGCTGTCGCTGCCGCCGAACGCGGCCCGCACCCGCGACCACTCGATCCCGGCGTCCGCCAGCGCGGCGTGCACCGCGCTGACGGCCAGCTGCCGGCCGCTCGCCTCCGACCGGCCGAACGGGGTGCGCCCGGCGCCGCAGATCAGGACGTCGGTGCTCATGAGCCCTCCTCGCGGTGGATCGTGGGGCGGGCCCGGGGCACCCCGTCTTCGGCGGTCACCGTGAGGGGCATGCCGATCCGGACCTCGTCGATGTCGTCGACCTCGAGTACGGCCGCCACCCGTACGCCTTCTTCCAACTCGACGTAGCCGAGCGCGAACGGCTCGAAGCCGCCGGGCGGTACCTGATAGGGCGGGGACTTGGGCGCGTATCGCTGGATGGTCCAGGTCCACAGCGTGCCCGCGCCCTTGAGAACCGCCCGGTCGGCCGGCCCCCCGCAGCGCGGGCACGCGTCGTCCGCGGGGTAGACCGCCACCGAGCAGCCTGAGCAGCGTGAGCCCTGGAGCCCGGCGGCCGGACTCCGCGGATCCGTGGTCATCCGGATCAGCGCCCCTGCCACTTCGGTTCACGCTTCTCCAGGAACGCCGAGACACCCTCGGCGGCATCCTCGGAGTTGAGAGCCACGCCCACGGCGAGGTGCTCCATGACCATCAGCGACTGCGTGTCGGCGTCCAGGCTGCGGTCGATGGTCATCTTGGTGAGCCACATCGTGAACGGGCTCTTGTCGGTGAGGTGGGAGATGAACTCCTCGACCTTCTCGTCCAGCTGCTCGGTCGGCGCGTGGTCGTTGATCAGGCCGAACTCGGTGGCCTCGACGCCGGACAGCAGCTTGCCGGTGAGCATCAGCTCCTTGGTCTTGCGGATTCCGATCATGCGCGGCACCCGGTAGATCGGGCCGGCCCCGCCGAACAGCGCGCGACGGATGTGGAAATCGCCGATCTTGGCGTCGTCCGCGGCGATCGCGAAGTCACAGGAGATCATGATCTCGAAGCCACCGGCGGTGACGTAGCCCTCCAGGACCGCGACCGAGGGGGTCTTCATCGAGTAGAGGCGGTCGCACACCTTCGCGGACTTGACCGCGACGTCGATGGCGTTCGACTTGCCGACGAAGTCCGCCTTCAGGCTGTCCAGGTCGAAGCCCGAGCAGAAGGTGCCACCGCGACCGCGGAACACCAGGACCCGCAGCTCGGGGTCCTCGTCGACCTCGGTGATGATCTCGTCGAGCCGGTCCAGGATCGGCACCGTGACGCAGTTCTTCTTCCACGGGCGGTTGAGCCAGACACGGGCGACATGACCGTCGCGCTCGAACTGGATCTCGTCTTCCACTGCCATCTCTGATCCCTCCGGTTCAAACTGAACTGAATTCATTACGAGTTTGGGGAGCTGGTGATCCACTGTCAAGCCCCGGATCGAAATTGGTTCAGTGGAACGCACCGGCCCCCGCCCCGGGTCAACTCCCGCTGTCCGCCGGGATGTCGACGAGGACCTTGACCCGTCGCCCGTCGCGGACGTCGTGCAGCCCCGCGAGGGTGTCGCCGAGCGGGATGTGGTCGAGCCAGCCGTCCGTCGGGTAGTGCCCGGCGGCCATGTGCTCGATGACCCGCTCGAAGACACCGTCGGGGTACGCCTCGGAGCCGAGCAGGGCGAGTTCGGCCAGGCGCACGACGGAGGCGTCGATGGCGACCGGCCCCGAATACAGGGCCACCATCACGACCGACGCCTGGGCGGCCACCGAGCGGATGGCCGCGTTCAGCGCCTCCGGCCGCCCCGCGCACTCGATGGCGGCGTCCACTCCCCGGCCCCGGGTATGACTCATCACTTCCTCGACCACGTCGACAGCGCCGGGGTCGAGTACACGGGCGCCGTGCCGTTCGGCCGCCGCCCGACGGGACGGCGAGGGCTCCACCACGAGCACGTCGTGGACGCCGTGCGCCTTCAGCGCGAACAGCGCACCCATGCCGACCGCACCGGCGCCCACCACCAGGGCACTGCCGCCGGCGCGCACACGGGCCCGCTCGACAGCGTTCAGGGCCACCGCCATGGGCTCGACCAGGGCGCCCTGTTCGAGCGACAGGCCATCGGGCAGCCGATGCAGGGAGTCGGCCGGCACGACCACGTACTGGGCGAGTCCGCCGCCGGGAGCGGTCACCCCGATCGCGGCCAAGGACGCGCACAGATGGGACAGCCCGGCCGTACAGCGTGCGCACACCCCGCAGGTCCGGATCGGCCGTACGCAGACCCGGTCGCCTGGCGCGACCCTGTCCACATCGTCGCCGCAGGCCACCACGGTTCCGGCGAACTCGTGTCCCAAGGTCTGCGGCAGGGTGGCACCCGTCAGCGGGTTGGGCTCGTGCGTGGCACGGGGCGTCTCGAAGTACTCGTGCACATCGGTACCGCAGATCCCCGCGTACGCCACGCGGATCTTCACCTCACCCGGCCCCGGCTCGGGTTCGGGCATCTCCTCGATCCGCAGATCCTTGGCTCCGTACAACCTGGCGGCCAGCATCGTTCCTCCTCGGGGTCGCTGTCGTGCAACGCCCTCGAGACTGCCACCAAACTGAATTGACTTCAATGCGTATGCTTGAGTCCCACACCTACTTCGGTTCAGTATGGAGGGGGTCTGCGCACGTCTGCTCAGACCGGCCTCGCCTGCTGGCATCTCCTTGCCAGACCATCGACTTCGACCCGGTCCAATCCGTATCCGCCCCCTGTCGACGCGGGCAGGGCGCAGTCTGGAGTGCACATGTCCGTCGGCAACTCCGCGGCGCGGTCGTACCGCGCTCAGCATCCCGTCCGCTTTGTGACTGCCTCCAGCCTCTTCGACGGCCATGACGCCTCGATCAACATCATGCGGCGCATCCTGCAGGCCCAGGGCGCGGAGGTGATCCACCTCGGACACAACCGCTCCGTGAGCGAGGTGGTGGACGCCGCCTTGGAGGAGGACGTCCAAGGGGTTGCCGTCAGCTCCTATCAGGGCGGTCACATCGAGTACTTCGAGTACCTGGTGGAGTTGTTGCGCGAGCGCGGCGCCGGGCATGTGCGGGTGTTCGGCGGGGGCGGCGGGGTGATCGTGCCGCAGGAGATCGAGCGGCTCTCGCAGGCGGGCGTACGGATTTTCTCGCCGGAGGACGGGCAGCGGCTGGGCCTGGTCGGCATGATCCAGGCGATGATCGAGGCGTGCGACACCGCACCGTGGGAGGAGGCGCCCGCCGAGGTCGGGCGGCTGCTGGCCGGTGAACGTCCGGCGCTGGCCAGGCTGTTGTCCGGGGCCGCGGCCGGAACCCTGTCGGCCGCCGACCTGCGGGCACTGGAGAAGGCAGCCACGGCGCGCCAGGTGCCGGTGCTCGGCATCACCGGCACCGGCGGTTCCGGCAAGTCCTCGCTCACCGACGAGCTCGTCCGCAGGCTCCGTACCGACCAGCGGGACACGCTGCGGGTGGCCGTACTGGCCGTGGACCCGACTCGTCGGCGCGGCGGCGGCGCCCTGCTCGGCGACCGCATCCGGATGAACTCCCTCGACGGCGACCGGACCTTCTTCCGCTCACTGGCCACCCGCGGCAGCAGCGAACTCCCCGAAGGACTCGGCGAGTCGATCACCGCCTGCAAGGCGGCCGGCTACGACCTGGTCATCGTCGAGACACCCGGCATCGGCCAGGGAGACGCGGCGATCGTGCCGTACGCGGATGTGTCGCTGTACGTCATGACACCCGAGTTCGGTGCGGCCTCCCAGCTCGAGAAGATCGACATGCTGGACTTCGCGGACGTCGTCGCCATCAACAAGTTCGAGCGGCGCGGCGCCCAGGACGCCCTGCGCGACGTCGGCCGCCAACTCGTCCGCAACCGGGAAGCGTTCGGCTCCCGCCCCGACGACATGCCGGTGTTCGGCACCAGCGCCGCGACCTTCCACGACGACGGCGTCACCGCGCTCTACCAGCATCTGCGCGATCTCCTCAGCGAGCGCGGCCTGACGACGCGTCCCGGCGCCCTGCCCGAGGTGTCGGTTCGTCACTCCAGTGGCGCGGCGCAGATCGTGCCCCCGTCCCGGGCGCGCTATCTGGCCGACATCGCCGGGACGGTGCGCACGTACCACGCGCACACTCTCGACCAGGTCGAGGCCGCACGACGGGTGCAGCGAGTGACCGCGGTCCGCGACGAACTGGCGGCCCTGCCGGCGCCGACCGCCGACGTCGACCGGCTGCTCAACGAGGCGCGGGAACGGCTCGACGAGGATGCCCGGCGCGCGCTGAAGCAGTGGCCCGAGACCGTACAGGCCTACTCCGGCGACGAGTTGGTGTTCACCGTGCGCGGCCGGGAGCTGCGCACCCGCCTGGTGCGCGAGTCGCTGTCCGGCAGCCGGATCCCCCGGGTGGCGCTGCCGCGTTACGCCGATGACGGGGAGCTGCTGCGGTTTCTGCGGGCGGAGAATCTGCCGGGCTCGTTCCCGTTCACGGCGGGGGTGTTCCCCTTCAAGCGGGAGGGCGAGGACCCGGCCCGGATGTTCGCCGGGGAAGGCGACCCGTTCCGTACCAACCGCCGCTTCAAGCTCCTGTCCCAGGGCGGCGAGGCGACCCGCCTGTCCACGGCCTTCGACTCCGTGACTCTCTACGGCCGCGACCCCGACCGGCGCCCCGACATCTACGGCAAGGTCGGCACCTCGGGCGTCTCGGTGGCGACGCTGGAGGACATGAAGGCGCTGTACGACGGCTTCGACCTGGTCGCGCCCACCACCTCGGTCTCCATGACGATCAACGGTCCGGCGCCGACGATCCTCGCGTTCTTCCTGAACACCGCCATCGACCAGGGGCTCGACGCGTACGCCACCGAGCACGGCCACACGCCCGGCCCCGAGCAGGCGAGGGACATCCGGGCCGAGGTGCTGCGCAGCGTACGCGGCACGGTCCAGGCCGACATCCTCAAGGAGGACCAGGGCCAGAACACCTGCCTGTTCTCCACGGAGTTCAGCCTGCGCATGATGGGCGACATCCAGGAGTGGTTCATCGAGCAGGACGTACGCAACTTCTACTCGGTCTCCATCTCCGGTTATCACATCGCCGAGGCCGGGGCGAACCCGATCAGCCAGCTCGCGTTCACGCTCGCCAACGGGTTCACGTACGTCGAGTCGTACCTGGCCCGCGGCATGAACATCGACGACTTCGCGCCGAACCTCTCGTTCTTCTTCTCCAACGGCATGGACCCGGAGTACTCGGTACTGGGCCGGGTGGCCCGCCGCATCTGGGCGGTGGCGATGCGCGACCGCTACGGGGCCAACGAGCGCAGCCAGAAGCTGAAGTACCACGTGCAGACCTCGGGCCGCTCCCTGCACGCCCAGGAGATGGACTTCAACGACATCCGCACCACGCTGCAGGCCCTCATCGCGCTCTACGACAACTGCAACAGCCTGCACACCAACGCCTACGACGAGGCGGTCACCACCCCCACCGAGGAGTCCGTGCGCCGGGCCCTGGCCATCCAGCTGATCATCAACCGCGAGTGGGGCCTGGCGATGAACGAGAACCCGCTGCAGGGCTCGTACATCATCGACGAGCTCACCGACCTGCTGGAGGAGGCGGTGCTGACCGAGTTCGAGCGGATCAGCGAGCGCGGCGGTGTGCTCGGTGCGATGGAGACCGGCTACCAGCGGGGCCGTATCCAGGACGAGTCGATGCTGTACGAGGAGCGCAAGCACGACGGAACGCTGCCGATCATCGGCGTCAACACCTTCCGCAACCCCCACGCCGAGGACGGGCAGGGCGCGCCCGTCGTCGAACTCGCCCGCGCCACCGAGCAGGAGAAGCAGTCCCAGCTCGCCCGCGTCCACGACTTCCAGGCCCTCCACGAGGACGCGGCCCGCGTCGCCCTCGCCGACCTCAAGCGCGCCGCGACCAACGGGGAGAACGTCTTCGCCGTGCTGATGGACGCCGCGCGGGTCTGCTCACTGCAGCAGATCACCGAGGCGTTCTTCGAGGTGGGCGGCGCCTACCGGCGCAACGTCTGACCGAGCCGCTCCTTCGGCTCCTTCAACCCACGTATCAGGAAGGACTTTCATGTCTGACGTCTCACGCCTCGGCGTCGTCGGCTGCGGCCTCATGGGCTCCGGCATCGCCGAGGTCGCCGCGCTGCGCGGCCTCGATGTCACCGTCGCCGAGTCCACCCCCGAGCTGGCCGCCGCCGGCCGCGACCGCGTCACCGCGTCCCTCGACCGCGGTCTGCGGCGCGGCAAGCTCACCGAGGCCGCCCGCGAGCAGGCCTTGGCCCGGCTCTCCTTCACCCACGACCTGGGTGAACTGGCCGACCGGCAGTTCGTCATCGAGGCCGTCGCCGAGAACCGGGAGGTGAAGCTCGAGATCTTCCGTCAGCTGGACAAGGTGGTCACGGACCCGGACGCCGTCCTCGCCACCAACACCTCCTCGATCCCCATCGTCGACGTCGCCGTCGCGACCGGCCGCGCCTCCCAGGTGGTAGGCCTGCACTTCTTCAACCCCGTACCGGTACAGAAGCTGGTCGAGGTCATTCCCGCCCTCACCACCAGCGCCGACACCGTGGCCCGCGCCCGCGCCTTCGCCGTCGAGCGGCTCGGCAAGGAGGTCATCCAGGCGCCCGACCGCTCGGGCTTCGTGGTCAACGCGCTGCTGGTGCCGTATCTGCTCGCCGCGATCCGCATGGTCGAGTCCGGCGCGGCCCGCCCCGAGGACGTCGACAGCGGTATGGAGCTGGGCTGCGCCCACCCGATGGGTCCGCTGCGGCTCCTCGACCTGATCGGCCTGGACACGGCGCAGGCCGTCGCCGAGTCGATGTACGAGGAGTTCAAGGAGCCGCTGTACGCCGCTCCCCCGCTGCTGCAGCGGATGGTCGCCGCGGGTCACCTGGGTCGCAAGAGCGGCCGCGGCTTCTACGCGTACGACGCCTGACCGCACTCTCCCATCCTCGGCGAGCCGGCCGGACATCCGACGGCCGGCTCGCTGCGACCGACCAGGAGGCACTGATGTGGCCGACGCATCCACCCTCGGCCGAGCTGGCCGCGCAGTACCGGGCCCGTGGGGCATGGCGGGATCGGCCGCTCGGCCGGTATCTGGAGCGCGCCGCCGCTGTGTGGCCAGGCGCGCTCGCCGTGGTCGACGGTGAGCGCCGTCTCACTTTCGCCGAAGTCGACCGGCAGGCGACGGCGCTGGCCGCGGCCCTGCACAGGCGCGGCATCGGGCAGGACGACGTCGTCTCGTTCCAACTGCCCAACGTGGCCGAGGCAGTCGTGCTTTTTCAGGCGATCATGAAGGTGGGGGCCGTCGCCAACCCGATCGTTCCCATCTACCGCGGGCATGAGCTCCGCTTCATCCTCGGCCAGGCACGAACGAAGATCGTGTTTGTGCCCGGCCGTTACCGCGACTTCGACTACCCGAGTCTCTACCGGAGTCTGCGCGAGGACCTTCCCGAACTACGAGACGTCGTGGTCGTCGACGGCGGCACAGGCGTGGAAGAGGTCCTTTCCTGGGAGGCGTTCCTGGACTCGGCCGGGCCGGATCCGGCGGCCACCGTACGCGCGCTGCCCGAGCCCGATCCCGATCAGGTGTGCCTGCTGCTCTACACGTCGGGAACGACCGCGGATCCCAAGGGCGCGCTCCACAGCCACAACACGCTGGTGTTCGAGAACTTCTCCATGATCGACCAGTTCGCGCTCAACGAACGCGACGTGATCTTCAACCCCTCCCCGGTCACCCATGTCACGGGGGTGAACTGCGCACTGATCCTGCCGTTCCTGCTCGGCGCCCCCGTGGTCCTCCACGACCTGTGGGATCCGCAGCTCGCGTTGCGCCGGATCACCGGCGCCGGGGCGAGCTTCATGATCTTCTCGACGCCGTTCCTGACCGATCTGCTCGGTGCCGCCGAGGCGGCGGACGTGACGACGCCGACGATCCGCTACATCGTCTGCGGCGGAGCGGACATTCCCGATGAACTCGCCCGCCGCGCAACGGATCGGCTCGGTGTGGTGACCCGTATGTACGGGGCGACGGAAGGCCCCTCGGTGACCGCGGCCACCCGCTGGGACCCGCCGGAGGTCCGCATCCGCACCGACGGTGTGCCCCTGCCCCCTACCGAGGTCATGGTCACGGACGGTGCCGGCGGGCCGGCTCGGCCCGGCGTCCTCGGGGAGGTGCTGTGGCGCGGTCCCGACACCTGCCTCGGTTACCTGGACGGCAGGCTGAACGGGGCCGCGTTCACCCCGGACGGCTGGTTCCGCAGCGGCGACCTGGCCCGGTTCGACGCGCACGGCGCCCTGCGCATCGAGGGGCGGATCAAGGACATCATCAACCGTTCCGGGGAGAAGATCAGCGTCCACGAAGTGGAGAACCTGCTCAGCGAGCATCCTGCCGTCGCCGAGGTCGCCGTCGTCGCCGGGCCCGACAGCCGGACGGGCGAGCGGGGCTGCGCGTTCGTGGTGCCCCACCAGGGTTGGGATCTGACGCTTGGTCACATCAGCGAGCATCTGACCGCCCGCGAGGTGGCGACCCGCAAGATCCCGGAGAGCCTCTTCATCGTCGACGCTCTTCCGTACACCGCGAGCGGCAAGATCAAGAAGTTCGCTCTCCGGGACTGGCTGCGCGACCGGGGATCGACCGCGCAGCAGACGGCGGACTTGGCGGTCCGCGCCGTCTACGAGCGGTGAGGTGACGTCACGGCACCCGTCGGACGCCGCGCCGCAGTTCGTCGGCGCAGCGCTCGGCCATCATCATCACGGTGGTGTTGGTCGGCACGGCAGGGATGTCCGGCATGATCGAGGCGTCGACGACGTACAGCCCGTCGACGCCGTGCACCTTGCCACGCTGGTCGACGACTCCGGTCGGGGTGCCCTCGGCGCCCATCGCACAGGTGCCCACGGCGTGGCAGTAGGTGTTCTTTCCCTGCAGGACCGCACGGGTGAGGTCGGCGTCCGTGGTCACCTCGGGTCCCGGCCACGTCTCGGCCCGTACGTACTTCTCCAGCGGACCCGAACCCATGATGTCCCGGACCTGGCGGATGCCGGCCACCATGCGCCGCATGTCGTCGGGGTGCTCCAACAGGCCCAGCCGGATCCGAGGGTCGGCCTCGGGGTCGCGGGAGGTGATCTCCACACTGCCCAGCGAGTACGGTCGGACCACGGCGAGCGGCACCAGCATCACCCCCGGCTCCATGGTGAACGGCAGCGCGTGCAGGTCGACTTCGCCCTCGCTGTCCGCGCCTGCCGAGGAGAAGGCCAGCACGGTCTGCAGAGGCGGGTTGAGCTCACCGACCGCTTCCTCGTCCACCGCATACGTGAGGTACACCATCGGGTGGTCGCGAAGGTTCCTGCCGACGCCTTCGAGGGCCTGGACGACGGGGATGGACAGCTCTTCGAGCAGCCGCCGCGAGCCGACGCCCGAGCGCATCAGGATCGCCGGGCTGCCGATGGCCCCGGCGGAGGGGACGACCAGGTCGGCTTCGAGGCGGGCTCCGTCGGCGAGGATCACCGCGCGAGCTGTGCCGTCCTCGGTGAACTCCACGCGGTCGACGGTGTGTCCGCCGAGTACGGTCAGGTTCTCGCGGTCGCGGGCCGGGCCGAGGTAGGCGATGGCCGAGCTCTGGCGGATGCCATCCTTGCGGTTGAACGGGGTCGGGCCCGCGCCGCGCCGGTCGGCGCCGTTCATGTCCTGGTGGACGGGGTGGCCGGCCTGCGCGCAGGCCTCCAGGAACGCGGACATGACCGGGCGCAGTCCGTTGCCGTCGGTGAAGCGCTCGATGTGCACGGGCCCGCCGGTGCCGTGCAGCTCCCCGCCGACCGGGTCGTCCTCCAGTTTCTTCAGATACGGGAGGATCTCGTCCCAGGACCAGCGGTCGCTGCCGAGTCCGGTCCAGCGGGCGAAGTCCTCGGGGGTGGGCCGCAGGGCGTTGGCGCCGTTGACGGAGGAGGAGCCGCCGATGACCTTGCCGCGCAGGACGGGCAGGACGCCCTGCTCGACGATTCCGAACATCGGGATGCTGTCGGCCTCGGCGACATGGTCGGCCGACTCGTAGCCCCAGTCGTGGGTGGTGAACCCGAACTGGTTGGCGTCGAGCACCTCGGGGGCGGTCTCCTCCGGGGTGCGGTAGTCGGGGCCCGCCTCGACCAGCGTGACGGAGTTCGAGGGGTCCTCGCTCAGCCGGGCGGCCAGGACACCACCGGCGGAGCCTCCGCCACACACCACGATGCGACGTGCCATTGCTACCTCTCTCTCTTCGTTGAGATGAAGGAACTCGACGGGCGGGCGCATCGGCCGTTCAGGGGCGCGCCTGCAAAAGCAGCCCCTGTCTCAGGGAGCGCCCGCCCGATGGCCTCGGTCAGGTGTTCACAGCGGCCTGGCCGCGAGGGCCTCCGCGGCCGCCCGTCCCTCCGCGACCGCGTGCGCGATGCGGCGCGGCACGACGCAGTCGCCCACCGCGCGGACGCTCTGGCCGTCAGCCGGAGTGAAGTCGGGGCGCCGCGGGTGCCGTTCGCCGACGGTCACCAGGACGTCGGCGGCGAGGTCCGTCTCCTGACCGTCCAGGACATGCCGCAGCCGCACACCCCCGGTGGTCGTCGAGGTCACGGTGTTCATCGCGACGATACGCAGAGGTGCGCCGCTGAGCCGGTTCATCAACTGGGTGCGGTTCTCCGGCGACAGGCCCGTCGCGAATCCGTTGCCAGGGGTGATGACCGTGACCTCGCGGGCTCCGGCCGCCAGCGCGCTCTCTACGGCGCTGATGCCCTGCCACCAGCCGAAGCCGTCGTCGAGGACGGCGACCCTGGGCGCGCTCGGCACGACATCGGCACACCGGTTGAGGAAGTCCGTACTGGTGAGCGTCCGGAGCTCGCCCGGCACGGGGACGACGGCCTCCTCGGCTCCGGTGGCGAGCACGATCTGGGAGTACTCCGCCAGTTCGGCGGAGGTCGGTGACGTACCCAGCAGCACACGTACGCCGAGGTCGGCGAGCTGGTCCCGCTGGTAGTCGACGAGCTTCTGCCAGCCGGAGCGGTGCGCGGCGAGGCCGGCGAGGCGTGCTTGGCCGCCCACTTCCCGGGCCCGGTCGAAGACGACCACTTCGCTGCCGGTGCGGGCGAGCGCCATCGCGCACTCCATGCCCGCGGGGCCCGCGCCCAGGACGGCGACGGGGCCGCTCCGGGAGCCGGGCCGGTTGAGCAGCAGCGGAACGGCGGGGCGGGCCGCGGCTCCGGGCGGCCCGAGCTCCGGGTTCACCGAGCACGAGCCGGTGGGTTCAAAGGTTCGGCAGCCCTCGTTGCAGCCCGTGCAGGGGCGTACGGAGCGTTCGTCGCCGGCGATCACTTTGCGGGCGAAGTCGGGGTCGGCGATGAACGGCCGTGCCATTCCCACCAGATCGGCCCCCGAGTCCAGCGCCCGCTCGATGTCGGCCGTGGACCGGAACCCCTGGCTGACCAGCAACGGCAGGGCGACCGCCGTGCGCAGCCGGGCCACGGACTCCAGCAGCGGCGGGCGGGTGGTGGCCATGCCCGGCACGTAGGTGTTGCGGACGCCGGTGGTGATGTTGACGTACGTGAAGGGGGACGCGGCGCTCAGGCGCGGGAGCAGCTCGATCAGGTCGTCCAGGCCGAGTCCGGAGTTCTCGCCGGGCTCCACCGACACCCGTACGCCGATGGGGAGTTCACCGATCTCGGTGCGGATGGCGTCGATGACCTGGGCGAGCAGGGAGATCCGGTCGCCGTACTCGTCGTCGCGGGTGTTGTTGACGCGGGAGAGGAACTGCGCGAGCAGGTAGCCGTGGCCCGCGTGCAGCTCGACGCCGTTGAAGCCGGCCTGCACGCTGTTGGCCGCGGAGATACGGAACGCGTCGACGACCCGGCGTACTTCTTCGGTGCTCAGCTCATGGGGCGCGGTCGCCTCACGGGGTGAGCGGACGGCCGCGGCGGAGACCGGCGCGTAGTAGGTGCCCGCGCCCAGGGTCTCCCGGCCGAGGTGGACGAGCTGTGCGATGGCCACGGCGCCGCCGTCGGTGATGGCCTCGGCCCGGCGGCGTACGGCGTCCTTGATCTCGGGGCGCCATGCCTCGGTCAGGTAACGCAGCGGCAGCGTCGACTCAGGGGCCACGGCGGTACCACCGGTGATCACCATGGCCGCGCCGCCCTGTGCCAGACGCCGCCAGTAGGCCGCGTCGGTCTCGGTGGGGGCGCCGTCGGCCACGGCGGCGGTGGCGTGGGCGGTGGCGACGAGGCGGTTGCGAAGGGTGAGACCGCCGAGGGTGAACGGCGCGGCGAGGCTGGGTGAGATGCGGGACGTCATGCGGCTCTCTTTCGGTTCAGGCGGCGGATCGGGAGGCGAGACCGATGAGTTCGGCGAGTCGTATCCGGTGCTGGTCCGCCGTACCGAACAGCACCTCACCGCTGCGTGCCCGGCGCACATACAGGTGTGCTGGGTGCTCCCAGGTGAAGCCGATCCCGCCGTGCAGCTGGACGTACTCGGCCGTCGCCAGGCGGAAGGTCTCGGAGCAGACCGCGGCGGCGGCGCTCGCGGCCACCGGCAGCTGCGGCGACGCGATGGCCACGCAGGCGGTCGCGTACGCGGATGCCGAGCGGGCCGCCTCCAGCGCGACCAGTACGTCGGCCAGCCGGTGCTTGACCGCCTGGAAGGAGCCGATGGGGCGCCCGAACTGGTGGCGCTGCGCGACGAATTCGACCGTGGCGTCCAGTGCGTGGCCGCTGCCGCCGACCTGCTCGGCAGCGAGCGCGGCCCGCCCGGCGTCGAGGGTCGCCGTCACCTGACCCGACTCGCCCACGGGAGTGGCGGGTGCGCCACGGAACTCCAGCAGCGCCTGACGGCGCGTCTCGTCCAGGACGCGGCGCGGTGTCCGCAGGCAGGTGTCCCCGGTCGGCTCGCACGCGAACAGCCGTACGCCGTCGGGCGTTTGCGCCCTTACCACGATCAGTTCCGCACCGGCCCCGTCGAGCACGAAGTCCGCCGCACCGCGCAACACCCAGCCCGCTCCGCCGTGCTCGGCGATGATGGCGGGCTCGTCGTCACGGAAGCCGGCCACGGAGGCGGTGAGCGTGCCGTCCGCGATCCGCGGCAGGTAGCGCTCACACGCCTGCCGGTCGCCGCTGCTGAGCAGGGCGTGCGCGGCGAGGACCACGGTGGGCAGCAGCGGTGCGCAGTACAACGCCCGCCCGGACTCCTCCAGCGCCACGGCGAGTTCGGCGAAGGTGAAACCCGATCCGCCGTACTCCTCGGGAATCGCCAGCCCGTGCACACCGATCTCACCCGCGAGCCGCGCCCACACCGCCTCGTCGTATCCGCGCGGGGTGGCCTGATGTTTGCGTACGTCCTCCGGGCCGCACGCTTCGGTGAAGAAGTCCCGCAGGACGGTGCGCAGTTCCCGCTGTTCCTCGGACTCGGACAGCAGCTGGGGATCGATCTCGGGGTGAGGACGGTGCATGGGGTCTCCAAGGCAGGAACCTGAGGGAACAGTGTTGGGGGTCGCCGAAGCCTCCTAGGGCGCGGCCACACGGCGAGGAAACGGGTCAGCGCGCCCCGGGCCCGGTTCCGTGCGGAACGTTTTCGGTGACCGCCTCCGGAAGCTCATGGCTCGGGTCGATCGAGATCGTCTTCGTCAGCAGGTACTCCCGCACGGCGTCCGGACCGTGCTCCCGCCCGAGCCCCGACCGCTTGAACCCACCGAACGGCGAACCCAGGTCGGCCGCGAAGGTGTTGACCGAGAACGTGCCGGTACGCACGCGCCGGGCGATCTCGAACCCGTGTGCCGTGTCCGCGGTGAACACGGAGCCCGCCAGTCCCAGATCACTGTCGTTGGCGATACGGACGGCATCGTCCTCGCCGCGGTGCGGGATGAGCGATGCGACCGGTCCGAAGATTTCCTCCCGCGACACCCTCATGTCGTTGTGTGCGTCGGTGACGAGTGTCGGTTCGTAGTACCACCCGCGGTTCAGCCCCGAAGGCCGGCGGCCGCCGTAGGCGATCGTCGCGCCCTCCTTGCGAGCGACATCCACGTAGTACTCGACCCGGTCACGCTGGCGCGAGGTGACCAGCGGACCGACCGCCGTGTCGGCTTCCATGGGGTCGCCGACCTTGAGCGAGGCGAATCCATCGGCCAGGGCTTCCGCATAGGCGCGGTACTGGGACTCGGGCACCAGCAGTCGCGTCTGGGCGACGCAGCTCTGGCCGGAGTTGGTGCCCACGCTGGCCCCGACGAGGGCGGGAAGCACGTCCTCCATCTTCGCGTCCTCGAGAACGATGGCCGCGGACTTGCCGCCGAGCTCCAGCACACACGGCCGGATGAGCTCTCCGCAGGCCGCCGCGATCCTGGCGCCGACGTCGACCGAGCCGGTGAAGCTGACCATGTCCACACCGGGGTGGCGCACCAGGTACTCGGACTCCGGTGCGCGCGCGGCGACGATGTTGAGGACACCGGGAGGCAGGCCGATCTCCTCACAGATCTCACCGACGACGAATATCGCCAGCGGGTTGGGTTCCGTGACCTTGACGACGACGGTGCAGCCCGCTATCAGCGCCGGTCCGGCCTTCTGGCCGATCGCCGGAAGCGCGAAGTTGTACGCCGGGAAGCTGGCGACGACGCCGACAGGTTCCTGGACGACCAGGCTGGCCCCGGCCATGGGGATGATGCTGCCTCCTGCCGACTTCCCGGCGAGTGCGGAGAGGTCGCTGACGCGCACCTCGGCCGTCCGCAGGCCTCGGCCGATCTCGGCGGAGTAGTTGAGGCTCATGACGGGCGACACGGTCTGGTAGACCTGCGACAGGAGCAAGGTGCAGCCGAGCTCTTCGGTGATCAGCTCGGCCAGCTCGGTCCGTCGCCTCTCGATCCCGGCCGCCAGACGGGAGAGGTAGTCGGCTCGTTCTGCCGGGGTGAGCCGGGGCCACTCCCCTTCGTCGAACGCGTGCCTGGCCGCGGCGACCGCGGCGTCGATGTCCTCCTTGGAGGCTGCCGGGACCCGCCCGATGCGCTGCTCCGACCTCGGGGAGATCACGTCGAAGTGGTCCGTGCCCTCGGCCCCTCGCCACGACCCGTTGATGAAGAAGGCCTTGTGGTCGATGCCTGTCATCTGTCCTCCTGCACATACGCGTCTGAGCGCCCCTGGCTCCGTCGATGGCAGCCTCGTGCGCATGGCCTGCGACGGTCCGGTCAGGGACGGTGTGTCATCTCGGTGGCGGTCTTTGCGGCTGTCAGTCCGAAGACGAGTGCCGAGGCGAGTCCGCCCGCGTAGGCGCGGTGCCACAGGCCGCCGGTGTCCGATCCGGCGGCGAGGAGCCCTCCGAGTGGCCGGCCGTCTTCGCGCAGCACGCGGGCCCGGTCGTCGATCCGTACGCCGTGGAACGGGAAGGTGATGGCCGGCACCGTCTCGATGACGTAGTACGGCGGTTCGTCCAGCGGCAGGCGGTCCAGCTTCCGGCCGGGCGCCGGCTCCGCCCCGGCCGAGGCATGTTCGTTGAACAGCTTGACGGCGTTGCGGATGCTCTCGCCCCCGTAGCCCCATTCCTCGGGCAGGTAGGCCAGCTCGTCAAGGTCCTCGGCCAGTCCGACCCGGCCGCCTCGCTTGCTCGCCAGGGCGAACTTGTCGACGGCGACGGCGCCTTCGACGTACGAGCCGACGATCCAGTCGCGGAACACGCGGGCGTCCGCGATGAGAAGACCACGGCTTTCGGGCTGCTCCAGCAGCGCCATGGCGGTGAGGTGGTCGCCGAGCGTCTCGTCGGTGAACCGCTCACCGCGCAGATTGAACAGGAGTGCGTGTTCGCTGTAATAGAGCGACATATCGACGAAGTCAGCCGGGTCGGCGAAGGGAATTCCGCTGGGAATGAGGTGGCCGTAGAAGCCGGCGTCGTCCTGGCTGGTGGCGGCGCCGGCCTGGGTGGCCAGTCGGTAACCGCCGCCGCGGCTGTGCGGGTTGGAGCGGAGTTGCATGCGGTCGGCGTGCGGGTGCACATGTGCGCCGCGCAGGGCGAGGTCGCCCTGGAAGCCGCCGGTCGCGATGAGCGTGCTGCGGGCCCGTACCTGCCTGCGCGTGCCATCGGCCGCCCTCAGGTCCGCTCCGGTCACGACTCCCTGCTCGACCACCAGCCGTTCGGTGTCGGTCTCGAGCAGCAACTCGCCACCGCCCTCCAGGATGAGGCGGCGGCAGGTGTCGACGTAGTGGTTGGTGTCGAACTGGTGCCCGCGGCCGAAGCTGAGGACACGCTGGGCATCCTTGGCCTCCACGCCGATGGAGCGGATCCAGGAGACGCCGTCGGCGAACCGGTCCACCAGCGCGCGCTTGAGCGCGATGTCTCCGTGCGGATTGTGCTCGTCCATGACGTCATGGCTGGGGGCGGTCCACGCGTAACCGGCGAAGCGTGCGGAGCCGCCGACGTCCCTGCCGATCTCGACGATCGCAACGGACAGACCGTCGCGGACGGCGCGGGCGCCGGCGGTCAGCCCCGCCATGCCCGCACCGATGATCAGCAGATCGACAGCTTCTGTGTGCACGCGGCTCTCCTTCGGCCAAGGGTTCGGCTGTCCTGTCGGGGCGCTGGTGTTCATCTGCCCACGCCGACAGCAAAACCGAATCCAATTCAAAGCGCAAGACTCCTGCACCGGACTCGATGACATACAACGTCGGCTGCGCATATCGCCGGGATGAAGGGTGAGAGGAACCATGCGTGCACGCTTCTTGACGCCACTTCAGTTCAGTTCCTACCTTGAAACGCCCGCCAGGGTCAATCAGTTGCACACTACAGCTACTGAGCCGGCGTCAGCCCGTTGCGACAACTCGCGCCCGGCGCAGCCCCGCACGAACCGGGCCGGCATCTCGGACCGGCAACTCGGGCCCGCATCTCGGACCCGCATCTCGGACCCGCATCTCGGACCCGCATCTCGGACCCGCATCTCGGACCCGCATCTCGGGTCGCCACCTGCGAAGGAGAAATGTATGGGAACCCTCGACGGAAAAGTCGCCTTTGTCACGGGCGCCGGCCGCGGCCAGGGAAGGTCGCACGCCTGTCGGCTGGCGGACGAGGGGGCCGACGTCATCGCGCTGGACATCTGCGCGGACGCCGTGGAGTCGGTCGGCTATCCGCTGGCCAGCAGCGACGATCTCAAGGAGACCGTCGCGCAGGTCGAGGCCAGGGGGCGTCGCGCCCTCGCGGGCGTCGCGGATGTACGCGACCTCGCTCAGGTGCAGAAGGTCGTCGACGCCGGACTCGCCGAGTTCGGCAAGATCGACATCGTCAGCGCCAATGCGGGCATCGGGTCGTGGTCCGTCAGTTGGGAGATGCCCGAGCGTGTGTGGCGGGACATGATCGACGTCAACCTGACCGGCGTCTTCAACACCGTCCGTGCGGCGCTCCCCTCGATGGTCGAGCGAGGAGAGGGTGGCTCGGTCGTCCTGACCAGCTCGACCGCCGGCCTGCTCGGCTACCTCAACACGGCGCATTACACGGCGGCGAAGCACGGGGTCATCGGGTTCATGAAGGTGCTCGCACAGGAGCTGGGGCCGCACCGTATCCGGGTGAACGCGGTCTGCCCCACCACGGTGAACACTCCCCTCGTGGTGAATGCTCCGACCTTCGAACTCTTCGCACCCCACATCACCAACCCGACGGCGGCTGACGTCCACGAGCCCTTCGCGGCCCTCAACATCCTTCCCGACGTCCCGTGGATCGAGCCCGAGGACGTCTCGGAAGCCGTGGTGTGGCTGTGCTCCGAGGCCGCGCGTTACATCACGGGCGTTGCCCTTCCCATCGATGCCGGTAACACCGTCAAGAAGGGCTGACGACGAGGGCCGCGACCGCCCGTGTGACGGACGCCCTGGGAGGCCGCTCACGACGCTCTGTCGTGAGCGGCCTCCTGTGCATGCACGCAGGGCAGTTGGGCCCAGGCGGCATGCGCCGACGGCGCCGTTGGCTGCTGATCCACGACACGAGTCAGCCAGGAGGTGGACCTCAGCTCTGTGCGACGGCCACGGGAGCGTCGTCCTGCCCGTCCAAGTCGTCCTGCCCGTCGAAGTAGGCCTGTTCGGCTCGGGCGAGGAACAGCGGGTCGGCAGGCTCACCGCGGACGGCGATACCGCCCTCGTGCAGCACGACCACCTCGTGGCAGGCGGACGCGGCGCGGCCGAGCGACTGCTCCAGCACCACGACCGTCATGCCCTCGCGGGCCAGTCGGCCGAGGCGCGCGTACACCTCGTCGACCATCGCCGGGGACAGACCGAGCGCCGGTTCGTCGACGATCAAGAGGTCGGGCCGCGCCATCAGGGCCCGGGCGATCGCCAGGATCTGCTGCTCGCCTCCGGAGAGCCCGGCGGCGGGTACGCCCATCCGCTCGCGCAACCGAGGGGGCAGCCACTCGGCGGTCTCCGCCAGTCGCGCCCGCAGATCCGCTCCCTTGATGCCCGCGGCGTACGCGGCGACCTCCAGGTTCTCCCGCAGGGAGAGCGTCTTGAACAGTGCGCGGCCCTCGGGCACCAGTGCGCTGCGCAGGTCCCCGCCGACCGCACGCCGGCCGCGGGTGGGCGGGAGCGTACCGTGCAGGATCTGGCCCAGCGTGCTCTTGCCCGCGCCGTTGGCGCCGACGACGCCGACGACGCTGCCCTGGGCGATCGTCAGGTCGACCCCGCGCAGAGCGGTGACTCCGCCGTAGGCGTGGTGCACACCGTCGAGGTGCACGGCGGCACGCTCGGTGCCGTCCCGGCTCGGGAGTTCGTCCCTGGCGCCGCCCTCACCCAGGTAGGAGGAGCGCACCCGGGGATCCTCCAGGATCTTGCCGGGGCTGCCCTCGCCGATCGGCCGGCCGAAGTCGAAGGCCACCACGCGGTGGGCGACGGCGAACAGGTCGTCGAGGACATGGTCGATGATCACGACGGCGGTGCCGCGCTGCTGCTGGCGTACGATCTGCCGCGCCAGCAGGGTGCGTTCACTGGCGTCCAGTCCGCCGAACGGCTCGTCCAGGATGAGCAGTTCGGGCTCCTCGGCGAGCGCCCTGGCCAGATCGAGGCGCTTGTGCAGGCCGAACGGCAACTCGCCCGGGTAGCGGTCCGCGACGTGCGCCAGGCCGACTTGCTCCAGAAGCGCGGCAGCTCTGGCACGGTTGTGCGCGGTGACACGGCGACGGGTGCACAGCACGTTCTCCAGGACGGTCAGCTCGGGGAACGTCTCGGCGTGCTGGAAGGTGCGCCCGATGCCGAGCCGGCGGCGGGCGGTGGCGCGGCTCTTCAGCAGGGGCATGCCGCGGTACTGCGCGCCGCCCTCGACCCGCCCGCCTCCGACGAGCCCGGACAGGACGTTCAGCAAGGTCGTTTTGCCCGCACCGTTGGGGCCGATGATCGCGAGGGTCTCGCCTGCCCGTACGGACATCGAGGCGCCTTCGAGTGCCTTGAGGCCGCCGAAGGTGACCGCCACCTCGTCAAGTCGCAGCAGCTCGGCAGCGGTTGCCTCCGGTGCGGGTACGGGCCGTGGTGACTCCTCGGGCAGCTCCACGGGAGCCGGGGATTGTGACGCGGGCCGCCGCAGCAACCGGCGGGCCATCCGCCCGAGGAAGACGACTGCTCCGCCCGGCAGGAACAGCAGCGCGGCGATGAGCACGACTCCTTGGAGGATCGGCTGCGGTACCCCTGCGTTCTCGGCGGCCGTGGGCACCCAGGTCAGGTATGCGCCACCGACGACGGGGCCCAGCAGCGTGCCCGGGCCGCCGAGCACGCACGCGGCGATCAGCGAGATCGCCAGTGCCAGCGAGAACGGTTCCGGGCTGACGAACCCGACGACCAGAGCCAGCAGTACACCCGCCAGCGCGGCGAACGCGGCGCTCACCGCGAAGGCCAGCGCCGACTGGGCCTCCGGCGCGATGCCGATCGAACGGGCCGCCATCGGGTGGGACTTGGCCGCGACCAACCGCATCCGCAGGGAGCTGGGCCGAGCCAGCGCGGCCACCGCGAGCGCGATCCCGGCCGCGCCCACAGCGACGTACTGTGCCTGCGTGCCGGCACTGGCGAGCGTGCCGAGCCCCAGGGCGCTGTCCAGCTTCGCCATCGCGATGCCCTGGTCACCGCCGGTCACGCTGATCCACTGCCCCATCACCTCCAGCGACACCATGGTGAACGCGAGCGTCAGCAGGGCCACGTAAAGCATCGAGAACCGCGCGCCCGCGGCCCCCAGAAACATCCCGAAGGCCGCGCTGCACGCCATCGCGCCGAGCACCACGACCTCCAGCGACCAGCCGTGCGTACTGCCGTACGCCGCGAAGTAGGCGCCCATGGCGAAGAACGCGGGATGGGCGATCGACCAGATGCCGGCCCAGCCCGCGAGCAGACCGACCGAGAGGACGAGCACGGTGTAGACCGCGGCGAGCCCTACGGAGTACGCCTGGTACGGCGGGATGGCCCCGGCGGCCAGCACGGCGATGAGTGCGGCAGCGGCCAGTGGCCCGAGGGCCGCCTTGGCGAGGGTGGAACGACTGACGACAGACATGGACCGCTCCCTCAGACCCGCTGGAACGTGCGCACACCGAACAGCCCCTGCGGGCGGATCAGCAGCACGAGGATGGTGAACGAGAACACGAAGGTGTCCCGGTAGCCGGCCGAGACATAGCTCGCCGCCAGGTTGTCCAGCACACCGACCGTCAGTCCACCGATGACGGCGCCGTACATGCTGGTCAGACCTCCGAGGAAGATCCCGGCGAAGGCACGGAACAGCGGCGCGCTGAGCACCGTCGGCACCAGTCCGGCCCGTGGCGCGTAGAGAAAGGCGGCGAGCGCGGCGAGTCCGAGCCCGAGCGCCCAGGCGATCCGGGCGATGCGCTGCGAACCGAGGCCGAGGATCCGCGCGGTGTCGGCGGACTCGGCGACGGCGCGCATCGCGGAACCGATGGTCGTACGTCCGAAGAGATAGGCCACCAACGCCATCGCGACGGCCGCCACGGCGATGGTCAGCAGGCTCTGCGTCGGTATCGCCGAACCTCCCAGCGAGACGGATCCCTCCACCAGGCTCGGGAAGAGCCGCGGCTGATCGTCCCAGATCGTGCTGATGACGCTCTCCGTGATGAGCGAGAGGCCCATGGTCATGACGAGCGCCGAGAGCAACTCTCCCTGCGCGAGTGGCCTGATCACCGTTTCACGGGCGGCCAGGCCGACCACCGCGGTCACCACGATGGCGGCCACGGCGGCGAGTAGCAGCGGCAGTCCTCTGTCGTACAGCGTCAACGCCGCGTACAGCCCGACGGTCGCCAAGCCGGCGAGCGCGAAGTTCACCACGTCCGTGGCCCGATAAATGATCACTAGTCCGAGGCCCATCAGGCCGTACACCGCGCCGCTGGCGAGACCGCTCACCAGGACGAGCAGAAACTGATCCACGTCGACCGTCTCCTCGCGCCGGTCGCTCGAGCGCCCGGCGCCTCAGCGCTCCGTACGAGCGCATGGCAAACTGAACTCAATTCGTGAACCGTAAGCATCGGGACCCGGGCGGGCAATACCCGTGCACGAGTTGATTCGGGCGCCTTGGCCGCGGCGAGGCAGGGCCCGCCAGGGCCCCGCCCGGGGCCCGGTCCCCATCCGCCCCACCGCGGCCGCGGCGCTCGAACCGGGCCGGGCCGGGCCGAAGGCCGATCAGGCCGTGAATCGGCCTCCGTTGGCGAGCAACACCGCGCCGACCAGGTTCGCCGCCGCGTCGCTCGCCAGGAACAGGGCGATGTCGGCGATCTCCTCGGACGTCGCGTAGGGGCGCACCCTCGGGTCGGCGAAACCGGTGCGCAGCGCGGCGGGCGTACGCGCCGCCATGCCTGTCTCGGTCGGGCCGGGTGCTACCACGTTCACTCGGATCCCGGACGCGATGACCTCCTTGGCCACGGCCTGACTCAGCGCGTGCACACCTGCCTTGGAGGCGGCGTAGTGGGGATAGCCCACGGGTGCGTCGAAGACCGACGAGGAGCCGATGACGACGATCGCACCCGCCTTGACCGGCCGCATGGCCCGCACCGCCGCGCGCAGCACGTGGAACGTTCCGTCCAGGTTGACCCGCATGACACGCCGCCAGGACGCGTCGTCGAGCCGGTCGGTGACCTCCGGCGGGCGGCCCTCCACCAGCGCGTCCGCGATCACCTGCTTGACCTCCGGGTCGTCGACTCCGGCAGCGTGCACCAGAACATCGAGCCGCCCGTGTTCCCGCACTACGTCCTCGACGGCCGCGTCGACCGCTTCCGCGTCCGCCACGTCGAGCGAGACGGGCCGCCCGTCGGGCAGCTCCTTGGCGACAGCCGTCACAGCCTCGCCGTTCACGTCGGCCAGCACTACCGCTCGCGCCCCCTCCGCGGCCAGTTGCCTGGCGACCGCCGCACCCATACCCGAGCCGGCCCCTGTCACCATCGCGACCTTGCCCTCGAACCGGCCCTGTCGTGCATCGCCGCTCATCTCGAGACTCCTTCTCCGTGCAACGCTTTACTGAACTGACTTCGTCTCTGTTACCGTCACCACCAGCGAACCGGCAAGAGGTAGGACGGTGAAGATGAAAGCGATGCGGGTTACAGCCTGGGGAGGCGAACCGGCGCTCTGCGAAGTCGAGCGGCCCATCCCCCGCGAGGCGGAAGTGCTGGTCCGGGTGGAAGCCGCCGGACTCTGCCACTCCGATCTGCATGTCGTGGACGCGGCCGCGGGTGAACTCCCCTACCGGCCGCCGTTCACCCTCGGCCACGAGGTCGCCGGGCACGTCGCGGCCCTCGGCCCCGACGCGGACGGACCGGCGGTGGGTGAGCGCGTCGCGCTCTACGGCCCCTGGGGGTGCGGGGGTTGCTCCCGCTGCGCCGCCGGCCGGGACAACTACTGCGACCGACGCGGCGACCTCGAATGGCACGGGGTCGGACTCGGCCGGGACGGCGGGATGGCCGAGTACGTGCTGGTTCCGTCCGCCCGCCAGCTGGTGCCGATCGGCGACCTGTCGGCCGCCCAGGCGGCACCGCTCTGCGACGCGGGTCTGACCTCGTACCACACCGTCGCCGGAATGCGGCACGCACTGGGCGAGGGCAGCACCGCCGTGGTCATCGGCGTCGGAGGGCTCGGACATCTGGCGGTCCAGATCCTGCGCGCCACCACCCCGAGCCGCGTTTTCGCGGTGGACGTCCGCGAGGAGGCCCTGGCACTCGCACAACAGTCCGGCGCGCATGTCGGCACCCTGATGCGGTCGGACACCGCCCGTGTGCTGAGCGCACGGACCGGCGGCGTGGGAGTGGACGCGGTACTCGACTTCGTCGGCACCACGGCGACCCTCGAACTCGCCACCGGCGTCCTGCGCTCCGGTGGCGAACTCGCGGTGGTCGGCAGCGGCGGCGGTCAGCTGACGGTACGCAAGCCTGGCTTCCTCCCCCCGGGCTTGCGACTCTCGCTGCCGTTCTGGGGCACCCGGCCCGAGCTCGCCGAGGTCATCGCCCTGGCACGCACAGGGGCGCTCCACGTCGAGACGGAGCAGTTCCCGCTGTCCGCGGCATCGGAGGCCTTCGGTCGACTACGGCGGGGCCAGGTGCGGGGGCGGCCTGTGCTGGTACCTGCCTGAGGGGTGTCGGCCTCGACCGTGCACGAGCCCGGGTGCGTTGCCGCCCGCAGTGCGGTCGGTGAGCGGCCGAAGCCGGCCGTCCCCTTGCCGGAAAATCGTTCGGTCGGCGGCAAGGTGGACCTTGCTGGTCTGTCCGCCTCTTGAGCGTCCGAGCGGGGCGGCCTTCAGGCGGAGCTTGCGCCGGCGCCGGATGCCTCGCCGCTCTTCCCGTCCCGGGCCGTCCGAGACTTCCTGCCCGACTTGTTCTGCCGGGCCGCCCCTCTCTGCCGGGCCTTCTCCTCCTCAGCAGCCTTCTCCAAGGCGGTCAAAGTATCGGGGTCGAGATGCATCCCGGCGGCGTCCTCGCGGCTTTTCGTGGGTCGGCCGCCGTATGGAGCCCAGCGTGAAGTGTCACGGGGCTGCCGCCTGCGGGTGCGGATCCAGAAGGCGAGGAGAGCGATGAGGGTGAGGGCGCCGGTCCACGTGAGGCTTGCGGTGACGGGTCGGAGCGGGGT
Organism: Streptomyces sp. NPDC002088; assembly: GCF_040296605.1. NCBI lineage: Bacteria > Bacillati > Actinomycetota > Actinomycetes > Kitasatosporales > Streptomycetaceae > Streptomyces > Streptomyces sp. NPDC002088. The sequence goes on along the minus strand of NZ_JBEOXO010000001.1, from coordinate 113,361 downwards.
CGTGGGGGCGAGGCCGGCCGCGAGGCAGGTCTGCATGGAGCCGTACATCGGGAGCAAGGGGCCCAGGAACCCGTGCGGATCGGGGTTGACCAGGGGGCTTTGTGGCAGCAGGTCGAGGTTGCTGCTGACGAAGATGACGACCATGCCCTCGAGTTCACCGGGCAGGAAGAGGGCGAGGACGAGGCCTAGCGCTCCGTAGACCAGGCACGCGGTGAAAAGCCCGAGCCACAGGAACTCCAGGTGGCGGGGCGACCATACGGCCAGCGTCCATACGGTGGTGTACAGGGCGACGAGTGCGGCGGCCGCGAGCAGCGAGGTGGCCTTGGCCAGCAGGAGCGGAGTGCGCGGGTAGCCGGCCGCGGTGAGCCGGCGGTCGAAGGGGCCGGCTTGGCGGGCGGCGCTGAAGGTGAGGAAGGCCATCAGGAGCATGACCACGCCGAGGCAACCGTGGATCATGCCCACGTGGTCCGTTGAGGCGGTGAGTGTCCGGCCGGTCGCGCGTAGCCGGAAGGTCAGCGAGGCGGGTGCGAAGATCTGTGGCGCGGCGAGGATCCACAAGGGGATGAGGACGGCCAGCAGGACAGCGGCGAGTGTGTTCTTCGCGAGTTCGGCCAGGTTGTAGCGGGCCGCGATGCGATAGGCCCTCACCGACTGGCTCCCTCGGTCACGACGGCCACTTTGCGGGTGAGTTGGATGACGGTGTCCAGACGGTCGATGTCGTAGGCGAGGTGGGAGATGACGACGGTGGTGCGCCCCGCCGCGCGGCGGGCGGCGGCGAGGTCCCAGAAGGCCAGGTAGGTCTGCCAGTCGAAGCCTTGGTAGGGCTCGTCGAGCAGCACCACGTCGGGATCGTGCATGAGGGCGAGGACGAGGTTGAGCTTTTGCCGTGTGCCGCCGCTGAGGACTTTGACGGGAACGTGCAGGTGGTCGGCGAAGGCGAGCCGGTCGATCAGTTCGTGGGCATGGTCCAGGTTGTGCAGGCGGAAGGCCTCCTGGAACAGACACAGGTGCTGGAACGGCGTAAGGGCGTTGTTGAGAACGGGGTGTTGGGGGCAGTGGCTGAGGGTGCCGTCGATCGTGACGGTGCCCTTGTCCGGGCGCAGGTCCCCGCACAGGATGCGCAGGAGGGTGGTTTTGCCGGCGCCGTTCTCTCCGACGATGCCGACGATGTCGCCGGACGGGATGGTGAGGTCGACGCCGGCCAGGACGACGTGTTTGCCGAATGCCTTGTGAACGTTCCGCGCGCTGAGGGCGATGCCGGTGGCCGTGGGGGGAGAGGCGGTCATGAGTTCCCCTCTTCGCTGTACGTCCGTGTGCCCTCGCCGCCGGGCGAGTGGGTCTGTGCGGGCCTGTTCACCCGCTTGCCGCCGTCATGCGGGAGGTGCGCGGCTGCGGCGTCATCACCAGGGGCGGAGCCTCCAGCAGCGCGTTGACGCGGGGAACCACGGGGCGCGAGGAGGCGGCTTGCCCGTGCAGGGTCCAGCCCTGGAGAACCCGGGCGAGGACGACGACGATCTCGGTGAGCGCGAAAGCTTCTCCGAGGCACTTGCGGGAGCCGTTGCCGAACGGGATGTACGCCTCGCGGGGGCCGGGGGCTTCGGTTGCCCACCGGTCGGGGTCGAACCGCTCGGGGTCGGGGAAGAGACGCGGTTGGCGGTGCAGCTGGTACGGGCTGACGAGCAGGCTGGTACCGGGTGGCAGGATCTGCCCGGCCAGTTCGACGGGTGTGGCGACGCTGCGGAGGATGAGCCAGCCGTGCGGATACAGCCGCAGTGTCTCCAGGACGACGTGCCGGGTGAGTTCCAGGCGTCGGAGCGCCGCATCGTCCGGTGGATCGCCCCCCAGGACGGAGTCGATCTCGTGCTGGACACGACGGGCGATGGCCGGGTGGCGGTCGAGCAGGTGCAGGGCCCACACCATGGCGCTGGCACGGCCCGCTGCTGTCGCCGCGGTGAACATGTTGATGACGTTGTCGCGCACCTCGCGGTCGCTCATCGGCTCCCCGGCGTCGTCACGTGCCGCCATGAGCATGGAGAGGATGTCCGCGTGCTCCCCGCCGGAGCGGCGGTAGGCGAGGATCACTTCGTCGATGACCTGCTCGTACCTGGTCAGCGCCCGATGGAAGCGGCGCGTGCGGTGGGGGAACAGCCACCGCACTCCGAGCGCGGAGGTGAGCACCTCGTGGTGGATCCCGCCGATGATCTCCTCAATGCAGGCATGGGTCTCGTCGCGATAGTGCTCCGTGATCTCCGCGGCGAACATCGTGCGTACGCCGATCATCGCGGCCACGGCCGTCATCTCGCGCATCACGTCGCACGGAACGCCGGATCGCCAGGCCCCGGTCACCGCGTCGGCCGTCTCGACCATGGTGGGGATGTAATCGGCGACGCGTGTGCGCTGGAACGGTGGCTGGAGCAGCCGCCGTGTCCGCTTGTGCTTGGCGTTCGGGCACGTGACGATGCCGTCGCCGAGGAGCGTGCGCATCTGTGCGTAGCCCGGGCCCCCTTTGGGGTACGTGTGGGAGTCCCGCAGTACCTGGTCGGCCAGCTCCGGATGGCAGACCACATAGAGGGGCTGCCGTCCGAGTCGGAGGCGGACGAGATCCCCCTGGGACGGCAGGGAGCAGAGGAAGGACAGCGGCGTTCTCCAGATGCGCAGTGCGTGCCCCAGTCCCGGCAACGCGCCCGGAGCGTGCGCGAATTGGAAGTCGGATCGTGTCCTGCTCATGGGGAATGGGCTCCTTGCGCACAGGCTCGAGGCGGCAGCGGCCGCTGTCCGGGCACGTGTCTAACCAATGCGGTGCCCCGACCGGCTCTGTTTGATGGGATGCCTCACCGTTCGGGTGGGCCCTTTGAGTCGTTCGACTGAAGCGTGCCCGGCACCGTTGACGTGCGAAGACCTCGACGGAGTGAACCGGGGCGGCCGGCGTTGTGGTGACCGCCGACAGTGCCCGACCATCATGGCGCGGGCACCGACCATGTCGGCCTCGGCGGTGACCGAGGCGCCGGCCCGCGGCCTCTACAGGGAGATCATCTTGCCCGACGCCACCGTGGTGGAGGAACGTCCGCTCGCGGCCAGCGAGGTGGCCTTCGCCTCGTTCGGTACGCCGATCTATTTCAGCCAGCGGCTGCAGGGCCGGCTCGACCTCGACGCTCTGGCGGCCGCCGTCGGGGACCTGCTCGTCCTGCACCCCGTGCTGTCCGCGCGGATCGTGGCCGTGGATCAGGGCCATGTCCTGCGGCTGGACCCGTCGGTGCCCGGCCCGCGTCTCGGTGTGGCCGACGGCATCGAACAGGTCGGGGCGCCCTACGCGCCGGACACGCCGCTGCTCAGGGCCGTCGTGACCGAGGAGGCGGAGGACCGCTACCGGTTGGCCCTGTCGGTTCACCACGCCATCAGCGACGGCGTCAGTGCGCTGACGCTGCTGCACACCCTGTGGCGCAGCTACAGCGCACGTGTCACCGGCCGTACGCCTGTGCTACCGCCCCGTACCGCCGGGTTGCCCCGCCCCGTCGAGGAACACTTCCGCGCCCGCTTCTCCGCCGAGGAGCTGAACGACTTCCTCAGGGACCGCTCGGCGAAGATGCGGGACATCGTCCCCGCGTGCGTCCCCGCCCTCGCGGCCGGCCACGGCACGGCCGCGCAAGCCGGCGTCCACAGGCGGCAGGTGCGGCTGTCCGCCGAGTTGGTCGATCAACTGACGCGCCAGGCCAAGGCGGCACGCATGAGTCTGCACGCGCTGGTCTGCGGCATCGCACTGCGCGCGGTTCACTCGCAGTCGCCTCACCCGGACGAAACCGTCCCCATGACGTGCTTGTCCACTCTGGATCTCCGGCGGCGGCTCAGGCCGCCCATGTCCCCGCACGAGATGGTGCTGGCTGCCACCGCCTCGCAGGCCGTGGTCGAGGTGGGGCCTGACTTCCATCCGGTCGACCTCGGACGCCGCGTACTGGAGCAACTGCGCGAAGCGGTCCTGAACAACACGGTGCAGAAGGCCATCGCCGCGACCGCCGAGCTGATGGACGAAGTGGCGCACGCTCCGATCAGCGTCCTGGTCAGCAACCTGATGACGAAAACCCCGCCGCTGCTGCTTCCCCCGGACCTGAGGTCCGACCCCATCGACGGGTGCGCCCTTCCCCCTGGTCCCCTGCCCTCGGTCTTTCTCACCGGCGGCCAGGACGACACGGTGGGCCTCGACATCACTTTGGTCATGGCGGCGGACTGGTTCACCGTGCGGCAGACCGACGACCTGGCCGACGCCATCGAGCGGGCTGTCCACCGCGCGCTGCCCGAGTAGGCGCGGCGGACAGCGGCGCAGTCCCCGCTAGGACACCTGGCGGCGGTGCAGGCGCAGGTCGAGGTTGCGGGGTTCGATGATGCTGCGCCCGATGAGGGTGACCGGGCGGGACGTGGCGGGGGTGAGCTTCCAGTCGGCCAGGATGGACGCCAGGGACAGCATGACGTTCATGACGGTGAAGTCGTGTCCGATGCACTTACGGATCCCGGTCCCGAAGGGCACCATCGCCATCGCCCGCTCGGCCTTGGCCCAGCTGCGTCCGTCGCCGCTCCAGCGCCCCGGGTCGAACCGGTCGGGCTCGGGGAAGAGATCGGGCCGGTGGTGAATGATGTACGGACTGATCAGGATGTCGGCACCGTCGGGCACGCGGTAGTTACCCAAGGACGTGTCCGTGACGGTGGTCCTGCTGAACAGCCACGCGGAGGGCCTGATCCGGAAGGCCTCGGTCACCACGGCCATCAGGGTCGGTAGCTGCGGAAGGTGCTCGTGCCGGGCGAGGCCCCCACCGCAGACCTTCTGTGCCTCGGCCGCGACGGCCGCGTCGAGGTCGTCGTCCAACGAGAGGTAGTACAAGGTCCAGGCAAGCATGGCGGCGGTCGTACTGATACCGGCGATGAACATGGTCATCACCTGCTCGCGTACTTCCGTGTCCGACAGCGCGTTTCCGTCGCCGTCCTCGGCGAGGAACATGGACAGCAGGTCGCCCTGGTCGGTACCGGCCCGGCGGTAGGCGGCGACAGTCGCGTCGATATGCGCGTACAAGGACTCCCGGGCCTGTACGTAGCGCCGGTTGGTCGGCAGCGGGAGGCGGGCGATGCCGGGCGCGACCATGCGCAGGAACGCGCCGCTGACCAGGACGTCCACGTCACCCAGCGTGCGGCGGATCGTGTCGGCGTCCGTACCTGTGTCGGCGAACCATGACGCCAGCATCGTCGAGACGGTGATCCGCATCGCGAGTTCCTGCATCAGCCGGCGCACGTCCAGGACCTGTCCCTCGCGCCATTGCTGAGTGACAGCCGTGATCTCGCGCCCGGCCAGCTCCGCGTACCCGGGCAGTTTGCTGGGGTGGAAGGCCGGCTGGGTCAGGCGGCGCAGCCGGGTGTGCTTGGCATTGGGGCAGGTCGCCAGGCCGTCTCCGAAGAACTCGGAGATGTTGTCGAAGAAGGGACCGCCCTTGTCGAAGTCGCGGTGGCGGCTCACCAGGAGCTCGGAGACCAGCTCGGGACTGCAGACCACATAGGTGGGGCGGGGACCGAGCCGGATCTCCACCAAGTCGCCGTAGGACGGCAGCCGGGCCAGAAACCGGGTGGGATCGACGAGCAACTGCCGCAGATGGCCCACGCCGGGCAGAGCACCGGGTGCGCGCGGGACGGGAACGAGGGACGCCGGGAGGCTTGTGGTCGCCATCGCTCAGCTCCCCGCGCTCACGAGCAGACCGGACGCCCAGTCAGGCATGACGCGGTGCTCGTCATGCCGTGTGGTGATCCGCTCCCATTCGTAGTCGCCGCAGATCCAGTCATGAATGATGTCCGAGTAACCCCGCAGCGCCACGCGCTGACTCTCGTCGACGGCCCGTAGCAGTCGTGACAAGGCCCTCTCCTCCAACTCCACGAGTTCGTCGACCTTTTCCTGAGCGTGGCAGGACGCCTCGACCAGCGCTTCCTGCCGCGTGCAGCCGCGGCTGCGCTGAATGAGGTGGATCGCGTTGTGCCCGCCGGTGACGTCCTCGTGCCTGAGCGACATGGAGTCGTTTCTCAACGCGACCACATCGGCGCCCAGTTGCCGCATGCGCTGCAGCACCGGGTGGTGCCACAGCTCCGGCGGCACCTCGGTGCCGCCCCACTTCTCGCCCAGGTCGTTCTGACCGAAGGCGCACGTCGTGGCCGCCCGCAGCGAGAAGTAGTCCGCCAGGTCGCGGTAGGCGAATCCCGTCGTGCGGTCGATCGCCTCCGTCACCTGGGAGGAGAAGTACGACGTCCAGTTGGACGCCAAGCGCGTGCGCAGCGGCAGGGACATCCCCCGCACCATCCGGCTCCACAGATCGGCGAAGGCCCGCACCGTCGGCGTATCGTGCGGCTGTGGGCCGGTCGCGCCGTGCACGATGCCGATCAGGGCGTTGCAGACAGCCGCCACCGTGCTGGGATTCCGGCCGATCTCACCGTCCAACTGGTCGTCGAACGGCAGGAAGTACCAGCCCATCATCTGTGCCGCCGTACAGCAGTCCTCGGCACTGGCGTTGGGGTAGAAGAAGGCGGCCACTTCGGCCAGTCGCCAGTCGACGAAGTCCTCCGCGGCCTGCTCGCCGTCCAGCAGGCCGAATCTCCGCATCCAGGCGAGCGCGCTTTCGCGTGCCTGATCCAGATGCGGGTTGACCCGCAGGGGCCACGGGATGGTGAACACCGCTTCGGTTCGCGTCACGCTCGCCTGCTCCTTCGCTCGACTCCCCAGGATGGTGCGTTAGCAAGATTGCGTACAGCAATGCCTCATCGGAGGGTCCACTCCAACGGGCGAGCGTGTGCGGAAGGCGCCGTGCGCCCCACGGTGATCTTGTGTCCGAATACGCCTAAGATCCTTTATTGAACAGGTAGTTCGTGACCTGGCAGGACGTCCGGCGTTGCGTGGGGCGTGACTTCGCAACCGGACCGGACAACCCGGGCGCGCGATGTCACAGTCATTGCTACTGCGAAGATCACGTGATTCGACGGAATGGGAGATCACGGCATGACACAGACAGCGGAACCGGATAGGGAGCGGGCATTGCCCGAGCGGCTCGTCGCCCTGCTGACCGGTCATCTCGATGTCGAGGTGGCGCCGGAGCAGTTGACCGCCACGACGACGTTCGAGAGCCTCGGGATGGACTCGCTGTCGTTGATGGAACTGGTCGTGGCGGCGGAGCAGGAGTTCGGGATCGTCCTGGCCGAGGGCGAGTTGGACCTGTTCCCGGCCTCCACGCTCGGTGAGGCGGCGCGGGCGTTCGAGCATGCGGCCTGAGATCGCGGTCACCGGGCTGGGCCTGGTGACTCCGGCGGGGCATACGGCGGACGCGAACTGGGCGGCCCTGTGCCAGGGCCGCTCACTGGCCGCCCCGGACCCCGAACTCGCCGGGCTGCCCGTCGACTTCTCCTGCCAGGTGACCGGATTCGACGCTGCGGCCGAACTCGGCCGGTCGCTCGCCCGGCGCGTGGACCCGTTCATCCAGTTCGCCTTGGCCGCCGCCCGACGGGCCGTCGCCGACGCCGCGCTGGACACCGGCACATGGCCGGCGGAGCGGGTCGGGATCGTGCTGGGCGTCGGGGCCAACAGCCTTGGTACGTACGTCACCGAGTTCTGCCGTCTCGGCGAGGACCGGCCCGAGCGGGTCTCGCCACTCGCGCTGCCGCGCAGTGTGCCGAGCATGGCCGCGGGAGAGGTCGCGATCGACCTGGGCGCCCAAGGGCCGAACTTCACCACGTCCAGCGCCTGTGCCTCGGGCGCGACCGCGATCGGTGTCGCGCGGGACCTGCTGCGGTCCGGAACGTGTGACATCGTGCTGGCCGGTGGAAGCGAGTCCGCGCGCTCCCGTATGACGGCCACCTGCTTCACCCGGATGCGAGCGCTGTCCCGGCGGCGCGAACACCCGCAGCTGGCCAGTCGGCCGTTCGACGCGGCACGGGACGGCTTCGTGCTCGGGGAGGGCGCCGCCGTCCTCGTACTGGAACGCCTCTCCCACGCCCGCGCCCGCGGGGCACCGGTCCAGGCCGTGCTGCGCGGCTACGGCGCCGGCGCGGACGCACACCATCCGGTGGCCCCGCACCCGCACGGGCACGGAGCGGTCCGGGCCATCCGCGTCGCACTGGAGGACGCGGCGTGCGATCCGGGAGACGTGGGCCTCGTCAACGCGCACGGCACCTCCACGCCGCTCAACGACGCGGCCGAGGCTGCGGCTCTCACCCGGGTCTTCGGAAAGGACATGCCGCCCGTGACGGCCGCCAAGGGCGTGATCGGCCATGCTCTCGGGGCGGCGGGTGCGATCCAGGCGGCGTACACGGTCCTCGCCCTGCGCCGTCGGACAGTGCCGCCCGTGGCGAACTTCGAGAGCCAGGACGGCGATCACAAGCTGGACATCGTCGCCGGCCGACCGCGCCCAACAGCCGGGAAAGCGGGCCTCAGTTGCTCGTTCGGCTTCGGCGGCCAGAACGCCGTCCTGTTGTTCACAACCGACTGCCGAGAACCGGGTGCGGGGGAAACCACATGAGAGCCCAACAGTGAGAGGTAATCTCCGGGCCTGGAGATCGTCGCACCGGGGGGTGCCCTTGTCTCTGTGGCGCCCCGAGCAGTCCGTGGCACAGCCGCTGACCGTCACACAGCGGCTGACGGCCGGGGGCATCGGCCACAAGCCGTGACCCCGGCGCACTCGGCAACACAGTCGCTCCGAAGAGGAGGTGCCGCTGGTGGGCGGCGAGGAAACGGTGTACGGAGGACGCAGGATCGAGCGGGGTCCGACCGAGAGCGGCTGTCCGCTGCGGCGAGGGCCCGACGGGGTCTGGCAGGTGCGCGGATACGAGGAAGCCCGCGCCGTGCTGCGCAGCACCGAGACCGTGCAGGCCGGTCTCGGTATCGAGACCGTCGAGAAACTCCCGTCGAAAATCCGGCGGCCGGTCCTCTACCGGGACGGCCCGGAGCACCGTGAACACCGGCGGCAGACCGCCCGGTTCTTCACTCCTCGCCGCGTCGACGAGCGGTACCGCGAGGTCATGGTCCGGGTCGCGGAGGCCCAGATCGGGAAGGTCCGGGAGGCGGGCCATGCCCAGCTCTCCGATCTGAGCTTCCATCTCGCGATCGAGGTGGCCTCGGCCGTGATTGGCCTGACGGAGAGCCGGCCCGGCATCCGAGAGCGGCTGGAGCGCTTCTTTCCCGAGAAGTTCGGAAAGCCAGGGCTGACCAGCTTCCATGGGATCTACTGGTTGGTGCGGCAGAACGCGAACTGGGTGCGGGTCTATCTGGGCGACGTACGCCCGGCCGTGCGGGTCCGCCGCCGACAGCGTCGTGACGACCTCATCTCACACCTGCTCGACGAGGGGTGCTCGGCCGGCGAGATACTCGGCGAGTGCCTCACCTTCGCCGCGGCGGGGATGATCACCACGCGGGAGTTCGTCAACGCCGCGGCCTGGCACCTGTTCACCGATCAGGCGCTGCTCACGCGCTATCAGACGGCGGACGAGGCCGACAGGATCGCGATCCTGCACGAAATCCTCCGGCTCGAACCGGTCGTCGGCCGCCTCCGGCGTCGTACCACCGCTCCGCTCACTCTGCCAGGCGGCGACGACGAGACCGTGACGGTGCCGGCCGGGGAACTGGTCGACATACTGCTCGACAGCACCAATCTCGACGCACGTGCGGTGGGCGCACGGCCGGAGCAGATCTGTCCCGGCCGTGCCATGACCGAGGGCGCAGGCCCCCCGGGGCTGTCCTTCGGCGACGGGCCGCACAAGTGCCCCGGCGCCCATGTCGCGATCCTGGAGACGGATGTCTTCCTCAGCCGGTTGTTCGCCCTGCCCGGACTTCGGATGGCGACCCCGCCCAGGGTCGGTTTCAACGACGAGATCGGCAGCTACGAGCTCCGCGACCTCACTGTCACGCTCACCGGCCGGGAGTGAGCGTCGAGCCCGAACTCCCGTGCTGGTGACCGCCACGCCGGCGATGCCACACGTGTGCCCCGCCGAGACACGCTTGAGTTCTCGTGACCGGCGGGGCACACATGTCGGTGCACGACCTGAACGAGCGGCCTGGAGCGGTTGGTTACCGCGAACCCTGCGCCAATACGACGGTGACGACCGAGCGGGCGGGCACCTTCGCCGTCAGGTGCCCGTCCGAGACGTGCGCGAGGCCGTCCACCGCGGCCACGTCGTGGTCGCCGTTGGTCAGGTAGGCGGTGGCCTGGTGCCCCTTGGCGGCCTTCAGGGCCAGATCCGCGGTGGTGGGCTCCGTACTGGTGTTGATCAGGACGGCGACGTCGCTTCCGTCCTTGTTGCGGTAGGCCGAGGCGAGCACCGCGTCGTCGCCGGAGGCGGCGTCCACCCGTACCGCGCCGGGCCGGATGAACCTGCTGTACGCGGCCATCGCCCGCAGCCGCGTGGAGGCCGCGTAGCTGTCGCCGTCCATGCGGATGAGGGCGCCGGTGTTGCCGATGGACGCGCCGAGCCAGAACAGGAAGGCGGAGGCGTCGGCGTCGGCGAGCGTGGTGTGGATGTTCTCGGCCCAGGCGAGCCCGGCGGAGTTCGTGCCGTCGTCCCACTGGCTCGGCCACACCCCGCTGCCCGCCCACTCCGACATCCACACCGGCTTCGGGCTGTCGATCAGCGGGCTGGTGGGCGCGGACGCGTAGCCGTGGGCGCTGTACGCGCTGACCTCCTTCTCGGCGGCCGGGTCGGCGGCGATGGCCTGCGCGTAGGCCTTGCCCTGGTCCCAGCCGAAGCTGTCGCAGCAGTACAGCTTGGTACCGGGAGCCTCGGCGCGCAGCACCGGGCCGATCACCTTCACCGCGTCTACAGCCTGCTCGGGGGTGGAGAGCATGGAGGCGTAAGTCGCCTTCCAGTCGGGCTCGTTGGTGAAGTTCAGGTCGGTGATGCGGATGCCTTCCTGCTGGTAGAACTTCACGTACTGGGCCAGGTACTTGCCGTACGCGGTGCGCCAGTCGCCGCTGGCGCAGTCGGTGCCGACGACGCCGCACAGCGAGCCGCCGTTCGCGTCGGAGCCGGTGGTCTTCATGTAGCCGGGGGCGCTCCACGCGTCCGCGATGAAGCGCTTCACCCCGTATTTCTGGGCCTGTTGGGCGAGCCAGACCTGGCCGCCGTCGTTGCCGTCCCATTCGTACGTCAGCGGATCGTCGGGGCTCGCGGGGGCGGTGGGGGCGATGGTCTTCATGTGGTCGTACACCTCGTCCGTGGACGAGCCGATGCCGAGCCGCAGCATGCTCAGGCCCGCGCCGTCCTTGGTCGAGAAGAGCAGCTTGACGATCTCGTCGCCCTTCTCGGCGGACAGACCATTGAGGCCGTGGATGACGGCGGCGCGCTGGAACGCCTCCGAGACGCCGAACCCGTCGATGCGCTGGTGGCGCGCGGAGAAGTCGATACTCCCCCCAGCGGTGTCGGCACTGGCCGATGCGCCCGGCAGGGCGAGCGCGGCAGAGGTCAGGGCCATGACAGAGGCGAGCAGGCCAAGACGGCGTTGTCCGAGCTTTGACGGCATCCGTGTACTCCCGTGATTCCAGGCGTGGGTGAAGACACCACCCCCAAAGGGGCGTTGGGGCAGGGGAACGACCCTCGAGGTGGTCGTGCCTCAAGTACGGTCGTCATCGCCGACTAATGTGTCAAGGCACTTAACAAATTCAGGGATTGCTGAACAGGGCGGCCTGACCGAGGACTTCGAAGTCCCGGGTGGGGCATTGCGTGCCCGTGGCGAGGCACTACGCGACGCGACCCTGACCAGCGAGGTGTCGTACGACGCGGGTGATACGAGACCGCCGGACGAGCTCAGCCGCCGCGGCGCACCTGAGCCGCTCTGCGGGCCTCGGCGAGTTTGCGGGCCTCACCGGACTTACGGGACTTGCCGCCGGTGCCGCGGGAGGCGTCCTTACTGGTGCCGAGGCCGCGGAAGGGGGCGTTGGTGTTCTTGGGGCGGGGGGTGGCGGGGCCGCCGTCGAGCGGGTTGCCGGAGGGGGCCTTGGCCCCGGTGATCCGACTCAGCTCCGCCTCGCCCGAGCGCACCTTCGTGGTGTTCGCCTCGACGCCGGCCTCGGCCAGCACCCGGCTCGTCTCGCGGCGCTGGCCCGACAGCACCAGCGTGACGACGCTGCCGGACTCACCGGCCCGTGCGGTGCGGCCCGCACGGTGCAGATAGTCCTTGGGGTCGGTGGGCGGGTCGACGTTCACCACGAGATCGAGGTCGTCGACGTGCAGGCCACGGGCCGCCACATTGGTCGCCACCAGGACGGTGACCTGGCCGTTCTTGAACTGCGCGAGAGTCCGTGTCCGCTGCGGCTGGGACTTGCCGCTGTGCAGGGCCTCGGCGTGTACTCCGCTGGCCCGCAGATGCCGGGTGAGCTGGTCGACGGCGTGCTTGGTGTCCAGGAACAGCAGTACGCGGCCGTCGCGGGCGGCGATCTCCGTGGTGACGGCGTACCGGTCGGGGCCGTGGACGACCAGCACATGGTGGTCCATCGTCGTGACCGCGCCCGCGGAAGGGTCGACCGAGTGGACGACGGGGTCGTGGAGGTAGCGGCTGACCAGGTCGTCGACGTCACGGTCCAGGGTGGCGGAGAACAGCATCCGCTGGCCGTCCGAGTGCACCTGGTCGAGCGCCTCGGTGACCTGGGGCAGGAAGCCCATGTCGCACATCTGGTCGGCCTCGTCGAGCACGGTGACGCGTACCCGGCCCAGGCGGCAGGCCTTGCGGTCGATGAGGTCGTGCAGGCGACCGGGAGTGGCGACGACGACCTCGGCCCCTTCGCGCAGCGCAGCGGCCTGCCGGCCGATCGACACGCCTCCGACGACCGTGGCCATCCGCAGCCGAAGAGCGTCGGCGTACGGCCCGAGCGCCTCGGTGACCTGTTGGGCCAGCTCCCGGGTAGGCACCAGGATCAGAGCCAGCGGCTGCTTCGGCTCCGCGCGCCGCCCTGCCGTCCGTGCGAGCAGTGGCAGACCGAAGGCGAGCGTCTTGCCCGATCCGGTGCGCCCGCGGCCCAGGACATCCCGACCCGCCAGAGCACTGGGCAGCGTGGCGGCCTGGATCGGGAAGGGCTCGCGCACACCGCGCTCGGCGAGCGTGCGCAGCACCTCGGCCGGCAGCTCCAGGTCGGCGAAGGAGGCGACCGGGGGCAGCACCGGGGTGGGGTCGCCATGCAGGCCGTGGGCGTGGTCCGGGTGGTTCATCAAGAGCCTTCCGCAGGCGGAACGTACCGAGGAAGGCCCGGCAGGAACGGACGGCCGACGAACAACGGGAGCCGAACCAGCGGAACCCGGCCGTCCCGGCCGTGCAAACGAGTGAGACTAACACAGGCCTGCGTCCCCGCCGCGTTCGGCCCCCTTGGGAGATGCCGTTCAGACTGCAGTGACGTCCGTCATTGTTGGGGATGTCCGTGCTGTGCGGGGTCAGTTGCCTCAGCGTCCAGCGTCTCCAGCAGGACGTCGACGACTTCGTCCACCTCCGCCTCGGCCAGGTCCTCGAACGCCCCGGAATGACGGGCGAGCAGCACTCCGGCGACTGCCGCCACCAGGATGTCGGCCCGCAGTCCGGGCCGGTCCCGGCCCTCGCGTGCGAAGCGAGTGCGCAGCGGCTCCACCAGGCGGGCCTGCAGGGCCGCGCGGGTGGCGTCCTGCGCTGCTTCATCGCTCAGCGGCTGGACGGCGACCCTCAGCAGCGGAACCGGCCCTCGCCGCTCCGCGCGCTCGGCGACCTCGCGCAGGCGGGGTTCGGTCAGCAGGTCGTCCGGTGCGCTGTCACCGTGTTCGGCGCGCAGCACCGCCACGTACAGCAGCGGCTTGCTTCCGAAGTAGCGGGCGATCAGCGCGGGGTCGACACCGGCCCGCTCGCCGATCTCGCGGATGGTGGTGCGGTCGTAGCCACGCTCGGAGAACAGTTCGGTCGCCGCCCGCAGCAGCGCCTCGCGGCTGCGGGCGGAGCTCCGGCGCGGGCCCGGGCCTGCCCCGGTCACCGGCGGCTCGGCTCGGGGCGCACCTGGTCGCTCGCCGCGGCGGGCGTGCCCTGCCCCGCGGCGACGACGGACGATCGCGCGCCCGCCCGGGTGAGCGCCACGGCGAGAATGCCGGTGATGACGAAGGCGGCACAGCCGGCGAGGCCCGCGTCGCGGTATCCGCCGTTGGTCGGCAGCGCCGCGCCGGGGGCGGTAGAGGCCTGCAGGATCACCGCGCTCAGCGCACTGCCGGTCGAGTATCCGATGTACTTCACGACCTGATTGAAACTCATCGCGCTGCCCGTCTCCTCCGCGGGTACGCCGCCGACGATCAGGCCGGGCGTGACGGCGAAGGTCACTCCCACGCCGAGTCCGGCGAGCGCCATCATCGCGCCGATGCCCCACAGGCTGGAGCGGGCCAGCAGGAAGCAGACCAGAGCGCCGAGCGAGAGTACGCAGCCCAGCGGCAGCATGCGGGCGGGCGTCGCCGCTCGGCCCATCATCCGCACCAGCCGGCCGGTGACCAGGCTGGCCGCGGAGAACGGTACGAGCAACAGGCCGGTGACGACGATGGACGCGCCAAAGCCGTAACCCGCGGACTCGGGCGTCTGAACGTAGCGGGTGACCAGGGAGATCAGCAGGTACGTGCCGACTCCGCCGACCATCGTGGTCAGGTTGGCGACGAGGACGCCACGGTCCTTGACGAGCCGAATCCGCACCAGCGGGTGCGTGGCGCGCAGCGAGTGCAGCACCCATCCGGCGAGCAGGACCACCGCCGCGGCGGCGACCGCCAGCAGCCGCGCCGAACCCCAGCCCCACCGCTCCCCCTCGGCCAGTGCCACCAGGAGGGCCGCCATGCCGCCGGCCAGCAGCAGCGCGCCGGGGACATCCATCGCGGTGGTGGGGCGGCTCGGCGGTGCGGGCACGACGATCACGGTGGCGGTGAGCGCGGCGGCGGCCGTGGCGGCCGCGAACCAGAATCCCGCGTACATGCCGAGGTACTGGGCGAACAGGCCGGTGATCGGATACCCCAGACCGATGCCGGCCGCGGTGGTCAGGGAGAGGGTGGCTACCGCCGACCGTGCCTTCTGCGAGGGCAGCGCGTCGCGCGCGGTGGCGATGGCGAGCGGCACGAGCCCCATGCCGACGCCCTGCAGCGCCCGCCCCACCAGGAGGCAGACGAACCCGAGCGGAAGGGCCGCCAGAAGACTGCCCGCCAGGACGACCGTAAGTCCGGCGAGGATCACTCGCTTGCGGTGCGGACCGTCGCCGAGGCGCCCCATGACAGGTGTGGCGATGGCCCCGACCAGCATCGTCACCGTCAGCGCCCACTGCGCGGTGGAGAGGGAGACATGGTCCTCGGCGGCGATGGTCGGGATGAGCGGTGCGCCAAGGCTACTGACGACGGCGACGAGCATGCCGAGCGATACGAGAACGGGCACGAGGGCCCGTGGGTGGCGGAGCGTGGGCGCCGATGCGGCGGAGTCGTTGGGCACGTGCGTCGGTATGGAAGGCGGCAAGAGAGTTCCCGTTCACGTCATCAAGCGATGTCATTCAATGATGACATGCGACGAGCTGCTCCAGACGCATGCCGGGCGCCCCTGCTTTCCGCCCGGGCTACGGCGTCGGCCGCCACAGATCGCTCGGACGCAGGCCGCGTACTCGCGCGGGCGTGTACGTCTTCTGAGTACGTCTTCTGAGTACGTCTTCTGATTCGGCGGCCGAGCCGACCCGACCCGGCGATCCACACAACCCGCCGGACGCCCCGGAATCGCGCATACCTACACCACTTGGATCATGCTCGAAGCCCCAACAACTCCCAGAAAAAAACACGCGCCCCGCGTCAGAGCTCCCGCCGTATAATTTGATTCCAAATGACCAGGCGGCCGACTCGGGCCGTCCGGACTCGGCGAGGAGACCCAGGGAGCGCCCGTGACCGGCCAACCATCCATCACCGAGGCGGAGAGGCTTGCCGAGGCGAAGCTCGGCGGCATTCCCATTCGCCGGGAGCAGATGGCGGCGGTGGCCAACATCT
This sequence comes from Streptomyces sp. NPDC002088, assembly GCF_040296605.1. Classification (NCBI taxonomy): domain Bacteria; kingdom Bacillati; phylum Actinomycetota; class Actinomycetes; order Kitasatosporales; family Streptomycetaceae; genus Streptomyces; species Streptomyces sp. NPDC002088. The sequence goes on along the minus strand of NZ_JBEOXO010000001.1, from coordinate 97,359 downwards.
ACCGGGCGGCGTCGGCCGTCAGGCAGCACCTGGAGAACTCGGTGCTGCGCGGCTCCGACCTGACCTGGACCGCCTTCGTCGTCCTGTGGGTGGTGTGGGTGTGGGGCGAGTCGGAGACCCGGCACGTCGCCGAGGAGGCGGGCATCTCCAAGGGAACATTGACCGGTGTGTCCCGCACGCTGGAGTCACGCGGACTGCTGCGGCGCACCGGTCATCCCACCGACGGCAGGCTGGTCCTTCTCAGCCTCACCGACAAGGGCGAGGACTTCATGCAGCGGGTGTTTCCCGCATTCAACGAAGAAGAGGCCTTCGTGACCGCGCAGTTGAGCAGCGCGGAGTGCCGCACCCTCGCCGAAGGGCTGCGAGCCGTGGTACTCCAGGTCGAAGAGCACGGTGAGGAGCGTCGTCAGGCCCTGCTGGACGGCGCGGAGCCGGCGCCGAGGCGCAGCGGGCGCCGCCCCAAGGCCTGACCCGTTCTCGTAGTGGGGCCGCAACGAGCCGCGGCCCCACGCCTTCGTCGGGTCCGGGTGGTGCAGGCCACGCCGATCGGTCCCCTCAACAGGTTCTGCGCGCGGCTTGCACCAGCGCGTCGAACAGGCGCTGCTGGGCGGGATCCTCGTGGGCGGTGTCCTCCGGGTGCCACTGCACGGCGACGAACCAGCCGGCCGTATCCGTCCGTTCGACGGCTTCGATCGTTGCGTCGGCGGCGCGGGCGGTGACGGTCAGCCCGCTGCCCAACCGGTCGACGTGCTGGTGGTGGTAGCAGGACGCCTCGACCTTGTCGGCACGCGTGATCCGGGCGAGGGCCGAGCCGCTCGTGAGGGTGACGGGGTGCCCGATGTGCCGGTGCTCGCGCTCGGGGCCGCCCATGTCCTGGTGCAGCGTTCCGCCCAGAGCGGTGTTGACCACCTGCAGGCCGCGGCAGATCGCCAGCAGCGGAAGCCCCGCCGCCATGGCCTGGCGCGCGACTTCGAGGTCGAAGGCGTCTTGTTCGTCGTCCACGTCGTAGACGGTCTCGTGCGCGTCCGCGGCTCCGTAACGGCGCGGCGCGATGTCCCCGCCGCCCGGGAGCAGGACGCCGTCGAACCGGTCGAGGCGGGCGGCGACCTCGGCCGGATCGCTCGTGCCGCCAGGAGCGTGCGGGTGGATGGTGGCAGGCTCGCCGCCCGCCCGCCAGACCGCCTCGATCAGGGCGCGGGCATTGACCTCGGCGGCGTAGCGCAGGGCTGAGGTGGTGGCGGAGAAGCGGGCCGGGACGGCGATCAGGGGCCGGGGGGCGGGCTTCACAGCTGGATCCAGGTGGTCTTCAGTTCGGTGTACTTCTCCAGGGCGTGGGCGGACTTGTCCCGTCCGTTGCCCGACTGCTTCATGCCGCCGAACGGCACGGTGAGATCGCCCTCCTCGTAGCAGTTGACCCACACCGTGCCGGCCTTCAGTGCGCGGGAGACGCGGTGGGCGGTGGACAGATCGGAGGTCCACAGTCCTGCGGCGAGCCCGTACTCGGTGGCGTTGGCGAGTGCCACGGCCTCGTCGAGGTCGTCGAAGGTGAGGACGGACAGGACGGGACCGAAGATCTCCTCGCGGGCCAGGCGGCTGCCGGGGTCGACTCGGTCGAAGACGGTGGGTTCCAGGTAGACACCGCCGGTCTCGGTGTGAGTGCGGCCGCCTCCGGTGCGCAGGCGGGCGCCGTCGTCGGCTCCGTGCCGGATGTGGTCGAGTACGCGGGTCAGGTGGCTCTCACCGACCAGGGCGCCCATCTCGGTGGCCGGATCGAGGGGGTCGCCGACACGCAGGGCGCGGGCCCGCTCGACGACGGCCTCGGTGACACGTTCCGCGACGGAGGTGTGCACCAGCAGCCGCGAGGGCGCGGTGCACATCTCGCCCTGGTTGAAGAAGATCCCCCAGGCTGCGGTGGCGGCGGCCTTCTCCAGGTCCGGGGCGTCGGGGAGGACGATGTTCGGTGACTTGCCGCCCAGTTCCAGCCAGACGCGCTTGAGGTTGGAGTCGGCGGCGTAGCGCAGGAAGTGGCGGCCGACGGCGGTGGAGCCGGTGAACGCCAGGACGTCGACGTCCGGGTGGAGTCCGATGGCCCGCCCGGTGGTGGGGCCGAGACCGTTGACCACGTTGAGCACACCCGGCGGCAGGCCGGCCTCGCTCGCGACGGCGGCAAGGAGCAGTGCGGACAGCGGTGAGTTCTCCGACGGCTTGAGCACGACTGTGCATCCGGCCGCGAGGGCGGGGGCGACCTTCCAGCCCGCGAGCGTCAGCGGGAAGTTCCAGGGCACCACCGCGCCGACCACGCCGGCCGGCTCCCGGGTCACCAGGGCGAGGGCGTCCGGTGCGGTGTGCGGCGACTCGTCGGTGAGCTTGTCGGCCAGCTGTCCGTACCAGCGGAAGGTGTTGATGACGGCACGCAGTTCGATGTCGTGGGCGTCCGTGATCGGCTTGCCCATCTCCAGGCTCACCGTCAGGGCGAGTTCCTCGCGCCGCTCCTCCAGCCGTTCGGCGATGCGCACGAGGACGCGGCCGCGGTCGGCGGGTGTCAGACGCGGCCACGGCCCGGTGTCGAAGGCACGGCGCGCCGCGGCCACGGCCGCGTCGACCTCGGCGGAGCCGCCGTCGGCGACCTCGGCGAGCACCTGGCCGTCCCGTGGCGAGACCACGGTGAAGCTGTTGCCGCCACCGGCTTCCTCGACGCCGTCGATGTGATGCGCACCGGACAGCTTGAGTGCCTTGGCTCGGCGGAGCCATTCGTCGCGGGTGACAGCGGGCATGCAGTCCTCCAGACCACGTTGATTATTTGATATCAAACGATTTGGATACGGCTACGGCTTTGGCCGCCTCCGGCGCGCATACCGGATCCCGAGCGCGCGCCTGACAGCGGGCGCGCGCCGGAGGCGGGAGAGGATCAGCCGCCCTGCGCCGCCCGGCCCCGGGCATGCCTGATGCGTTCGTTCACCACACCGAGCGCCATCACCACCGGTACCGACAGCACGAGCCACACGGCCGTACTCGCCTCACCGCCGATGAGGGTGGTGAAGTTGGCCAGGATCAGCCAGATGGCGCCCGCGAGGCCGAGCGCGCCCAGCGTCGGCGCGATCCGGGTGTTCCACAGGCGGGCGTCAAGGCGCCGGCGCCGGAAGAAGACGACCACCGACACCGAGGTCAGCAGGTACAGCAGCATCATCGCCAGGACGGCGAGTCCGCTGAACCAGGAGAAGAGGGTCAGTACCGGATCCTTGCCGGCCAGCGCGAAGGGCAGGACGAGGACCAGGGCGACGACGGTCTGCACGCAGCCGGCGATCCAGGGCGATTGGCGGGCGTTGAGCGTACCCAGACGGTGCGGCAGCAGCCCCTCCCGGCCGAGCGAGAACAGGTAGCGGTTGGCCGAGTTGTGGAAGGCGAGGATGCCCGCGAACAGGGACGTGGCCAGCAGGAACGGCAGCACGTCGTTCACCCAGCCGCCGAACTGCGCGGCGATCGGGGCGAAGACGAAACCGGAGGAGTCGCCGCTCTCCAGCGCCTTGCCCGCCGCCCCCGCGGCCTTGGAGGGGCCATAGGCGGAGATCAGCATCCAGGACGTCAGGGCGAAGAAGCCGGTGACCACGACCACCGACAGATAGGTGGCCCGCGGAACGGTTTTCTTCGGTTCCCGGGCCTCCTCGCCGTAGATGGCGGTCGCCTCGAAGCCGAACATGGAGGCGAGGGCGAACGTCACGGCAACGCCCGGGGCCCCCTGCAGGGCGGACGAAGGGGAGAAGCTGTCGGCCACACCCAGGCCCTCGGGACCACCGCCCTTGAACAGGGTGACCAGCCCGAACAGCAGCAGGATGCTGAACTCCGCCAGGACGAACACGGCCAGGACCTTGGCGCCCATCTCGATGCCCGCGGCTCCCAGAACCTGCACCACGACCATGGTGACGAGCACCCACGCCCACCACGGCACGTCGAGACCGGTGTGGTCGGCGACCAGGCCGCTCATGGTCGCTCCGTACAGGCCGTACATGGCGGCCTGGATGGTGCAGTACGCGAACAAGGCGATACCGGCACTGCCGGCGCCGACGGTCCCGCCGAGACCCTTGCCGATGTACGTGTAGAAGGCGCCCGCGTCGACGACGTGTCGGCCCATCGCGACGTAGCCGACCGAGAACAGCAGGATCACCGCTCCCGCCAGCACGTAGGCGGCGGGCGTACCGGACCCGTTGCCGATGGCGACGGATATCGGGGCCGCCCCGGCGATACCGGTCAGTGGGGCCTGAGCGGACAGGACGAAGAAGACGATGCCCAGGACACCCAGGGCATTGGGTTTGAGCGTGGCTGCGGTGGATGCGTCCCGCACGGTCCGCTCTGCGGAGACCGTCTGACTGTCCACTCGGATCACCTGCCAAAACAAAGATAGGGGGGATCGTTTCAGGCCAAACGAGTTGCCCCATCGTGTGGCGTAACTATCCGTTTGGCAAGGGGTTCGGGGCCAGGAATCCGTCGGCGCCGCGGATTCTTACTGCGCCGTGACCTGCTGCCGGCCCGGTGTACGTTCGATCCCCCGTACGCGTCAGGCGTCGTCCGACCCCTCGGCCAGCCCCTGCAGCAGGGTCCGCAGCTCCGCGAGGGCCTCTTCGGTGACCTCCCGCTCGCCGAACACGAGCTGGTGCAGCACGAGGCCCTCCAGCGCGGCGAAGACCAGCCGGGACAGACCCCGGTCGACCGGCCGGGGCAGCATCCGGGTCAGCTGCCGCCGCGTGGCCTCGAAGTACTCCTCGTACAGGGCACGCAGGTGCGGCAGCAGCTCCGGCCTGCGACGGGCCTCGAGGAGCAGCTCGTACTGGAAGGCCTGGAGGTCGGGACCGGACTCGACCATGTCCGCCAGCCCCGTGGAGAAGTCCGAGACCTTGCCCGTTCCGGTGTCGAGCGTGCTGCTGATGAGGGAGGACCGGATGGCGTGCGTGACGGCCTCCTCGATCAGTGCGTCCCGCGAGCCGAAGTGATGCACCACGAGGCCGTGGGTGACCCCGGCCTCCTCCGCCACGGCCCGGTAGGTGAGCTTGCGCAGCCCGCCCTGGGCCACCACGCGCACGGCGGCGTCGAGCAGGGCCACGCGCCCGGCCCCGTAGTTCTTCACGCGCTTGCGGGGGCGGCTCTCACCGGCGGGCTCGACGGGCTCAGTCATGCCGCCGACCCTACCGACGCCGCTGAGCTCAGCGCTTCGGCGGCCTGATACCACGGAACTCCCAATCGCCGCCGAGGGCGGTGGACAGCACCTCCTCGGACTCGGTCGGCTGGGCGCCGACGTCGGTGCGGATCGCGGTCGGTCCGGTGACGATGTGGTTGGTGAGCCGTCCGAGGCCCTCGACCTCCACCTCCACGACGTCGCCCGGCTGTACGGGCCGGGAGTTCGCCGGGGTGCCGGACAGGAGCACGTCACCGGGGTAAAGGGTGATGGTGCGGGCGATGTCGGCGACGAGGTAGTGCATGTCCCACTTCATCTCGTCCGTCGAACCGTCCTGGACGACCTCGCCGTTGACGTACGTCCGCAGGCGCTTGCCGTGGAAGTCCCAGTCGGTGACCAGGCCGGGGCCGAGCGGGCAGAGGGTGTCGGAGCCCTTGACGCGGAGCATGGACCCGGAGTCGGTGTCGCGGAAGTCGTGCAGGCCGTAGTCGTTGGCGACCGTGTAACCCGCGATGTACTCCCCCGCCTCCGCGGGCGAGATGTTGCGGGCGGTCCTGCCGATGACGATGGCGACCTCTCCCTCGTAGTTGAGCCACTTGCAGCCCTCGGGGCGGACGATCGCGCCCTGGTGGGAGTTGAGGGACGAGGTCGGCTTGTGGAAGTAGGTGGGGGTGTCCGGAAGTCCGATCTGGAACTCGTCGACCCGGCTGCGGTGGTTGAGGTGGACCGCGATCACCTTCGAGGGGACGACCGGGGGCAGGTGCCGGGCTTCCTCGATCTTGACGCGGCGGCCGTCTCCGGCGACGAGTTCGTCGCCGTCCCGGACGGTTTCGACGACGGCGCCGTCGAGGAGGATGCGGCGGTACTCGGGCATGGCGGGCTGCCTTTCTGTGGGCGTTCCTAGACGCGGCGGTGCGGATGGCGAGGGGCGGGGGGCGTGGGCAGGCCGGTGCCGGTCCAGCCGTCGGCCGGGCGGTCGAACCAGAGGTGGACCTGTCCGGTGCCGATGGAGTTCTCGTACTCGCCGTACTGGCGGGCCTTCGCGGTGCAGGCCTGCTCGCCGAGTGCGCCGGCCATCATCAGGTAGTGGAAGAACTTCGCCTCGGGCTTGTACTTCCAGAACTCGTCCATGGTGTCGAGGACCTTGTCGTGGCGGCCCTCCTTGAACCAGGCGATGCGCTCGTGGTCCGCTTCGCGGGCCTCGGGCGTGAAGATGTGCACCGGGTCGCCGGCCTCGTGGTCGCGCAGTTCGCGCAGCGGCCAGAAGGTGTGCGAGAGGGCCCCGGAGGCGATCACCAGGACACGGCGGCCTGGAGTCGCGGCGATGCCGTCGGCCAGGGCACGGCCGAGCCGGAGGTGGTCCTCCATGTCGCCGGTCTGGCAGACACCGATGGTCACCCACCGCTTGTCGGGCAGTCCCTCGCCGAGGAACTTCCACAGGTTGATGGTGGCGTAGTAGATCGGCAGGTACTCGTCGTCGATCGGCGTGATCCAGGTGCCGTGCTTGTCGGCGAACTTCGCGATGTTGTCGGCGAGTTCCGGGTCACCGGGGAAGTCGTACGGCATGCGGCACATGCCCCGCGGCAGCTCCTCGGAGGTGAACAGCCCCGCGCGCCGCGCCTGTGCGGTGACGACGAACTCGACGGTGGTCGCCCAGTGCGAGTCCAGGACGACGACCGTGTCGTAGTCGTCGCGCTCGAAGACGTCCTTGCGCAGCTGCTGGAGGCCGGTGACGAGGGTGATCTCCTTGCCCTCGTTGAGCTCCAGCCGGTCGGCCTCGGGCAGCACGATGGTGGGGACGTGGGCGAGCAGGCCCGCCCCGACGATCTCACCCATGGTTCTTCCAGCCCTTCGGGGCGGTCACGGTGTTCTTGAGGTCGCAGTAGAAGTCAAAGCTCCAGGTGCCACCCTCCCGGCCGACGCCGGACTGACGGGAGCCGCCGAAGGGGGCCTGCAGGTCGCGGACGAAGAAGCAGTTGACCCAGACGGTGCCCGCGACGAGCTGGGAGGTCACGCGTTCGGCGCGCTCCGGGTCGCCGGTGGCGACGGTGGCGGCGAGGCCGAAGCGGGTGTCGTTGGCGAGGCGGACGGCCTCGTCCTCGGTGGCGAAGGTCTGCAGGGTCAGGACAGGTCCGAAGACCTCCTCCTGGACGATTTCGGAGTCCTGGGCGACGTCGGTGAGCAGGGTCGGGGCGTAGTACTGGCCGTCCTTGCGGTGGCCGCCGATGACCGCGCGGGCGCCGGCAGCGATCGCCCGCTGCACGAAGCCGTCGATCTTCTCCAGCTGGCGGGGGTGGATGTTGGGGCCGATGTCGGTGGCCTCGTCGCGCGGGTCGCCCTGCTTGAGCTGCTCGGCCTTCTCGACGAAGCGGCGCGTGAACTCGTCGACGATCGATTCCTCGACGAGGAAGCGGGTCGCCGCCAGGCAGACCTGCCCGGCGTTGTCGTACTGCTCCACCGCCAGGTCGACGGCCAGGTCGAGGTCGGCGTCGGCGAATACCAGCAGCGGGGACTTGCCGCCGAGTTCGAGGCTGAGCGGGGTGAGGTGGGCGGCGGCCGACTCCGCGATCCTCTTCGCGGTCGGTACGGAGCCGGTGAAGCTGATCCGGCGCACGTCCGGGTGCGAGGTGAGGGCGTCGCCGATCTCCGAGCCGTACCCCTGGACGACGTTGAGGACGCCGGCCGGGAGTCCGGCCTCGGCGGCGATGTCGGCGAGCAGCGAGGCGGTCAGCGGGGACCACTCGGCGGGCTTGAGGATCACGGTGTCGCCGGCGGCCAGCGCCGGCGCCACCTTCCAGGTGGCCAGCATCAGGGGCGCGTTCCACGGAGTGATCAGCACGCACGGGCCGGCCGGGTCCCACGAGACGTGGTTGGTGTGGCCGCGCGTCTCGAAGTCCTCGTGCTCCAGCTGCAGCAGCCAGTCCGCGAAGAAGCGGAAGTTGTGGGCCACGCGCGGCATGACGCCACGGCGGTGCGAGCGCAGCAGGGCGCCGTTGTCGTTGGTCTCGACGATGGCCAGGTCTTCGAGGTGCTTTTCGACGCCGTCGGCGATGGCGTGCAGGATGCGGGCCCGCTCGGCGCGCGGCGTTGCGGCCCAGCCCGGGAAGGCGGCCTTGGCGGCGGCCACGGCGGCCGCGGCCTCCGTCGCCGTACCGCGGGAGATCTCGCCGAGGGTGCTGCCGTCGACAGGCGAGGGGTCGGTAAAGGTCTCGCTGGAGGCGACGCGCTCGCCGCCGATCCAGTGCCGGGTGTCGACGGCGACCCCGGCCACGGTGGTGATGTGTTCGCTCATGATCCGAACTCCAGGTGGTCGATGCGGTGACGGGGCGGTGACGGGGGGCTTACTCGGCGCCGGAGGTGCCGGACTCCAGCAGGCGGCCGCCGTCCCAGACCACGCCGACCTGCCGGTAGTAGGCGGCGATCGGTTCGCGGATCTCCAGGCGGGCCAGCTCCTCGGTGGGCGCCTCGAACAGCTCCAGCTCGGCGTCGCCGACCCACGGCTGCCCGCCCTCGAAGGAGGCCGCTCCGGACTCGATCAGCTCGTCGAGAGCGAGGCCCTTGCCCTTCTCGATCGACGGCAGCCAGCGGTGGTGGGCCATCGGGTGGCCGTTGACGAAGCCATTGGTCTCGGAGGGCTCGCGCAGGGTGACCACGGCCTGGGCCAGACGCCGGTCGGCGGCGGCGAGGGTGGCGCCGAAGCGCGCTCCGGCCTCGATACGCGGAGCGGGGCCGTAGGGATGCGGGCGGGTCTGGTGGATGGAGCCCAGCTTCTTCGGGTAGCCCTGGTGCAGTCCGCGGGCGATCGCGAAGTCCTTGTCGACCCAGATGTAGACGCACCGCGTGTACGTCTGCCCCTTGTACTTGCAGCGGACGACCGCGAAGGCCTCCTTGTACTGGGAGAGCACCGGGTCCAGCAGCTCATCCCCCGAGGCGGAGCAGGACTGCCAGTCGGCCCAGATCAGCGCGACCGCACCGGGGTCCTCGTCGGCCAGCTCCAGCGGCTCGGGCAGCAGTTCGCGCACGCGGGCGGGGTCGGTGCGGTACTCGACGGTGAGCAGGTCGCCGGAGTAGCGCCACGGCGGCGAGGGGATCAGCGACGAGGCGCCCGTCGGCGTCTTGGGGTGGAAGTATCCACGCAGTCCACGGTCGGTGGTCATGGTCAGGGGTTCCTTAGGCGGTGAAGGCGGGCTGCTTGAGCAGTTCGGCGCGGTGGCGGGCGGCGGCGGCAGCGGCGGCCTGTCCGCCGAGGGCGACGACGCCGACCAGGCGGCCGCCCTGGTGGTAGCCGGCCAGGACGTCACCGTCGAGGTCGCCGTCGAGGACGCGCACGTCGTCCTTGCCGAGGGCGGGGGCGCCGAAGGACTGGAGGCGGAAGTCGTGCTGGTCGCTCCAGAAGGTGGGGAGCGGGGCGAACGGCGCCGAGTCGACGTCCTCACCGGCGAGATGCGATACCAGCACCTTGGCGGCGTGCTTGGCGGTGTCGGTGGGAATGGACCAGTGCTCGACGCGGCGCGGCACGCCGTCGTAGCGGGCGTTGGGGAAACGGGCGACATCGCCGACGGCCACCACGTCGGGGTGGCCGCCGACCCGCAGATGCTCGTCCGTCAGTACGCCGTCGCTGAGGTCGAGGCCGTTTTCCTGGAGCCACTCGGTGTTGGCGAGGGAGCCGACGGATTCCACCACGACGTCGGCGGGCAGCACCGTGCCGTCCCCGAGGACCACGCCGGTGACGCGGTCATCGCCTTCGAAGGCGGTCACGCCCGTACCGAGGGCGAAGCGGACACCCCGCTCCTCGTGCCGCTTCAGCAGCGCCTTGGCGAGCGTCTCGCCCAGCGGCCCCACCATGGGCAGGGGCAGGGGGTCGACGACGGTGACCTCGGCGGCACCGAGGGCGACGGCGGTGGCGGCGACCTCGCAGCCGATGAAGCCGGCTCCGACCACGACCACGCGGGCGCCCGGACGGGTCAGGGCCTCGCGCAGTCCCTGGGCGTCGGCCAGCGTACGGACGGTGTGCCGCCCGGCGACGGGGCCGGGGCAGCCAAGTCGTCGGGGTCGCATACCCGTGGCGACGACCAGCCCGGCGTACGGCAGGGTCTCGCCGTCGTCCAGCCGGACGATCCGCCGCGAGAGGTCAGCCGCGACGACCTTCGTCCCGAGTCGCCATTCCACGTCCGAGACGCTCGCGCGGGGCCGGAAGGCCAGCGACTCGAAGGGCGCCTTGCCGGCGAGGACCTCCTTGGACAGCGGAGGCCGGTTGTAGGGCATGTGGGGTTCGTCCCCGACGAGCGTGATCGCCCCCTCCCAGCCGGCCGCGCGCAGCTGCTCGGCGGCGCGCAGACCGGCCATGGAGGCGCCGACCACGACGATGCGTGCGCTCACGGCTCAGGCCTCGATCCGGATGGCCTGCAGCGGACAGACGTCGGCGGCCTCCTCGACCTCGTCCCGCAGCGCGTCGTCGGGATCGCTGACGTAAGCCAGGCGTCCGGCTTCGTCGAAGCTGAAGACGTCGGGTGCGGCGAAGACGCACTGGCCGTGGTCCTGGCACTTGTTCATGTCGACGACGACCTTCATGGCCGGTCCTCCTGTGAGGCGTCGGGGCAGGGAGAAGCAAAGAAGCAAGAGGGGCCCGGCCCGGATGAGACCGGGCCCCGGCCAAAGGGGTGCGGCGGACGCCGGATGCGGCGGACACCGAACCCCCTACTCGTTTGGCTTCAAACAACATAGGAAGCGGCCAGGCCCTGGTCAAGAGCTATCCGCATGGATAAATTTTTCGGGCCGACCTCTTGCAAGGAGGTGGCGGGATCCATACCGTTTGGCATCAAACAACGAGTGCGGCTCCTGCTCCTCTCCCCGCAGAACGCAGTACGACGCCGCCCCTCTGCCCCTTCCCCCAGTGCCCCAGAGGCCTGGGAGGCGCCCCAAATTCCCCTAGAGGAGACACCGGTGAGCGCATCCGACCCCCAACCCGTCCGCCGGCACATGGACCGGCTCGCCGCCGAGGGCATCGACGTGGTGCGGGTGACCTATCCCGATCTCATCGGCACCGACCGCGCCCGAGACGTACTGCTGGATCACCTGCCCTCGGCCTGCGACCACGGTCTGGCCTTCTGCCGCGCCGTCTACCACACCACGCCGCAGGGGGACGTGGTCCCGGTCCCCGGCGGCCTCGACGCAGGCCTGCCCGACATCTGCGTACGCCCCGACCTCGACACGCTGGTCCCGCTTCCCTGGGAGCCCGGCGTCGCCGCCTGCCTGGGCGACGTCACCGACCCGGCCACCGGCCTGCCCGCCCCCGAGTCACCGCGGGACCTGCTGCGCTCCGTCCTGGACCGATGTACCGAACACGGACTGCGCCCGGTGGTCGGCCCGGAGCTGGAGTACTTCCTGTGCGACGCCGCCCCCGACTCGCCGCAGGGCTGGCGCCGCTACAGCGACGCCCTCGGCGTCGTCTACACCGCGGGCCTGCGCGCGGACGGCGACAACCACCTGCTCCGCACACTGCGTCTGCTGCGTGACCTGAACATCGGCGTGACCAACGGCAACCACGAGTTCGACGGCGGGCAGTTCGAGATCAACCTGACCCACTCCGAAGCGATGAACGCCGCCGACCGCGCCTTCCGCTTCAAGTCGGCGATCAAGGAACTGGCCCGCAAGGAGGGCCGGCTGGCCACCTTCATGGCCAAACCGTTCAATGACGCCGGGGGCTCCGGCTTCCACCTGCACCTGTCGTGCGAGACCGCCGATGAGGAAGACGCCCGGAACTCGTTCGACGACCCGTCGGCGCCCTACGGCCTGTCCGACACCGCACGCCACGCCGTCGCCGGCATCCTCGCCCACGCCCCGGCCCTGGCCGCCTTGGCCAACCCGACGGTCAACTCCTACAAGCGCTTCGGGCCCGACACGCTCGCCCCCTGGCTGATCGACTGGGGCCTGGACAACCGCAGCGCCATGGTCCGCATCCCGCCCGAGCGCGGCTCCGGCGCCCGATTCGAGCTGCGTCTGGGCGACGCCGGCGCCAACCCCTACCTGCTGATCGCCGGCACCATCGCCGCCGCGCTGCTGGGCGTCCAGGCCGGCGAGGAACCGCCCGCCCCGCTCGAGGGATACGGCTACGACCCCGCCACATCCGCGATCCTGCCCACCAGCCTGTCCGCCGCCCTCGACGCCCTGGAGGCGGACAGCGCCCTCACCGACGTCCTGGGCAAGGACTTCACCACCTCCTACCTCGCTTACAAGCGCGACGAGGTCGCGCGCTTCCAACGGCACGTCACCGACTGGGAGTTCACCGAGTACGCCTACCACCTGTGACGCCAAGGAGGCCACACAGCATGACCACCCCGACCGTGACCGACGCCGTGCGCGAGCCGCTGCCCCTGGCCGACGTCGACCTCGCCAACCTCGACAACTTCACCGACGGCACCACGCCCTGGCGGATGTTCCACACCCTGCGCCACGAGGACCCGGTCCACTGGCAGCCCGAGGAGGCGCCCAACTCCGGCTTCTGGGCGCTGACCCGGCACGCGGACATCGCCCGCGTCGACCGCGACGCGGAGACCTTCACGTCCACGAAGTTCGTCAACCTCGAGGAGCTCGACGACGACCAGATCAAGAAGCGCGCCTCCATCCTGGAGCTCGACGGCGTCCGCCACCGCGCGATGCGCAGCCTGCTGCAGCGCCAGTTCGGCGCGAGCGTCATCAACAGCTACGCCGACTTCCTGCGCGGCCTGACCGCGACCACGCTGGACGCGGCCCTGGCCAAGGGCACGTTCGACTTCGTCAAGGAGATCTCCGCCGACTTCCCCATCAACGTCCTGGCCCGCCTCCTCGACGTGCCGCCGGAGGACAACCAGCAACTCATCGACTGGGGCAACCGGATCATCGGCAACACCGACCCCGACTACGCGGATGTGCTGCTGCACAGCGCGGAGAGCGAGAAGTACCGCGACCTGCCCTTCCGCTCCCCCGCCTCGCTGGAGGTCTTCGCCTACGGCAGGGAGCTGGCCCGACAGCGGCGCGGCGGCAACGGCACCGACCTGATCTCCAGGCTCGTCAACGAGATGCCGCGCGACGGCGTACCGCTCTCGGAGCAGGACTTCGACAACTACTTCCTGCTCCTGGTCGTCGCCGGCAACGAGACCACCCGGCACACCATCACGCATTCGATGCTCGCCCTGCTGCAGCACCCCGAGCAGCTGGCCCGCCTCCGGGAGGACCCCTCGCTCATCCCGACCGCGGTGGAGGAATTCCTGCGCTGGGCGTCCCCCGTCTACCACTTCCGCCGGACCGCCACGCGTGATGTGGAACTCGGCGGCAAGCAGATCAAGCAGGGCGACAAGGTCGTCATGTGGTACGCCTCCGGCAACCGCGACGAGGACGTCTTCGGCAACCCGTACGACTTCGACGTCGCACGGCAGGACAACGACCACGTCACCTTCGGCAAGGGCAGCCCGCACCTGTGCCTGGGCAATCTGCTCGCCCGCACCGAGATCCGCATCATGTTCGAGGAGCTCATTCCGCGCCTGGCGGACATCCGCCTCGCCGGCGACGTCCCCCGCGTCCGCTCCAACTTCGTCAACGGCATCAAGAAGCTCCCGGTCGAGGTGACCCTCGCCTGACCCGTCCATCCGGCGGTCAGCCGCGCCCCGCGGTCTCGGGGCGCGGCTGACCGCCGTTGCCGTGCCGGTGCCCGGCCGTACAGCCGTCCGCGCCTGCCGGCGCAGGGCGCGCTCACCGCATCGTCCCCCACCACCCCGCCCGACCGGCACCGGGCTTCGTCTGCTCGGCCGCCACGTCGCCGCCGAGCGTCGCCACGCCGTCGGGCCCGGCGAGCCGGGCAAGTTCCTCCTCCGCCACGTCGACGGCAGCGGCGCGGTGTCCGCGTTCGGCGTACAGACGGGCGCCGCCTCCCCGATGTCGGAGGCGGCGCCCGTGATCACCACCACTGTGCCGTCACGTAGGCAATTGCACTGAGAGCGTCCAGGACGCAAGATCACGGCCGCTGGCGCAGCGCTCTCCGCACACCTCCGCGTGCTGAGTGCGCCACGCTCCCTGCCGAGCCCGATCGTCGTCACCCGCTGACGCCGGTCAAGGACGCCGGTCCCCAGCTGGTTCCCAAGAATGACCAAGGGCCGGTTTCGGATTACTCTGAAACCGGCCCTGATCTGCGACTCTCACGAGTCGGGACGACAGGATTTGAACCTGCGACCCCTTGACCCCCAGTCAAGTGCGCTACCAAGCTGCGCCACGTCCCGCTACCTTCTGACCTGGGGTTTCCCCTGGCCGAACGCGCATGGAAACAATACCGCACTCGGGTCGGTGGTCGCGCACTCGTTTACCCGGGGCCCTTGACCTCAAGTTTGGTTGAGGTTGAATGATCGTTCGCATGACGATCACCAGGGAAGACAGCCGGACGTACGGATACGCGGACCTGCCCCGGCTGATGGGGCTGATGACGGGCGACGAGAAGCACGGGCCGGCGGCGACGTCCACGCTGGACGTGCTGTGGGTGCTCTACGACCGGGTGCTGCGGGTCGACCCGGAGGGGATGGACGACCCGGTGCGGGACCGGTTCCTGCTCTCCAAGGGGCACGGGCCGATGGCGTACTACGCGGTCCTGGCCGCCAAGGGCTTCCTGCCGGTGGACTGGCTGGCCGGCTTCGGCTCCTACGACTCGCCACTCGGGCACCATCCCGACCGGGTGCTGGTGCCGGGAGCCGAGATCGGTAGTGGGTCGCTGGGGCACGGGCTGCCGATCGCCGTCGGGACTGCGCTGGGGCTGCGGGCGCAGGGGCTCGATGAGCCCCGGGTGTGGGTGCTGGTCGGGGATGCCGAGCTGGACGAGGGCAGCAACCACGAGGCGATCGCCTTCGCCGGGCCCGCCGGGCTCGAGCGGCTGCACACGGTCGTCGTCGACAACTCCTCCGCCAGCCACTCGCGGCCCGGCGGGATCGCCGCGCGGTTCGAGGCCGCGGGCTGGTCCGCGGTGACTGTCGACGGCCGTGACCACGAGGCGCTGTACGACGCGTTCACCGCACCGCATCCGGGACGCCCGCATGTCGTGGTGGCCCGGGTCGAGCCGAAGCACTCCTGAAGCGCCCGCCCTCCCCTCTGCCGCGATCCGCGACGCTCCGCAGAGACCTGCAGCGACCTGCAGCGACCTGCTACGAAAGGAACCGAAGTATCCATGGACACCATGCGCGACCGCTTCGCCCCCGTCCTCTCCCGGCTGCTCGACGAGGATCCGCGGGTCGCGGTCGTCCTCGCCGAGATCGGCAGGGACGGCTTCGCGGAGGCGGCACACAAGCACCCGGACCGGGTGATCAACGTCGGCATCCGGGAGCAGCTGCTGGTCGGCGCGGGCGCCGGCCTGGCGCTGACGGGCCTGCGGCCCGTGCTGCACACCTTCGCGAGCTTCCTCGTCGAGCGGCCCTTCGAGCAGGTCAAGCTGGACCTCGGACACCAAGGCGTGGGCGCGGTGCTGGTCAGTGCGGCCGCGTCCTTCGACTGGCCCGCGGGCGGGTACACGCACATGGCTCCGGGTGACGTGGCGCTGCTCGACACCCTGGACGGCTGGACCGTGCATGTGCCGGGACATCCCGACGAGGCCGAGACCCTGCTGCGCCACGCGGTGGCAGCGGGCGACGACAAGGTGTACGTGCGGCTGTCCGTCCAGGCCAACGCCCAGGGGCTGCCGGTCGACGGGGAGCGGTTCCGGACCGTGCGCGAGGGTCGCTCCGGTGTGGTCGTCGCCGTCGGGCCCATGCTCGACGCCGTGCTGGCCGCCACGGAGGGTCTCGATGTCACCGTGCTGTACGCCACGACCGTACGGCCCTTCGACTCGGCCGCCCTGCGGCGCGCCACCGAGGGCGCCGGGGCGGATGTCGTCCTGGTCGAGCCGTACCTGGCGGGCACGTCGTCGGCCGCCGCGAACGACGCCCTCGCCGATGTGCCCCATCGTGTCCTGGGCCTGGGCGTGGGCCGGCGCGAGCTGCGGCGTTACGGGACCGTCGAGGAGCACGTGGCCGCGCACGGACTCGACGCGCGGTCGCTCAGGGAGCGGATCGAGGGCTTCATGGCGGACGGGCGGGTGGCGGTGCGCGGGTGAGCGCCGGAGCGCCGGAGCGCCGGCCGACGGCACAGGAACGGCGCCTGCGGCGGCCACCGCCACCGTGCCGGGGCCGGTCAGCCGCGTTCGGAGCGAGACGGTTGCCGCGCCCGGAGCGAGACGGTTGCCGCGTTCACGCCACGCGGCCGCGCGGCAACTGGCAACGCCCGCGGATTTTCAGTCCGCTGCCGGCCGCCCCAGTTCGGGGTACGCCTCCAGCAGCCGGGGCGGGGCCGCCTGGCGCCAGGAGTCGGCGAGGATGTCACGCAGTTCGTCCTCGTCCTCGAGCGCCGCGAGCCGGGTCCGCACCCAGGCGAACTGTGCCTCGTGGTCGGCGATCCAGAACTTCTCGGGCTCGGCCAGGACCAGTTCGTCGCGCTCCTCCTTGGGGCAGCGCACGGCGATGGACGTCTCGTCCTCGGGCAGCGTGGCGAACATCTTCCCCGCGACCCGGAACGTGGGCATGTTCCAGGCGGTCTTCTCCGTGGTGTCCGGCAGGGACAGGGCGATACGGCGTACGTCTTCGGCATCCGGCATGAGTGGCACCGTAGCCGCCGGCACCGACAGTCACCCCGCGGGAGCCGCCTCGCCCAGGTGCTTGTAGTAGAGCGTGGTCGGCTGCAGCACCCCGTCCGGGCTCGCCGCGTAGTCGGGGATCACCCCGGCCCTGGTCCAGCCGGTGGAGCGGTAGAGGTGCTCGGCGGGGCTGTCGGTCTCCGTGTCGAGGTGCAGCAGGGTGATGCCGGCCCCGGTGGCCGCCTCCTCGGCGGTGGTCAGGAGCGCGCGGGCGAGGCCCTGGCCGCGGGCCTTCCGGTGGACCATCAGCTTGACGAGTTCGGCGCGGTGGCGGCTGTTGGGCTTGTCGGGGAAGGCCAGGGTGACGGTGCCGACCACGCGTCCCGCGTCGCGCGCCACCCACACCGCGAGCTGCCCGGCGGCCACACCTGCGGCCCGCTCCCGCCACCAGGCCACTGCCTCCGCGTGGTCGAGCGGCGCGAGGAAGCCGATCGAGGCACCACCGTGCACGGTGTCGACCAGTAGCTCGGCCAACTCACCTGCGCAGGAGCCCAGTTGGGGCGCGTCGAGTCGCATCACGGCGACGGTCACGGCAGCACCACCGCCAGCGCGTAGCGCACCTCGTCGGAACCCGCGCACCGGAACCGTGTGGGCCCCCACACGCGCAGCCGCAGACAGTCCCCGGCGTCGAGGTGATGCTCATCGTCCTGTGCCGTGACGTCGAGGGCACCCTCCAGCACCCAGATGTGCTGTTCCAGGCCGGGCACGGGCGGCCGGTCGTAGGCGATGTCGGCGCCCACGGCGAGCCGCCCCTCGACGAGTTCGGCGCGCAGCCCGGAGTGCGGCGGGGACACGGACCGCCGTACGAACCCGGAGGCCCGGTCCTCCCACACCGGCTGTTCGGCGGCCCGCACCAGCAGCTCGGGTTCGGCCTCGATCTCGCTGAGCAGCTGGGACATGGTCCGCCCGTACACCCCGCACAGCCGGTTCAGGAGCGAGGCCGTGGGGCTGGTCTCGGCCCGCTCGGCGCGGGACAGGGTGGACTTGCTGACTCCGCTGCGCTCCGCCAACTCACCCAGGGACCAGCCGCGCTCGGCCCGCAGCTCGGCCAGGCGGGCGCCGAGACGGGTGTCGACGGGATCGCAGGCGCCTTCGACGTCGAGAAGTTGTTTCACATTCGGAACGATATCTCAGATACGGGAACACGAGAATAGTTCGATCGCGTATGGCGACCCCATCACGCCATTACGATCACCAGCCTGACGTTCGGATGATCTTTGGGAGGGCGCATGGGCACGACGGACAGCTCGGGCGACAGAACCAGGCGCCGCATGCTGCTGACGGGAGCCGCCGGACTGGCCGGGACCGCGGTCGCCGTGGGCACAGCGACCCCCGCGGCCGCGGCCGGCGCCTCGGACTGGTACGACGTCAAGGAGTACGGCGCGGTCGGCGACGCCTCCACGGACGACACGGCGGCCGTCCAGTCCGCACTCGACGCCGCGGCGGCGGGCGGCGGCACCGTCTACTTCCCCGACGGCCGCTACCTGGTCAAGCCCTCGGGCAGCACGCCCGCCCTGACCGTCCCCGGAAACAACATCCGGCTCGTCGGCGCCAACAGTCGGGCCGCCATGCTCCTCAAGGGCGGCGACGGCATCCTGCTCCGTATGTCCGGCGCGGGCGCCGACAACTCCGGCGCGACGCACCGGCGTTACTGCTCCGTCGACAACCTCGGCTTCAACGGCAACGGCAAGACCGGTCTGCTGCTGGAGCTGTACTACGCGGACAACTGCTACTTCCGCGACGTCTTCATGACGAGCAACGTCGACATCTGCATCGACGCGGTGGAGTTCTGGGACTCACGCTTCTACAACCTCGTCGTCGAGGCCTCCACGGGCCCGGCCGGCAGCACCGCCCACCCCAACATCTGGCTGCGCAACTCCTCGACCGCCACCGCCGGATCCTGGGGATACAGCACCGACAACATCAACCAGATCCACTTCACCGGCTGCCGTCTGGAGGCCTTCGGGACCGGCGCGCTGTGGATCACCCAGGGCACGGCCCGCCTCAACAACCCCAACGGGATCCACCTCACGGACTGCAAGTTCGAGACCTCGCAGATGCAGGGCGGTCCGCATCTCAAGGTCGACGCCTCCTGCAAACACGTCCACGCCGGCCGGATCTATGCCTACGCGGGCGGCTTCGCCGACGGCTACTCCACCGCCCAGAACATCATCAGCTGGGCCGGCACAGCGAGTTCGCTGGAGAACGTCCTCATCGCCAACGGCGCCTCGGCCGCGACGGTCAACTCCGGTGTGGTCGTGTACGCCGGCACCGGCGCGACCGCCGTCCTGCGGGACGTCGTCGGCCTCTACGGGACCGCGCCGACCGGCACGCACCTCTACTACGAGGCGAGCAGCACCGGCGACTTCCGCGTGGAGAACTGCTACGGCAACATCGGCGGGCAGCAGAGCGGCACCATCCCCACCCGCCACTACCCCAACCCTCCGCTGCGCCTCGTGAGCGGCCCCGTCAGCGACGCCTCCTTCACCAGGACGCCCCCGGACGGCACGATGGCCGTCGACACCGCCGACCAGCGGCTCTACGTCCGCGTCGGCGGCACCTGGACGTGGACCCAG
The DNA here is from genome assembly GCF_040296605.1 of Streptomyces sp. NPDC002088. NCBI lineage: Bacteria > Bacillati > Actinomycetota > Actinomycetes > Kitasatosporales > Streptomycetaceae > Streptomyces > Streptomyces sp. NPDC002088. Next base: position 77,936 of record NZ_JBEOXO010000001.1, on the reverse strand, counting down.
CTCAGCCAGTAGCGGCCGGCGTGGCCTCGCCCAGCGCGTCCAGCACCGGACGGATCAGGGGGTGTCCCTCGGCTCCCCGGCGTACGGCCGCGAAGACGCGGCGGGTGGGAGCCACTCCGTCGACGGGGCGGACCAGCACTCCGGTCAGGTCCATGCCGCTGAGCGCCGAGCGCGGGACCAGGGCCACGCCGACGTCGGCCGAGGCCAGGGCCACCACCGCGCGGAAGTCGTCCGAGGAGTGTTCCAGGCGGGGCTGGAAGCCGGCGTTCTCGCAGGCCAGGACGACCACGTCGTGGCAGGGGTTGCCGGGGTAGGGGCCGATCCAGGGGTCCTTGGCCAGCTCGGCGAGCGGGATCTCGGTGGCGTCGGCGAGGCGGTGGGTGACCGGAACGACCGCGTCGAAGGGCTCGGCGTACAGCGGGACATGGGTCAGCCGGGGGTCGTCGGCGGGCGGGGCCCCGCGGTACTCGACGGCGACAGCGACGTCGACCTGCCGGTCCAGGACCATCGGCAGGCTGGCGTCGCCCTCGGCGTCCTGGACGCGAATGCGGATGCCGGGCGCCGACCTGGCGAGGCGGGCCACCGCGGGCGCGACGACATGGGCGATGCCGGTGGCGAAGGCGGCGACGGTGACCGTCCCGGCCTCACCCGAGCTGTAGGCGGCCAGTTCCGCCTCCGCCCGCTCCAGCTGGGCGAGGACCGCGTTGGTGTGGCTGAGCAGGATCTCGCCGGCCGGGGTCAGCCGTACGCCCTTCGCGCTCCGTTCGACCAGGCGGTGGCCCGTCTCCTGTTCCAGCGCCGCGAGCTGCTGGGAGACCGCCGAGGGGGTGAGGTACAGCGCGGCGGCAGCCGCCGTCACCGTACGGTGGTCGGCCACCGCACGGAGGATGTGGAGCCGCCGCGCTTCGATCATGGGACCGATTCTCTCAAATGACCCCTATGCCCCTCTGCTCAGGTACTGCCCCCTATGCCTGCTCAGGCCTCCAGCTCGGCCCGCGCCGCCACGAAGGCGTCGACCGCGCGGTTCACGTCGTCCGTGGAGTGCGCGGCGGACAGCTGGACCCGGATGCGCGCCTGGCCCTGCGGGACGACCGGGTACGAGAAGCCGATCACGTACACGCCGCGCTCCAGCAGCAGCTCCGCCAGTCGGGCCGCCCTCGCCGCGTCGCCGATCATCACCGGCGCGATGGCGTGGTCGCCGGGGAGGATGTCGAAGCCTTCCTCGGTCATCCGGCGGCGGAACAGGGCGGTGTTCTCCGCGAGCCGGATGCGCAGGTCGTCCGCCGACTCCAGCAGGTCGAGGACCTTCAGGGAGGCCGCCGCGATGACCGGGGCGAGGGTGTTGGAGAAGAGGTACGGGCGGGAGCGCTGGCGCAGCAGGGCGACGATCTCCGCGCGGGCGGCGACATAGCCGCCGGAGGCGCCGCCGAGGGCCTTGCCGAGGGTGCCGGTGATGATGTCGACGCGGTCCATGACGCCGTGCAGTTCGGGGGTGCCGCGACCGCCGGGGCCGACGAAGCCGACCGCGTGGGAGTCGTCGACCATGACCATGGCGTCGTGGCGGTCGGCGAGGTCGCAGATCTCGCGCAGCGGTGCCACGTAGCCGTCCATGGAGAAGACGCCGTCGGTGACGATGAGCTTGCGGCGCGCGCCGCCCTCGGTGGCCTCCTTCAACTGCCGCTCCAGGTCCGCCAGATCACGGTTGGCGTAGCGGAAGCGGCGGGCCTTGGACAGGCGGATGCCGTCGATGATCGAGGCGTGGTTGAGAGCGTCGGAGATCACCGCGTCCTCGGGGCCGAGCAGCGTCTCGAAGACACCGCCGTTGGCGTCGAAGCAGGAGGAGTACAGGATCGTGTCCTCCTGGCCGAGGAACGCGGACAGCCGCGCCTCCAGCTCCTTGTGCACCTCCTGCGTGCCGCAGATGAAGCGCACGGACGCCATGCCGTAGCCCCAGCGGTCGAGCGCCTCGTGGGCGGCGGCGACGACCTCCGGGTGGTCGGCGAGGCCGAGGTAGTTGTTCGCGCAGAAGTTGAGGACCTCGCCGGGGCGGCCGCCCGCGGTGACGCTCACGGTCGCGGACTGCGGGGTGCCGATCACGCGTTCGGGCTTGTGCAGACCGGCGGCGCGGATCTCGTCGAGGGTGGCGCGCAGGTCGTCGCGCACGGAGTCGAACATGGGGAAGCTCCTAGAAATGCAGCTGGCTTCGGGTGACTTACGCGGTCCAGTCGAGGATGACCTTGCCGCCGCGGCCGCTCGCCGCGTCGGCGAACGCCGCCTCGAAGTCGCGGTAGCCGTACCGGCCGGTGATCACGGGGGCGAGGTCGAGGCCGCCTTCCAGCAGCACCGACATGGCGTACCAGGTCTCGAACATCTCGCGGCCGTAGATGCCCTTGATGGTGATCATCGAGGTGACGATCCGGGCCCAGTCGACCGGGAACTCCTGGGAGGGAAGTCCGAGCATGGCGATCCGGCCGCCGTGCGTCATGTTGGCGACCATGTCGCGCATGGCCTCGGGGCGGCCGGACATCTCCAGGCCGATGTCGAAGCCCTCGCGCAGGCCGAGGGTGCGCTGTCCGTCGGCGATGGTGGCGTCCGTGACGTTCAGCGCGAGGCTCACGCCGATCTTGCGGGCGAGTTCCAGGCGTTCCTCGCTGACATCCGTGACGACGACGTTGCGGGCGCCCGCGTGCCGGGCCACCGCCGCCGCCATCAGGCCGATCGGACCGGCACCGGTGATCAGTACGTCCTCGCCGACCAGCGGGAAGGACAGCGCGGTGTGCACGGCGTTGCCGAACGGGTCGAAGATCGCGGCGACGTCGAGGTCGACGGGGACGCGGTGCACCCAGACGTTGGCGGCGGGGAGGGCCACGTACTCGGCGAACGCTCCGTCGCGGCCGACGCCCAGGCCGACCGTGGCCCGGCACAGATGGCGACGGCCGGCCAGACAGTTGCGGCACTTGCCGCACACCAGGTGTCCCTCGCCGCTGACCCGGTCGCCGGCCTTGATGTCGGTGACGTCACGGCCGGTCCCGACGACCTCGCCGACGAACTCGTGCCCGACCACGAGCGGGGTGCGGACGGCCTGCTGCGCCCAGCCGTCCCAGGCCCGGATGTGCAGGTCGGTGCCGCAGATGCCGGTCCGCAGGACCTTGATCAGTACGTCGCCGGGCCCGACGGCGGGCTCCGGGACGTCCGTGAGCCACAGCCCGGGCTCTGCCTTCTCCTTGACCAGCGCCTTCAACGCTACGGCTCCTGTGGGTGAGGTCCCGGCCGCGGGCATGCCGAAGCGGCCCGCATCCGGGGAGAGGAGTGGAATCGCGTAGCAATCTGCCGTATCGCGGCGCCCGGGTCCATCGAGGTTTTCTTAAGCGGCGCCACAGCTTTCCTTCACGCCGGTCCGCGCAGCTCCCCGTGTTCGCCGTGTCCGCCCTGTCCGCCCTGTCCGCTCAGAGCGGGAGCCCGTCCTCCTCGCACCGTTCGAGCCGTGCCGCGAGCTCGGCGGCCGTCGACTTGACGGTCTCCAGCCCGGCCCTCCCCCAGGGCCGGGGTGCCGCGTCAGCCACGCACACCGTGCCCAGCACCATCCCGGTGGTGTCGATGAGCGGGGCGCCCAGATAGGAGTGAATGCCGTACTCGTAGACGATCGGGTTGCCGGCGAATCGCGGGTAGTCGCGGACGTCTTCGAGGACCAGCGCCTTGTGCCGGACGACGACATGGGGGCAGTAGCCGTGGTCGCGCGGCAGCCAGCGGCCCACCTCGGGCTTGCCGCCCGGCACGGCCGGACGGGCCCCCGGGACGTGCAGGCCGGCGAAGAACTGCCGCTCCTCGTCTATGAAGTTGACCATGGCGTACGGCGCTCCGGTGAGCTCGGCGAGGCGGTCCGCGAAGGCGTCGAGCACGGGTTCGGGCTGCTCCCCCAGCCCCAGTCGGCGCAGCCGGCGGGCGCGGGCGGGGGCCTCCTTGTCCTCGGGGGTGAGCAGCAGTCGACCGGCGGGGCGCGGTGGGTCGTAGCTCATGGCCGGACTCCGGTCGGCTGGACGTAGGTCATATATGGGCTCCGTGAACGGTGTGCGAGGGTCACATGTGGGCGCCGCGGCTGGGCTCAGGGGCGGCCGGGGCGTGGGCGATGAGGTGGCGTACGAGGGTCAGCAGGGTCTGGACCCCGGAGACGGAGATGCGGGCGTCGCAGCGGACGACGGGGATCCCGGGGTCGAGGTCGAGGGCGGCGCGGACCTCTCCGGCGTCGTAGCGATGGGCTCCGTCGAACTCGTTGATCGCCACGATGAAGCCGAGGCCGCGTTCTTCGAAGAAGTCGACGGCCGCGAAGCACTCCTCCAGGCGGCGGGTGTCGGCGAGAATGACCGCGCCGAGCGCGCCCTCGGAGAGCTCGTCCCACATGAACCAGAACCGCTCCTGGCCGGGCGTGCCGAACAGGTAGAGGACGTGTTCCGGGTCGAGGGTGATGCGGCCGAAGTCCATCGCCACGGTCGTCTCGACCTTGTTCTCGATGCCGTCGAGGTTGTCGGTCGCGGCACTGACGGTGGTGAGCAGCTCCTCCGTGCTGAGCGGCGCGATCTCACTCACCGCGCCGACAAAGGTCGTCTTGCCGACCCCGAACCCGCCCGCCACCAGGATCTTCAGCGCGGTGGGGAAGGGGTCGGAGCCGTCCTCGTACTCAGAGCTGTCGTCGTAGTCCATCGAGCACTGCCTCCAGAAGGGCCCGGTCGGTGGGGTTGTGGTGGAACTCGGGTGGCTTGGTGGTGAGCACCCCGCAGTCGACCAGGTCGGACAGGAGCACCTTGGTGACCGCCGCCGGCAGCTTCAGGTGGGCGGCGACCTCGGCGACCGAGACGGGCAGGCGGGAGAGGGCGAGGGCCTGCGCGTGCTCGGGGCCGAGGTAGCCGAGGGGGGTGACTCCGGTGGCCCTCACCTGCGACATGAGGTCGAGCGCGATGGTGGGCTTGGTGCGGCCGTTGCTGACCGTGAAAGGGCGCACCAGGCGTCCGGCCGCGTCGTCGAGCCAGGGCCCGTCGCCGGCCGCCGCCACGTTCAACGCCTCATCACCGGGGGTTCGCCGGTGTGCTGCCGGGGTGCGGTCACCAGGTACGGGCGGACGCTCTTGACCAGCATCGCCATCTCGTAGCCGAGGACCGCCGCGTCGGCCTCGCGGCCGGCGAGGACCGCGAGACAGGTGCCGGAGCCGGCGGTGGTCACGAACAGCAGCGTCGAGTCGAGTTCGACGACCACCTGCCGTACGTCACCGCCGTCGCCGAAGCGCACGCCGGCGCTGCGCCCCAGGGAGTACAGGCCGGAGGCCAGGGCGGCCATGTGGTCGGCGCTGTCGTGGTCGAGGCCGTGGACGGACTTCACGAGGCCGTCGCAGGAGAGGAGGACCGCGCTGGTGGTGTGCGGTACGCGCTGCACGAGGCCGCTCATCAGCCAGTCGAGATCGGATACATGACTGGTCGGCGCATCGCTCGCCATGGTGGATCGACTCCTTGGGGTACGAAGGTCTGCGGGAGCGGTGGGGGTGGGGGTGTGTGCGGGGGTGGTCATCCGGCTGATGCGCTCCCGTCGTGCCGGGCGGTGTGGTGGTCGGGTCCGGGCGCGGGCCGGCTTTCACGCTCGCCGTGCGCCTCGGGATGCGCGGGCGCGTGTGCGGGGCGCGCCTCGGTTATGGGGGACGTGTCCAGGAAGGGCGGTGGTACGGGTACGTCGGTGGGCGGCAGCATCGGCACGAGGGGAAGGCCGGTGAGTGACGCGTCCGCCGGCGGCCCCGACTCCAGGCTCTGCTGGGCCTCGGCCAGGCCGACGCCCCGCTGGAAGGCGGCCATCAGGCCTGGGTCGTGTCCTACGACGTCCTCGGCGGCGGGGCGTGGCGCGGGGCCGCCGCGCAGCTGGGGTGCGATGTGCTCCTGGGCGCGGCGGCGGGGCAGTTGGGGCTTGCCCATGGTGCCGCGTACGGCGCCGTTGCACGGGACGGGGAGCCCGACCGTGTTCTCCGCGACGGTCCGCCGCTCGTCGGGCCGGATACCGGGCACGGCTGAGGCGGGGTTGGGCCGTTCACCCCGGGGGCCGCGCACGGGGAGGGGGGCCGGGGTGACTCCGTTCGGCTGCGGGGCGGGGGCGAGGGCGGTGTTCGGGGTCGGCAGGGCGGGGGAAGTGCCTTCGTCCGACAGCGAGTCGAGACCTCCGGCGTTCGGCAGCCGGCCGGGTCCTCCGGCGCGGGACTGTGCACCGGGGCCGGCGTTCGGGGTCGACATCGACCTGGTGCCGTCGGCGTTCGGGGCCGACAGCGAGCCTGGGCCTCCGTCGCTCGGCCGGCCGAGCGACGCCGACCCGGCGGTGTTCTGAAGCAAAGCCGGTCCGGAGCTGATGGGAAGCGAGGGCGGCCCGGCGCCGTTGGGAAGCGAAGCCGGTTCCGTGCTGTTCGGGAGCGAGGGCGGCCCAGCACTGTTCGGAAGCGAAGCCGGTTCCGTGCTGCTCGGGAGCGAGGGCGGCCCAGCACTGTTCGGAAGCGAAGCCGCTTCAGTGCTGTTCGGGAGCGAAGCCGCACCAGCACCGTTCGCCGTCGGCGCCGTCGAGGCCATGCCGTCGCCCCTCGGCATCGGGACCGCACCGCCGCCGTTCGGTGTCAAGGCCGGTCCACTGCCGCTCGGCATGAAGCCAGGTCCGTGTCCGCTGCCGCTCGACGTGACGGGCGGTCCGGCGCTGTTCGCCATGAACGCCGAACCGGCGCTGCCCGGCATCGGGATCGGGCCGTCGACGCCCACCGCCCCAGCGGAACCTACGCCGCCGGACACCGGAACCGGACCGCCGGTACCCGACACCGGAACCGAACCACGGCCATCCGGCATCGGAACCGGACCGCCGACGCCCGCCGACGAAGCCGACCCGCCGCCACCCGACACCGGGACTGAGCCACCGATGCCAGACGCCGTAACCCAGCCGCTGATATCCGACACCGGAACCGACCCATGACCACCCGACACCGGAACCGGACCGCCGACGCCCGCCGACGAAGCCGACCCGCCGCTGTTCGTCATGGGTGCCGGACCGCCGCCGCCACCCGGCATCGCAACTGGCCCCCCGCTGTGGGCGGGAAAGGCCGGGTCCCGGTCGTCGTCCCGCTGGCGTCGGTGGCGTACGCCGGACGGGGCCGGGGGTGGGAGGTGCCGTCCGGCCTCCGGGGCGGCGGCGCCGGGCTGCGGTGCGGCCGGTCCGCGTGCGCCGCCCGCCGGGTCCTGCAGCTGCGGTACGGCTCCGGAGACGCCCGGCATCGTGCCCAGCAACCCCTGCGGCACGACCAGAACGGCCTGCACCCCGCCGTAGATGTTGGTCTGGAGGCGGACCCTGATGCCGTGCCGGCGGGCGAGCTGGGAGACCACGAACAGCCCGATGCGGCCGTCGGCCAGCAGCCGGGCCACGTTGACCTGGTCGGGGTCGGTCAGCAGGGCGTTCATCCGGCTCTGTTCCTCGACGGGCATGCCGAGCCCGCGGTCCTCGACCTCGACGGCGAGCCCGGAGGTCACAAGGTTGGCGCGCAACAGCACCTGGGTGTGCGGGGCGGAGAACACCGTGGCGTTCTCGACGAGTTCGGCCAGCAGATGGATGACGTCGGCGACGGCGTGGCCGCGCAGCTCGCCGTCGATCGGCGGCACGAGCTTGACCCTCGAGTACTGCTCGACCTCGGCGATCGCGGAGCGCAGCACCTCCGTCATGGAGACCGGGTTGCTCCACTGCCGGCGTGAGACCGCCCCGCCGAGCACGGCGAGGTTCTCGGCGTGGCGGCGGATACGGGTGGCGAGGTGGTCGACGTGGAAGAGGCCCTTGAGCAGATCCGGGTCCTCGATCTCGTTCTCCAGCTCGTCGAGGATCGAGATCTCTCGGTGCACCAGCGACTGGAGCCGCCGGGCGAGGTTGACGAAGACCTCGAGCTTCTGTTCGCTGCCCGTCTGGCTGGACAGTTGGGCGGCCTGCACGACGGCGGTGACGGCGCCGTCGTGCGCGCGGGCCAGGTCCGCTGCGAGCAGTTCGAAGTCGTCGGCGTCCTCGGGTGGGCCGCCACGCGGCTTGCGCTGGGGCGCGCTCTCGCCACGGCGCAGCGCCTCGACCACGGCACGCAGATCCGCCTCGCCGCGTGCGCTGCTGCGGCGCAGTGCGCCGATGCGGTCGTTCACCGACCGGGCGGCGCGGTCGGCGGCCACCGAGGCGATCAGGATGCCGACCAGGGTGACCGTGAGCGCTCCGGCGAGTACGGCCCACAGGGTGAGGCTCTGCCGTGCTCCGGTGGAGCGGATGGTGAACAGGACTGCCGCGCACGCGCTGAGGGCGACCGCGACCGGCGGCAGCACGGCGAGGCGCAGGAGTTGCGGACGTAGGTGGGTCTCGGGCAGCGGAGGGGCGGTGCGGGCGACCGGCCGCCCGTGCCGCCCGCCGCCACCCTCACGGCGGTCTGCGCGTGCGGCCGGTGCGCGGAGGTGAGACATCGGTGTCCTCGTGCTGGTCCGTCGGGCCTGGTTGCTCGCGCGTGGTGCGCAACTCGGGCATGCGCCATCGCGGTGTCGGCCGAGAGAACCGAACAATTCGGCCCTACGTCGCCCGACGGACACTCACAGTAGTCGCCGACGCATCATGTGCGGTGGGCAGTTGACAAAGTCTCACGCGTAGCGTCCCGCTCTGGTATGAGGCCTCGTACGACAGACCGATAGCCCCCTTGGACTCCCGCTCCTGAAGGGCACTCGAATGGGAAATGAACGGTCGCGCTCGATCAGAAGCGGTCACTGTCGGTGATGTGCCCGGGTGCCATCTTCCGCTTGACGGGAGGCAGATGCTTGACGAGGGCGAGCGGCCCGTAGATCTCGATCAGCCGCCGACGCGCCTCGTCGGTGACCCGAACCACCGCCTTGCGACGGTCGACCGGATCCGGGGCACGGCGAGGCCACCGCGGCCTGCAGGGCCCTGACCTACTCGGCGAGCTCTCCCCTGAGCGTCTTCACACTTTCGCTTGACATTGAGCCACGCCGCACCGGCCGGACCGCACCACCCCGCTACTCCCCCGCGAGCGCCGGCTCCGGCCCGGACGACGCCACCGGCGGCCACGTCGGCCAGCCCTCGACCGGAGGCTTGGCCACGGCGCGCCACCACGGCGTCGCGGGCGGCGCGTCGGTCGGCTCGAAGGGCTCGCCGGCCCGCGGTGCCGCCAGGGTCACGCCGGCCTTGTGCGTGGCGCGCATCGTGCCCTCGCCGGGCTCCGCCCACGGATGCGGCGCCAGGTTGAAGGTCGCCCAGTGGATCGGCAGCATGGCGCCCACGGCCGGGTCCCCGGCCTGAAGGTCGAGGTGGGCCTGGACTCCCTCCTCCGGCGTCATGTGGATGTCGGGCCAGAACTCCGAGTAGGCGCCGATCTGGATCATCGTGGCGTCGAACGGGCCATGTTCCGCGCCGATGTCCTTGAAGCCCTCGAAGTAGCCCGTGTCGCCGCTGTGGTAGATCCGGTGCTCCTCGCCGGCCACGACCCAGGAGGCCCAGAGCGTGTGCTGGGTGTTGCGCAGGCCGCGGCCGCAGAAGTGTCGGGCCGGGGTGGCGGTCAGGGTGAGACCGCCGATCCGGGTCGACTCGTTCCAGTCCAGCTCGCGCAGCCGGCCCGCGGACACGCCCCAGTGTTCGAGGTGGGCGCCGACGCCGAGCGGCACGGCGAACAGGGTGTCCGTGCCGGCCAGCGCCTTGATCGTGGGCATGTCGAGGTGGTCGTAGTGGTCGTGCGAGATGACGACGACGTCGACCGGGCCGAGCGCGGCCAGCGGCAGGGGCACCGGGTGCAGCCGCTTGGGCCCGGCGAACGCGAACGGGGAACAGCGCTCGCCCCAGACCGGGTCGAACAGCACCCGGTGGCCGTCGATCTCGGCGAGCACGCTGGAGTGTCCCATCCAGGTGAGCCGCAGTCCGGTGGCGGGCGGCCGGGCGAGGTCGGCCAGGGTGGTGGCGTGCACCGGGATCGTGCCGTGCGGGGCGCGGTGGGACTTGGCCTCCCGGTCGAAGTAGATCTTCGCGAAGGCCGACGCCGAGCCCGCGGGCCGGATCCGGGAGGTACCGCCGGGGTTCTGGAAGACCCCGTCCTTGAAGTGGGGTGATCGGCGGATGCGCGCCAGGCGCTCACCGCTCGGGTCCGCGCCGAAGGCCGCGGGCTGCAGCGCGCGGAGCCCGAGGCTCGGGGAACGGAAACCGGTCACGGCACCTCCAGGTGGAGTCGGGGCGTTCCATTATGGTCGGCCCCTCCGACAACACCGGACCCCGGCCTTCCCTTCCCCCGAGGCCGCACCGTCCTCCCTCCCGTCCACCGCTCCGCGGAGAGCCGCGTTGACAGGCCGCGACAGCCCTTCCGATACTGACCCACGATTCAGTAACTTCGGTAACCCGCTCCCCAGGAGTCCGCATGACCTCCCCTCTGCTGTCGCTCACCTGGACCGACGACGTCACCGGTCGCCAGGGCTTCCTGGTCGTCGACCGGCTGGTGCGCGGTGTGTCCAGCGGCGGGCTGCGGATGCGGGCGGGCTGCACGCTGGACGAGATCGCCGGACTCGCCCGCGGCATGACCATGAAGGAAGCGCTGCACTACAACCCCGAGGGCCGCTACATCCCCCTGGGCGGCGCCAAGGGCGGCATCGACTGCGATCCCCGGGACCCGGAGGCGTACGGGCTGCTGGTGCGCTATCTGCGGGCCGTACGGCCGTACATCGAGAGCTTCTGGACCACCGGCGAGGACCTCGGCCTCACCCAGGACCTGGTGGACAAGGCCGCGGCCGAGGCGGGTCTGGTCTCCTCGATCCAGGCCGTGTATCCGCTGCTCGACGACGAGACCGCGGCCCGGCAGCGGCTCGCGGACGCGTTCGCGGTCGAGGTGGACGGCATCGGCCTCGACGAGCTCGTCGGCGGCTGCGGGGTCGCCGAGTCGCTCCTCGCGACCCTGGACCGGGCCGGTATGTCCTACCAGGGGACGCGGGTCGCCGTGCAGGGCCTGGGCACCATGGGCGGCGCCACGGCCCGCTTCCTCTCCCGCGCGGGACTGACGGTGGTGGCCGTCGCCGACATCAAGGGCACGATCGCCAACCCGGCGGGGCTCGACGTCGAGGCACTGCTCGCGGGGCGGGACGCGTACGGCACCGTGGACCGCGCCGTACTGCGCCCCGGTGACAGTGAACTGCCGGGCGACGCCTGGCTGTCCGCGGACGCCGAGGTGCTCGTGCCGGCGGCCGTCTCGTACGCGGTCGACACCGCCAACCAGGAGCGGATCACGGCCCGCTGGATCGTCGAGGCGGCCAACATGCCCGTCCTCCCCGAGGCGGAGGAGCTGCTGGCCGCGCGTGGGGTGACCGTACTGCCGGACGTGGTGGTCAACTCCGGGACGAACGCCTGGTGGTGGTGGACCCTCTTCGGTGACATCGGGCCGGCCGCGGACGAGGCGTTCGCGTACACGCGCCGCTCGATGCGCGCCCTGGTCGACCTGATGCTGGCCCGCGCGCAGGCCGACGGCACGACCCCGCGGGGCGCCGCGCACGCCATCGTCGCGGACCGGCTGCCGGTGATCGCCGAGCGGTTCGGCCGGTACCGGTGAGCGGGGTCACCAGTGGCCGCCGAACGGTTCGGCCGACACCGGCGAGCGGGGTCACCAGTGGTGACCCACTAGGGTGACCGCGTGGCGAGAGTGCGGTTGAGCGTGGCGCAGCGGCGCGAGGAGTTGCTGCGGGCCGCCGTCGAGCAGATCGAGGCGCGGGGCGTGGCGGCGGTCAGGATCGCCGACGTGGCCTCGGCGCTCGGTGTGAGCAACGCGCTGGTGCTCTATCACTTCTCGACGAAGGAGAAGCTGGTCGCCGCCGCCTTCACGCACGCGGCCAAGGAGGACCTGGCTCAGCTGCGCAAGCTGCTCGGCCGCCGGACCACCGCGGTACGGCGGCTGCGGTCGGCCGTGCGCTGGTACGCCCCCACGGGGCAGGCCAAGGGCTGGCGGCTGTGGATCGAGGGCTGGGCGGTGGCCCTGCGCGAGCCCGTTCTCCAGGACGTCACGCGCGCCCTCGACCGGCAGTGGAAGGCGGCGATCGCCGAGGTCATCGCGGACGGCGTGGCCGCCGGCGAGTTCGCCTGCCCTGACCCCACCGGCACGGCCCTGCGCCTGACGGCGCTGCTCGACGGGCTCGCCGTACAGCTGACGTCGTACGCCGGTGCCGTGTCCCGGGCACGCGCACAGGAGTGGGTGGACGAGGCGCTGGCCCGGGAACTGGGGCTCGAGCGGGAGGCGTTGACGGCCTGAGGGCCTGTCCGGCCGATCATGCCGCAGTCGCGGGGCCCGGCACGCATTCCTGCGCCTTGCAGCTGCACGCTCCCCCACCGCCCCCGCTCACCGGTCCTGCCGAGGCGCCGTCGCTTGCCCGCGACTTGATCGGCCGGGCAGGCCCCGGGCGTGGGGCCGGCAGGCACACCGACCCCACGCCCGCACGCCCATGCGTCGCCGCCCGTCAGGCCACGGCCGCGATCCGCTCCTTGATGTCGTCCGGGGACAGTTTGCCCTTGGCGGTCACGTGGTCGCCCGAGGACTCCCCGCGCAGTCGGCGGCCGATCCACGGGACCAGGTACTCGCGCGCCCAGTGGACGTCGTCGCGCCGCACCTCGAGGGTGCCGCGCGGCGGGAGCGTCGGCCAGGGCTGCTCCGGGTCGGCCGGCACGTCCAGGCCGAGGGCCTGTCCCGCGCGCAGCGCCACGCGCGTGTGCCCCTCGGGCGAGAGATGGAGCCGGTCGCCGTCCCAGGCCCGGCGGTCCTGGATGGACTTCAGGGACCACAGGTCGAGCACCGGACAGCCGTACCGGTCCGCGATGGCCCGGACATGCCCGTTGTAGGTCGCGATCTTGCCGCGCAGGTGCTTGAGCAGGGGAACGCCACGGGTGTCGAAGCCGGTCGTCACCATGACCGTGCCCGACACGGCGGCCAGCGCGGCGATCGCGCGCTCGAACCGCTCGGCCACCTCGTCGGGATCCGTCCCGGGCCGCAGGATGTCGTTGCCGCCCGCGCAGAAGGAGACCATCTCCGGGGCGAGTTCGACGGCCTGCGGAAGCTGGTCGGCCACGATCTGGTCGAGCAGCTTGCCGCGTACCGCGAGGTTCGCGTACTTGAAGTCACCCTCGGGCCGTCGGTCCGCGAGCAGTACCGCGAACCGGTCGGCCCAGCCGACGAACGCCCCGTCGGGACCGGGGTCGCCGACACCCTCGGTGAAGCTGTCCCCCACCGCCACGTACGACCCGATCACTGATCTGCTGTCACTCTTCGAATCGTCTGCCACGTCGACCCATGATTCACCTTCGAATGTGACCTACGCGACCGTAGGAAGGGGTTGACGGGCGGTGAGATAAGCCACTCTTAAAGACTTTCCCAATCAGGGAATAAGGGCGTGGTCAGCGGCGTCGAGGCAATGCCCACACCCGGAAGTCGCGGATGCGGAAGTGGCTCCACGTGGTCCGGAAGGCGAAGTGACCGCTCGTGTACGGCTCCGGGTCGGTGTAGTCGAAGACGAGCTGCCCGTTGTTCCACCACCGGACCGTCGAGCCGTCGGAGACGATGCGGACGTGGTTCGGCTCGTTCGCGGTGAGCAGCGGCTCGGTGTAGTCGTAGATCAGCGGACGCACCCCCGCCTCACCGACGTAGCGGCGCAGGCGGGTCGTGGTGTTGGTGTTGGCGCCGTAGCCGGCGTAGTACGTCGTGAGGTAGTCGTACTCGGCCAGCGCCCCGCCGCGCTGCGTGGCGAAGAGGTCGTCCGGGGAGCGGACGTCGGTGGCGTTCCAGAAGTTGTTGAGGTCCGAGACGCGGTCGTTGACGCCGCCCTCCGACACCGGTGTGGCGGTGTACTCGATGGCGTACGGGCCTTCGAGGCGTTGCTTGAACCAGACCGACGCGCCGCTGGGCACGTCGATCTCCAGGACGCCGCGGGAGGCGGTGACGGTGCCGCCGTCCTGGAGTTCGGTGACCCACTGGCCGAGGCCGTGGCGGAAGTCGTCGTGGGCGATGAGGCGGCGGTGCCTGGGTGCGGCACTCGCGGTCCCCGCGGGGGCGAGGGCCGCCAGGGCGGCGCCGGCGGCCAGGGCGCCGAAGGCTCTACGCGTGGTCGTCACGGGAAAGGGCTCCTTCTTCAGTGGTGATGGCCGGCCTCGGGATCCTGCGGGTCTCGGTGCCGAGGTAGTAGTCCGTGTACGTCGACTGCAGATAGCCGCGCACGGTCCAGCCGAGGCGGTACTCGGGGTTCTGGGCGAGCGTGTAGATGCGGGTTTTCGTCGGCTCGGTGGTGGTGTAGATGCGCAGGGCGGTGTGGTCGGCCGTCTCGGCGAGGATCTCCTCACGCCAGTCGCCGAGGAGGTCGCCGTAGAACGGGGTGGCGTTGCGCGCGCCGGAGACGACTCCGGCCGGATCGAAGAGCTTCGTGCTGGTCTCGGTGGCCGGGTCCCACTTCTCGACATGCGTGTAGTCGAGGAGTTCGGAGGCTTTGTCGCCGTCCCACCAGATGCGGAAGTTGACGCTGGGCGTGGTCGTGGAAACCTTGCCGTCCTGGACGTTGAAGACGCCCGCGCCGGGCCGGGTGACGTCGGCGGTGGAGGTCCAGTACTCGTAGCCCGGGTGGTTCGGGTCGATGTCGGCGGCGCTGCCGCGGCCGACGTCGAGGTCGGCGTCGCTGGTCGGGTTCGCCGGGTGCACGCCGGTGACCAGGCGCTCGCCGGTGTCGGCGTCGTAGTAGTACCAGGGGAACTTCGATACGACGCCCAGCTCCGACTGCTGGATGGCGAAGCCCTCCAGTCCGGGCCGGTCGGGGTCGAGGTCGGCGATGTCGAAGCGGTCGCCGTGTCCGGCGCCGTCGACGACGTAGCGCAGGGTGCCGTCGCTGTTGACGACGTAGTTGCCGTCGGCGATCTCGTCCTTGCCGTCCTGGTCGACGTCGACGGTACGGATCTGGTGGAAGCTGGTGGCGCCGCTGGTCGCGGGGACGACGTACTTCCAACGGAGGTTCAGGTCGGTGCCGTCGAAGTCCCAGGTCTGGAAGAGGATGCGGAAGGCGCCGCGCTTGGCGCCGACGCGGGTGACCAGCTTGGTCACCAGGCTGGGGTGGACGCCGTCGAGGTAGGCGATGCCGAAGTGGCCGCCCGCGGGGCCGTCGGCGACGAAGTCGTCGGGCACGGGCTGCCGGGTGCGCTCGGTGCCGGTCGCGCCGTCGATCACGGAGACGAACTGGTTCGCGGGCGAGGCCGCGGTGACCTGCGCGCCGTCCGCGAACGTGGTGCCGTCGGCGGTGTGCACCAGCACCTCGGCCCGCCCGTCGCCGTCGAGGTCGTACACGGTGACGTTGTCGTCGTTGCGGTAGCCGCCGATGGCCGTGGACCCGGAAATCGCGGCCGGCGCCGGGTCGTTGGCGCCGTTGCCTGCGGCCTGGGCGAGTGAGTTCGGCCCCAGGTCGACGCGCCACAGCCGCTCGCCGGTGAGGGTGTAGGCCTCCAGAAGGTCGGTCCCGGAGCGGTCCGTGGACAGCCGGCTGACGACCAGCTCGTACCGCCCGTCGCCGTCGAGGTCGCCCGGCCAGGCGTGCTGCACGGTGTAACCGTCGGCCGCCGCGAGGGGAATCTCGGCGTAGCCGTCCGCGAAGTCGAGGGCGGCGCGACTCGCCTTCTGTTCATGCCCGTTGACGACGGCGCGCACGGTGTATGCGCCCGCCCCGGGACTGTCGTCCTGGTACGTCGTCGACTTGGTGACCGGCGCACGATTCAGCCGCCGCCCGTTCTTGTACACGTTGAAGGCGATGTCGTTGCCGTACCGCGCGTACTCGGTGCCGAGGAGCCGCCAGCTGAGGAACGTCCCCTCGCCGGACGGTACGGCGACCAGGCCGCGGTCGAGGTTCTCCACGATCCGGCGCGGCGGCTCGGCGGCATGTCCGGCGGGCGCGGAGAACAGCCCGGCCAGCAGGGCCGCGGCGGTGACGGCGCCGATTCTTCGACGTCGGTCGGGGTGCACTAGTGCTGCTCCTTTGCGAGAAGGGCGATCAGCCGGTCGGCCACCTTGCGGTGGCCCTGGGCGCTCGGATGGACGGTCCCGTTGAAGTCCCCGTCCGCCGCCGAGAGCCAGTCGGTCGTGTCGACGAACTCGATGCCGGTGTCGGTGCCGGCGAGTTCACCGACCACGGCCGCGATGTCGTCGGCGTGCGCGCCGTTGAAGGGGCGCAGCGCGAGGATGCGGGCGTGCGGTGCGGCGGCGCGGAGTTGTTCGAGGTAGGCGCGGTAGGCGGGGCGGAAGGCGTCCGCGCCGAACGCGGTGTCGTTGGTGCCCTGGTTGACGACGATCACATCGGCGTTCCGGTCCGGATCCGCCGGGGAGCCGGCGTAGTTCCAGCCGTAGGCGTCCCCGGCCGCCGGCACTCCCCCGTTGCCGGTCTGGAGAACCCCCTGCCGGCCGAAGCCGACCTGGGTGAGCGAGGCGTGCAGGGCGTCGGCGACGAGGGTCGGGTAGGCGACGGTGCCGTCGGCGCAGTCGGAGGTGTTGGCCTCACACAGCGCCATCACGCCCTGGGTGATGGAGTCGCCGTAGAAGGCCACCGTACTTTTCGGCGCACGGAGTTGGGGCAGCAGGTGCCCGCCTCGCTCCAGCCGCAGCCCGGTCAGTGCGACGCCCGTCTCCAACGGCGGAGTCCATCGGTTGACGCGGGAGAAGACGTCCTTCACGGAGATCTCGACGATGTGGACCCCGCGGCCGTCGGCCGTGATCTCCACGTCGCTCTGGTCCACGGCCCGCAACTGCTTCGGGCCGCCATCGACCGACACGTAGATCTGAGCCGGCACGGTGATCGACGCGATGTCGAACAGGGCGTGCGCGCTCCCGCCGGTGAAGCGGAACCGGAGCCGCGAGCCGGAGTTGACAGTGACGGCCGCCCCGGCGGACCGGCTCCAGTGGCCCTCGTAGGCGAGCCGCCGGTCGTCGGGGCGTACGACATTCGGAGCTACGGACGCGAAGACGGGCGCAGTGGCCCCCAGGAGGATCCCCGCGGCCAGCGCCACGCTCAGGCAGGTGCGTCGGCCGACGCTGGGCACGGGGACCTCCGAAGGAAATAGAAAGCGCTTGCATCGCTACGGAGATCACTTTGGTCCCACCCTGCCGCCACTGTCGAGACCCTGGACACCCCTGCCACAAGATCGCAACACAGTGATCATGAACGCGCAAAATCGAACATACTGAAGGCCGGACCCCGGGGATCGGGGTCCGGCCTTCAGCGGAGCGGGGAGCAGGCGTCAGACGGCGACGCCGTGCGAACGGAGGTAGGCGACCGGGTCGACGTCCG
The DNA here is from genome assembly GCF_040296605.1 of Streptomyces sp. NPDC002088. Taxonomy (NCBI): domain Bacteria; kingdom Bacillati; phylum Actinomycetota; class Actinomycetes; order Kitasatosporales; family Streptomycetaceae; genus Streptomyces; species Streptomyces sp. NPDC002088. Next base: position 60,579 of record NZ_JBEOXO010000001.1, on the reverse strand, counting down.
AGCCGTAGTCCGGCGTGGTCCGGATCTCGAAGTGCAGATGCGGGCCGGTCACGTTGCCGGTCGCACCCGAGAGGCCGACCTGCTGCCCCGCGGTCACGGTCTGGCCGGCCGAGACGGAGAGCTGGGACAGGTGGCCGTACTGCGCGTAGTAGCCGTCGGCGAGCTTGATGACGACCTGGTTGCCGTACGCGCCGCCCCAGCCCGCCGAGACCACGGTGCCCGCGCCCACGGCCTTGAGCGAGGTGCCGGTCGGGACGACGAAGTCGACGCCGGTGTGGTACCCGCTGGACCACATGCTGCCCGCCACGTGGTAGGCGGTGCCGATCGTGGCACCGGCGACCGGGAGGGCGTAGCCGCCACTGATGGAGGTGCTGGTGGCGCTCGTGGCGTCGACGGCCTGCGCGCTGGTCGACTTCACCGCGGAGGCGTCCGAGACGGCGGACTTCGGCGAGGCGGACTTCGACGCGGAGGTCTCGGCGCCGGACTCGGTGCCGGTGCTCGCGGCGGCCTTCTTGCCGAGGCTGAGCTTCAGCCCGGGGTGGATCAGCGACGGGTTGCCGCCGACGGCCACACGGTTGTCCTCGTAGAGCTTGTGCCAGCCACCGCTGACGTTCTGCTCATCGGCGATCTTCGACAGGCAGTCGCCGGTCCGCACCGTGTAGGTCCGGGCACCCGCGCTCTTCGTGACGGCCTTCTTCCCGGTCACCGGAACGGACTGCACGGCCTTTTCGGAAACCGACTGCGCCGCGTGCGCACCGGTGGCCCCCATGAGCGGGAGGGCGAGCGCCGCGCCGCCGGTTCCGGCGACGGCGATCGAGCGAGTGAAGCGCCGGTTCTTGGGACGGCGGTGCTTACCCTTCGCGGGCATGGCGAATTCCTCTCCGGCGCCTGCGAGGTGAGCTGTCGGGTGCGGGCTGGAGATGCCCGGCCACGCTCGCGGCGTGGCTGTACCCCAAGCCGTTCCGGAGACCGGAACAGGCGGTCGTGCCTGTGGGTCCCCCGCTCCTGCCGTGCACGGGTGAGTGTGCGGGCACCGGGCGGCGGCAGGATTAGGCGTCCGCCCGGATCGGTGTGGAACGTAAGCGAGCAAGACGCAACCGGACAAGCGGCCTGTTCCGGATCTGCCCGTTTTACTTGATCCGTTACGGGATTTCCCGGTCACCCTCCGTGAATTCCCTCTACTCCCCTTCTTCAATTCACTGAAAAGGCACATGAATTACGTGAGCATGATGAGCGACATACGGTCACCGATATGACGCTCCTCACGCACCCTTTCTTCAGCTTCCTTTATTCCAGAGCGAGTTGGAATGAAGGCTGCAATTCGGACAGATCACTCAGATGCGGCGCAGGCGGATAACCGTCGCATCGAGGTCGCCGTGCAGCCCTGTGCGCAACCCGTGGTGCAGCAGCACCGCACCCCGGTGAACTTCGCCCGTTTCGCGGCATTCGTACGACGCCGTCGGGTCGAGGCCCCGCAGCCGCAGCGCCGGCACGGGCTCGCCGTACCGCTGCGCCTGGAGGCAGGCGAGGACGACGGCCTCGTCCCCGCGGACGTACTGCACGGCGCTCAGTCCGCCCTGCGGGGGCCGCAGCCGGTAGAGGTCGCCGTGCTGCACCAGCGGCCGGATCTCCTTGTAGAGGCCGACCCAGTCCCGCGCCTCGGCGAGCTCCTCCTCGGTCCATCGGGTGAGGTCTCCGCCGACGCCGAGCACCCCGGCCATGGCGCTCACGAACCGGAACCGCAGCGAGCTCACCCGGCCGTTGAGCTGGACGTTGGGGCTGTCGGTGACCCAGGCGGCCATGACCCGCGCGGGGTGGACCTGACTGAAACCGTGCTGGATGGAAAGCCGGTCGAGCGGATCGGTGTTGTCGGAGGTCCACACCTGGTCCGTACGGCTCATGATCCCGAGGTCGATCCGGCCGCCGCCGCCCGAGCAGGACTCGAAGGCGACGCCGGGGTGGGCCGCCCGGAGCCGGTCCAACAGGGCGTACAAGGCGTGCACATGGTCGACCCACAGCCGCTGCGGATACGCCTCGCCGGGCCAGCCGGCGTCGGTGAAGGAGCGGTTGAAGTCCCACTTCACGTAGTCGATCGGGGCGCTGGTCAGCAGCGTGTCGAGCCGCTCCCAGAGGTACTCCTGGACGTCCTCGCGCGCGAGGTTCAGCACGAGCTGATGACGGAGTTCCGTCCGCTTTCGTCCCGTCTGGTACTGCACCCAGTCGGGGTGCGCCCGGTACAGGTCACTGTCCGGATTGACCATCTCGGGCTCGACCCAGATGCCGAACTGCATGCCGAGCGCGTGCACGTCGTCGGCGAGAGGCTTGAGGCCGGCCGGGAAGCGGTCGGGGTTGGGCGTCCAGTCGCCGAGCCCGGCCCGCTCGCCGGTGCGTGCGCCGAACCAGCCGTCGTCGACCACGAACAGCTCGACGCCGATCGCTGCGGCCCGCCGGGCGAGGGCTCGCTGTTGCTCCTCGGAGATGTCGAACTGCGTGGCCTCCCAGGAGTTGAAGAGCACGGGCCGGTCCCGGTCCGCCTCCGGGATGACGTACGTCCGCTGGTAGGCGTGCCAGGCGCGGCTCGCGCCACCGAAACCGCCGTCGCTCCACAGTCCGGCGAACACGGGGGTGGTGAAGGACTCCCCCGCCGCCAGCCGCAGCAGGCCCGAGTCGTCGTGCCCGGCGCCGCCGGTGATCTGCACGCGCGCGTCGGGGAGTTGCGCCACGGCGATCCGCCAGGATCCCGACCAGCCGAGCGCGCAGCCGTAGACCTCGCCGCGCTCCTCGGTGGCGTCGGTGTCGAGCGCGACCCAGGGCAGGTGCTGGTGTCCGGTGTGGCCGCGACGGCTGCCGATGACCTTCTCACCGTAGGTGAGGTACGACTGCGTCAGCCGGGACTCGGCGGCCCAGCGGCCGTGCAGCTGGGACAGGCGCCAGCCGTCGCGGTCGGGCAGGGTCCAGGTGGCGGAGTCGGCGCGCAGCAGCTCCAGGGGCGCGGGCCCCTGGTTGTCCAGGGTCACCCAGCGCTCGACCACGTCGTCACGCATCCGGTAGTGCAGCGTGACGGCCGCCCCGGCGTCACGGAACCGCAGGCGCAGCTCGTCCCCCTCGGCCTCGTACGCCTCGAAGCCCCACTCGGTGCCCCTCCGCTCGTCGGTACGCACGGACAGGGCGGGCCGGACGAAACGGGGGCCGCCCTCGACCGGGTACTCCTCACGTCCGTCGAGCGGGGACTCGAAGGACGAGCGGTCCGGCAACGGGCGGGCCGCGAGGGCTTCCGCGTCGGCGAGTGCGATTCTGGGGCCCCAGTGCAGGTGCAGGAGCTCGTCGTCCCCGGTGAGGTGGACGGCGTAGCTGCTCAGCGGTCCCGACAGCAGCCACGTACGGCCGTTTTCCGCGATCTCCAGCATGAGGCCTCACAGTTTCGAACAGGTACGAACAGGTGTGAACAGGAGCGGTCAAGCCCCAACATCATCAACGGCCCGGGGCCTTCCGGGCAACGTCTGTGGACAACTCGTTGCCCCAGGAATCCATGTCGTATCGTCAACAGCGGATCCCCGTCGGCCACCCGCCGAGCCGCGTCGGCGGGGCAAGTGGGAGGAGCCCCCTTGACGCAGCAGGTCCCGTCGACCGAACCCGAGCTGGCCGGAGTACGCAACTTCCGTGACGTGGGCGGACTGCCGACCGTCGACGGGCGGCGGGTGCGGCACGGCGTGCTGTTCCGCAGCGGCCACCTCGCGCACGCGACCGACGAGGACGCGGCGTTCCTGTCCTCCCTGGGGCTGCACACGATCTTCGACTTCCGCAACGCGGCGGACCAGAAGCTGGAGGGCCCGGACGTCGAGCTGCCCGGCGTGCGCAATGTGAACCTGCCGCTGTCGGACCCGGCGGACGGCTCCGAGTTCTGGAAGATGGTCCGCGACGGCGAGATCGACCAGCTGCGCGCGATCCTCGGCGAGGGCAAGGCCGCGCACCGGATGATCACGTCCTACCGCACGATCGTCAAGGAGCGCACGGACGAGCACTCCCGGGTGCTGCACTCGCTGGCCGAGGACAGCGTTCCCGCCCTGATGCACTGCGCGGCGGGCAAGGACCGGGCCGGCCTGTCCATAGCCGTGACGCTGCTCGCCGTGGGCGTGGAACGCGAGGCGATCCTCGCCGACTATCTGGAGTCCAACGCCAAGCACCGCCGCTACAAGGTGCGTCGCAGCGGCTCGTCCTCGGCGGGCTACTCCCCCGAGGTCATGGAGCTGCTCGGCCCCCTGTTCGACGCGCGGGCGGAGTACCTGACGGCGGCCGTCGAGACCATCGAGGAGACCTGGGGCGGCGTCGACGCCTACCTGGAGCAGGGGCTCCGGCTGGCACCGCAGACCCGGGAACGGCTGCGCGACCGGCTGCTCGACTGAGGCCTGCCGCGTCACCGCACGACGCACCGCTGCCCGAGGCCTGCCGCTGGGCTGCCTACTGGTTGGCCCCGACCTCGAAGAGCAGCCAGATGAAGGCGGCGAGGACGTGCCCCACGGCGAGGTAGATGATCAGCCGGATCCAGAGAGTCCGGGGGAACTTCTCCTCCATGTTGCTCATGGCGTCTCTCCAGTGGTGGGGCCGAGGCACAGCGTGGCCGTCGGGCTCTGCAGCAGGGTGTGGACGAACAGCAGCTCGACCCCGTCGGGGTCCTGTGCGGCGATGCGGTGCGGGGTCAGCGAGTCGAAGTGCGCGCTGTCGCCCGGCCCCAGCAGGTGCGTGGCGTCGCCCAGACGCAGCCGCAACCGCCCGGTGAGGACGTAGAGCCACTCCTCGCCGGGATGCACGCGCACGATGTCGCCCTGGGAGCCGTACGGGACGTGCACGCGCAGGGCCTGCATCCCGCGCCCGGGCGAACCTGCCTGCCAGTACGTCCAGCCGCCCGCCGCGGTCGGCTCCATGTCACCGGCGCGTACGACGGCGTCCCGGTCGGCGACGGTCTCACCGAGCAGTTCCGAGACGGTCGTACCGTAGATACGGGCGAGCGCGAGCAGCATCGGCAGCGAGGGCTGGCGCCGCCCGGTCTCCAGACGGGAGAGGTGGGCGGGCGACAGCCCGGCGGCGCGGGCCGCGGCCTCCAGGGTCAGGGCGGCCCGGCGGCGCAGGGCGCGCAGCTGCGGCGCGACGGCGGGCAGGGTCTCGGCCGGCCCGGCCGTCGGCTCTGCGGTCGGCCCGGTCACCGGACCGGGCCCGGCTTCAGGGGAGCTCATGCACTCCATTGAGCCCCAGCCTTGCCTCCTCGGCAAATCTCTTGCCTCAGAGGCAAGGCGCGATTCGGAACTCTAACGGTTGGCGACCGCCTGCTTGATCAGCGTCTTGCTGAAGTCCCACATCAGACCGCCCCCGCTGTGGGCGTCGTCCATCACCTCGGTGAAGGCGTCGACGAACCGGTCCACCTCCCGCTCGCCGATGACCAGCGGCGGGATCAGCTTGATCACCTCGAGGTGGTCCCCGGAGACCTGGGTGAGGATCCGGTGCCGCTGGAGCAGCGGGACGACCACCATCTGTGCGAACAGCCCCTTGCGCGCGGCCTGGAGCATGGTCCAGCGGCTGCGCAGCTTCAGCGACTTCGGCTTGCCGAACTCGATGCCGATCATCAGGCCCCGGCCGCGGACGTCGGCGAGCAGCTCGTACTTGTCGGTCAGCGCGGCGAGCCGGGACCTCAGCTGCTCCCCGGTGGCGCGGGCGTTGGCGACGATCCGCTCGTTCTCCATGACCGACAGCACGGCGAGTCCGGCGGCCATCGCCTGGGCGTTGGATCCGAAGCTCGCCGAGTGGACCAGCACCCGGTCCATCGACGAGTAGACCTTCTTGAAGATCCAGTCCTTGCCGAGCGTGGCGCCCACCGGCACATAGCCGCCGGAGAGCGCCTTGGCCACGCACACCAGGTCCGGCTCGACGCCGTCCTCGTGCTGGTAGGCGTAGAAGTCGCCGGTCCGGCCCAGACCCGTCTGCACCTCGTCCGCGATGAGCAGCGCCTTGTGCCGGTGCAGCAGCTCCTGGGCGGCGCGCAGATAGCCGGGCGGCGCCTCGTGCACACCCTTGCCCTGGATCGGCTCGACGACGAGGGCCGCCACGTCCCCCTTCTTCAGCTCCCGGGCCAGGGCCTCGAGATCGCCGAGCGGAACGGCCGTGTCGGGCAGCAGGGGCGCGAAGCCGTCCCGGAAGCCGGACTCGCCGTTCACGGACAGCGAGCCGGTGGTCAGCCCGTGGAAGGCGTGGTCGCAGTACAGGATCCGCGGCCTGCCGGTGGCGTACCGGGCGAACTTCAGCGCGGTCTCGACCGCCTCCGTACCGCTGTTGCCGAAGAACACCCGGTCCAGGTGCGGGCTGTGCGCGAGCAGCTTCTCGGCCAGCAGCCCGGGCAGCGGCTGACAGTCGAAGCGGGTGAGGTCGGCGAGGCCGGCGTCGAGGACGTCGTGCAGCGCCTTGCGGACGACGGGGTGGTGGCGCCCCAGGCCCATCACCCCGAACCCGGCGAGCATGTCCAGGTAGTCGTCGCCGTCCGCGTCCCAGAAGTACGCGCCCTCGGCCCGCACGTAGACCTTGTCGAAGCCGATGGTGTGCAGCATGCGCGGGAGCTGGTGGTTGAGGTGCTTGGTGTGCAGCTCGTAGCGCTCGGCTCCGCGCTCGGCCAGCAGCGCGGCGAGGTCGAACTCCTCGGTCATTCGGGTTTCTCCTTGACTGCCAGGCTTGCGCTGATCCGTCCGGCGATCTCGACCGGCGTGAGGCCGATGTCGGCGAGCACCTCGCCGCGCTTGGCGTGCGCGAGGAACTGCTCCGGGATGCCGAACCGCCGTACCGGTACGTCCACCTCGGCGTCGCCCAGTGCCAGCGCGACCGCGGCACCGACCCCGGCCGCACGGCTGTTGTCCTCGACGACGGCCACCAGACGGTGCTCGGCGGCGAGGCCCGGGAGCGCCGGGTCGACGGGCTTGACCCAACGGGGGTCGACCACGGTGCAGCCGATGCCGCGGGCTTCGAGCAGCTCGGCGGCCTGGAGGCAGACCGGCGCCATGACACCGACGGCCACCAGCAGCACCTCGGGCGTGTCCGGGCCGCGGTGCAGGACGTCGATGCCGCCCACATGACCGATCGCCGGGATCTCCGGGCCCACCGACTCCTTCGGGAAGCGGACCAGTGTCGGCGCGTCGTCCACGGCGACGGCCTCGCGCAGCTGGGCGCGCAACTGGTCGGCGTCGCGCGGCGCGGCGATCCTGAGGCCCGGGACGACCTGGAGGACGGACATGTCCCACATGCCGTTGTGCGAGGCGCCGTCGACGCCGGTGACACCGGCCCGGTCCAGCACGAAGGTCACGCCGCACTTGTGCAGGGCCACGTCCATGAGCACCTGGTCGAAGGCACGGTTGAGGAAGGTGGCGTAGACGGCGACGACCGGGTGCAGCCCGCCGGTCGCCAGGCCGGCCGCCGAGACGGCCGCGTGCTGCTCGGCGATGCCGACGTCCCACACCCGGTCCGGGAAGCGGGCGGCGAACTTACCGAGGCCCACCGGGTGCAGCATGGCCGCGGTGATCGCCACGACGTCGTCCCGCTCCTCGCCGATCCTGACGATCTCGTCGCCGAACACCGAGGTCCAGGACGGCCCGCCGGACGGCGTGAGCGGCTCGCAGGTGAGCGGGTCCATCACGCCGACGGTGTGGAAGTGGTCCTCCTCGTGAGCAAGGGCGGGTTCGTAGCCGCGCCCCTTCTCGGTGAGGCAGTGGACGAGGACCGGCCCGTGGAAGCGCTTGGCGCGGCGCAGCGCGGACTCGACGGCCCTGAGGTCGTGCCCGTCGATCGGTCCGACGTACTTCAGCCCCAGGTCCTCGAACATGCCCTGCGGCGCGAACGCGTCCTTGAAGCCCTTCTTCGCGCCGTGCAGCGACTCGTAGAGCGTGTGCCCGACCACCGGGGTCCGCAGCAGTACGTCCTTCCCCCAGGCCAGGGCCTTCTCGTAGCCGTCGGTCGTGCGCAGGGTCGCCAGGTGGTTGGCGAGGCCGCCTATGGTCGGGGCGTAGGAGCGTTCGTTGTCGTTGACGACGATGATCAGCGGTCGGTCCCTGGCGGCCGCGATGTTGTTCAGCGCCTCCCAGGCCATACCGCCGGTGAGCGCCCCGTCGCCGATGACCGCGACGACGTGGCCCTGCTCCCCCTGCACCTGGCGGGCCTTGGCAAGGCCGTCCGCCCAGCCGAGCGCGGTGGAGGCGTGGCTGTTCTCGACGATGTCGTGCTCGGACTCCTCACGCGACGGATAGCCGGAGAGGCCGCCCTTGCTGCGCAGCTTGGAGAAGTCCTGACGTCCTGTCAGCAGCTTGTGTACGTAGCTCTGATGGCCGGTGTCCCAGACGATGCGGTCCACCGGTGACTCGAAGACCCGGTGGAGCGCGACGGACAGTTCCACCACTCCCAGGTTGGGCCCGAGGTGTCCACCGGTCCTGGCGACCGCGTGCACCAGGAATTCCCTTATCTCTTCGGAAAGTTCGCCGAGTTCCGCCTCGGACAGCGCCTTCAGGTCGCGTGGTCCCCGGATGCTCTCCAGAATCGTCACGCTCGAGCCCCCTTCGGTTGGTGCTGTTCAGCTCACGGTGACGGCCGGCTCCCCTGCCGCGACGCCGTCCTGTTCCATCTGCTCGGCGATCTTCATCGCCTCCTCGATGAGGGTCTCCACGATCTTCGACTCGGGGACGGTCTTGATGACCTCGCCCTTGACGAAGATCTGCCCCTTGCCGTTGCCGGAGGCGACCCCCAGATCCGCTTCCCGCGCCTCGCCGGGGCCGTTCACCACGCACCCCATGACCGCGACGCGCAACGGAACCTGCATGCCCTCCAGACCCGCGGTGACCTCGTCGGCCAGCTTGTAGACGTCGACCTGGGCACGGCCGCAGGACGGACAGGAGACGATCTCCAGCCGCCGCTGCCGCAGGCCCAGGGACTCCAGGATCTGGATGCCGACCTTGACCTCCTCGGCGGGCGGCGCGCTCAGCGACACCCGGATCGTGTCGCCCACGCCCTGCGACAACAGCGCGCCGAAGGCCACCGCGGACTTGATCGTGCCCTGGAAGGCCGGGCCCGCCTCCGTCACGCCCAGGTGCAGCGGATAGTCGCACTGCGCCGCCAGCTGCCGGTACGCCTCGACCATCACGACCGGGTCGTTGTGCTTGACGGAGATCTTGATGTCCCGGAAGTCGTGCTCCTCGAACAGCGACGCCTCCCACAGTGCCGACTCGACCAGGGCCTCGGGAGTCGCCCTGCCGTACTTCTGGAGCAGGCGCCGGTCCAGCGAACCGGCGTTGACGCCGATCCGGATCGGCGTGCCGTGCTCCTTGGCGGCCCGCGCGATCTCCTTCACCTTGTCGTCGAACTGCTTGATGTTGCCGGGGTTCACACGCACCGCCGCGCACCCGGCCTCGATCGCCGCGAAGACGTACTTCGGCTGGAAGTGGATGTCCGCGATCACCGGGATCTGCGACTTACGGGCGATGGTCGCGAGCGCGTCCGCGTCGTCCTGCGTGGGGCAGGCGACCCGGACGATCTGACAGCCGGACGCGGTGAGCTCCGCGATCTGCTGCAAGGTGGCGCCGATGTCCGACGTACGCGTCGTCGTCATCGACTGCACCGACACAGGGGCCCCGCCCCCGACGGCCACCGGCCCGACCTGGATCTGCCGCGACAGACGCCGCTCGGCGATCGGCCGGGCCGGTACCTCGGGAACGCCCAAGGAGACGGCCGTCATGACGTCACTCGCGGTTTCCGGAGACCGTCTCGCGCATGGCGCGCAGCGACTCCTTCAGGGATCCCATGGTGGCGAGGACGGCGGTGGGCTCGTAGCCGCAGTGCGCCATGCAGTTGGCGCAGCGCGGGTCCTTGCCGCGGCCGTACTTGTCCCAGTCGGTGTCCTCGATCAGCTCGCGGTACGTCGGCACGTACCCGTCGCTCATCAGGTAGCAGGGGCGCTGCCAGCCGAACAGCGAGTAGTTCGGGATCGCCCACGCGGTGCACGGGAAGTCGACCTTGCCCTCGAGGAAGTCGAGGAACAGCGGTGAGTGGTTGAGTCGCCACTTCTTGCGGTTGCCGCCCGCGAAGGCCTTCTTGAACAGCTCACGGGTCTGCTCCACGCCCAGGAAGTGCTCCTGGTCGGGCGCCTTCTCGTAGGCGTAGGCGGGCGAGATCATCATCTCGTCGACCTTCAGGTCGTCGTTGAGGAAGTTGAGCACCTCGATGATGGTCTGCGGGGTGTCGGTGTTGAAGAAGGTCGAGTTGGTGGTCACCCGGAAGCCGCGCCGCTTGGCCTCCTTGATGGCCTCCACGGCCTCGTCGAACACGCCCTCCTTCGCAACGGACTCGTCGTGCCGCTCACGCAGCCCGTCGATGTGCACGGCGAAGGCGAAGTAGGGAGAGGGCTTGAACTTGTCCATCTTCTTGCGCAGCAACATGGCATTGGTGCAGAGGAAGACGTATTTCTTCCTGGCCACCAGCTGGCGTGCGATCTCGTCGATCTGGGGGTGCATCAAGGGTTCGCCGCCGGCGATGGACACCATGGGCGCACCTGATTCGAGCACCGCCCCGACGGCCTGAGCGACCGGCATGCGCTGCTTGAGCACGCCTGCCGGGTGCTGGATCTTGCCGCAGCCCTCGCACTTCAGGTTGCATGCGAAGAGCGGTTCCAGTTCCACAATGAGGGGAAACTTGTCCCGCTTGCGGAGCTTTTGTTCAGCCAAGTATGTAGCAACCTTGATGGACTGACGCAGCGGCATGGCCATCTGGCTCACCTCCAGGGGAGCAGCGAAGAACGGTGCCATTCGAAAAAAGCGGGAAGTACGGAACGAAGGACGCGGAAAGCTGATATTCCACCGCGCACCGTGCCGATCCGGACGAGTTCATGTTCAGGAGCGTCCACGACCACCCTTACGGCCGCAACCGGGCGCTCGCCCACCCGCACGGCGCTCAGGAGCGTGGCGGCCGACTCCATGTCGACCGCGATCGCGCCGGTCGCGAGCAGTTCGGACCTCTCCGGTCCACGCACGACGTGGTCGGAGCCGAGGAGTGGCCCGGTGTGGACGGTGCGCCCGGGCAGGGTACGTACGAGTTCCTTGACGAGCAGGTCGGTCCTGATGCACGGGACGTTTCCGCGCGGGTCCCGGGTCTCCTCGGCGACCACCAGGTCACCGGGGTGCATCCCCGGGGCGAGCCCCGCGCAGAAGCCGGTGGCCAGCACGGCGGCCTCGGCGAGCGACGGGTCGGCCAGGACCCGGGCGACCGCGCGTTCGGCCGCCCTGGGCCCCATGCCCGTACGCAGGACGGTGACCGTCCCGCCCGCGCCCCACTTGTTCGGTTCGGCTCCGGGGCGCCGAAAGCCGGGGTCGAGAGCCCGACCGTGCTCAGCCCCTCCTTCGTCGGGGCCTGCGCGCTCCCCCACTCTCGACCCCGGCGCGCCCCTCCGCCTCACGCTGCGGTCACTCATGCGCAGGGCGAGGTGCTCGATGCCGAGCGCGCAGGCGATCAGCAGCGGGGCCGGGGCGGGCTTGGCGCTCATCAGCCCCCCTCGGCCCCGGAGAAGGGCTCCCCGTGCACGTACCGGCCGAGCGCGGTGAGCGGGAAGACCTGCCGGTAGAGGTGGTAGTTGATGGAGAAGTCCCAGGGGAAGCCGGTGCCGGTGAAGTACGGCTCGTCCCAGGAACCGTCCGCCCGCTGGGTGGTCGCGAGCCACTCGACGGCGCGCTCCACGGCCTTGGAGTTGCGCTCCCCCGCCGCGAGCAGCGCGAGCAGCGCCCACGCGGTCTGCGAGGCGGTGGAGGCGCCCTTGCCGCTCCACTTCTTGCTGTCCTGGTAGGAGCGCAGGTCCTCGCCCCAGCCGCCGTCGTCGTTCTGGACCGACTCCAGCCAGACCACGGCCCGGCGGATCGCCGGATGCGAGGCGGGGAGTCCGGCGGCGGTCAGGGCGGGCACCACCGAACCGGTGCCGTACACGTAGTTGACGCCCCAGCGCCCGAACCACGAGCCGTCCGGCTCCTGTTCGGCGAGCAGCCACTCGATGCCGCGCCGGGTGCGCGGGTCGTGGGACATGCCCTCGACCGCGAGCATCTCGACGACGTGCGCGGTGACGTCGGCGGACGGCGGATCGATGACCTCACCGAAGTCGCAGAACGGCAGCCGGTTGGGGAACGGGCTGGTGTTGTCGACGTCGAAGGCCCCCCACGCGCCGTTCTTCGACTGCATGCCGAGGTTCCAGCGCACCCCGCGTCCGATCGCCTTCTCGACGCGCTCGGGGTCGTGGTGCCTGATGCGGCGCAGCGCGAGGACGACCTCGGCGGTGTCGTCGATGTCGGGGTAGTTGTCGTTGTGGAACTCGAACGCCCAGCCGCCCGGCGGGAGTCCGGGCCGTTTGACCGACCAGTCGCCGGGCCGCACGATCTGCTCGCCGAGCATCCAGTCGGCGGCCTTGACGAGTTGCGGGTGGTCGGCGGGGAGTCCCGCGTCGGCGAGCGCGATGGCCGCCAGGCAGGTGTCCCACACCGGCGACTGGCAGGCCTCGATCATCCGGGCGCCGTCCTCGCGCCATACGGCGAAACGGTCCAGCGACTGAAGGCCCGCGCGCATCACAGGGTGTTCGAGATCGTAGCCGAGCAGGTACAGCGCGATGACCGAGTACACGGCCGGCGGCTGGATGCCGCCCCAGCAGCCGTCGTTCTCCTGACGCTCGATGATCCAGCGGGCCGCCGAGTTCACGGCCGCCCTGCGCAGCCTGCGCGGTGCGACCTTGCGCAGCGCGTGCATGGCCTTGTCGATCCGCTGAAAGGCTCCGTCCCAACTCGCCACCGGCGCCAGGGGCTTGGGCGGGTTGGGGTGGGCCGGGTCGGTGTGCAGCTCGTCGAGCGGGAAGGGCGCGGGGCGCACCGGGCGCTTCGCGGAGACGATCGTCAGCGGGACGATGGTCTGCCGGGCCCAGCACCCGAAGTCATAGATGTTGAGCGGCATCCACTTGGGGAAGTAGATGAGTTCCGGCGGGAGTTCGGGCAGGTCCTCCCACTTCCACCAGCCGAACAGGGCCAGCCAGATCCGGGTGAAGACGCGGGCGGCGGCGATGCCGCCCTGCTCACGGATCCAGGCCGACGCCCTCGCCATGTGCGGTTCGTCCGGGGCGTCGCCGGCCAGCCGGAGGGCGACATACGCCTCGATGGTGGTGGAGAGTTCGCCCGGGCCGCCGTAGAAGGTGGCCCAGGTGCCGTCCTCGCGCTGCTCGCCGCGGATGAAGAGTCCGGCCCCCCGGGTCGTCACCTCGTCGCCGATGCCCAGGAACTGACGCAGCAGCAGGTCCTCGGCGTCCATCGTGACGTTCGTCTCGAGGTCGCCCTTCCACCAGCCTTCCGCGTCCTGTCGGGAGAGCAGGAAGTCGGTGGAGCGCTGCACCGCGCGTGCGGCGGCTTCTTGTACCCCGGCCGCCGCGGGGGTGGTGATGTCGGTTTCGGTGGCCGCGGCAGCGCGGGGCGGGAGGGCCCCGGTGCTTCCGTCGGTCGTCGCTGTCATGGCTTCCCCTTCGTGCAGTCGTTCGAGTCGTGCTGCTGTGGGTCCGCCGTCGACCGGTGCGCGAATACTCGCGCCACCGGCCGGCGACTACGCGAGGGCTGTTCGACCGATAGTGATCATCTCTTTCGTACGACGACGAAGTCGGCGAGCGCCGTGAACCGGGCCCGTACCTGCTCGGGCATGTCGATGGCGTTCAGGGCTTCGATGGCGATGGTGTGCTGCCGGCGCGCCTCCTGGGCGGTCCACTCGCGGCCGCCCGCCTCCTCGATGAGGGCGGCACGGGCCGCGAACTCCTCCTCGGAGAAGGTCGCGAAGTCGCTGCTCTTGGCGTCGGCGGCGAGGATCTCGCCGAGCCGCTCGGAGGCGGTACCGCCCGCCGCGAGCGCTGCCACGACCGGCAGGGACTTCTTGCGCTGGCGCAGGTCGCTCCAGGTCTGCTTGCCGGTGGCCTCCGGGTCGCCCCAGATGCCGAGGAGGTCGTCGACGGCCTGAAAGGCCAGGCCGAGGTGGTAGCCGTACTTCTCCAGGGTGTCGGCGGTGCGGTCGTCCGCGCCGCCGAGCACGGCGCCGATGGAGCTGGCGCAGGCCAGCAGGGCGCCGGTCTTGTTGCCCTCCATCTCCAGGCACTCCTCGACGCTGACGCGGTCGCGGTGCTCGTAGGAGATGTCCTGCGCCTGACCGTCGATCAGGGCGCGGGTGGCGGTGGTGAGACGGCGGGTGGCCCGGCCGGCCTCGACGGTGCCGAGCTCCAGCAGGACCTCGTTGGCGAGGGCGAACAGAGCGTCGCCGACGAGGATCGCCTGGGCGGGGCCGTGCACCTTCCAGACGGTGTCGCGGTGGCGGCGCTGTTCGTCGCCGTCCATCAGGTCGTCGTGCAGGAGCGAGAAGTTGTGGACCAGTTCGACGGCGACCGCACCGGGGATGCCTACCTCGGGCGCGGCCCCGGTGACCTCGGCGGAGAGCACGGCGAGCGCGGGGCGTACGGCCTTGCCGCCGTCGCCGGACGTGGGGTTGCCCTCGGCGTCGATCCAGCCGAAGTGGTAGGCGGAAACGGTGTCCATGGGAGGTGCCAGGCGGTCGACGGCCGCTCGCAGCACCGGTGTGGCCAGGGTCCGGCCGCGCTCCAGGAGCGCGGTCACGTCCACCGCGTCGGCAGCCGTCGAGGCCGGGGGCACAGTGGGCACAGTTTCTCCTCTTGTTGCGGTGCCAGGGGTGCGGGGGCCTGCCGGGCCGTGCTGATCGAGCATCAGGCTGCCTCCTCGAAAGCGAAGAGGTGGTGGGGGCGGGGCCGGCCCAGGGCACTGAGGGCGGCGTCCGCCGCGCTCACACCGCTGCGGACCGCACTCTCCATGGTCGCGGGCCACCCTGTGGCGGTCCACGCGCCGGCCAAGTAGAGGCCGGGGGCTTTGGTGCGGGCGCCGGGACGCAGCCGCCCGACGCCGGGGGTGGGGGCGAACGTCGCTGTGCGCTCCCGGGTCACGAAGAAGTCCCGCACTTGCGCTCCCCGGGTGCCGGGCAGCAGCCGCTGAAGTTCGGGCAGATAGCGCTCGCGCAGGGCGGCGACGGGCTCGTCGATCTCGTCCTGCGCGGCCGACTGAGAGAGGGCGAGGTACTGGCCCTCTCGCAGTCCGGAGGCCGCCGTGCGGTCGAAGACCCACTGCACCGGGGTGCCGAGGGCCGCGAAGAAGGGCTTGTCGAGCACCTTGCGGTCGTACAGGACATGGATGTTGAGGATCGGCGCGGTGCCGATCTCCAGCAGTTGTCCGGGGGCCTCGAGGGCGCCGTCCGGCAGCAGGTCGTACGTCTCGCGCTGCGGTACGGCGAGCACGACCGCGTCGGCTTCCAGCGTTTCGCCGGGAACCTGAACGCTCCACCGCCCGTTTTCGTTTTCAGAGACGGAGGTGACGCGTGTACGGACTTCGGTACGCACGCCCGCGGAGTCGAGCGCCTTGCGGGCCAGGCGGTCATGCAGTTCGCCCAGCGGGACATGCGCCCAGCCGATGTCGGCCGCGCCCGGGTCGGACAGCAGACCGGTCTTGAACACCATCGCGGCGAGTCCGAGGGAGGCGTCCCCGGCCACCGCGTTGAGGGTGGCGACCCCCACCAGGTCCCACAGTGCCTCGACGGCACGCGCCGACTGACCGTGCGCGGCCAGCCAGCTGCCGAAGTCCTGGGTGTCCAGGGCCGGGTCGGCGAGGTCGAGCCCCTTGAGCGCGAGCGCGGCACGTCCGACTCTGGCGCGCTCGGCGAGCGAGAGATGCGGATATGTCGCCAGGCTGCGCCCCAGATGCAGGGGCACCGGCAGCGCGTCGCGTCGCAACCTGCCCAGGCGCCGGCCCGCGGGCCGGTCCACGTCGAGTACGGGCACGTCGAGACGATCCTGCAGCGGCGCCAGCTCGGCCCCCTCGATGCGGTCGAGGAACCAGCGGTACGCGGTGCAGCAGCGCAGGTACACGTGCTGTCCGTTGTCGACGGTCAGTTCGCCGCGCTGGAAGGAGAAGGCCAGGCCACCGAGTCTGGGCCGGCCCTCGACCAGGGTGACGCGCACGCCGGCGTCGGCGAGCGCGAGCGCGGTGGTGATGCCGGCCAGCCCGCCGCCGACCACGACGGCGTCCCGCCTGGCCGTTCCCGTGCTGTCCGCGGGCAGGCCGGGCTGCTGTGCGTCGCTCATCGTGCACCCTCCCCTGCGGACCCGCCGTGCTGCTCCAGCAGTGCACCGCAGGCCGTCGCAGTCAGGGACGCCGCCCCCGACCGGAGGGTTGCGTGCCGCATTTCTCCGGTGGAATCACCTTGGCCCACATTGTCCATCAGGTACGCCTCCTGACGGTCCGCCGGGACACATGCCGGGCGTCGAGTCCGGACAGTCCGCGCACGGCGACGTAGGCCTTCTCCCGTCCGGGCAGCGAGACCCGGCCACGCAGCACGGCCTCCGGGTCGCGCTCGATGCGGTCGAGCAGGCGCCGGTAGATGCCGGCCATGGCGGCGACACAGGCGCCGCTGCGCCGGTCGAGCATGGGGAGCAGCCGGTAGCCCTCGGCGAAAAGGGCGCGGGCCCGTCGCACTTCGAAGTGCACGAGGCCCGCGAAGTCGGAGCCCTCCGGTGGTGTCGGCCCGTCGAACCCGGCCGAGCAGCCGAATTTCGCGAGGTCGTCGGCGGGCAGATAGGTGCGGCCGCCCTCGGCGTCCTCGCGGACGTCTCTGAGGATGTTGGTGAGCTGGAGCGCGAGACCGAGCGTGTCGGCATACTCCGGCGCGCGCTCGGCACCGCGCGTCCCCTGTTCGGTACCGAACACCCCGAGCGAGAGCCGCCCGATGGCGCCGGCCACACACCGGCAGTAGACCTTCAGATCGTCCCAGGTCTCGTAGGTCTCACCGCGAACGTCCATCTGCACGCCGTCGATCAGCTCGTCCAGGCCGCTCAGCGGGATCGGGAAGACCTCGGCGGCGTGCGTGAGGGCGACGGCGACCGGGTCGGTGTCGTCCTCGTCGACCCCGCCCTCACGGATCCGGGTCAGCAGCGCCCGGGTGTCCTCGAGCCTGGCGACCTTGACGTCGTCGGCCAGCGCACCGTCGCCGATGTCGTCGACACGGCGCGAGAACGCGTACAGCGCCGACATCGCACGCCGCTTGGGCGTGGGCAGCAGCCTGATGCCGTACGCGAAGTTACGGGCCTGCTGTCCGGTCACGGCCTCGCAGTAGCTGTAGGCGGCGAGTACCGGTGCGGACACGTGTTGTTCCGACTCCACGGTCCGGATCACCCCTTTCCTCGCAGAGTCACGCCCACCTCGCGCAGCAACTGGAGCTTGCCGGGCTTGGGCGGGCCGGGAAGTACGTCGTATTCGGCGGCGGCGATCGCGTGGATCGCCGCCCTTCCCCCCGCCACGAACCCCGCGAGCAGCAACTTCAATCTGCCGTGGACGCTACCCACGAGAGGGGCGCCTTCATTCAGGAGTTCACGGGCGCGTTGTGCTTCGTACGCGATCAGTGCGCGCACCGATGCGCCCGCGGTGGCCGTGGCGAGATCCGCTTCCTGGACGTGAAAGCGCTTCATGTCCGCGGCAGGCAGGTAGATGCGGTCGCGGCCGAGGTCCTCGGCCACGTCCTGGAGGTGTTCGACGATCTGGAGCGCCGTGCAGATCGCGTCGGAGAGGCGGATCCGCTCGGGGGTCGAGGTGCCGGTGACGGCGAGGACGAGGCGGCCGACGGGGTTGGCGGACAGCTCGCAGTACGCCAGGAGGTCGTCGTAGGTCTCGTACCGCTGGACGAGCTGGTCCTGGCGGTTGGCGGCGATCAGACCGAGAAACGGCTCGGGGGTCATCGAGCAGCGGCGGACGGTCGGCTGGAGGCGGCGCAACAGGGGGTGGCGCGGGGTCCCGTCGAAGACCCGGTGGAGGTCGGCCTCGAAGGCGTCCAGCAGGACGAGCCGGTCCTCGGCCGCCGCCGGCGACACGCCGAGCAGGCGGGCGTCCGCGCCGCCGGGGGCCAGGTCGCCGTCGCCGATGTCGTCGACGAGGCGGGCGAAGCCGTAGACGGCCATGAGGTCGGTGCGCCAGGCCCTGGGGAGGAAGAAGGGGGCCACGGGGAAGTTCTCACCCGCGGACTTGTCGAGCGTGCCGCGCTCCGGATCACCGGCGTGGGCCGTGCCGGTTCCCGTCACCGCGGACTGCCCTGGGCGGGGACGGCACATGCTGCGCTGAGCTGGGGAGTTTCCGTAGCCATTGCCGTCACATCTCCCGTTCTACACCGCTGACCCAATGCACACTATTTCGGACACGCCGCCCGGCCGTCCGCGCGGCTGCCCTGAGAGAGGGTGTCGCGCATTATCGCCCCACTTGCCGTGTTTCGGGACCTGTACAGCTTACGTTGTACAACGCGGGGAGGTTCCGGGGGGTCTCCTGCAGATCACAACAACACACCGATTGGCGTCAAGATTCCTAAGCCGAGCCGGAGTTGACGTTTCCTTTGCAGACGCGGGGCCCCGCCGGAACAGTTCCGGCGGGGCCCCGGGCGTTTCGGGCTACTTGCCCGTGAACTTCTCGTACTCCTTGAGGACCTCGTCGGTCGGTCCGTCCATGCGGAGCTCGCCGCGCTCCAGCCACAGCACGCGGTTGCAGGTGTCGCGGATGGACTTGTTGCTGTGACTGACCAGAAACACCGTGCCGGCCTCCTTGCGCAGCTCCCGGATGCGCTCCTCGGAGCGGATCTGGAACTTGCGGTCTCCGGTGGCCAGCGCCTCGTCGATCATCAGGACGTCGTGGTCCTTGGCGGCGGCGATGGAGAAGCGCAGACGGGCCGCCATACCGGAGGAGTAGGTGCGCATCGGCAGGGTGATGAAGTCGCCCTTCTCGTTGATGCCGGAGAAGTCGACGATCCCCTGGTAGCGCTCCTTGATCTCCTCGCGGGACATGCCCATGGCGAGCCCACCCAATATGACGTTCCGCTCACCCGTGAGGTCGTTCATCAGGGCCGCGTTGACGCCGAGCAGGGAGGGCTGGCCGTCGGTGTAGACCCTGCCCTTCTCGGGCGGCAGCAGGCCTGCGATGGCCCGCAGCAGGGTGGACTTGCCGGAGCCGTTGGAGCCGATCAGGCCGATGGCCTCGCCCCGGTAGGCGACGAAGGAGACGCCCCGCACGGCGTGCACCTTGCGTACGCCCCGCTCCTCGCCGCGCTTGACGATGCGGCTGAGGGCGGCGGTGGCGCTGCCCTTGCCGGTCTTGGCGCCGTTGACGCGGTAGACGATGTGGACGTCGTCCGCGATGACCGTCGGGACCTGGTCGCCGTCGTACTGCTCAGCCACGGCCATACCTCTCCTCCGCCTGCCAGAAGTAGATGAAACCGCCGACGGCGAACAGCGCCGCCCAGCCGCCCGCGGCCGCCCAGACATGGTCGGGGAGGTTCTCGGAACCGTAGTCCTCGATCAGGGCGAAGCGCATCAGATCCATGAAGATCGCCGCCGGGTTCCACTGCAGGACGGTGGCGACCCACTGCGGCTTGTCGGCGAGCATGACCGGGATGGAGAACATCACGCCGGACGCATACATCCACGTCCTCATCACGAACGGCATGAGCTGCGCCAGGTCCGGGGTCTTGGCACCGGCCCGGGCCATGATCAGGGCGAGGCCGGTGTTGAAAAGGAACTGCAGCGCGAGGACCGGCACGATCAGCAGCCAGGACAGGCTCGGGTAACTGCCGAAGCCGATGGCCACGATGAACAGCACGAGCATCGAGTACAGCAGCTGCTGGAGCTGCTGGAGGGCGAAGGAGATCGGCAGCGAGGCGCGCGGGAAGTGCAGAGCGCGGACCAGGCCGAGGTTGCCGGAGATCGCGCGCACGCCCGCCATCACCGAGCTCTGCGTGAACGTGAAGACGAACACGCCCGTGACCAGGAACGGGATGTACACGTCCATCGGCAGGCCCCGGCTGGCCTTGAGGATCAGACCGAAGATGAAGTAGTACACGGCCGCGTTCAGCAGCGGTGTGGCCACCTGCCAGAGCTGGCCGAGCTTGGCCTGGCTGTACTGGGCGGTCAGCTTCGCCTGCGAGAAGGCGAGGATGAAGTGCCGGCGTCCCCACAGCTGGCGGACGTACTCCCCGAGCGAAGGCCGGGCGCCGCTCACGGCCAGCCCGTACTTCGCGGCGAGCCCCGCCGCCGTGAGGCCCTCGTCGGGCGACGGAGCCGCGCTCACCGCGACTCCGCCGTCATGGCTTGTCTCACTCACAAGTGGAAACTTTCGTCTTCGAGATGCTCAGCCTGTGCGGGCCTGGCACGAGCCCGGGCCGTGCACGGCCCGCATGCTCTCAGGAACGAGCTTGTCAGATGACCGGGGGCCGGCCCAGTCGGGTCAGCCGCCACACCGTACGCCACTTCATGGGCCGACGGGGGCCGCAGGATGTGGTCCAGCCCTCCCTGAATCCACCGAACCAGGCCTTCAGGGCCGACCGCGAGGGGCGGCGCAGCAGCGTCAGCAGCAGCCAGACGCCGAGGTAGACCGGGACCAGGGGCGCGGGCAGGTTGCGGCGGGCCAGCCAGACGCGGTTGCGGGCGACCATGCGGTGGTAGACCGCGTGCCGCGAGGGCGCGGTCGTCGGGTGGTACAGCACCATGTCGGACCGGTAGTCGATCATCCAGCCCGCGTCGAGGGCCCGCCATGCCAGGTCGGTTTCCTCGTGGGCGTAGAAGAACTCGTCCGGGAGCCCGCCGGCTTCAGCGAAGACCTTCGTACGGACGGCGTTGGCGCCGCCGAGGAAGGTGGTGACCCGGGAGGAGCGCATCGGGTCGGCGGCGCGCAGTCGCGGCACGTGCCGGCGCTGGGTGACTCCGGTCTCCGGGTCGGCGATGCGGAAGCTGATGATGCCGAGCTTGGGGTCGGCCTCGAAGGCCTGCCGGCACAGCTCGGCGGTGTCGTGCTGGGCGAGGAGTCCGTCGTCGTCGAGGAAGAGCAATACGTCGACGTCGCGGCCGCTGGGGCCGAAGGCCTCGATGCCGACGTTGCGACCGCCGGGAATACCGAGGTTCTCGGGCAGCTCCACCGTGCGCACGCCTTCAGGGACGTCCGGTACGGGTGAGCCGTTGCCGACGACGACCACCTCGACGCGGTCGCCCTCCTGCTTGGCGACCGAGTCGATCAGGGCCCTGAGCTCGTCGGGACGGTTGCCCATGGTGATGATGACCGCGCCGACCTTCATGCCGCTCACCGGAGCCTGCTCGAGGCGAGGATGGACACCAGGTGCAGCACGGTCTGCAGGAGCGCGATGCCGGCCAGCACCGCGACGCCCAGCCGGGAGAAGAACAGGTCGCCGCGGACCTGGTCCACGACCGCCAGGACCAGGATCAGCAGGGACGCCTCGATGCCCAGCACCAGCCGGTGGAACTTCAGCGCCCCTGCGGCCCGGCGGGCCAGTGCCATGCCGGACGAGCGCGGCTCGGACGCCGCCTCCTTGACGGGTGGCAGCCCGCCCTGGTGGCGGGCGACGCCCACGAGGTCGGTCTCGGCCTTGATCAGGATCGCGCCGAGGGCGGCCAGGGTGCCGAGGAACGCCCAGAGCCAGTCGATCCGCCCGGAGCCCCACAGATCGGCGGCGCGCAGGCCGAAGCCGACGAGCACCGCGGCGTCGGTCAGGTAGGCACCGACCCGGTCCAGGTAGACCCCGCCGAGCGAGAACTGCTTCTTCCAGCGCGCGATCTCGCCGTCGACGCAGTCCAGCAGCAGGTACAGCTGGACACACACCACGCCGAGCACGGCGCCCGCGATCCCCGGCACCAGCAGGGCCGGGGCCGCGAGCACGCCGAAGACAGTCATCAGGTACGTGAGCTGGTTGGGCGTGACCCTGGTGTTCACCAGGTAGCGGTCGACCCGCAGGGACACCTCACGCATGTAGAGGCGTCCCATCCAGTGCTCACCGCTGCGCCGGTCCTTCACCCCTTCGGGATGGACGACCGGGCGGAGTTCAGCTACCGATGGCCTTGACATAGTCGGCGTAGATGTCCTTGATCTGTTCGGTCTTGAGGTCGAGGTGTTCGAGGATCGTGTAGCGGCCGGGCCGGGTCTCCGGGGCGAACTCGACGACCCGGACGAACTCGTCCGTGGTGAAGCCGATCTCCTCCGGGAGCACCGGCAGCCCGTGCCGACGCAGCACCTCGGCCATGTGGGCCGACGCCTCGTGGGCGCCGCGCAGGTACATCGCGAAGGCCGCGCCCAGTCCGCACTGCTCGCCGTGGGCGGCCGCCCGCTTGGGGAACAGCAGGTCGAAGGCGTGGTTGATCTCGTGGCACGCGCCGGAGGACGGGCGGGAGTCGCCCGACACCGACATCGCGATGCCGCTGAGGACCAGCGCCTCGGCCAGCACCTGGAGAAAGTCGTTGTCGCCGATGCCGCCCGGGTGCCGGAGCACCGCCTCGCCCGCCTGGCGGGCCATGGCGGCGGCGAGGCCGTCGATCTTCTCGCCCTTGACGCGGTTGGCGAGCTCCCAGTCCGCGATCGCCGAGATGTTGGACACGGCGTCGCCGATGCCGGCCCGTACGAAGCGGGCCGGGGCCTCGCGGATGACGTCGAGGTCGATGACGACCGCGATCGGGTTCGGCACACCGTAGGAACCGCGGCCCGCGTCGTTGTCGAGGGTGGCGACCGGCGAGCACAGGCCGTCGTGCGCAAGGTTCGTGGGCACGGCGACCAGCGGCAGACCGACACGCGCCGCGGCGAACTTGGCACAGTCGATGATCTTGCCGCCGCCGAGGCCGACGACCGCGTCGTAGTGACCGGCCTTCATGTCGCCGGCCAGCCGGATCGCGTCGTCGAGGGTGCCGCCGCCGACCTCGTACCAGGTGGCGCCGGGCAGCGAGGGCGCGATGCGCTCGCGCAGCCTCGATCCCGACCCGTTGCTGACCGCGACGGCGAGCTTGCCGGAGTGCGAGACGCGCTCGTCGGCGAGCACGGAGCCCAGGTCGTCGAGGGCACCCGGGCGGATGTCCACGACGACCGGCGAGGGGATGAGCCTCGTCAGTACAGGCACGCGATCTCCCGCCCCTTGGCCAGATCGTCGTGGTTGTCGATCTCGACCCACTTGATGTCGCCGATCGGCGCCACGTCGATCCGGAAGCCGCGGTTCACGAGTTCCTGGTAGCCGTGCTCGTAGAACTGCTGCGGGTCGGTCTCCCAGACGGCCTTCAGCGCGTCGGCGAGCTCGGGAGCGGCGTCGCCCTCGATCAGGGTGACGCCGATGTACTCGCCGGTCGCTTCGGCGGGGTCCATCAGCTTGGTGATCTTCGTCATGCCCTTGTCGGCGTCGACGACGACCTTCATCTCCTCGTCGGCCAGCGACTTCACGGTGTCCAGGGCGAGGATGATCTTCTTGCCGTCGCCGCGGGCGGCGAGCAGCGTCTTCTCCACGGAGACCGGGTGGACGGTGTCGCCGTTGGCGAGGATCACGCCGTCCTTGAGGGCGTCACGGCCGCACCACAGGGAGTAGGCGTTGTTCCACTCCTCGGCCTTGTCGTTGTCGATGAGGGTGAGCTTCAGGCCGTACTTCTGCTCCAGGGCCGCCTTGCGCTCGTACACGGCCTCCTTGCGGTAGCCGACGATGATCGCGACCTCGGTCAGACCGATCTCGGCGAAGTTGCCGAGCGTCAGGTCCAGCACCGTGGGTTCGCCCTCTATGCCCGCGGGCCCCACCGGCACCAGCGCCTTCGGCAGGCTGTCGGTGTAGGGGCGCAGACGCCGTCCGGCGCCGGCCGCCAGCACGAGGCCGATCATGCGGGTTCTCCTTCATCGTGTACGGCGGGGGCCCCGGAGGACACCCAGAAGCGGATGCTCTCGACGAGCACCACGAGGGCGACGACCACGGCGAGCACCGTGAGCGCGACCTTGAACTGCGTGGCGGTGAGCAACGTGGCCAGTACGGCGACGAGCAGCGTCCGCCCCTCCTGCCCCCCTATGGCGCGCACCAGCCAGGCTGACGGCGCTCCGGCGTTGCCGCGGATGCGGTACACCGTGTCGTAGTGATGGTAGGCGACGGCGGCTACCAGCCCGAAAGCCGCCGGTAGCGCCCCGTTCACGTCCGCCTGCGCGGCGAGGATCAGGACGGTGCCGTACTCGGCGGCGCGGAAGAACGGGGGGACCAGCCAGTCGAGGGCGCCCTTGAGGGGGCGGGCGACGGCGTCGGCGGACAGCAGGACGTACACGACGGCGGCCCCGACGAGCGAGAGGCCCGGCCCGTCGAGCCAGGCCGCGAGCACCAGCAGGACGCCGCCGACGACGGCGGTGAGGGGGGCCGGAATACGTACACCGGCCGGCAGGACGCGCACGAGCAACTCGGCCAGGGGCCCGCTGTCGGCGAGGTCGGTCAGCGCCTGCGCCGCCCGGTCGGTGCGCCGCGCCTTGCGCGTGACCGACCGCAGCAGACGGCCCGCCGTGGTGTACGTGGCGGCGAAGGCGCAGCCGACGAGCAGTGCGTAGAAGGTGATGCGCGGAGTGGTGGCCGCGGTCAGGACGGCGATCATCGCCCATCGTTCACCGATGGGCAGGACTATCATCCGCCGCACCCAGACCGTCCAGCCGACGCTGTCCAGCTTGTCGGAGAGAGCGGCGGTGGGACTGGTGTTGGCGTCGGCGTCGTGGTTCGCCTCGTTGAAGGAGAAGTCGACGACGTGCCGGCAGGCCTGCAGGACCATCGCGCCCAGGGCGAGGGCCCAGACGTCGTCGCCACCACGGGCCGCGCCCAGGGCGAGGCCGGCGTAGTAGGCGTACTCCTTGGCCCGGTCGAAGGTCGCGTCCAGCCAGGCGCCGAGCGTCGAGTACTGCAGCGAGTAGCGGGCGAGCTGGCCGTCGGTGCAGTCCAGCACGAAGGAGGCGATCAGCAGGACGCCGGCCGCGACGAAGCCGCCCCGGGTGCCGGTGGCCGCGCAGCCCGCCGCGATCAGCGCGGTGATCAGCGAGGCGGTGGTGACCTGGTTCGGGGTGAGGCCGCGGCGGGCGCACCAGCGGGCGATGTAGCGCGAGTACGGGCTGATGAAGAACGTGGTGAAGAAGCCGTCGCGGGCCTTCACGGCCGACTTCAGGCGTACGGCCTCCTCGTCGACGGCGGCGACGGCCTGCCGTGCCTCGTTGCGGGCCTGCGGGTCGGCGGGGACCGCGGCGACGAGGCTGCCGAGCTCGGGGCGGCGGACGTCGGCGCCGTCGGCGTCCAGGGCGGTGACGATGCGGTCGGCGAGGCTGTCGACGTCCCCCACGCTCGACTGCGCTCGCGCGGGGGCACCCCCACGCGCCGTACCGCCGCTCGCGGAGTTCTCCCGGGCCACGGCGCGGGTCAGGGCCTGGCGGCCCGCGGGCTGGGCGGTCACGGCGCCCGGCACCGCGGCGAGCGGGAAGCGGGGGTCGGTGAGGCCCAGACGCAGCGCGTGGACATGGCCCACGAAGCGGGCGTCGACGACGGCGACCCGCTGCTCACCCGGAACCTGGGCGAGGAGGGTCTCCGCGTCGGCGGCGTCGGAGGCGACCCGGACATCGAAGCCCAGTGACCGCAGATCGGTCTCGATCGACGATCCGGGGACCGGCTGGCCGGTGAGGATGGCGGTCGACAACCGAAACTCACTCCCTGGGTGCCGACGCGTCCGCGTCGGTCGTGTGCGCGATGGGGGCGCCCCTTGGCTGCACCAGGCGGGCGGCATGTCGGCAGAGGCTATCGGATGCCGGGAAGGCCGTGTTCACCGCCCGTTCACGGTCCGATCGACGCGGTCTGCCCTGGTCTTTGCCTGCCTTTGCCGAGATCATCATGGGTGATGGGCAGCCCGGCCCACAAACCCGCGCCCGCAGACCGGGCATCGGGGACATCGCGAAGCGCCGCGCCGTCCGGCATAGGGTGGACGACCATGACATGGCTGATCACCGGCGGAGCCGGATACATCGGGGCGCATGTGGCACGGGCCATGGCCGAGGCCGGAGAGCACGTCGTGGCGCTGGACGACCTCTCCGCGGGGGTGCCCACGCGGCTTCCGGCGGGCATCCCGCTCGTCGAGGGCTCGGCGCGCGACGGCGACCTGCTGAAGCGGGTCTTCGCCGAGCACGCGGTGACGGGTGTGGTGCACCTCGCGGCCCGCAAGCAGGTGGCCGAGTCCGTCGCCCAGCCGACCCGCTACTACCAGGAGAACGTGGGCGGTCTCGCCACGCTGCTGGGGGCGGTCGCCGGGGCCGGAATCGAACGGTTCCTGTTCTCGTCGTCCGCGGCCGTCTACGGAAACCCGGATGTGGACCTCATCACGGAGGACACTCCGTGCGCTCCGGTGAACCCCTACGGCGAGACCAAGCTGGCCGGGGAGTGGCTGGTGCGGGCGGCGGGCCGGGCGCACGGCATCGCGACGGCGTGCCTGCGCTACTTCAACGTGGCGGGCGCGGCGGCGCCGGAGCTGGCCGACACCGGCGTCTTCAACATCGTCCCCATGGTGTTCGACCGGCTCACCCGGGACGAGGCCCCGCGGATCTTCGGCGACGACTATCCGACACCCGACGGCACCTGCGTCCGTGACTACATCCACGTCGCCGATCTGGCGGAGGCACACCTCGCGGCCGCCCGCCGGCTGTCCGCGCCCGGAGCGGCGGGCGATCTGACGGTGAACATCGGCCGGGGCGAGGGCGTCTCCGTGCGCGAGCTGGTCACGCTCATCGGCGAGGTCAGCGGCGACTCCCGTCCGGCCCTCGTCGAGGCGCGGCGCCCCGGGGACGCCCCGCGCGCGGTCGCCTCGGCCGCCCGGGCCGCCCAGGAGCTGGGCTGGACGGCCCGGCGTGGGGCGCGCGAGATGGTCGAGTCGGCATGGCAGGGGTGGCTGCTGCACCACGGCCGCTGAGGCCTCACAGGCCCTGACCTGCGCTTCGTTTACGCAGGTCAGGGCACATGACAACGGTGTTCAGTGCCGCGTTGCCCGATACCTCCCACCCGTAGTTCACTGTGATCCCGGGCGGATCACAGGAGGCGTTTTCCATGGGGGCTGGGCACGATCACGGGCATGCGCACGGACACGGCGCACCGGTCACCGGCACGGCGGCCGCCGCATACCGGGGACGGCTGCTCGTCGCCCTGTCGATCACGCTCGGCGTCATGGTCGTCGAGATCGTCGGCGGGGTGCTCGCGGACTCCCTGGCGCTGATCGCGGACGCGGCGCACATGGCGACGGACGCGCTGGGCCTGGGCATGGCTCTGGTGGCCATCCACGTGGCGAACCGGCCGCCGAGCGCCCGCCGCACCTTCGGGTACGCCCGCGCCGAGATCCTCGCCGCGCTCGCCAACTGCCTGCTGCTGCTCGGCGTCGGCGGCTACGTCCTGTACGAGGCGATCCAGCGGTTCTTCACCCCCGCCGACACCGAGGGCGGGCTGATGATCGTGTTCGGTCTGATCGGTCTGGTCGCCAACACGATCTCGCTGACGCTGCTGATGCGCGGCCAGAAGGAAAGCCTGAACGTGCGCGGCGCCTTCCTGGAGGTGGCGGCGGACGCGCTGGGTTCCGTGGCGGTGATCATCTCGGCGGTGGTGATCCTCACCACCGGCTGGCAGGCGGCCGACCCGATCGCCTCGCTCGTGATCGGCCTGATGATCGTGCCGCGGACGGTGAAGCTGCTGCGCGAAACCCTCGACGTGCTGCTGGAGGCGGCGCCGAAGGACGTCGACATGGCGGAGGTGCGCGCTCACATCCTCGCGCTGGACGGTGTCGAGGACGTCCACGACCTGCACGCCTGGACGATCACGTCCGGTATGCCGGTGCTGTCCGCGCACGTCGTGGTGCGTTCCGACGTGCTGAGCGCGATCGGCCACGAGAAGATGCTCCACGAGCTCCAGGGCTGCCTGGGCGACCACTTCGACGTGGCGCACTGCACCTTCCAGCTGGAGCCGGGCGGGCACGCGGAGCACGAGGCGCGGCTGTGCCGCTGAGACCGGCCGCCGCGGAACGCAGCGGTCCGGCGCACACCGGCGTCCTTGAGTCCACGACCCGAGGTTTCCCTGAGGGTCCCACCCGACGTTTCCCTGAGTCGCCGACCCGAGTTTCCGCGGGTCCCCAGCCCGAAGATTCCCCGCGTCTCCAGCCGACGTTCGCACGGCTCCGGCCCGGACGGTTCTCCGTCCGCCCCGCCGGGCACGATCACCTATCGGGCCCCGCCTCCCGGTGTCCGACCGGTGCCGGCCGCACCCCCGCGCCCCACGCGGGACATGCGGTCGTGCCGCGAAGTGCCGGGAGTGCCGGATTCGTACGGCAGACTTGGGGCGCGAGGACCGATGCTAAGGATGGGTATGCCGATCACACCTGCCACCGCGACGCACAGCTCGTCGAACGGAACCGCGGACGCGATTTTGCTGGAACTGGTCGACGAGAACGGTGTGACGATCGGCACCGCGGAGAAGCTCGCCGCCCATCAGCCGCCGGGACAGCTGCACCGCGCCTTCTCCGTGTTCCTCTTCGACGAGCACGGCCGGCTGCTGCTCCAGCAGCGGGCGCTGGGCAAGTACCACTCCCCCGGTGTGTGGTCCAACACCTGCTGCGGCCACCCCTACCCCGGTGAGGCGCCGTTCGCGGCGGCGGCGCGACGGACCTACGAGGAGCTCGGTGTCTCGCCGACACTGCTCGCGGAGGCGGGCACCGTCCGCTACAACCACCCGGACCCGGCGTCGGGCCTGGTCGAGCAGGAGTACAACCACCTGTTCGTCGGCCTGGTGCAGTCCTCGCTGCGGCCGGACCCGGAGGAGGTCGGCGACACGGTCTTCGTGACCCCGGCCGAGCTGGCGGAACGGCATGCGAAGGACCCGTTCTCCGCCTGGTTCATGACCGTGCTGGACGCGGCCAGGCCCGCGGTCAGGGAACTGACGGGACCGTCGGCCGGCTGGTGAGCCCCGCGGTCAGATCAGCCGGACGGGTTTGAGCGGCAGGGCGGCCCAGATCACCTTGCCGCCGCTCGACGTGTGCTCGACGTCACACACCCCGCCCGCCTCCCGGGTGATCTCGCGGACCAGGAGCAGACCGCGGCCGCCGACCTGAGCGTGGTCGGCCTCCAGGGCCGTCGGGCGGTAGGGGTGGTTGTCCTCCACCGACACCCGCACCCACTCGGCTCCGACGGCCACCTCCACGGCGAGCATCGGCGACAGCAGCGCCGCGTGCTTGACGGCGTTGGTCACCAGCTCCGAGACGATCAGCAGCAGGCCCTGGACCAGGTCGTCGGAGACCGGTACGCCCTGGCGGTACAGCAGGTCCCGCACGGCGTGCCGCGCCTGCGGGACCGAGGCGTCGACGGCGGGGGCGGTGAACCGCCAGACGCCTTCGTACGGCAGCGGATCCGGCACTCTCGGTTCGAGGCGTTCGTCTGCCGCGCCTTCCGGTGCGCCTCCTGGGCGTGGGCCGGTCCCGCGCCCGTGGTTCTCCATCGTCCGGTCGCCACCCTTACGCTCGATTGTCACCACACGTCGAGTGTTGGTAACGCACCGCTCCGCACCGGAGAACTGGCCATAAGTCAGCGATTATCGAGCACTTCTGACCGCTGGAGCACGACATGGTCGGTTGCGAGACCGATGCTGTCCTGATCGCGCCGACTTCGCGAACTATTCGGGTTGTACGGGTTCGGTGGCCGGCACCGGCCCCCTGATTGATCACGCGTTCCACGTCTGCGGCTAGCATCCGCCGCATGGAGCCCCAGTTGCTGCACAGCGTCACCGAGTCGGTCGCCACCGTCGTCATCCACCATCCGGCCAAGCGCAACGCCATGACGGCCGCGATGTGGCGGGCGCTGCCCCCGCTGCTGGACGCCCTGGCCGCCGATCCCGGCGTACGGACCCTGGTGCTGACCGGGGAGGGGGGCACGTTCTGCGCGGGGGCCGACATCTCCACGCTCCAGGGTTCGCCCGAGGAGGCGCAGCGGCTGGCCGTGCTCGCCGAGGAGGCGCTGGCCGCTTTCCCGAAGCCGACGCTGGCAGCGGTGCGGGGGCACTGTGTGGGCGGGGGCTCGCAGCTCGCGGCGGCCTGCGATCTGCGGTTCGCGGAGGAGGGCGCGCTGTTCGGGGTGACGCCGGCGAAGCTGGGGATCGTGTATCCCGCCTCCTCCACCAGGAGATTGGCGTCGCTGGTCGGTCCGGCCGCCACCAAGTACCTGCTGTTCTCCGGCGAGTTGATCGACACGGTGCGGGCGCTGCGCACGGGTCTGGTCGACGAGGTGCTGCCCGCGGGTGAACTCGACAAGCGGGTCGCGGAGTTCACCCGGATCCTGGCGTCGCGCTCGCAGCTGACGCAGGCCGCGGCGAAGGAGTTCGCGAACGGACACACCGACCGCGACACCTACTGGGCGGAGCGGGCGCGCGACAGCGGCGACACCGCGGAGGGCGTCGCCGCGTTCCTGGAGCGCAGGCAGCCGCGCTTCACCTGGACTACGTCAGGATGAACCGGCTCCGCGCGCGCAGCTCGGCGACGATGTGCGCGGGTGCCTTCTCGGGGGAGCCCGCGTCGTAGGGCGGCTGCGGGTCGTACTCGGTCGCCAGTTGGACGGCCTGGGCGTATTCGTCGCCCGCGATCCTGCCCAGCAGGGTGAGCCCCATGTCGATGCCGGAGGAGACACCGGCGGCGGTGACGTACTTGCCGTCGAACACGACCCGCTCCCCCGTGGGCTCGGCGCCGAAGCGCTTCAGGAGGAGCGTGTGCGGGGCACAGACGTCCGTGAGGGCCCCGTCGGGTACGAGGGTCAGGCCGCTGGAGGTGCGCACGGGGGCACCGTCCAGCGATGCGGTACGGATGCGGTAGGTGCCCGGGATGTGCTTCTCGGCGCCCGCGAAGACCTCCACGGGGCCGGTGACATCGAGGCTCTGCACGCCGTCGAAGAGGACGACGAGAACGGTTCGCTGCGCCATGCGATCGATTCTCGGCGGGCCCGAGGATGGCCGCAATGACGGGTTCCCCACCTTTCCTGCCATCGACGTGCCGGCGTCCTGCCAGGGAGGATTCGACGCAGCGCCGCTCCGTCACCCCGCCCTGATCCCCCGTTGTCGGTGCCACCTGCCACAATTGCCGCGCAACCTCAGTGGAGAAGGCGGTACGGGATCGTGACGACACCCCTCGTAGGGTCCATCGAAGGCAGGATCGCCGAGGAGCTCGGCGTACGGGAGCGGCAGGTCAAGGCTGCCGTGGAGCTGCTCGACGGCGGTTCGACGGTGCCCTTCGTCGCCCGCTACCGCAAGGAAGCGACCGAGATGCTCGACGACGCGCAGTTGCGCACGATCGAGGAGCGGCTGCGCTATCTGCGGGAGCTGGAGGAGCGGCGGACGGCGATCCTGGAGTCGGTGCGCGAGCAGGGCAAGCTCACCGAGGAACTTCAGGCGCAGATCCGGGGTGCCGAGACCAAGGCACGCCTGGAGGACATCTACCTGCCGTACAAGCCCAAGCGGCGCACCAAGGCGCAGATCGCGCGCGAGGCGGGCCTCGAGCCGCTCGCGGAAGGTCTGCTCGGCGACCCGACCGTGGAACCGCTCGCCGCGGCCGCCGCGTTCGTCGACGCCGACAAGGGCGTGGCCGATCCGCAGGCCGCGCTGGACGGCGCCCGAGCGATCCTCACCGAGCGGTTCTCGGAGGACGCCGACCTCATCGGCGAGCTGCGCGAGCGCATGTGGGTGCGTGGCCGCCTCGCCGCCAAGGTGCGGGACGGCAAGGAGGAGGCGGGCGCCAAGTTCGCCGACTACTTCGACTTCGCCGAGCCGTTCACCGAGCTGCCCTCGCACCGCATCCTGGCGATGCTGCGCGGCGAGAAGGAGGAGGTCCTCGACCTCGTCCTGGAGCCCGAGGAGCCGACGGAGGGTCCTTCGTCGTACGAGGGCATCGTCGCGCACCGCTTCGGGATCGGCGACCGCGGGCGCCCCGGCGACAAGTGGCTCACGGACACGGTCCGCTGGGCCTGGCGCACCCGCCTCCTGGTCCACCTCGGCATCGACCTGAGGCTGCGGCTGCGTACGGCCGCCGAGGACGAGGCGGTCAACGTCTTCGCGGCGAACCTGCGGGACCTGCTGCTGGCCGCTCCGGCGGGCACGCGCGCGACGCTGGGCCTGGACCCCGGTTTCCGTACGGGCGTGAAGGTGGCCGTGGTCGACGCGACCGGCAAGGTGGTGGCGACCGATGTCATCTACCCTCACGTCCCGGCCAACAAGTGGGACGAGGCCGTCGCCAAGCTCGCCCGGCTCGCCAAGGAGCACACGGTCGAGCTGATCGCCATCGGCAACGGCACGGCGTCCCGCGAGACCGACAAACTCGCCGGGGAACTCATCACCAAGCACCCGGAGTTGAAGCTCACCAAGGTGATGGTGTCCGAGGCGGGCGCGTCCGTGTACTCGGCCTCCGCCTTCGCCTCGCAGGAGCTGCCCGACATGGACGTGTCGCTGCGCGGCGCGGTCTCCATCGCGCGCCGGCTCCAGGACCCGCTGGCCGAGCTGGTGAAGATCGACCCGAAGTCGATCGGTGTCGGCCAGTACCAGCACGACCTGTCCGAGGTGAAGCTGTCGCGTTCGCTGGACGCGGTGGTCGAGGACTGTGTGAACGGCGTCGGCGTGGACGTGAACACGGCATCCGCCCCGCTGCTCTCGCGCGTGTCCGGGATCTCCTCCGGGCTGGCCGAGAACATCGTGGCCCACCGGGATGCGAACGGCCCGTTCAAGTCCCGTTCCCAGCTGAAGGGCGTGGCCCGGCTCGGCCCCAAGGCGTACGAGCAGTGCGCGGGCTTCCTGCGGATCCGGGGCGGCGACGACCCGCTGGACGCGTCCAGCGTGCACCCGGAGGCGTATCCGGTGGTGCGGCGCATGGTGAAGACCTCGGGCCAGGAAGTGGCCTCGCTCGTCGGCAACACGTCCGTGCTGCGGTCGATGAAGCCGAGCGACTTCGTGGACGAGACGTTCGGTCTGCCGACGGTGACCGACATCCTCAAGGAGCTGGAGAAGCCGGGGCGCGACCCACGGCCCGCCTTCAAGACGGCCACCTTCAAGGAGGGCGTGGAGAAGATCTCCGACCTGGTGTCGGGGATGATCCTGGAGGGCGTCGTGACGAACGTGGCGGCCTTCGGGGCGTTCATCGACGTCGGCGTCCATCAGGACGGTCTGGCGCACGTCTCCGCGCTGTCGAAGACGTTCGTCAAGGACCCGCGGGACGTCGTGAAGCCCGGCGACATCGTCAAGGTGAAGGTCCTCGACGTGGACATTCCGCGGAAGCGGATCTCACTGACGCTGCGGCTGGACGACGAGGCGGCGGCGCAGGACAGCGAGCGGCCCTCCGGTGGAGGCCGTCAGCAGCGGGGCGGGCGTCCGCCTCAGCAGCGGCAGCAGCAACAGCGGCAGGGGCAGGGCCAGGGGCAGGGCCAGCAGCGGCAGGGGCGTGGCGGGGGCGGCGGTGCCCGTCAGGCACCCGCCCCGGCCAACAGCGCGATGGCCGACGCACTGCGCCGGGCGGGGCTGCTGGACCAGAAGAAGGGCAAGAGCTGAACCGACGGGCTCGGCCCCCGACGTCGTACGGGGGCCGGGCCCGTCGTCGTGCCGGACAGCGACAAGGGCGTCAGCGTTCCGTCACCTTGCCGTCCGCCACCTCCAGGCGGCGTGTCACGTGTACCGCGTCCAGCATGCGGCGGTCGTGGGTGACCAGCAGGAGTGTGCCCTCGTAGGCGTCGAGGGCCGTCTCGAGTTGCTCGATGGCCGGCAGGTCGAGGTGGTTGGTCGGCTCGTCGAGGACGAGGAGGTTGACGCCTCTGCCCTGGAGCAGGGCCAGCGCCGAGCGGGTGCGTTCGCCGGGTGACAGGGTCGACGCCTGACGCAGCACGTGGTCCGATTTCAGGCCGAACTTGGCCAGCAGCGTGCGAACCTCGACCGGTTCGGTGTCGGGGACCGCCGCGCAGAACGCGTCCAGCAGGGACTCGGAGCCGTAGAACAACTGGCGGGCCTGGTCGACCTCGCCGACCAGGACGCCGGAGCCGAGGGCGGCGTGGCCCGCGTCCAGCGGGACGCGGCCGAGGAGCGCGCCGAGCAGGGTCGACTTGCCGGCTCCGTTCGCGCCCGTGACCGCGACCCGGTCCGCCCAGTCGATCTGCAGGGACACCGGGCCGAACGTGAAGTCGCCGCGCCGTACCTCGGCGTCCCGCAGGGTCGCCACGACCGCGCCCGAGCGCGGTGCCGCGGCGATCTCCATGCGCAGGTCCCACTCCTTGCGCGGTTCCTCGACGGTGTCGAGCCGTTCGATCATGCGCTGGGTCTGCCGGGCCTTCGCGGCCTGCTTCTCGCTGGCCTCGCTGCGGAACTTGCGGCCGATCTTGTCGTTGTCGTTGTTCGCCTTGCGCCGGGCGTTCTTGACGCCCTTGTCCATCCAGGAGCGCTGCATCTGCGCGCGGTCCTGGAGGGCGGCCCGCTTGTCGGCGTACTCCTCGTAATCCTCGCGGGCGTGCCTGCGGGCCACGTCCCGCTCCTCCAGGTAGGCCGTGTAGCCGCCGCCGTAGAGGTTGATCTGCTGCTGGGCGAGGTCGAGTTCGAGGACCTTGGTGACGGTACGGGTGAGGAACTCGCGGTCGTGGCTGACCACGACGGTGCCGGCGCGCAGGCCGGTCACGAAGCGTTCGAGGCGCTCCAGGCCGTCGAGGTCGAGGTCGTTGGTGGGCTCGTCGAGCAGGAAGACGTCGTAGCGGGAGAGGAGGAGGGAGGCGAGGCCCGCGCGGGCGGCCTGGCCACCGGACAGGGACGTCATCGGCTGGTCCAGGCCGACGCCGAGGCCGAGCGAGTCGGCGACCTCCGCGGCCCGCTCGTCGAGGTCGGCTCCGCCGAGGTCGAGCCAGCGTTCCAGGCTCGTCGCGTAGGCGTCGTCGGCGCCCGGGGCGCCGTCGACCAGCCCCTGTGTGGCCTCGTCCATCGCCAGCTGGGCCGCGGCGACCCCGGTGCGGCGGGCGAGGAACTCCCGCACGCTCTCGCCGGGCCGCCGCTCCGGCTCCTGCGGGAGATGGCCGACGGTCGCCGTCGGCGGGGAGAGCCTGAGCTCGCCCTGCTCCGGTGCGCTCAGCCCGGCGAGCAGGCGCAGCAGCGTGGACTTGCCGGCGCCGTTGGCACCGACGAGACCGATCACGTCACCGGGCGCGACGACGAGGTCGAGCCCGGTGAAGAGGGAGCGGTCGCCGTGTCCGGCGGCGAGGTTCTTGGCGACGAGGGTGGCAGTCATCAGGTCGTCGATCCTACGACAGGGCCTGGCGGCCGGATGGCGGACCGGTCAGCGGGGCATCGCCTCCACCAGCACGCTTCCCGACGTCCTGGCCACCACGAAGGACGCGCCCTTGACCGCCTTCGCGTCGAGGGCAATGCGGTGCCGGCCGGGTTCCAGGACACCGTCGAAGACCTCGTGCGTATGGGTGCGGGAGAGAAGGTCGAGGCGGTACGTGGTGAGGCGGACACGGCAGGGCGAGGTGACCTCGACGCCCGCCTCTCCGTCGGCGGCGACCAGCCGGGTGAGGCGGCGCTGACCGGCGGGGCTGCGGTCCAGGGCGTGTTCGATCTGGGCGACGAGCAGCGGGACGATCGGGGCGAGGCCCTCGACGTAGGCGACGTCGAGTCCGGCTCGCTCGAAGGAGTCGCGTACGGCGGCGCGTTCCGCCTCGCCGACCGTGGCGCCGAAGACGACGGCGCCGTAGGCGCGCAGCTCGTCGGCGGGCACGTCGTGTGCGTCGCGGGTGATGTCGGCGCCGATGCCGATGGTGCGCAGGGCGGCGGCGAGCTTGGCCAGGAGGGCGACGCGGGCGCCGATCAGCAGCACCCGGCGGCGGCTCGCATGATCGTGGTCGTTCAGCAGGGAGTGCAGGGCCGCACGGTACTCGTGGCCGTGGAAGCGGAAGGGGCCGATGCCGTGGTAGCCGTTGAGCTCCAGGTCGACGTCCTCCTCCGTCTGCCAGGCGAAGTCCCGCCAGACGAAGTCGTCGCCGTGTCTGTCGATGACGGCGGTGACCGCGCCGCACGCGAGGTCGGCGCACTCGGGACAGCCGTAGATCACGTACCGTCCGCCGGGCAGTGGCGCCTGCGCCTCCAGGAGGAGGTTGCGGACCTGCTCGGTGAAGATCGCGGGCGGGATGTCGGAGGCGAGCGGGGAGACGGCATCGAGGTCGGAGAGCTGGTACAGCAACGGGCGCCCGTCGACGACGAAGTCCAGGAAGTCCCGGTGGATCTGGTAGCCACCGTCGGCGAGCACCGCACCGGCGCGCATCGCCGGGGCCAGGCCGAAGGTCACGTACGCGGCAGACATGCTGTGAGTATTCCCAGAGTGGCGGCGTTCTGAGCACGGCATGACATATTCCGCTAACGTCCCTGCGTGGCACGTGAATCGAGTGACGATGTGATCGTGGTCGGCGGCGGGGTGATCGGGCTGACGACGGCCGTCGTGCTGGCCGAACGCGGCCGGCGGGTGCGGGTGTGGACGCGGGATCCGGTCGAGCGGACCACCTCGGCGGTCGCCGGCGCACTGTGGTGGCCGTACCACATCGAGCCGGTGGCGTCGGCGCGGACGTGGGCGCTGCGGTCACTGGACGTGTACGAGGAGCTGGCCGAGCGGCCCGAGGTGACCGGCGTACGCCTGGCCGAAGGGGTGCTGGGCGAGACGGACCTCGACGAGGTGGCCGGCTGGGCGTCCACCCGGCTGCCCGGGCTGCGTGCGGCGACGGCTGACGAATACGCCGGGACGGGCGTGTGGGCGCGGCTGCCGCTGATCGACATGGCGGCGCATCTTCCGTGGCTGCGGAAGCGGTTGGTGAAGGCGGGCGGTTCGGTCGAGGAGCGTACGGTGTCCGACCTGGCGGAAGCCGAAGCCCCGGTCGTCGTCAACTGCACGGGGCTGGGCGCCCATGACCTGGTGCCGGACCCCTCGGTACGGCCTGTGCGGGGGCAGTTGGTCGTCGTGGAGAACCCCGGGATCCGCACCTGGCTCGTCGCCACTAACGCCGCCGGCGAGATGGCGTACATCTTCCCGCAGCCGGGCCGGCTGCTCCTGGGCGGCACAGCGGAGGACGACGTCTGGTCGACGGAGCCCGACCCCGCGGTGGCGGAGGCGATCGTACGGCGGTGCGCGGCGCTGCGGCCGGAGATCGCCGGGGCGCGGATCCTGGGACACCGGGTGGGGCTGCGGCCCGCGCGCGAGACCGTGCGGCTGGAGCGTGAACCGCTGCCGGACGGGCGGGTGTTGGTGCACCACTACGGTCACGGCGGCGCGGGCGTGACGGTGGCCTGGGGATGCGCTCAGGAGGCGGCCGCACTGGCCACCGCCGCCTCCTGAGCGCTCATGGGATCTGAGCGTTTACGGGATCCGGTGGGCGTTCAGCGGTGCCCGTACGCCGTCCAGGGTCCCGGCGTCGACCGCTTCGGCCGCTTCGACCGCCGATCCGGCTGTGGCGCGCGCGAAGGCGGCCGCGCCGCCGACGAGCGGGACCCGGGCCGAGGTGCGGGACAGGTCCACGGTGAGGGTAGGGGTGGTGGAGGGCGGGTCGATGAGGTCCTTGTCCGTGCCCGCCACGATCAGCGCCAGACGATGTCCCTTGGGCACGATGTGGTCGGTGGCGGCCAGGTCCAGGGTGATCGTGTACGCCTTGCCCGGGGTGAGGGGGACGCCCTTCAGATCGGAGGCGTAGTTGCCGAGGTCGGCCCAGCCGCGGCTGAGGACCGTGTAGTCGACGTCGGCGGTCTTCGCCTGGGTCTCCTTGAAGCAGGCGCTGTCGCCGGTGCTGCTCACGCCCCAGCAGGTGCGGTCGGTGAGGGTGGTGATGCCCTCGCCGCTCGCCGCGTAGTCGCGGATGGTGTCCGGGCCGAGGTCGACCAGGACGGCGGAGAGGTGGGCCGTCGCGGTCGTCGGGGTCGCGGTGACGGTGACCTCGGAGGAGCCGGACAGGCGCAGGTCGTCGGTGAGGGGCCCCGTCACGAAGCCTGCCTTGTCGGGCGTGGCGGTGTCGATCTGCGCGGCCCAGTCGGTTTCGCTGAGCTGCGGGTTGTCGGTGAAGGTCTCGGTGCCGGTGCTCTTGCGCAGGCCGAGGGTGCCGACGCCCGCCCGGGATCCGGTCGCGGGGCGCAGGGTCGTCGCCTGCGTGCCGCGCGGGGGCCAGACCGTGGAGGTGGCCCACTGGTCGGGGTGGCGTTCGATGTCGGCCATGGGCTCGCGGTCGATGCCGTTGTCGTAGCCGAGGAGTTCGTGGTCGAACCAGCGGTGCAGGGTGTCGACCCAGGCGGTGCGGCGGAAGTCGAAGGGGTCGACGTGGCCGGTCTGGGAGAGCCAGATCTTGCGCTCGACGCCCTGCTTGGCGAGGGCGTCCCACCACTGGCCGAAGTTCTTGGTGCGGACGTTGAGGTCCTGGAGGCCGTGGACGAGGAAGACGCTCGCCTTCACCTTGCTCGCGTCCTTGACGTAGTCGCGCTCGCTCCACAGATCGGTCCAGTCGCCGGTGCGCGGCGCCTCGTCGACGAGTTTCTGCTGCACGGCGGCGCATTTGGTGCGGGCGTCGGGGCTGTCGACGTAGTCGGAGAGCCAGTCGGGGCCGGAGTCGTAGAGCGGGGCGCCCTTGGCGAAGTAGTAGTCGTACCAGGAGGAGATGGCGCTGATCGGGACGATGGTCTTCAGGCCCTTCACACCGGTGGCGGCGACGCCGTTGGCGATGGTGCCGTCCCAGCTCTTGCCGATCATGCCCGTGCTGCCGTTGGTCCAGCTCGCCTGCACCTTGGTCGTGCCGGTGCGGGTGGTGTACGCCCTCGCCCGGCCGTTCAGCCAGTCGATCACGGCCTTCGCGGACTGGATGTCGGAGCGGCCACCGACGTCCACGCAGCCGTCGGAGCGGTTGGTGCCGGCGAGGTCTACGCCGACGAAGGCGTAGCCGCGGGGCACGAAGTAGTTGTCGTAGAACAGCGGCATCTGGACGACGTTGCCGGCGGCGTCGTACGTCTTCTTCTGGCTCTCGTTGCCGCGGCCGCAGCAGGAGTAGTAGGGGCTGGCGTCCATGATGACGGGCACCTTGCGGCCCTGCTCGGCCGCTTCGCGGGGCCGGACGATGTCGGCGGCGACGCGGTCGGTCTTCCCGTCGCCGTCGCCGTCGAGTCCGGTGTCCACCCAGACGGCCTCGCGGACGGCGTCGGCGTAGGAGTAGACGGGCCTGCTCTCCCGCGGGGCGCCGTGGGCCGCCGCCGGGGTGAGGAAAGCGGCCATCAGGGCGGCGACGGCCGCTGTCGCGAGCGTTCTCCAGATCGTGAAGCGCATGCGTGTTGGCATGCGCGGACGCTACATCGGTCAACTCCCGTGCAGAAGAGGCCAACCGGACGCCCATGGGTGCGGGGGAGCGTCGTGGGGCCGTTCGGCTCGTGACGGCCGAATGGCGATCGTGTGACAGCGGGGAGCGTCGACACGCGTGGGGGTACAGGGACTCAATAGGGTTCGAACAGACTTCGTGTCCCTACCATTTGGAGCTTTCGTGCACCGCAGAATCATCGCGCCGGGCGCACTCGCTGCGGCTTCCGTGTTGCTGGCGATCCCGGCATCCGCCGCGAGCTACTCCCCCGGCGCACCGGGCATCGGCGACCCCTACTACCCGGCCTACGGCAACGGCGGATACGACGTCTCCCACTACGACGTCCGGCTGACGTACCAGCCGGCCACGGACGAGCTGGAGGGTACGGCGACGATCCTGGCGAAGGCCACGCAGGACCTGTCGCGCTTCGACCTGGACTTCCTGCTCGACGTGAGCGAGGTGCGCGTCAACGGCGCCAAGGCGACGTTCGCGACCTCCGGGCAGCACGAGCTGGAGGTCACCCCGAAGTCCCCGCTGGCCAAGGGAACGCCGGTCACGGTCGTCGTCCGCTACAGCGGAGTGCCGTCCACGAAGAGCGCGTACGGCTTCTCCACCTGGCACCGCACCCCGGACGGCGCCGTCGCGGCCGACGAGCCCGAGTCGGCCTGGTGGTGGTTCCCGAGCAACGACCACCCGCTCGACAAGGCGACCTACGACGTGTCCGTGG
The DNA here is from genome assembly GCF_040296605.1 of Streptomyces sp. NPDC002088. Taxonomy (NCBI): domain Bacteria; kingdom Bacillati; phylum Actinomycetota; class Actinomycetes; order Kitasatosporales; family Streptomycetaceae; genus Streptomyces; species Streptomyces sp. NPDC002088. The sequence goes on along the minus strand of NZ_JBEOXO010000001.1, from coordinate 20,538 downwards.
CCGTGCCGGACGGCACCCAGGCCATCTCCAACGGCACGCTGCAGTCGACGAGTTCGAAGCTCGGCTGGACCCGCTACAACTGGCGTGAGAACAAGCCGCAGGCGACCTATCTCGCCACGCTGGCGCTCGGCAGGTTCGACATCACGACCAGCACCTCCGAGGGCGGCGTGCCGGTCGTCAACGCCTACAGCAAGGACCTCGGCGACAACGACGGGGCGGCGCGGGCGAGCGTGGAGCGCACCGGCGAGCTCGTCGACTGGCTGAGCGGCTACTTCGGGCCGTATCCCTTCAGCTCGGCGGGCGGCTACGTGCCCAACACCACCACCGGATTCGCGCTGGAGACCCAGACCCGCGTCTACTACAGCCCGCGGCAGTTCGCGAACGGCTCCAACACCTCGGTGGTCGTGCACGAGCTGGCGCACCAGTGGTACGGCGACTCCGTGTCCCTCAAGGGCTGGAAGGACATCTGGCTCAACGAGGGCTTCGCACGCTACGCGCAGTGGCTGTGGTCCGAGCACGAGGGCGAGGGCACGACGCAGGAACTCGCGGACTACGTGTACGCCTCGCACCCGGCCGACGACGCCTTCTGGACGGTCAAGCCCGGCGACCCGGGCCCGGACAACCAGTTCGACATCGCCGTATACGACCGGGGCGCACTCGCCGTCCAGGCGCTGCGCAACGAGATCGGCGACGACGCGTTCTTCGCCGTCCTGAAGGGCTGGCCGCAGGAGCACGCGTACGGCAATGCGTCGGTCGCCGACTTCCAGGCCTACGCCGAGCGGGTGTCCGGGAAGTCCCTCACCGCGCTGTTCGACACCTGGCTGTTCCAGCCGTCGAAGCCTGTCGCGCCGACGGCCTCCGTGGCGAAGGTCTCTTCTGTTCCGCCGCAGCCGAAGTCGTGGAAGAAGATCGCGGCTACGAACGACGTGCACGAGGACTGATCGCGAGCGATGGGTGCGGCTCGGGGCGGGTGCCCCGGGCCGCCTGAGCAGCCTTGACGAAGTCCGGTGCGGTATCGCGCCCCGTAAGGGGCGCGGGGCTGTGTCGACATGCGGCTGCGCCGCGTGGGCGCGACCAGCCCGCACCGGCCCGCGGGTTCGTCAGCGCGCTTCCCGCGGAGCGCTCAGCGCGTGGTGGTCCCCGGCTCCGGCTCGGCGACCCGGGCGAGGAGTTCGTCCCGGCCGATCGCGTCGGCCTGGGTGGCCGGCACGGTGCAGGCGTGGGCGCCGGCCACCGCTCCGTACCGGGCGCAGCGCTGCGGCGCCTCGCGGTTCAGCCAGCCGAAGAGGAACGCGGACGCGAAGGCGTCGCCCGCGCCGTTGGAGTCCACCACCGGCGACGCGGGCGCGACCGCCGGTATGCGGGTCAGCTCGTCGTCGGCCAGCAGATAGGCGCCCTCGGCTCCGGCCGTGGCGACGACCACCTCGGCCCGGCCCCGGTCGGCGATGCGGCGCATGGTCCGCTCGGGGTCGGACAGCGCGGTCGTGGACAGGAAGACGACGTCCGCGGTGTACGCGAACGGCTCCTGGTAGGGGTTCTCGCCGTCCCAGTTGTGCAGGTCGGTCGAGATGCTCACGCCGGCCTCGCGCAGCACGGGCAGGGCGTGGGCGCAGGGCTGGGTGATGGACACGTGCGCGTGGCGGCTCGCCTCGGCCAGGACCCGGACCGTGTCCTCGGGGAGGCGGTCGTCGGCGTGGCCGCGGCTCGTGTCGTACAGCGACAGGCGGCGACCGTCCGGGCTCACGAGGTTGACGGCGCGCTTGGTGCCGGCGGGCTGCGGGATCTCGGTGAGGGCGATGCCCTTCTCCCGGTGCAGGGCGCGCACCAGGTCGCCCTCGGGGTCGTCGCCGAGCAGGTCGAGATGGTGGGTGCGCAGGCCGAGGGCGCTCAGACCGAGGGCGACGAAGTCGCCGGTCTGCCCGGCGCGGGCCCGGATCCCGCTGTCGATCATGTAGCTGTCGGCGTACGGGAGCGGCAGCTCCGGCACGTACACGATCGTGTCCACGCCCGCGCCGCCCAGCACGAGGACGTCGGTGTCACGGCTCAACTCGGCCCCTCCCCATGGTCGTACACCGTCACTTCGATGCCCCGCTTCACCAGGCGCTCGGCGATGAGCGGCCCGATGCGGGACCACCTGCCACCGGCCAGGCCGCAGCCTATCCGGGGCATGTGGACGGACGCGCCGAGTTCGATCACCTGGTCGGCCAGGCGGCCCAGCGCCGCGTCGATCGCCTCGTAGCGCACGGGGACGCTTGCTGCCGATGGGGGTCCCCCCGCGCGAGCGAAGCCGAGCGTGGGGGAGTGTGCCCCGCTGGCCCACCATGTTGGCCACCCACACATACGGCTCGACCTGGACGAGCTGGACCGCGCCCAGGCCGAGGTCGTTCGACGCGCGGGCACGGTGCCAGGCGCGGTACGCCGCCTCCGGCTCGGGCCAGCGGCGGGACACGGCCAGGACGAAGCCCTTGCCCCATCCCCCGGTGTCGTTGCAGACATGGGCGATCACCTTGACGCCCTTGACCGACGGCACGGTGGCGTCATGTCGGACATACGTGATCTCCGACATGACGCCATTGTGGGCGACGCCACTGACAGTGGCTGTGACCAGCTAGTTCGTGTGCTTCGAGAGCTCGGTCAGCTCCTGGTCCGCGGACTGGGCGACCCGGCGGCGCAGCGCGAACCAGCCGCCGACCAGCAGGACCGCGATCACCGGGATCAGCAGGAGCGTCTTGCGGCCGACCTCGGGGTCGTTCCACATCAGGCCGAGCACGGCGAGCAGGAAGGCGATCGTGACGATCTCCGTGGCCGGGCTGCCGGGCAGCCGGAAGGAGGGACGGGTGACCAGGCCGGCCTTGGCGCGGCGGACGAAGACCAGGTGGCAGACCATGATGATCACCCAGGTGCTGATGATGCCGAGGGAGGCGACGTTCAGCACGATCTCGAAGGCCTGGCTCGGCATGAGGAAGTTCAGGCCGACGCCGAGGACGCACACCGCGCAGGTCAGCAGGATGCCGCCGTACGGAACCTGGCTGCGGTTCATACGGGCGGTGAACTTCGGCGCGGAGCCCGCCATCGCCATGGAGCGCAGGATGCGGCCGGTGGAGTACAGGCCGGAGTTCAGCGACGACATGGCGGCGGTCAGGACCACGAGGTTCATGACGTCGCCGGCCGCCGGGATGCCGATCTTCGACAGGACCGTCACGAACGGGCTCTGGTCGGCCGAGTACACCGAGCCCGGCAGCAGCAGGGCGAGCAGGACGACCGAGCCGACGTAGAACAGGCCGACCCGCCACATGATCGAGTTCACCGCGCGCGGGACGACCTTCTCCGGCTCGGCGGTCTCGCCGGCGGCGACGCCGACCAGTTCCAGGGCGGCGTACGCGAAGATCACGCCCTGCATGACGAGGACGACCGGCATCGCACCGTGCGGGAGGACTCCGCCGTGGTCGGTGATCACGTGCAGGCCGGGCGTGCTGCCGCCCACGTCGTGCTGCGTGGCCAGCAGGAAGATGCCGATCAGCATGAAGCCGACGAGCGTGGCGACCTTGACGATCGCGAACCAGAACTCCATCTCGCCGAAGATCTTCACCGAGATGAGGTTGACGGCCAGGACCACCGCCAGCGCGATCAGGGCGAGCAGCCACTGGGGGACACTCGTGAACATGCTCCAGTAGTGCGTGTAGAGCGCGATCGCGGTGATGTCGGCGATGCCGGTCGTCGACCAGTTCAGGAAGTACATCCAGCCGGCGACGTAGGCGCCCTTCTCGCCGAGGAACTCGCGCGCGTACGACACGAAGGAACCGGAGGACGGGCGGTACAGGACCAGCTCGCCGAGGGCGCGGACGACGAAGAAGGCGAAGACGCCGCAGACGAGGTAGGCGAGCGCGAGCGCGGGGCCCGCGTTGTGGAGGCGGCCGCCTGCGCCCAGGAAGAGTCCGGTGCCGATCGCGCCGCCGATCGCGATCATGTTGACGTGGCGGTGCTTGAGGTCCTTGCTGTAGCCGGCGTCGCCCGCGTCCGCTGGCGTGCCGGTCGCCTGGGGACGGGCGGCGGCTTGTGGCGTGTGCACGGCATCCTTGCTCACGGGTGGTACCACTCTCTGGTGCGCCCGGGCGTCGTGGGCCCGGGTTTCCGTATGGGCATCGGCCGTGCCTGCCGTTGGTGTCTCGGGCACAGACCGAGCCAGCACCTTCCCAGACAAATCGGACCCCATGCGATGGTTCACGTCACATGGCGTCACTTCTCACACGGTCGTCACATGGTGCGATGCACTGTCCTCGATCATGCGATGCACGGTCGCCAATGGTGCGATCCAGGTGTCACAGCACTGGTGAGACAGCGATACTGCTGCGCATGACGACCGACGCCGAGGAGCCGACCCTCACCATCGACGAGCTGGCCGCCCGGGCCGGAGTCACGGTCCGCACGGTGCGTTTCTACGGCACCAAGGGTCTGCTGCCGCCGCCGGTGATCGGTCCGCGCCGGGTGGGGCACTACGGCGGGGAGCACCTCGCGCGTCTGGCGTTGATCGAGGAGCTGCAGCACCAGGGCATGACACTGGCGGCGATCGAACGCTATCTGCGACGGCTGCCCGCGGATCTGAGCGCGCACGACCTCGCCCTGCACCGGGCGGTGGTCGCCTCCTGGGCGCCGGACGCGGTGGAGACGGTGTCCCGTGAGGAGCTGCGGCGCCGGGCGGGGCGACCGCTGGCCGAGGAGGACGTGGACCGGCTGGTGGCGATGGACGTCGTCGAGCGGGCCGGGGACGGCTACCGCGTCGATCTCGGGCTGCTGCGGCTCGGTGTGGAACTGCTGGACGTGCCGCTCGCCCAGGAGTCGATCCTCGCGGCCAGGAACGTGCTGCTGGAGCACTCGCGCGCGGCGGCGCACGAGCTGTCCCAGCTGCTGCGCGGCGAGGTCTCGGAGCGCGACGCCCGGGCGGTGAAGTCACTGTCCGCGCACATGCAGCCGCTGATCGTGCAGGCGCTGCTGACCACCTTCCAGCGGTCGCTCAGGCAGGAGCTGCGGGAGTGGCTCCCGGGCACGCCCCCGGCCTAGGCGCGCCGGTCCGGTCTCCCCGTCCGGGCTGTGGTGCCCGGACGGGGATGCCGTGTCGCTCGGCGGCAGGTCAGCGCCCGTCCGTGAAGGTCTCTCCCTTGTCCGCCTTCTCCACCAGCAGGGCGGGCGGGGTGAACCGGTCTCCGTAGCGCTCGGCGAGTTCACGCGCGCGTGCCACGAATCCGGGCAGGCCACCTTCGTAGCCGTTGATGTACTGCAGGACGCCGCCGGTCCACCCTGGGAAGCCGATGCCGAAGATGGAGCCGATGTTGGCGTCGGCGACGGACGTCAGCACGCCCTCTTCGAGGAGCTTGACGGTGTCGAGCGCCTCGGAGAAGAGCATGCGTTCCTGCATGTCCTCGAACGGGATCTCGTGGCCGGGCTTGGTGAAGTGCTCGCGCAGCCCGGGCCACAGGCCCGCGCGCCTGCCGTCCTCCCCGTACTCGTAGAAGCCGGCGCCGCCGCTGCGGCCGGTGCGGCCGAACTCGTCGACCATGCGGTCGATGACCGCCTCGGCGGGGTGCGCGGGCCAGGTGCCGCCGGCCTCCTCGACAGCCCGCTTCGACTCGTTGCGGATCTTGCGCGGCAGGGTGAGCGTGAGCTCGTCCATCAGGGACAGCACCTTGGCCGGGTAGCCCGCCTGGGCGGCCGCCTGCTCGATGGACGCGGGCTCGACGCCCTCGCCGACCATCGCCACGCCCTCGTTGATGAAGTGCCCGATCACCCGCGAGGTGAAGAAGCCGCGCGAGTCGTTGACGACGATCGGCGTCTTCTTGATCTGCCGGACGAGGTCGAAGGCGCGGGCGAGGGCCTCCTCGCCGGTCCGCTCGCCCTTGATGATTTCGACGAGCGGCATCTTGTCGACGGGCGAGAAGAAGTGCAGACCGATGAAGTCGGTCTGGCGTTCGACGCCTTCGGCGAGTGCGGTGATGGGGAGGGTGGAGGTGTTGGAGCACAGCAGGGCGTCGGGTTCGACGATGTGCTCGATCTCCTGGAACACCTTGTGCTTGAGCGCGGTGTCCTCGAAGACGGCCTCGATCACCGCGTCACAGCCCGCCAGGTCCCGCGGGTCGGCGGTGGGGGTGATGCGGGCGAGCAGCTCGTCCGCCTTGTCCTGGGTCGTACGGCCCCGGGAGACCGCCTTGGCACACAGCTTCTCGGAGTAGCCCTTGCCCTTGACGGCCGCCTCCAGCGAGACGTCCTTGAGAACGACGTCGATGCCCGCGCGGGCGCACGAGTAGGCGATGCCCGCGCCCATCATCCCGGCGCCGAGCACGGCGACCCTGCGGACCTGGCGGGGTTCGACGCCCCCCGGCCGGTTGGCGCCGGAGTTGACGGCCTGGAGGTCGAAGAAGAAGGCCTGGATCATGTTCTTCGAGGTCTGGCCCGCCGCCAGTTCCACGAAGTAGCGGGCCTCGATGACCTGGGCGGTCTCGAAGTCGACCTGGGCGCCCTCGACGGCGGCCGCGAGGATGTTGCGCGGGGCCGGGTAGGGGGCGCCGTTGGTCTGCTTGCGCAGGCTGGCCGGGAAGGCGGGCAGGTTCACCGCGAACTTCGGGTTGGCCGGGGTGCCGCCGGGGATGCGGTAGCCGGGCTTGTCCCAGGGCTGCTGCGACTCGGGGTTGGCGTCGATGAAGGCGCGGGCCTTGGCGAGCATGTCCTCGGGCGTGGCCGCCACTTCGTGGACGAGCCCGTTGTCCAGGGCGCGCTGCGGGCTGTACTGGGTGCCCTGGAGCAGCACCTTCAGCAGGGCGTCGGTGATGCCGAGCAGGCGTACGGTGCGGACGACGCCGCCGCCTCCGGGGAGCAGGCCGAGGGTGACCTCGGGGCAGCCGATCTTGGAGCCGGGGGCGTCGAGGGCGATGCGGTGGTGGCAGGCGAGAGCGAGTTCGTAGCCGCCGCCCAGGGCCGCGCCGTTGATCGCCGCGACGACCGGCTTGCCGAGGGTTTCGATGCGGCGCAGGTTCCGCTTGATCTCGAGGCCGCCGTCGAGGAGCTCCTGGGCGGTGTCGGGCGTGACCCGGATCAGGTCACGCAGGTCGCCGCCCGCGAAGAAGGTCTTCTTGGCCGAGGTGATGATGACGCCCCGGATGGAGTCCTTCTCGGCCTCCAGGCGATCCGTGGTCACGGCGAGCGACTCGCGGAACGCCTGGTTCATGGTGTTCGCGGACTGGTCGGGGTCGTCGATCACGAGGGTGACGACGCCGGTGCGGTCCTGTTCCCAGCGGATGGTGGTGCTCTTGGTCATGACAGGTGTCTCCGTAGAAGTCTGAGGTCCGCCGGGGAGTTACAGGCGCTCGACGATGGTGGCGATGCCCATGCCGCCGCCCACGCAGAGCGTGGCGAGGCCGTACCGCTTGTCCTGGCGCTCCAGTTCGTCGACGAGGGTGCCGAGGATCATCGCGCCGGTGGCGCCGAGCGGGTGGCCGAGCGCGATCGCGCCGCCGTTGACGTTGACCTTGTCCAGGGACAGGCCCATGTCCTTCACGAAGCGCAGGACGACGGCCGCGAAGGCCTCGTTGATCTCGACGAGGTCGATGTCGTCGATGGTCAGGCCGGCCTTGGCGAGGGCCTTGCGGGTGGCGGGCGCGGGCCCGGTGAGCATGATGGTCGGCTCGGAGCCGGAGACGGCCGCCGAGACGATCCGCGCGCGCGGGGTGAGCCCGTACCGCTCGCCGACCTCCTTCGAGCCGATGGCGACGAGCGATGCGCCGTCCACGATGCCGGAGGAGTTGCCCGCGTGGTGGACGTGGTCGATCTTCTCCACCCAGTGGTACTTCTGCAGGGCCACGGCGTCGAAGCCGCCCAGTTCGCCGATGTCGGCGAACGACGGCTTCAGCTTGGCGAGCGAGTCGGCGGTGGTGCCCGGGCGCGGGTGCTCGTCGTGGTCGAGGACGACGAGGCCGCTGCGGTCCTTCACGGGGACGACGGAGCGCTCGAAGCGGCCCTCCTTCCAGGCCGTGACCGCGCGTTCCTGGGAGAGCGCCGCGTACTCGTCGACGTCCCGCCGCGAGAAGCCCTCGATGGTGGCGATCAGGTCGGCGCCGATGCCCTGCGGCACGAAGTTGACGGCGAGGTTGGTCATCGGGTCGTTGAACCAGGCGCCGCCGTCCGAGGCCATCGGCACCCGGGACATCGACTCGACGCCACCGGCGAGGACGAGGTCCTCCCAGCCCGACCGCACCTTGGCGGCGGCCATGTTGACGGCCTCCAGGCCCGAGGCACAGAAGCGGTTCTCCTGGACGCCCGCCACCGTGTCCGGCAGTCCGGCGGCGACGGCGGCGATCCGCGCGATGTCGGAGCCCTGGTCGCCGACCGGGCCGACGACACCGAGCACGATGTCGTCGATCGCGGCCGGGTCGAGGCCCGGGAAGCGGTCGCGGATCTCGTGGATGAGTCCGACGACCAGGTCGATGGGCTTCGTGCCGTGCAGGGCCCCATTGGCCTTGCCGCGCCCGCGCGGGGTGCGGATCGCGTCGTACACGTACGCTTCGGTGCTCACTGACAAGCCTTTCAACGAGGGTTTCTGCCGAGCGGTATCAGGGGCGGGCGTCGGAGCCGTGGGTCCATCAGGCGCCGTCCGCCAGAAGTCCGGGTATCTCCCAGTCGCGGGCCACGTCCGCCGTGTCGGCGCCTGGTTGTGCGGGGCCGGTGCGGACACTCGTGGGCGTCGCGGAGAAGCGCGGTGCGGGGGCCGGCTGGGTGATGCCGCCGTGGTCGGTGAAGGTGCCGCGGGCGGCCAGGTGCGGGTGGTGCGGGGCCTCGCCCAGCGACAGGACCGGTGCCACGCACGCGTCGGAGCCCTCGAAGACGGCCGTCCACTCGTCCCTCGTACGGGTCCGGAAGCGGGCCGCGACCGCCTCGCGCAGCTCGCCCCAGCGGGTCCAGTCCTTGCGTGCCGGACCGAAGTCCTTCAGGCCGATGAGGTCCAGGAACTCCTCGTAGAACTGCCGCTCCAGGGCACCGACCGCCATGTACTTCCCGTCGGCGGTCTCGTACGTGCCGTAGTACGGACAACCACCGTCGAGGAGGTTGGCCCCGCGCCGGTCCTGCCAGCCGCCCGCGGCGAGCATGCCGTGGATCATCGCGGCGAGGTGGGAGGCGCCGTCGACGATGGCGGCGTCGACGACCTGCCCGGTGCCGCACGCGCGCGCGTGGTGGAGGGCGGCGAGGACGCCGACGACCAGGTAGAGGGAGCCGCCCGCGTAGTCGCCGACCAGGTTGGCGGGCACAGCCGGCGGCTCGTCCGGGTCGCCGATCATCCCCAGGGTGCCGGTGAGCGCGATGTACGCGATGTCGTGCCCGGCGCGGTGGGCGAGGGGGCCCTGCTGGCCCCAGCCGGTCATCCGGCCGTAGACGAGCCGCGGGTTGCGGGCGTGGCAGGCCTCGGGGCCGACACCGAGGCGCTCGGCGACGCCCGGGCGGTAGCCCTCGATGAGGATGTCGGCGCGGGAGGCCAGGTCGAGGACGCGGGCGGGTCCGTCCGTCGCCTTCAGGTCGACGACCACGGAGCGCTTGTTGCGGTTGGTGATGTCGTACGCCGGGTCGATCGCGAGTGCGGCGCCGCCCGGTCGGTCCACCCGGACGACGTCGGCGCCCAGGTCGGCGAGGAGCATGGCGGCGAACGGGCCGGGCCCGATCCCCGCGAGCTCGACCACGCGCACCCCCGAGAGCGGGCCGCTCCCCGGCGTCGTTGCCGCTGTCATCCAGCCCCCTGAAACCGTGAGCGTGACACAAGTGATGTAACACCAGCGATGTTAAGAACACGTTCTACGCAGCACAAGACCTGGGCGAGCAAGCGCTTAGCCAAGTATGTACGGCGCGTCGCGGGTCCGCCGCCCGACAGCGCGCTCGGCCGCGCCGTCATCGCCCGTCCAGCTCCGCCGTCAGCCCGGCCCGACCTGCCGAGGCGGGCGACTCGCGCGTTTCCTCCCACTTCTTCAGGGCGTTCCTGGGCTCGGCCACCTGGCACCTCCGGGCTCGTCGTCGGGCTCCGCACTCCTCACGCTAGCCTCAGCCACCGACAGCGGCGCGGCTGCACGAGGCAAGGGGTGTCATGAGCAGGCTGACCAGGACGGACCGTCCGTACGACATCGTGCTCTTCGGAGCCACCGGCTTCGTCGGGACGCTCACCGCGGAGTACCTCGCCGCCCACGCGCCCGAGGGCCTGCGCTGGGCGATCGCAGGCCGCAGCGAGCGCAAGCTGGAGGAGCTGCGCAACCGGCTGCCCGGCGGCGCGGAGATCGGGCTGCTGCGGGCGGACGTGTCCGACCCGGCCTCGCTGCGCGCACTCGCCGAGCACGCGCGCGTGGTGGCCACGACCGTCGGCCCGTACATCAGCTACGGCGAGGAGCTCGTCGCCGCCTGTGCGGAGAGCGGCGCGGACTATCTCGACCTCACGGGTGAGCCGGAGTTCGTGGACCTCATGTACGTCCGCCATGACGCACGCGCGCGTGAGACCGGCGCGCGGCTGGTGCACGCGTGCGGTTTCGACTCGGTCCCGCACGACCTGGGCGCGCTCTTCACGGTGCGGCAGCTTCCGGAGGGCGTGCCGCTGGCGGTGGACGGCTTCGTGACGGCGGACGCGACCTTCTCCGGTGGCACGTTCGCCTCGGCGCTGAACCAGTTCGCGCGCGGGCGGCAGATGGTGGCCGCCGCACGGGACCGCGGACGGCACGAGCCGCGGCTCGTGGGCCGCCGGGTCTCGGCACCGACGGGTGCGCCCCGGTTCGCCGGGGAGCTCGGCGCCTGGGCGCTGCCCCTGCCGACCATCGACCCGCAGATCGTGCGGCGCTCGGCGAAGGCCCTCGAGCGCTACGGCCCCGACTTCCGCTACCGGCACTACGCGGCCGTACGGCACCTGCCCGTCGCGGTGGGCGGGGTCGCCGCCGTGAGTGCGCTGGCCGCGGCCGCCCAACTCCCGCCCGCACGGCGTTGGCTGTCCGGCAGGCTCAAGCCCGGGGACGGGCCGAGCGCGGAGAAGCGGGCGAGGAGCTGGTTCTCCGTGCGCTTCGTCGGCGAGGGCGGCGGCCGGCGGGTGTTCACCGAGGTCGCGGGCGGCGATCCCGGGTACGACGAGACGGCGAAGATTTTCGCGGAGTCGGCGCTCTCCCTGGCCTTCGACGACCTCCCGCCGACGGCCGGGCAGGTCACGACGGCGGTGGCGATGGGCGACGCGCTGACGGAGCGGCTGCGCCGAGCGGGGATCACCTTCCGGGTGGCGGCCGCCTTTTGACGAACCGGACGGCACCGTCTGACGAACCGGACGGCACCGTCTACGAACCGGAGGGTGCCTTCTGACGAACCGGACGCTCTTACAGCGGCCACTCCGCCACGGTGTAGATCATCCCGCCGATCCAGGCCAGCCCCGCCAGCACGGCGAGGATCAGCGCGGCCGTCACGGCGCGCTCGACGGGCCGGTTCGGGTCGGCGAGGGGCTTCGGGGAACAGTGCGTCGTCATGCGGCCCAGCCTGCCGGTCACGCGGGCCGGGCCACATCCGTACGGATACTCAGAACAACTACTCAGAGCGGGTACTCGGCAGCCAGGCCGGCACCACTACGCCCTGGAACCCGGCGAAGGATCCGTCGCCGGCGACTCCGTCCACGACTCGGAGTACCGCGAGGTGGGCGCCTGGCGCGTCGTCGCCTCCTGAAGCGCCCGCCGGCACAGCGCGTCCGCTCTGCGGGTGGTCTCGGGGAGCCGGTAGGCGGGGGTGAGCGCGAGGGTGTGGGCGCAGGCGTTGTCCAGGCTCACCCGGTGGCCGACGGAGACGAAGACCGGCTTGACGGCGTCCCGGGTGCGCAGGGCGCGGCCGACCTCCTCGGCGCCCGCCATGAGCGGCGCCGAGGTTCCGCGCCGGGTGCCGGGATCGTCGTACGTGAAGGTGAACGGGTTCTTCGCGACGCCGATCGTGGGCAGGCCGGTGAGGACGCCGAGGTGGCTGGCGAGGCCGAAGCGGCGGGGGTGGGCGAGGCCGTAGCCGTCGCAGACGACCAGGCCGGGCGGGCAGGGCAGGGCGTCGAGGGCGGCGAGGACCGTGGGGATCTCGCGGAAGGCGAGCAGGCCGGGCACGTACGGGAAGGAGATCCGTCCGACGGCCGTGGCCTCGGCGACGACGTCGAGGCTCGCCGCGTCCAGGACGACGGCCGCGGCCGCGACGACGTCCCGCTCGTCGTCGTAGGCGACGTCGACGCCGGTCACGTGCCCCGTCCCGGGCGGCGGTCCCGGCTCGTCGAGCACCACGCGCCCGCGCAACTCGTCCTGGACGGCGCGGGCCTGCTCGTCGGTCGCGGGCCAGCCCGCGGGAATGCGTACGGTCGTCATGGTGATGACGAGCGTACGGCCCGCTGAGCCGCGACCGGCCGTCAGTCCTCGCGGCCGAGGGCGCGCTGCAGTTCGGTCTTGTTCATGTCCGAACGGCCATGAATGTTGCGCCGCTTGGCCTCCTCGTAGAGCTGGTCGTAGGTGGGGCCCTGGGAGCCCTTGCCGGACCGCAGGCCGCCCCTCCTGCCGGACGACATGTCCTGCGTCGAGATGCGGCTGGCGGTCTTCGACTCGCCGGACCGGGCGCGTTCCTTGTTGACCGTGCGTGCCGCGATCTCCTTGGCGCGCTCGGTGCTCTCGCCCCGCTCCTGCGCGCTCTCCTTGATGTGCTCGTACTGGCGTTCCCGCTTGGGGCTCGAACCGCGTGGCATGTCGGGTCACTCCCTTCACGACTGCGGGACGAGTACCCAGTTCGCACCCCATGCGGCAACTCGGGACGGGATCAGTTCTCCAGGCGGGCCACGCGTCCCGTCTCGCCCGCGGCCCAGCAGCCCAGGTCGGGAGCGCAGTCCACGGTGTCGTACGAGCCCCTGTCGACCGTCCGCCAGGTGCGGCCGCCGTCCGTCGTCAGGTCCGTGCCGGTGGGGCCGACCGCGAGGGCGGCCGTGCGGCTGTGCGGGAGCCAGGTGACGCCGGAGCGGTACGCGGGCGGGGACGCGGTGGTGGACTGCCAGGTGCGGCCGCCGTCGGAGGTGCGTGCCGCCGCCTGTGGGGACGGCTGGTCCGCGCGGTAGTCGCCGCCCACGGCGAGGCCGTGCGTACGGTCGCGGAAGGCGAGCGCGAAGACGCCGCGGGCCGGGTCGTCGGCCGGGATGGGGGTGTCGGCGGCCGTCCAGGTCAGGCCGCGGTCCGCCGAGTGCAGTACACGCGCGCGTGCACCCCCGCCGGTGGCGAGCCAGACGTCCCGCGGCCCGGACGCGACCAGGCACTGGCCGCTCGCGGCGAAGCCCGCCTCGCCGTCCAGCGCGGCCGGCATGCCGTCGCTGGGCAGGACCTTCCAGGTGCGGCCGCCGTCGCCGGTGGACAGGATGCGGAACTTGCCGTCCACCGGGTCGCTCATCGCCAGGCCGTGGCGGTGGTCGAAGAAGGTGAGGCAGTCGTAGAAGGCCTTCGCGTCGGTGTTGCGGAAGGACTCCGTCCAGGTCGTTCCGCCGTCGTCGGTGCGGTACACGCGCGACGCCTCGCCCTCGCCGATGGCCAGCACCACGGCGCGTCGCGCGTCGAACGCCTCGATGTCCCGGAACTGCAGGTCGGCCGCGCCCGGCGGCGAGACGTTCCGCCAGCTCGCCCCACCGTCGGTGGTACGCAGGACCGTGCCCCCGGTGCCGGACACCCAGGCGGTGTCGCGACCGACGGCGGACAGCCCGCGCAAGCGCGCCTCGGGAACGCCGGTGTCCTTCGGCGCCCAGTGCCAGGACCGGTGCGCCGGCGCGTGCGCCTGGGCCGGTACGGCGGCGAGCGCGGCCAGCGCGACTCCACACACCCCCGCGGCCAGCAGCCGCTGCGTCCGTCTCGTGCGTCTCGTCTTCCCCAAGTGACCCGAGCGTCTCATGGCGGGCGAAGCTAGCCGACTCACCCAGCCGCGTCCAGAGTGCCTCCGGTCGCCCCAAGTGCCTTTCGGGGCACGGGAGAAGCTCCCCGTCACTCCCGTGGTTGAAGGCGGTGACCGAGGTCACTCGGAATCCGGGTGCACGGATCGGCCGGTTCCGACGTCTCCTTAAGTGCCCGGTCCCGTCCGCCCGGAAGTCCGTCCGCCCGGAAGTCCGTCCGCCCGGAAGTCCGTCCGCCCGGAAGTCCGTCCAGTCGTCACTAGGGAGCAAGGCGTTGTCCACCGTCATCGAGCAGCCCGTAGAGGCCCGTCTCGTCGCCGCCGCGCCGCGGATGCCGAGCATTCCCGCCACCCTGCGCTACGACCGGCGTGACCCGTTCGCCGTCCGCATGTCCTTCCCGGCCCCGGCCACCCTGGAGGGCGTCGACGTCTGCTGGACGTTCGCGCGAGACCTGCTGACGGCCGGCCTCGCCGGCCCCGAGGGCCACGGCGACGTGCGGGTGCGGCCGTACGGGTACGACCGCACCGTCCTGGAGTTCCACGCGCCCGAGGGCACCGCCGTCGTGCACGTCCACTCGGCCGAGATCCGCCGGTTCCTCCAGGCCACGAGCGAGCTGGCGGCCGTCGGCCTGGAGCACCTCCACCTCGGCCTGGACCACGACCTGGCGGAGCTGATGCGGGACGCCTGCTAAGCGCTCCGCTGGAAGCGCGGTGACGATCCCGCGGGCCGGTGGGGGCTGGTCGCGCCCGCGCGGCGGAGCCGCAGATCAAAACAGCCCCGCGCCCCTTGCGGGGCGCGATACCGCACCGGACTTCGTCAAGGCTGCTTAGCGCGCGCCTCCCAGCAGGGCGTTGAGCTCACCGTAGTCGATGCCCCCGGCCAGCGCGTCGTACGTCCCCGTGCCGAGCAGCTCCCGTGCGGCGCGGCGGACCACGGCGTGCGCGGCCTGGGCGATGCCCGCGCCGGCGCTCACGCGGGCGACCCCGAGCCCGGCGAGTTCGGCGACCGGGAGGGCGCCGGGGCCGACCATGACGTTCAGCGGGCCGTCCACGCCCTCGGCGAGGAGCTTGACGGTCTCCGGGTCGACGGCC
Source organism: Streptomyces sp. NPDC002088 (assembly GCF_040296605.1). Taxonomy (NCBI): domain Bacteria; kingdom Bacillati; phylum Actinomycetota; class Actinomycetes; order Kitasatosporales; family Streptomycetaceae; genus Streptomyces; species Streptomyces sp. NPDC002088. The sequence goes on along the minus strand of NZ_JBEOXO010000001.1, from coordinate 5,514 downwards.
CCGGGGACGAAGATCCCGTCGGCGCCCGCGGCGAGGAACGCGGCGGCCCGTTCCAGGGTGAGATCCACTCCCCCGGCGCCCCGCAGGAAGGTGTCGATACGGGCGTTGACGAACAGCGGCACACCCTCCGCGTCCGCGGCGGCACGGGCGGCCGCAATACGCTCGGCCTGCTCCGCGACCGGCCGCAGCGGCTCCGCGCCGCCGTACAGCGCGTCCTCGATGTTCACACCCACGGCGCCCGCCGCGAGCACCGCGCGGACGGTCCCGGCGACGCCCTCCGGGTCCTGCGCGTAGCCGCTCTCGATGTCCGCGCTCACCGGTACGCGGACCGCGGACGCGACGGCCGCCACGGCGGCGACGGCCCGGTCGCGCTCCAGCCGGTCGCCGTCGGCCGCGCCCAGGGCCCAGGCGAGCCCGGCGCTGGTGGTCGCCACCGCGGCGGCTCCGGCATCCTCGACGATGCGGGCACTCGCGGTGTCCCAGGCGTTCGGCAGCACGAGCGGGCGTCCGGGGACATGCAGGGCGCGGAAGGCGAGGGCGCGGTCACGAAGGGTGCTCTGGTTGGTCATGGCGACCACTCAAGCAGCGGCACCGCGGGGTCGGCTGGCGGGAATCCGACATCAACGTGAGTACTCCCCCGCGCTCCCCCGCGCGCGTTAATTCGATTGACGCTCCCTGAGGGGTCCTCGTACGGTGCAGAGCGTTCCTGTTGCCGTCGATCGGAGAAGGACGTTGCTCGTCTGAGGTCCTGAGACACCGCTGCACACACCTGAGGTGTGTGCCTGCCGTGCGACCTCGGCGTCCGAGCCGTCCTCCGGAATTCCGGCACAAGGCTTCTGTTGGTTGCCCCGTGGTGTCTCGACATGCGTTTGCCCTGACCACATCAAGCAACCGCGAGGCCTGTATGTCCGCTTCCGTCACCTGTACGTCCCTCTTCTTCGCCTGGCCCGACGGCACCCCCGTCTTCGACGGCCTCGACACCGCCTTCGGCCCCGGCAGAACCGGACTCGTCGGCGTCAACGGATCCGGGAAGTCCACCCTGTTGAAGCTGATCGCCGGAGAGCTCACCCCCGCCGACGGAACCGTCCGCGTCGCGGGCGAGGTCGGCTACCTCCCGCAGAACGTCACGCTCGACACCGCCCTGCGCGTCGACGAGGCGCTCGGCATCGCCGCCCGGCGAACCGCGCTGCACGCCATCGAGGCGGGCGACGCGTCCGCGGAGCACTTCGACGTCGTCGGCGACGACTGGGACGTCGAGGAGCGCGCCCTCGCCGCCCTCGGCGAACTCGGCCTCGGCCACATCGGCCTGGACCGCACGATCGGCGAGGTCTCCGGCGGCGAGTCGGTGCTCCTGCGCCTGGCCGCACTCCTGCTGAGCCGGCCGGACGTCCTCCTCCTCGACGAGCCCACCAACAACCTCGACCTGTACGCGCGCCAAAGGCTGTACGCGGCCGTCTCCGCCTGGCCGGGAGTGATGGTCGTGGTCAGCCACGACCGCGAACTCCTGGACCGGGTGGACCAGATCGCGGATCTGCGCTCCGGCCAGATCGTCTGGTACGGCGGCACTTTCTCGGCGTACGAGGAGGCGCTCGCCACCGAGCAGGAGGCCGCCGAGCGCATGGTGCGGGTCGCGGACGCCGACCTGCGCAAGCAGAAACGCGAACTGGCCGACGCGCAGGTCAAGCTGGCCCGGCGCAAGCGGTACGGCCAGAAGATGTTCGAGCAGAAGCGCGAGCCGAAGATCGTCATGGGGGCGCGCAAACGTGCGGCGCAGGAGTCCGCGGGCAAGCACCGCATCATGCACGAGGAGAAGCTCGCCGAGGCGCGCGAACGGCTCGACGAGGCGGTGGAGGCCGTACGGGACGACGACGAGATCCGTGTCGACCTGCCGTACACCGCCGTACCGCCGGGCCGGACCGTGCTCACCCTCCAGGACCTGGAGCTCGCGTACGGCGCGCGGGTGGCCGGCGGCCTCGACCTGCGCGGCCCGGAGCGGGTCGCACTGATCGGGCGCAACGGCGCGGGAAAGACGACGTTGCTGCGCACGATCGCCGGGGAGTTGGCGCCGGTCGCGGGTGAGGCGAAGCCGCATGTCCCGCTGCGGTTCCTGCCGCAGCGGCTCGACGTGCTCGACGGTGAGCTGACGGTCGCCGAGAACGTGGCCCGGTTCGCGCCGGGCGCCACGAACAACCGGGTCCGGGCCCGACTGGCCCGCTTCCTGTTCCGCGGCGCCCGCGCCGACCAGAAGGCGGCGACGCTCTCCGGCGGCGAACGCTTCCGGGCCGCCCTGGCCGCGCTGATGCTGGCGGAGCCCGCGCCACAGCTGCTGCTGCTCGACGAGCCGACGAACAACCTCGACATGGCGAGCGTGCGGCAGCTGACGACCGCTCTGGAGTCCTACGAGGGCGCGCTGATCGTGGCCAGTCACGACCTGCCCTTCCTGGAGTCCCTGGGCATCACCCGCTGGCTGCTGCTGGACGGAGAGCTGCGGGAGACCATGCCGGAGGAGGTCGGGTAGCCACTGCGGGCCCGGCCGCCGTGTCTCAGGAGGGCTACAGCCTGACAATGGGGGTGTTGTCCGCGCGGATCCGCCCTGCATGATGGCGGACCGGCGCCGCATCATGGGTGCCGAGTACACACAGCCGATACGGAGACCCCTCGTGCCCAGCAAGAAGGCCCTCGTCCGCCGCCCCAGCCCGCGCCTGGCCGAAGGCCTGGTGACCCACATCGAGCGGGAGAAGGTCGACGTCGAGCTCGCGGTCGAGCAGTGGGAGGCGTACGTGGCGGCGCTGCGTACGCACGGCTGGGAGACGATCGAGGTGGACCCGGCCGACGACTGCCCCGACTCCGTGTTCGTCGAGGACACGGTGGTCATGTACAAGAACGTGGCCGTGATCACCCGGCCCGGCGCCGAGGCCCGGCGCGAGGAGACCATCGGGGTCGAGGAGGCCGTGGCCCGGCTGGGCTGCTCGGTGAACTGGATCTGGGAGCCGGGCACGCTGGACGGCGGCGACGTACTGAAGATCGGCGACACGATCTACGTCGGCCGGGGCGGGCGCACCAACGCGGCCGGCGTGCAGCAACTGCGGGCCGCCTTCGAGCCGCTGGGGGCGCGGGTCGTGGCGGTGCCCGTGAGCAAGGTGCTGCATCTGAAGTCGGCGGTCACCGCGCTGCCCGACGGAACGGTCGTCGCGCACATCCCGAAGGTGGACCGGCCGTCGCTGTTCCCGCGTTTCCTGTCGGTGCCCGAGGAGTCCGGCTCCCACGTGGTGCTGCTCGGCGGCAGCAAGCTGCTGATGGCCGCGAGCGCCCCGAGGACGGCGGAGCTGCTCACCGATCTCGGCCACGAGGTGGTCGCGGTGGACATCAGCGAGTTCGAGAAACTCGAGGGCTGTGTGACCTGCCTCTCGGTACGACTGCGGGACCTGTACGCCTGACCGGGTGAACCGGGCTCCTCGTTCAGCCCCGGGACCTGCGGGTCCCGGAGCTGCCGCGACGCCCGGGACGATGGCCCGGAATGCCCGGGCAGGTGGGCTGATCAGCAGTCTTTACGCAGTACTTAACCTACGGCAACGTAACCTACGGCTTCGTAGCCTACGATTCCGTAAGTTCCGGCACCGCTCGCCGACTCGTTCCACCTTGCATCGCGTCCCCCTGGAGTTTTCCTGTGACGATCACCTCCCCGCACCTCGGCAGCCCTGCTGTGTGGACCGACGCCAAGCTCTTGTACGCGCTTGAGGAAGTCGTCGAGACGGAGCTGAACCGTCACCTGAAGGTCGCCAAGGACTGGATGCCGCACGAGTACGTGCCCTTCAGCGACGGCCGCAACTTCCCCGGCATCTTCGAGGACGGCGAGGCCTGGGGCAAGGAGCAGTCCAAGGTCACGGAGATCGGCCGCATCGCCCTGGTGGTGAACCTCCTCACCGAGGACAACCTGCCCAGCTACCACCACGAGATCGCTTCCCTGTTCGGCCGGGACGGCGCCTGGGGCACCTGGGTGCACCGGTGGACGGCGGAGGAGGGCCGGCACGGCATCGTGATGCGGGACTACCTGCTCACGTCGCGCGCGGTCGACCCGGACAAGCTCGAGCAGTTCCGCATGGCACACATGAGTGAGGGCTTCGAGTCGGACAACCGCCACTCGATGCTGCACTCGGTGGCCTACGTCGCCTTCCAGGAGCTGGCGACCCGCATCTCGCACCGCAACACCGGGCACCAGTCCGGCGACCCGGTCTGCGACCGCATGCTGGCCCGCATCGCGACCGACGAGAACCTCCACATGGTCTTCTACCGGAACCTGCTGAAGGCGGCCTTCGAGCTGGCCCCCGACCTGACCATGCAGGCGGTGCGGGACGTCGTCGTGGACTTCCGCATGCCCGGTCACGGCATGCCCGGCTTCGAGCGGGCCGCCGCGCAGATGGCGATCGGCGAGGTCTACAACCTGCGCATCCATCACGACGACGTCATCCAGCCCGTCCTGCGCTACCTGAAGGTCCTGGACATGGACGGCTTCGGCCCCGAGGGCCGCCAGGCCCAGGAGGAGCTCGGCATGTTCATGGGCGGCCTCGACGCGGAGGCCTCGAAGTTCGACGAGAAGCTCGCGGCCCGCAAGGCGCGGATGGTGGCGCGGGCCGCGGGCTGACCGCGTTCGCGCGCGGCGGGCCGGGATTCTCTCAGAAGTGCCTCGCACAACATGCGGGTTTCGAGAGGACTTTTGCGAGTGGCGACCTGCGGAAATGTGATCACCCTGGGGGCTGTCGCAGAACTCTCACAGATGAACATTTATGAGAGTTACCGTGTGTGACGTCTGTTGCCGGTGGTCGCCCAGCTGTGACTTAGCACGCGAGCTGGCGCCTTCGCGCTTGAATTGGCGCCAGTTGGCACTTGGGTTGCTGATTGCGCTGTCGGTAGTCAGGGGCCGCCGACGGCGCGCGCCGTCGGGCCCGGTGGCTCCCTGATGCCACAGGACCCGACAACATGCAGAAACCTGGGCTCTCGCGCCCAGGTTTCTGCTGGCTGCTTCCGATCAGACGGGTGCAGGGGTCGAAGGTAACCGCGCCCCCTTCCGACACTCAGGTGCTCCGAGCGTGCGGGAGGCACCGCGGGCCGGCGTCCAGGAGAGGAAGACGCAGAGGGTTCTCAGCCGAGGCGGTACCCGCCGACGGCGCTGACCGTCTGCGGGTCGCGGTGGTCGAAGACGAGGCTGGCGCCGGTGTCCAGCGCGGCGATGCGGTCCATCTCGTCGCCGGTCAGCTCGAAGTCGAAGACCGCGAGGTTCTCGGCCATGCGCTCAGGTCGCGTGGACTTGGGGATCACCACGACACCGCGCTGGGTCAGCCAGCGCAGTACTACCTGGGCCACGGACTTGCCGTGCGCCTCGCCGATGGCGCTGAGCGTCGGGTCGCTGAAGATGTTGTTTCGGCCTTCGGCCAGCGGGCCCCACGATTCGATCTGCACGCCGCGCTCGGCCATGAGGGCCTGGTCGTCGGCGCGCTGGAAGTACGGGTGGGTCTC